>DAOLDL010000156.1:0-1549 GCA_035327305.1 Kiritimatiellia bacterium | reverse complement strand
ATGGTTTTGGTCTCGCGGAGCTCGACCCTCCAAGCGGGTGATGTGATCAGGCATTAACGCGGAGAAACCTGTGGTCCGCCCCCGGTTTCTTCCAAAAGAGCGCGGTGATGGCACGGCGTCTCCATAAAAAATATTCATCGCTGGATCGATCCATCTCCCGGAGGGCGGTCATAACTTTTCCAATCCTTGTTGACGATAAGTCGCGCGCCCTTCTGGTAGGTGAAATAGGACCAGGCCCACTGGTATAGAACAAAGAAGCGATTCTTGAAGCCGATCAGGTAGTAGATGTGTACAAACAACCACATCAACCAGGCGGCAAAACCTGTCACACGCCATGTATGCATCTGCGCTACGGCTTTACTTTTTCCGATTGTCGCCATCATCCCCTTGTCGATATAATGGAAGGGAATGCGTGGTTTGTTGCGAAGATCGCGTAGAATCTGTCGCGCGGCATGTCGCCCCTGTTGCATGGCAACCGGCGCCAGGCCGGGAAGTGGACGGCCGTCCGGTCCGTTGAGATGGGCTTGGTCTCCCACGACGAAAACTTCCGAAGCCTGATCGAGGCTCAAATCCGGACGAACCATGACCCTGCCCTGCGGATCCATTGAAACACCGAGCGATTGATTGATACGGGAAGGCTTGATTCCGGCCGCCCACATAACCGTTGAGGCATGGACGTATTCATCACCCATACGAACACCCGAGGAAGTGATATCCGTTACCATGCGGTCAAGCCATACCGTGACACCGAGGGACTCCAAATCCCGCTGGGCGTGCTTTGATAGTTCGGGGTGATACGCGGGCAACAACCGTGCGGCACCCTCGATCAGCAGGATCCGTGTTGTTGTCGGATCAATGCGGCGAAATTCCCTGGCCAGCGTATACCGGCTGATCTCACCAAGCGCTCCCGCCAATTCAACGCCGGTCGGACCACCTCCGACAATTACAAAGGTTAACAATTGTCGCCGAAGTTCGGCGTCCGGCTCGCGTTCAGCCAACTCAAACGCCGTAAGGACGCGGCGCCGGATTTCCGTCGCCTGTTCAAGAGTTTTCAGTCCCGGAGCAAACGCCTCCCATTCTTCATGCCCGAAATAGCTGTGCTTGGCGCCGCATGCCAGGATCAGGTAATCGTACGGTATGCATCCGAAATCAGACTTGATCTCCCGGGATTGAAGGTTTACGCCGGATACCTGACCCAATAAAACATCAATGTTGTCGTAGTTGGCCAGTAAGGAACGGATAGGATAAGCGATTTCCGCCGGACTTAATCCCGCCATCGCCACCTGATACAGCAAGGGTTGAAAAAGGTGATGGTTCGTCCGATCGATGACGGTAACCTTCACCTCTTTCTTTCCGCCCAAAATTCTGGCGGCATTCAAACCGGCGAATCCGCCTCCCACAATGACGACATGCTTCATGTATTGGATACTGCTACAGGGATCATATCTTGTTTTTTAGAAACGCTCCATCGAAGAATTCATGGCTTCAGTATGTTTTCTGCAAACCTGTCCGGCGGCGAACGCGGCGTTTGCGACGATATCGGACTTAA
>DAOLDL010000155.1:0-1735 GCA_035327305.1 Kiritimatiellia bacterium | reverse complement strand
GTATGGTATCTATTACTTTTTGAGCGACGGCGGCGAAGTCCGGCAATGCACGGTGTCGGGCAATGGACAGATTGGAATCTGGGGTGCGCGAGGCACTATCATTCGTGACAACACTGCGCGGAACAACGGAACGGACGGCATTCTCGCCGAAAGCGATAGCCACGTTATCGGCAATCTCTGCGAAGGCAATGCCGAGAACGGTATCCGAATCCAGGCGGGCTCCGGGGTGCGCATTGAGTCCAACCACGCGAACAATAATGGTGAGATCGGCATCCGGGTGATTGGTGCCGACAATCTAATAATCAAGAACAGCGCACGGGGAAATGCCAACGGTAATTACGGCATTCAGCCCGGCAACCAGGAAGGCCCCATCGGCGACATGTCGGCGATTCAATACGAACCGTGGGGGAATTTCGAGTGGTAGCGGTTGAGGCCGGTCCGCCGGCGCGATTCCATACCGTGACCCGCAGGGCAAAATGATGCATTTACGCAACTTGCTAATACTGTGCGGTCTCGTGCTGGGCGCCATCGGATCAGCCCACGCCAATTCCTTCACCGTCGTCAATTCCGACACGAGCGACTATCTGATCAACGGCGTCGCCGATCCTGCGCTGACCCTGTACCGGGGCCGGACGTACACCTTCAGCATCAACGCGACCGGGCACCCGTTCTGGATCAAGACCAATGCCGTGACCGGAACCGGTAGCGCCTACACGAACGGGGTAACCGGCAACGGCACCGCCGTAGGGACACTGACCTTTGTTGTGCCCACCAACGCGCCAAACACCCTGCACTATATCTGCCAGATCCACGCCACCATGACCGGCACGCTGAACATCGAAAACTCGCCACAGCGCGCATGGTGGCGGTTTGAAGAGATTGGAACGAATGTATCCGACTATTCCGGGCGGTCGATGCACGGAATTACCAGCAACATGAATGCAAGCGCAGATGATGGAATCTCGGGCTATTCGACCGACGTTCCGGGAATCCTCGTTGTGGACGGACTATTGACCAATGCCAATGTGTACAGCCTGCGATTCAGCAAGACCGGGGGAGTTGTTCGCATTATTGAACCGGCTTTGCTTGCGTTAACCAACAATCCGGCCTCCGTCACCATCGAGGCCTTCATCAAGGTTAATGGCCGTGATTACCCTATGCGAATTATGGATGCGCGACGGACAAATCCTCCGCCCCCAACTTTTCGCACCGTTCTGACTCCATTCTTGAGCGCCGTGAACCCCCGTCCACGACTCGCCATGTTTGTTCAATCGGATTTAACTACGAATGTGGGCGTTACCGCCACCACAACCTTGTCGATCGACCCATCGCCGGTTGCGCCAAGCCACTGGCATCATGTTGCCTTCGTGCTGAATAACGCCAACTTGCTTTTTTATATCGATTATCAGCTTATGAGTTCCAACTCGCTTATCCCTTTCGGTTATGTGCCGGCGCCGTTTGCGCTTATCAATGAGGTATCACTTGGAGGAATTGCCAGCGATCCGTTTGCCAATTTCAATGGATTGATGGACGAGTTACGCATCACCGACCGCGTCCTCGCTCCCACTCAGTTTCTACGCGTGGTTAATGGCCTCGCGCCGGGCATTCGCGACTTTCCCTCGCCGGAGTCGCCGGCTTTGGTGACTGTCGTAACGGAAGAGGGCGAGCGCTACCAACTGCAAGGAACCACCAACCTGCTTGCCACGCCCCAGGTGTGGACGAATCTCACCACGGT
>DAOLDL010000154.1:0-1867 GCA_035327305.1 Kiritimatiellia bacterium | reverse complement strand
TTCGAACTCCCAACCCTCTGGTCCGAAGCCAGATGCTCTGTCCAGTTGAGCTACGAGTGCAATGGGTATGAGCATCCTAGTACCCTGAAACCATGTTTCAAGCAAGTATGTTCATTGTCCGCTATTAACCGGTGAAATTCGCGCATCCATCCTCAACCTTGACAATGCCGGATCACGCGGTGGCGTCCACGGCATTTGAACGCGTCACCCATCTGGGCATTGGCGCCCATCCCGATGATCTGGAATTCATGGCACTGCATGGAATTCTGGAGTGTTACGGCGCCGCCGATAAATGGTTTGGCGGTGTGACTTGCACCGACGGGCGGGGTAGTGTGAGGGACGGCGAACTTTCCGCCGATGCACTTGTCGCTCGCCGTCATGCCGAACAGGAAGAGGCTGCGCGCATCGGGGAGTACAGTTTTATTGCGCAGTTGGGTTATTCAAGCGCGGAGGCCAAAGACGAGCGTGATATTCGCCTGACGGATGACCTGCACCGGATTCTTGCCGCCGCGCAACCGAAGTTCGTCTACACTCACAATCCTGCCGACGCGCATGAAACCCATGTTGCCGTGATGGCCAGGGTTGTCGACGCAATACGGCGACTACCCATGGATAATCGACCGGCCCGGGTATTGGGTTGCGAAATGTGGCGCGACCTCGATTGGCTGAACATCGAGGATAAAGTTGTGCTCGATGTGTCATCCCATCCGGAGTTGTCAGAAAAGTTGACCGGACTTTTTAATTCACAATCGGAGGGCGGAAAACGTTACGATCGCGCGGTGCTGGCGCGCGCCGAATCGCATGCGACATTTCTTTCCAGTCATAATGCCGATCGTGCCCGCGCGGTATGGTTTGCCATGGATCTTACACCTTTGGTGGTGAACGAAAAAATGTCGTTGTCGCAATGTGTAAATGGACATATCTCCCGGTTTAAAAAAAGTGTCATGGATCAATTGCAGAGGTGGGAAGCATGATGAAGAAGGATTTGGTGGTGCTGGCGGCCGGTATGGGGAGCCGTTACGGCGGCCTGAAACAGATCGATCCGGTCGGTCCATCTGGCGAAAAGGTAATAGATTATTCCGTATTTGATGCCATTCGCGCCGGATTTAACCGGGTGGTATTTGTTATTCGCCGGGACATGGAAGCCGCTTTCCGTGATGGAATCGGCGATGCGATGGAGTCGCGGCTTGATGTCGCATATGCTTTTCAGGAAATGCACGACCTTCCGGCGGGATATACCAGCCCGGCGGGACGGGAAAAACCGTGGGGAACCGGTCACGCGGTATGGGCCGCCCGGAATGTTGTGAATTCGCCGTTTGCCGTAATCAATGCCGATGACTTTTATGGACCGAGAGCTTTTGAATTGCTGGCCGGACATTTGAACAAGGCGTCGGAGTCAACATCCACGTCCAACTATGCGATGATTGCATATCAGTTGCGCCAGACGGTATCCGAGCACGGAACGGTTTCCCGCGGATTATGCCGCCTTGATGCGCGAGGATGTTTGATTGATATTGAAGAAGTCACGGCGATTGAAAAAAAACCGGATGGAATCTATTCACGGAATCCCGATGGCGCAAAAATTCCACACGACGGCATGATACCTGTATCCATGAATTGCTGGGGGTTTACTCCCGGTCTTTTTCATGGCATGGAGTCGGATTTTCGCGCGTTTCTTGATCGGCGCGGCGCGGAAGTGAAGTCCGAGTTTTATTTGCCGGCAACCATCAGCGCCATGATTTCCCGGGGTGAAGCATGTGTGCAGGTTCTGCAAACACCAGATGCTTGGTATGGCGTGACGTATCGGGAAGACAAGCCGATGGTCATGGCCGGAATTCAATCGTTGATTGATCGCGGCTTGTATCCG
>DAOLDL010000153.1:0-2226 GCA_035327305.1 Kiritimatiellia bacterium | reverse complement strand
GCGGACCAACCTCTACATGCGGTTGACTCTGACGGATGGGTGTTTGCCGGCCTGTACGAAAGCGATTACAGAAAGCAACAGCAGTCCAGTGTTCTCCGCGACTTTCTTCCAGCCTATTTTTGCCGCATTCGGATCCGTGGAAAAGCACCCGCACGATATATCCAATCCGCGATAAATGCTCGCCAGAATTGCGGACGTAAATACTGCCAGCATAATGAACAACCATGCCGACGCGCCACGCCGCAGGCGCGGGGCGATGATCAACGCAAGTCCGCAAACAACCTCGAGCCACGGCAGAATCAGGGATGTGATGTTCACCCATGCGTCCGGCAATATCTGATACTGGTAAACATTTTTCGCAAAACTTGCCGGATCAAGAATTTTTATGTATCCGGCGTAAATGAATACAATGCCGAGAATCAGCCTCAAGCCGTGAGGCCAAAGCGTGTCAATAATCCCTTGTTCAAACCTTGTCTTCATTATTGATCCACCGGCAAACCCGCCTGCTTCCACTCCGCCATGCCTCCGGCAAATAAATGAACGTTGGTAAATCCGTGTGAAATCAACACCTCGCCAAGTTTCAGCGATTCGTCGCAATCCTGACCGGAGCAATACACCAAAATCGGTTGTTCCGGGCTTAGCAGGGGAATGATTTCCATGAGGTGTTGATCCAGGTCGCTGATTGGAAGCGGCATTGCGCCGGGTATGTGGCCCGCGTAATAATCCGCTTCGCGCCGTGCGTCGAGAATGACATGGGAAAATGTGCGCGAAATTTCATCCGCCTCGGCAAGCGTGACGGTGTGAATTCCTTTTTCCTGGGCCGCGCTGACTACATGGTTGCTCCAGGCGTACGTCCATGGAATCGGTTGACTGTAAAATGGGCGGGCCAGAAATACGCCGGCGACGGATGCCGCGGCTAGCGCCAACATCTGTATAAAGGTGTTAGGTTTAATGCC
This sequence comes from Kiritimatiellia bacterium, assembly GCA_035327305.1. Lineage (GTDB taxonomy): Bacteria > Verrucomicrobiota > Kiritimatiellia > CAIVKH01 > CAIVKH01 > CALMUP01. The sequence goes on along the minus strand of DAOLDL010000153.1, from coordinate 1,270 downwards.
GGACGCCATGGTTCTTGAGGGGTGGATTTACTGGTTTATACGAACCGGGATGCGAATTTCAGACATGAACTCCGCCGTCGTTTCGAGAACCACGAATTGGCCGTCCAAATCCGCCGTCGGCACAATGTTTTCCAGTTGCACGCGGTATCCTTGATTGCCAAACGGGAAAATGTTGGCGCGCATTTCCCGGTTCGGCAACGTTACATTGGTTATTTCAAATGTAGTACTGCTTCCCGGGCGAACCACTACATAACGGGTCAGCGGCGGGGCGTCGACGGACATGGAGGCGGGAAGCACCAATTCCGCGGGGGCGTATATCAGTTCACCCACCACGTTGGCGGAAATCGGAATGTCGATGGCCTGCCGGTTTGGATGGTCGGTCATGACCCGCAACGCGGCATTCAATGGGCCAGGCGTTCCCGGCGCCGTGGCGACTATGTTCAACCGGTATGTTTTTCCAGCCTCCACCGTTTCAAAATTTCCCTGGAAGTTTGCCGACGACGAGGCGACTTCCAGAATGTTGAATGTTTGTTCCGACATGCTGGCAATTTCAATCTGATAAATTGATTCCTGTCCGGGACGTAATTGGCCAATGATCAATCGTTCCGGTGTAACCCTCATGGCCGAATGACCGACACCCGACATGGTGACGCGGTATTGCGGTTTTTCCGGATCGTTGGATACGATGGTGATGCCTTTGGATTGATGCCCGGTGCGTCCCTGCATGCTTAATTTGGCGGTTATGCGTGACTCGCCGCCGGGCGGAACGTTGCGCTCGGTGATTTCGGCAACGGTGCATCCGCAAGCCGGGCGAGCCTGCTGAATTTCCAGGGTCGTGTCGCCGATGTTTCGAAAAACAAACGTGTGTTCGATAACCGCCTGGCTATCCACTGCGCCAAAATTAAAATCCGGCTCGTCGCAGATAATGCTGGGACCTCGAGGTACGGGTTGTTCGCCGGACTCTTCAGCCATTACCGGAAGCAATGCCGTTGCAACCAGCGCCGGGTATATCAGAAACCATTTGTTCATTAGAATCTCCAAATTATTCATCGTCTGACAGGCTACAGAGCAGAATTGCTCAATAAACATCAAGTTAAAGCGATAAACAAGGGTCAATTATAGCGCAAGATTGCGCAGGACTCAATGAAGATTGGGGGGCAAAAACGCGGCCAATCTTTCTTAATCCCGAAAACCGAAGTTGCTGGCGGCGCCGAACCGCAGTCATTTCGACTGCAAGGCGTTGCGAAATGCTCGACATAACGCGAGGTTG
>DAOLDL010000152.1:0-2266 GCA_035327305.1 Kiritimatiellia bacterium | reverse complement strand
GACAACACCGCTGGCGGCACGCTGGGACAAACGACTCCCCGCCGACGGATTCCCGTCTGGCTCACGCACCGCATGACCAAATCCCTTCACTTCATGAAAGGGCTCCAGGTATGCGGTTCCACGAAAAATTAACCAATCCGGGATATACCGTCACGCCTCGGTCCAGTTAAAAGACCAGCAACACAAAAAATACCCAAAAACCCGTTGGTGTAACGGTTTAACAAAATCATTTACGCAATGTATTCTTAACGATATTGTAATAGGGGAATCACTATCCGCACCAAGGAGTTTACTCGATGAAATTTATGGCGACTGATCGTATCGCTTTGATGCCTCACACGCTCGTGCTGGGTTTTGTGAGTCTCCTTCTGAGCGGTGGGACGCTGTTAGCCGATGGCGTGGTTGATGGCCGGATATCGAATCCCTATGGATCTACGCGCGCGATAGATCCCGGCAACAATATCACTGGCGATGGCGAATGTCCCAATACCGCCAGTCGCGGGAATGTGATGGATTTTTATGCGTTGTCGATGCCGGGACCATCCGGGGGAACCAATGATCCGTGGTACTTTGCCTGGACCGTGGATTCCTCCCACCCGCTCAATACCACCATCGGGGACTTTTTCGGAAATCCCGCGACCATCCGTGTGAATTATATCATCGGCATCGAAACCGGTTGTTCAGGGGCGCCCCGTCTGGAAATGTGGCAAAACGGCCTGCCGTGGGAACGCGAATTTGCCTGGAACGTGCATTACTTCATCGCCATGTTCGCCACCGGGGCTGATACCATGGAAGCGCAATTGTGGCGCAATGACGGAGGCAATAACCGTTCGTTGATTGTCGGCGGAATTTCCGTTACCAGTCGCGTGGTTGGGTTCCGGCGACAGATCGAGTTTGCTCTTCCGGCAACCGCGCCGGTTCCGGTCGAATTGCGAAACAACTCAACCCTCTGTCTTTATCTGGTCTCGGTGGAGGACATCGAAGCGGACGGGAAAATTTTGGATGGGGTGGGGATTGGAGGACCTAATATCAACTGTTCGGGTCCCGGCTTTGATCTTGCCGCTCTCGGTCCGATTTTTATCAATACCACGGCGAATGCCAAAGCCACCGGTCGTCCGACCGATCCCGGGCCGAACACCCGCCAGAGTTTAAGTCTTTCCCGGCGCGATGATATAGCCATCATAACGGGGCAGGGGTGCTCGGCCCCGTTTGGCATCGCCCTGACCGGTTCGATCGATCCATCGTACACCCTTCTTACCGAGGCGGAATTTGCCGCGCCCTATACCGGCGGTTCCACAACGGCTTCCGACTTTTTCGGTGAATCAGCGGCCCGTACCTATACCTATGTCCGGCCGGACGGAACGACTACTTCCGTGGTGCTTCCATCCGCCACGGGTTTTGATGTGCATGGCGATATTCGCAACGTCAACGTGTACGGGGATACCAATTATCTTTACCTGATCGTTACCGGTCCTACTGGCTTGGGTTGGGATAATGAACCCGACCGGTTTAATCTGTATGTGGCGATCGATATGCCGGGACAAACCAACGGCAACGATACCGGAAGCTTGAGTGATATCGCCCCAGGCGCGGCTACCGCTCCGGCATCCCGCTTGGTAAATTTCCGGGGCTGGGATCCCGATCACGTGCTGGAATTGGTTTGGCGAGCCAATACCTTCGGTCAAACGCCGGCCAACCTCTACAATGCGATCGGCCCCGGGTTGTGGTCGGCGCCGTTAACCTTCACGTATACCAATATCACCAATACCGGCAGCGCGCCGGTGGGACGCTATTACAGCCGAAGCTGGCCCTTCCCGGATAGTCCGATTTACGAATTCGCCATACCGTGGACGAATTTAGCCCGGTCAACTCCGCCGTCTGCATCCGATGTTCTTCGCATTGGTGTCTATACCACCGGCGATGAAAATATTGAAAATGCCAATATCAGCCGGTGGGATATTGCAGATCAAGCGCCGGGCGTCGGGCAGGGCTGCCACGGCGAAGGCTGCCACGAACGGGTCGGTGACGATGCGTTTGATGATGACGCGCTTACCTCCACGGGGGCAGGCGACCGAACCCCCTACGATGGACGTTCCTACGGTGAACCTGGTTTCCCGCCGGCCACGGATAATTCCACCAACGACGTTGATACGATCGAAAGCTATTTTGCCTTTCGCCTTGATATTGCCACATGTCTTCCCGGCATTATGATCGAGAAGACGGTGGCGACCAACGGGGCCAGCCCTGGCGTCGAGTTCGTGACCGG
>DAOLDL010000151.1:0-2559 GCA_035327305.1 Kiritimatiellia bacterium | reverse complement strand
TACGGCTACAGATATTACAAACCCGACATCGGCAGGTGGCTCAACCGTGATCCGATTGAGGAGCAGGGTGGGAACAACCTTTACGCGTTCGTTAATAACGATCCCGTGGACAAGATCGATCTTCTTGGAATGAAAACGTGTTATATCCACATGTGGGTCGGGCACGTGAGCGATTTCAAGCGCAAGATATCCAATAAGTCCAAGTACCAACCTGAAGACGAAAGCGTTCTGCATGCTGTGTTTGCATGTGGAGATCCTATTCTGTTTGGTGGAGGAGCTGAAGGTATTCCCAATTCATCATTGCTATCAGATGCATATTGGACTGTTAACCACCCAACGATTGATATCTTCTTGGGCGGGAGGCATCCTCCATATTCTGGTGGTCCTGGTGGACAGTCCGGATGGAACACACGAGATGGTTGGCCATATCATGCCTCGCCAGAGTTGAATAATTCCCAAACCGTCCAGCAGTATAATACGCGTGGACAAACTTGGGCTCAGTTCAATGGTGCTGTCATGAGAGCTGTTTGGCTGAGTGCGTTGTCGGCTAGTTCACAGCAGAAATTGTGCAATAATAAGAAAGCCTGTTGCGACAAAGTTAAGGTCAAGTACCACAAGCTGGGGGGATATGGAAGAGTTCCGGATGAAGCTAAAAGAATCGATGATTTCTATAGAACGTCAGCCTTGAGGGAATTTAAATGTCTTCGGTGACTGTAAAACAGAAGACGGTTTTTTCCGCGCTATGTTTTATCTGTGTAGAAGTGCTTTGGGGGTACTGGGGTAATCGGTTACACGACTTGGCTGTAAGCAAAATATTGGTTTATGAGGATCTTTATCATGGGCTCTATGAAGAAATCATTCAATCCATGGAGTGGCACTTGATATGGCGATACTTGTTCGCGATCCCGGTTGTAATCTCTCTTGTTCTTGTAACTAATGCTATCTGGCGTAAAAAGGTTGTATGCTGGGGAGGCATTTTTATCGTTCATGTAGTGGCGGCCTGTTTTGCCATGACTATATTTTTTCAAATTCTTAGCGAGTATGAACACACCGTCATGAATAGTTTGAATATCAGAGTGACAAGAGTTGAATCTCAACTTTATGACGAAACAAAGATGAATGAGAAAAAGCAATCCGTAGATGCTCAATAATGGACAACCCTCGGCCGCTGCGCGGCCTTCGGGGAAACTCACTCCCTTCGGTCGTTCGTCAGCCCCCTCCGCGCATCGCCTCGACGACGAGGCCATGCGCTCCGCCCCCGTCGGACTCGCTACGCTCGCCAAGAACGCGCGCCCCGCAGGAGGCGCGCCAGGTGGCCGCTGATGACAGCCGCCACCTGTCACGTCTCCTGCTGCCAACCCCACGCCGAAACAAAAGCCACATTATGCGTTCGCTCCCTGCGGTCGCACGTCGCGGGAGCCCCTCGGCTTCGCCGTTTCCCGCGTCGTCGCATAATGTGCTCTTTTGTTCCAGCGCCACCCCGGCGCGCTTGAAAGCGCTCCCGTTGGTCGCTCAGCGTCCCCCTTGGGCCGTAGCCCCCGGCCTGGGGGCTGGCCCGTTGGTCGGGCTGCGCACGGCTCGCGCGGCTCGCACGTGCTTCGCCCTCCAAGGTCTCGGCTGTCGCCGAGTTCGATTACCTGCCCCGCAGGCATCATGCCGGCATAGCCGTCATGCCGCCTGCTGACCTCCCGAAGACAATGCGGACACTTTTTCCTTTCGCCGCCGGAAAGGATGTGGGGCGGCGAAAGAAAAAAGTGTTTTTGTTCAATGGTTGGAAAAGTGCCGGTGAAAAAGTTCCAATGATTGGAAAATGTCAGCGCGTCGAATCGTATTCGTCGTTGCGCCAGGTCAAACCGATGCCCGTCGATTCAACCGACCGCACCCAGCCGCAGGCCGGACACCACACCACGCGGAACGGTAAACGCAACTCGGAAAAGTACGCGCCGCATGGCGGCGCGACCGCCTTGGCGGTCACGGACTCGCCGGGACTCTTCCGATTGCGAACGAGCGGAGTGTGACACGCGGGACATGTGCCCAAGTCTGAATCAGCCGCCATGTTGTGCGACCAGCGCCTCGACGACTTCGACGATCTTTTGTTGTTTTCGTCGGGGCAGACGGGAAACTTTTTCAAAGGCGTGACGGACGCGTCCGGATGGACCGCCGCGCGTTCGCGCGGCAGACTTGCCGAGCAGTTCATCGACGGAAACTTTCAGCGCATCGGCCAGGGCGGCCAGTTGCGCCGGTCGCAATGTGGAGGCCCGACGTTCCCAGTAAGCAATCATCTGTTGGTTCACGTCCAGAAGATCGGCCAGGTGTTGTTGAGACAAGCCCGCTTCTTCGCGAAGCGCGGCGATCCGCGCGCCGAGCGGCGGACGATCATGTTTGGGTGGGCGGCCTGTTTGCATGCCGTCATCATACGCGCCCCCGATAAAAGTTACTGAATCTGCTTGCATAGTTACAGAAATATCATGTAACTACCGGACATGTCAAAAATGTTCTCATCAGGCTTGACGCCTTTTTGTGAAACGGAGGTAAACCATGCCGCGCATCCCTGAACCG
>DAOLDL010000150.1:0-2592 GCA_035327305.1 Kiritimatiellia bacterium | reverse complement strand
GCCTTGCAGTCGAAATGACTGCGGCTCGGCGCCGCCAGCAACTTCGGTTTTCGGGTTTAACAACGGGAATACTCAAATCGGACCTGGATTTCCGCTCACGGAGCGGTTCGAGGAATAAGACGCGGAAATGACATTTCACAAAAAGGGACATCACCCCCTCGTGTGATGGGTTGGCGTCATGAAGACGTACACAGCCATCATTGAGCGTTTCTCCGTCAGATAGCAAAAGACATTGGCCTGACAGCAGGGTGCTTTTTAAAGAGCCGATAATAGACCTCGAACCCAGGCCTCCGGAAGTTGTAATAGCGTCGGCGCTAATCCGCGCGGATCAGGGCCAGCAGTTCATCCCGCTTTTCGATCATTTTATCTTTTGATCTGGCTTCCAGGTTGAGGCGAATCAGCGGTTCTGTGTTGGAGGCGCGAACATTAAACCACCAATCATCAAATTCGACGGAGAGGCCATCCAGTTCGATCACTTTTCCGTTCGCCGCATATTTTTCACGCAGTTTCCCAAGCACGGTTGCCGTATCATGGACTTCCGAATTGATCTCACCGCTGGCAAAGTATTTCTGGATCGGCTTGATCAGCTCGGAAAGCGGAGCGTCCGAGTCGCTGATCAAGTTGGCTACGTACAGCACCGCAAGCGAGGAGCTTTCGGCAAAGTAATTTTCCTTGAAGTAGTAATGACCGGAAAGTTCGCCGGCAAACAGGGCGTTGCTTTCGCGCATTTGCTGTTTGATGAATGCATGCCCGACCCGGGACATCAGCGGCTTGCCGCCGTTTTCGATGATCAATTCCTTCACCGCCCAACTGCTTCGCAGGTCGTAATAAATCGCGGCGCCTTTGTCGCGCTTCAACACCATTTCCGCAATTAAAGCCGTGATCATGTCCATGGGAATGATGTTCCCTTTTTCATCCATGAAGCCCGCGCGGTCGGCGTCGCCGTCAAATGCCACGGCGAAATCGTAATTGCCGTTTTTCACCTTGTGCTGAAGCGCCTCCCACGTTTCCTCCAGCAATGGATTGGCTTCGTGGTTGGGGAACGAACCGTCAAGTTCATCAAACAGCGGATCAATGTCCATCAATCCTTCAAGTACTTTGGCTTCGATAATACCCATGGCATTCGCGAAGTCGATGGCTACCCGCAACGGACGCTTGAGATCGGCAAATTCACGGATGTGATCGATGTAGTCCTGAAGAATATCAACGTTGCGGATGGAACCGCCGCCGGATGGCGGATCGAATGACTCTGACAGCACGATTTTTTCGATTTCCTTGATGCCGGTGGCGCCGCTGATCGGGATGGCCTGTTCGCGGCAGAGTTTGAATCCGTTCCACTCGCCGGGGTTGTGCGAGGCAGTGATCATGATGCTGGCGTCCGCGCCAAGTTTGCCGTTGGCAAAATAGGTCATCGGCGTGGAACAAAGGCCGATGTTGATGACTTCAACACCTTGCTGAATCAATCCGTCGGCCAGCGCTTTAAACAAAGGTTGCGAGTGCGGGCGCATGTCGTGTCCGACCACGACCTTCTTGCATTTTAAAAATGTGGCGAATGCCCGCCCGATTTTACTCGCCAGTGTTTCATCCAGGTCTTTGCCGTAAATTCCCCGGATATCGTATGCCTTGAAAATACTACCCATAAATCGGACTCCTCGCGTATGATTTTCCCGGACAATAAGCTCCCTTGCTGAACATGGCAAGAATTACCAAATGGCGTCGTTACGCCGCTTTTTGCGGATAAGCCACGTTCATGTCGGGTTGTTCTTCCTTCATGAATTCAAAGGTGGTGGCTTGCGCGCCAAAGGCTTTTCCAATGGATTGCAGTACGGCGCGTGCCGAGGCCTGGACTTCCGCCTGGAGCGTATCGATAAGTTTTCGCGCCTCTTTTTCCGCGTGGCTTTTGGCGGATCGCACAAGGTTGTTTTTGTCTTCCTCTGAAAATCCGCCGGATAAGAAACCGTTGAGCAGGTCGGGGACCAGCCAGGGCATGAAGCGCGATCCCTGTTCGTCGTAAAAACGGATGTCGCGGATATGCACTTCGTATTGGCAGGGCGGGAGTGTAAGCTTGTATTCTGCGGGACCGGTTTCTGTGATTTGAAATTCCTGACGACGGAGGTCGTAGCGGAAGTCGATTTCAAACTCGAAAATCATCGCCATTTTTTTCTGCGACAGGACCCAGCTTAAATACTTTTTGCCGAAGGCGCCCCACGAGTGGTCGGTTTCCGTGACAATTTCCTTGGTGACGGCCTTGAAGACGGAGAGTTGGCCGATGGAGCGGAGTTGTTGAATGGTCGAATAAATAGTGACTTCCGCCGCGCTTTTTTTGCCGCGCCGGTTCATCCAGAGCATGCCGAGGGCGATCCCGGCCGCAATCAACAATATGCCCGCAATTAAATTACTGATCATGACCCGACTTTAGCGCGGCGGTTCCCCTTCGCCAACATCATTTATGGCGTCAGGTCTGCGAACTCATTGCCAAGGTATAATATCATACATAATCCCCCCCCGCAGAGAGGGTGCTTGAGGGATTAAAGTTGCCAGCGGGATGACAGTGAATGCGATTAAGATGCGCCACGCGGTGGCGCTACTACA
>DAOLDL010000149.1:0-2617 GCA_035327305.1 Kiritimatiellia bacterium | reverse complement strand
GGCTGTTCTGCACCTCGGTATACAACTTCGCATTTTCCAGCGAGACGGCGAGTTGACCGCAAACGCTTTCGATCGCTTGTACTTCGATGCTTCCGTAAATTTGCCCGGTGGTTCGGGGGCCAAGTAAGATGGCGCCTTCCATGCGGTTCTTGGAATAGATACCCGCGGCCACGACCACACCAAGGTCGTCCATGCTGCGTTCAATTTGATTGAGAGAGTCGGACTTTTCAAATCGGGCAAACAAATCTCGATTCAAGATCTTTTGTTCTTGTTCCAAGGCATTGGCCAGGGGTTCTTCCAAACGAAGCGACAAGATGCTTCCTTCAGTCTGGTTGGAGGGAAGGATTTGAGTAAGACGGTGATCTTCGCGGTAAAGAATATACACACTCGTTGGATGAAGCAGACTTTCAAGCATCCCGGAAACCGCCCGCACCAACTCGCGACTGGTGGTAGCTGTAACCATTTCCTTGGATGAACGCTTGATAACATCCGCAACATCCTGATTGCTTATGCCGACAAATACCCGACCCAGAACTTGATTGAGCTGGAAATAGGAGGGGGAAAGAAGAAATGCCATACCAAGCGCGGCAAGCACATGGGCGGCCGGCACCCGATCAAGCAGCCATACCGGCAAAAGGGTCTTCGACAGGATGTAAATGATCAAATAAATCGTAACCAGGTAAACCACCAAAAGCAAATTGCTGATCACGCGACGCAAAAAAGCAGAGACATCCATGATGTTGCGGGTGGCAATTCCATACGCGAGGATGGAATCCGCCGCGAAAACCGGAAGCGGCAACAATTGTCCCAATTCGACAACCCCGGTGACATTGGGAATAATCACCAACAACACACCAACCAAAAAGCCAAAGATCAAACCGATAAGAACAAACTGCAATTCAACCTTTTGGATCCCGGAAGACTGCCGGATGTCTCGAACATAGTGAACCAAGAGCATCACCACGGTGACCGCCAAGTAACCGGTGAACACGATAAAACCCGGACCGTAGTCCGGCGTGGCAACGGCTTGGCCCGGTATCGGCAATTCCGCTGAACGCAAAAACCACGGTGTTTGACATATGAACAGAATCACGGGATAGGCAGCCAGCCACCACCGCGCCCGTATCATCAAGCGCACCCACCCCTGGTCACGCTCCACCAAAGAAAGCCTGAGCAGATTCAGCGCCACAGGAATGAGCGCGGAGCTGGCCGAGGACTGCTTGATCCAGAACATCAAATGTTCGTTGCTGGACGCGAAGGCCGCCATAAATAACGCGAGCAACCAGGCACCAAGAACCATGGTCAACAGAAAGAATCCCTGATTCTGACGCCGATGAAACTTGATCGAGATCACCACAATTCCGAAAACAAAATTGGTGATCAAGGCGACCAGGATGGCTGACTGGAAAAAATTCATGCTTGAGGCGCCCGACCAAGAACCATGCAGGTATTCGAACCACCCATGCCATGCGAATTCACCAAGGCATTATCCAGCACACCAATCCGTGCCGTGCCGTATACATGGCCAAGCGGTCCGCACTCCGGATCTACATTAACCAGATTTGCAGTTGGCGGCACTACGCCTTGATACAAGGCATACGTGGAGGCAATCACCTGTAGGACGCCTGCAGCAGCCAACGGATTTCCCAAATTGCCCTTGATGGAACTCAACGGAATTGTGACCGCCTTGGCTCCGAATACATCTCGAATTGCCTTGGACTCAAAGATGTCGAGAAGCGGATGGCCGGGGCCATGCGCGTTGATGTATTGGATGTGAGCGTCGGGAATACCGGCGTTGGCCAGCGCATCGTCAATCGCGCCCGGAAGCCCCTCAAAAGACTGTTGAACGCTTGCATCGCAACGGCAACCGGAGCTTTTAATTTCTGCGATCGGCTGAGCTCCGCGGGCCAAAGCGTGATCCAAACGCTCCATTACCAACGCCGCTGATCCTTCAGCAAAAAGCCCGCCTTTACGATCCGCATCGAATGGCCGGTTGATATGCTCTCCTCCTTCGAGTGCATAAGGTAGAATACCTGCCGCCGAAAACGAAGCCAACGTCAGTTCATTAATAGGAGCATCAGCTCCCCCGGCAACAACCATATCAACGACGCCTTCACGGATCAACCGGGCCCCCTGCGTAAGGGCGTCCATACCCGCCGCGCATGCGGTGGAAAATGTCATGCGCCTGGAAATCCCGAAGTAATCCCCTAAAACCGTGGCCGGGTCGTTGGGTTGCGATGCTGCCAGCAAAAAGGGGTGAACGCCCAAGGCGCCCCGCTCCATGACGTCCACATGACAACGCTGAATGATCTCCACCGCGCTGGTACTGACCCCGAAATAGAGCGCCGCCTCGGTTTTCGGAGGGAGTTGGCGACCGGGAATTCCGGCCTGATCCAAGGCCATCCGCACCGCCGCCACGGCAAACTGGGTATGCCGGGCCAGTCGCTTGGGCTTGATGCTACCGTTAACATAATCAGATAGCTTAAAGTTTTTGACTTCGCCGGCGACTTGAATCGGATGCCGGCTGGCATCGAACAACGTGATAGGCCCCAACCCATGATGCCCCCGGACCAAGGAATCCCAAAAAGCGGGGAGGCCGATGCCGTTGGCGGCGACC
>DAOLDL010000148.1:0-2665 GCA_035327305.1 Kiritimatiellia bacterium | reverse complement strand
CGTAGTGAAAATATATGATTTTCTCGCCGGCCATCGCCGTGTTGTAAGTTTCAATCGCGATAAATTCCAAGGCATGATGGGCATGCGCGGAAAGCGTTAAACAAGAAAGAATCAACAGCGTGGAGAACAATAAACGACATCCCATAGAATACATAATAAACTCCGACCCTTTAGTGTTACGAATTAGTTATTCGTAACACGACCGCCCCGGCATGTCTAGTCGAGAGGGTTCCTTGTGTTACACTGGTTGCCCGACACCGGTTGTCCGGGCAGATTATTGAATCCGGCCAAGAAGCGCGGATGCTATTCCAAGGTAGATGAGGACGCCGGAAATATCAGCAAGTGATGTCACCAGCGGGGCGCTGGCCGCGGCCGGATCCAAGCCGATTTTACGCAATACAAACGGCAAAGACATTCCAATGAGGCTCCCAAGGACAACAATGCATGACATGGCGATCCCGGCAACCAATGCAATATCTATGCCCGATCGCCACCAAGCGAGAAGAAAAACCGCGGCAGACATTGTAATGCCAAGGCAAATGGCCACCCTCAATTCGCGCCAGGCAACCCGGATATAATCGGCAATACGAATTTCACCCAGCGCCATACTTCGGATGATCAATGTTGCCGATTGCGATCCAGCATTTCCACCACTATCGATCAGCAATGGAAGAAAGAAAACCAATGCAACCGATGAGGCAATCAACTCTTCAAAATGCGCGATGCCGGCCCCTGAAAAAATATTCATAAAGACCAGGATGACCAGCCAGGATATACGACGCGCATACAGCATTTTGAGTGGCGCACTTAAATAACTTATGTTCAGGGGTTTTACCGCGCCGCCCTTGTGAAAGTCTTCGGTCGACTCCTCAACCGCCACCTCCAAAACATCGTCCGCAGTGACAATACCCAGCATGACCCCCTGGGAATCCGTAACGGGAAGGGCAAAATATCCCGTCTGCTTCATAAGTCGCACGGCCTCCTCCCGGGGTTCGTTACCACGCAAGGCAACGTACCGGCCATCCATAATTTCTGACACCTCTTGATCATCGGATGCCATCATGAATCGCCGCAGAGGAACATCATCCAACAAGCGGCCCGCTTCATCGGTGACATAGATCATGTTGAGTGTTTCACTGTCTGCGGCCTGCTTTTTGATGGCAACCATGGCCTGATCTATCGTCATACTCTTTTGAACGGAGGCAAAATCCGGTGACATTAACCGACCAACGCTTCCTTCGGGATAACCCAACAGAGCAAAAGCCTCCTTGCGATCTTGAGGTGGCAATTCATTGAGAAGTTTTTGTGTAACCGGGGCCGGCAACTCCTCGAGCAAGGCTGTGCGGTCGTCCGGATTCATATCGGACAGAATGTCGCGTGTTTCCTGGTCCGTTAATTCACCGAGCAGTTGTTTTTGGAGTTCATCATTGAGGAAGCTGAATACCTCGCCGGCCCTTTCCCGGTCTATGCACCTGAACAGGATAACCCTTTCGGATTTTGAGAAATCAGGAAGCAGTATGGCGATAAGCGCCGTTGGAAAGGTGGCCAGCTCTTCGCGTAACGCTGACCAGTTGCGATCTCGCAGAAAAGAGGCGACCTTATTGTCATCAAGTTCATTTGTCATCACAACCTCAAAAGCACTGGAAAATCACAAAACTTTATGCCCTCAAACACCCGCCACAGAATGACTCCGTTTCAATTTCAGAATCGATTATTCGCTTGAGGCTGAACTTTCAATAACTTCCGCAGGCACGTTTATTAAGGACCGATTCAGCGCTTCGGCAAGGCGAACGCCTGCTTTCATCAACTGTTGTTCGGCGACCTTTTTCGCGACTTTTACGTAAGCGGTATCCAAAGCCATGGGAGGCCCGTCCTTTGGAGGCACCACGGCGTAGGCATATTTCATCGCCAGTTGGTGGCTTTCCCACGCCCAGTCTTCTGGCGTGCCGCGCGCCCATTGTCTCGCCCGGCGACTGGATATTCTGGCATTCAATTTATCGGCGAACACCAGAGGCCCCAGCGGATTCATCAACTCACGAACGATATTGGAGTCCCATACAGCATGCAGTTTTGTTGGCTTGTCCTGGCCGGGATAGATTACGAGTCGTTCGTTGCCTCCTCGGTCATCATCATAATCCGCACAGTGGAGTGGTTGATGCACGTCTCCAAGGAAGTGAACCAGGAACCGCAATGCAGTTTTCCGATCTTCCAGTGACTTTGATTCGTCCGCAACGATGGCCTCCATAAAATGAATCTGATGCACAATGCACTGACCTTCCGGACAGTAGCGATGTTCATCGTAGAACTCGGCGCCTTTGGGAATACTCACGTAATGCCATGGCCCGGTTTCCGGTTGATCCCGCCGCACGTAATCCGGCCAGTTGCAGATCATATTGTCGGATATCTGTTCACCATCGGCGAGTATATGTGCGAGCGCCTGATGCGCGACATCCGATAGACGCAACTCGGCGATGTGGGCCACGATTCGATGCCCCTCCGGCCCCCACGCCCCGACCGGATGTTCGAGCGTAAACAACATCACTATCACAACAACAAGGTATGTCCTTTTCATTTACTGACTCCTTAATTTACCGCCTTCGGTGCCGACAACGATTTGCTGTAGAATCCGGATGGATCGAAACAGCAAACGCGCTTTTTACCGGAT
>DAOLDL010000147.1:0-2855 GCA_035327305.1 Kiritimatiellia bacterium | reverse complement strand
AAGAAACACTGGTTGGACTAACATCGTGAGTGCTCCAGTTAAAGGGGCAGCGCCAAACCGATGATTCCCTCGGAGATCGGCGAAAGCAGGTCCCGCCTTCGCAAAGCCTATGGCGGACAATCGATTAAGTGTATCCGGGTCAGGGTGTCGGTTATGTGTGCAGACACTTCTTGAATGGTGTACTAGAAACCTCGTACCACTCGAAAACCGACGGTAGGCAGGGCGGCGTGTGGGTGCAGGCCGATTCGGTGGGACACCCGCAACAAATCCGGGGTGTCGGCCCAGGAACCGCCTCGAATCACACGCTGGATGCCGTTGGTTGGTCCTTCTGGTCGGGCCGTCGGGTAGATGTTGTTGGTATAATGGCCGTAGGCATACCAGTCCAGGCACCACTCATACACATTGCCGCTGAAATCCCGAAGGCCGATCGAATTGGTCGGACCGATGTCACCAACCGGGGCAAGGTACAGGTGGTTGGCCGATTCATGGGCATCTCCGCTGTTCCAGTAATTCGCGAGGTTCCCGTTGATATCCTCCACTAAATTCGTCGATGTGCTCGGCCACGGAAACCGGTCTGGTGATCCGATTCCACGTGCGGCATTTTCCCACTCCGCTTCCGTCGGCAATCGGTATCCGCCCGCGAGCAGACGGGTTGTCCAGTTGGTTAAATCGATCCCCGATGGGAGGTTTTCTATGAGATTGCGGTAGTGTGTGTAAGCCAACGCACCATACCATGTGATATCGATGACCGGTTTCGCGGCAAATCCGTCCCGAACCGCAAACAGATCGTTGGAAAAAACCAGCGTCGAGCTGGGAAAGGTCAGATCAACCAACTTGCGGGGGGAGCCGCCGATGTTCCAGGCACCGGTGCTGTTTACCTCCACATGGCCTTGATCGAATGCCCATTGGAGGGTGTCCCGCATTTGATCCGTCGTCACTGGAGTGATGGCAACAAACACGGGTAAGGTGGAAACCCAGCGCACCGGACGTTCGTCGATCGAGCCTTCGTCAAGACTGTCTCCCATGAGAAAAGGTTGGGTGCCCACGAGTACCATGTCCTCGGGAAGCGGCGGACGGTAGTGCATAAACGGCACGCCTTGAACCGTCCCGTTGATGATGCGATTGGTCAGGCCGATCCACCTCCCATCGATATCGAATGCAAATTCGACGCGATTGGTCTGGCCCAACACGTGGTGCTCTTCGGTCCAGACCAGAAACGGAATTCCCGTGATCTCGACCACATTAACGGAGGAGGTTGTCGGCGTCGTGATCCGGTAGAACCCGGTTTCGGCGCCCAATTTTGCGAGTGGGAACACGCAGGCAAACAGGATCATGATTATGCGTGACAGTCCGTTTTTCATCCTGAAGTATCAGAATAGGTGGTGTTCCCAGTGCCGTCGATGACAAAACGTAGGTTTAAAATGTTCCGAACAGCGCTCGCTTTTTTTTCTGCCACTGATTATCCTTAATGCTGATGAAACAAGCATTCAGTCTGCCCGAATTGCTGGTGGTGGTTTTTTGTATTAGCCTGGCCCTCCTGCTCATGGTCCCGCTTTCCGCGGATCTTACCGTCAACGCCGGTCTGACTGGTTGCCGAAGCCACATGCGTCAAATCGGAATGATCTTTCACACCTACGCGCGTGACCGGGAAGACGGTGAATTTCCATTATGGCGTGCAAGGTCGCCGGGAAGCCTTAACAATCAGTATTTCTTCGCCAATACCGTGCGGCATCTGGCCACCAACGATTATACCAATGACACCCGCATCTGGATTTGCCCGTCCGATGAATTCGATGGCCCTTTTAATAATATCCCGGTGCAACCCGCGGAATCTTTTTTCTCGCTCTCTAGTGCCGGTAATCTCAGCTACGTCTTCATGGCCGGTCACCGCCTGAATGGGACCGAAAATCCGTCTACTGCCTTCGTACTCGCCGATGAATCCAACCAAGGGGAAAATGGCGCACTTACGCCGGGCAACATGCCGCCGCTATCAGAGAACGATAATCACGGGGCGAACATCCGCAATGTCCTCTACCTCGATCTGCATGTCGCTCAAGTTAACGGTCCCGCAGTGAATGCAATCTTTGATGGCTTTGCCAACTCCCAGTTCCTTCAGGCGGTTGATTAGCTCCCGAAACCCGAACACCGAACTCCCGTTGGCAATTCATCATCTCCGTATTCCCGCAATCCCAGAAACCATAGGGGACATAGATAATCTGGCAAGGAAGAAGCAACAGACCAGCTCAGATGTCACTCTGTCACCGTTGTCGCGCAACTTCTCAGGGTGTGTTGATGCGCAAGGATCGAAGCATGGATTGAGCCGCTTGATGACCAGAATCCGCCTCTAAAGCCTCCCTCGCCGCGGCATATGCCTCGGCTGGCCGACCCTCGCGCGCATGAAGCGTTGCTCGTGCGTAGGCGGCATCACCGTTTTGCGGCATAAGCGATTGGGCCTTTTTCAAGGCCTCGATGGCGGTGGGCAAATTGCCGTTTTCCGCATGGGCGAGGCCGAGGTTGTACCACGCCCGTCCGAATCGTTCGTCACGACGCACGGTCTCTTCCAGCCACTGCAGTGCGAGTTTATTATTCCCCGTCTCCGCAAATGCCAACGCGAGTGAATAACTGAATTCCGCATTTGCAACTTCCATCATCGCCGCCGCGTATAAGTTGGATAAGGCTGCGGCATGTTTATGGTTGGCGAATTGAATTCGCCCCAACTGATGGTAGGGCAGTGCGGAAGATGGATCCCAGTCAACGGCCTTCTGTATCCACGCTTCAGCATCATCGGCGCGGTTCTCGATGGTGGCCAGATGCGCCTGCCGCATGGCGCCGGCGGGCTGATCGGATATGTTGTC
>DAOLDL010000146.1:0-2904 GCA_035327305.1 Kiritimatiellia bacterium | reverse complement strand
CTGCCTTCACCCATAAAATGGAGACCCCTCGACTTCGCTCGGGGTGACGGAAGACACTCAGCAACTGACTACACGTTTGTTTGACGCACTCCGTTTCCCGCCCGCCTCACCGCATTTCCAGCATCCAGCATCCAGCATCCAGTATCCAGTATCCAGTTTCCAGCATCCAGTTTCTCGCGCGTCCGCCGTCTTGTCCGCCGTCTTGTCCGCCGTAGGCCTTGCGAAGGCGGAAGGCCTTGCGAAGGCGGAAGGCCTTGCGAAGGCGGAACGCCTTGCGTACGCGGAAGGCCTTGCGAAGGCGGGCAACCAGGCTTCTACGGACCAAACACCCGGTAATACTCCGTCCCGACCCCCGGGGTGGATTGCGCCTGAAAATCAAACGAACCGGACGCGGGCAGGTTGATCATCCCGACCACCGTCTCCCAGGAGCCGCCAACAAGACTCGTTTGGCGCTGAATGCCGATGGGTATGTTGTTCGATGCGGTGATGGTACAGGTGAACATTTCACCATTCCGCGACCAGCTTGCGAAGACCGGATTCCACAATACCGTCGGGCGACCGGAAAATGTTGTCGGCCAATTTGTGGCGCCGGGAAGGTAGTAGATGACGGGAGATGCGGTGTTGTTAAATAATTGCGAACCCGGCACCTGTGGGCGATGTCCCGCATAATAAACGCGGACAAGGTTCGAACAGCCGTTAAAAACAAGATCACCCATGACTTCCACGCTCGACGGTATCGTCACGCTGGTCAGGGCGCATCCGGCAAATGCTTCCTGGCCGATGTAGGTGACGCCTTCTGGAAGAGTAATCGCGGCCAGATTACGGCAGTTCTTGAAGGCATGATTGCCAATGAAGGTGACGCCGGGCGGAAGATTGATCGAGGAAAGGTTGATACAATTCCAAAAGGCTTCGCTACCGATTCGTGAGATGCTGTCCGGAAGTACGACGCCGGTAAGGTTGGTGCAACTATGAAACGCGTAATCCGCGATATTCGTAACGCCGCCCGGCATCACATAGATCCCTGATTTGCGCGGAGGGCACCGGATCAGGGTGGTTGGCGGTTTGTTGAAAAGAACACCGTCGATACTCGATAAGTGGGCGTTGCCTTCACTCACCGTGATGGCGTTAAGACGGTCGCAACCGGTGAATATGCCACGGTCCCATTCGCTGACACCGGCCCCGATGGTCACCGTGGCCAGGTTGCGGCATTGCATGAATGCCTGAAAACCGATCGTCACGACACTGTCAGGGAGCATGACGTTTTCCAACCCCCCACAATAGCCGAAGGCCTCGTTGCCAATCGTGGCGACGCTGTTTCCGAAAACCAGATTGGTCATGCTGGCGCAACCCTGGAACGCCCTGGCGCCGATGTCGATGAGGCCATTTCCAAGGGTCACGTCACGCAAATATCCGCACCACGCGAAAGCCCCCGCACCGAGCGTTGTGACGCTATCCGGAAGGGTCAAACTCGTCAGCCCGGCGAAGGATTCAAACGCTCTTTCGCCGATGCTCACAACACCACTCGGGATGACCAGGTTGGCCAGACGACTGCAGTTAAAGAATGCATAATCGCCGATATGGGTGACGCTGCTTCCGATGATTACATTCGTCAAGTAGTCGCATCCCATGAACGCGCTTGCCCCCAGGGTTGTTACATTGCTGCTAATGATGACACTGGTCAGGAGGGTGCAGTTCTCGAAGGCGGAATCGCTAATGGTGACGACCGAGGCGGGAATGGTGTAGCTGCCCGGCCTGCCCACCGGGAATCTGATCAAGCTTGTTGCCGGCTTGTTGAATAGCACCCCGTTAATGCTCGAAAATTGCGAATTAGAGGCGCCAGCCGTTATGTTGGTCAGGCTTTCGCAAAAATCAAATGCCCCCGCGCCCACGTTGGTGATCCCGTTACCCAGGTTCACGGATCTCAGGAACCAGCACCAACTGAACACCTCTTCGCCTATGGACGCGACACTGGACGGAATGGTCATGTGAATCAATCCGGATTCGCGGAACGCGCGATCGCCAATACGCGTGACGGAGGCGGCGCCCGTCACATTCGTCAAGTTGTAACAGTTTTCGAATGCTTCATCGCCGATGACGGTAACCGTGGACGGAATAATCACGTGCGTGAGGTTGGTGCATCCCCTGAAGGCCCGGTTGCCGATGGCAATGACATCGAAACCACCCAGTTTGTTGGTGATATTGAGGACGCCGGCAAGCGACTTGTTAAAGTTTGTGATGATCGCGCCGCCATTGATTACGTAGTAGTAGTTCCCCGATTGCTCCGCCTGCGCGAGGGGTGTGGCCAGCAAAAGACAAAAGACGGAAAGGCTGATCGAGCGCTTCATGAATCACCTGTTTTTCTCGACGATAATTTTCTCGCGCGAACCGCTCTGATTGCGGTCACGTTGAACGGTCATGTTCATCACGTTCAAAACGTTTGCACTCCGCACGAGCGGGTGCAAGACGAATCGAATATAAATCGGCGCCGCATTCATGAGGTGTTCCCCGATGTATACATAGGCAATTTTTCAACACGATAACGCGTGGCGCCACACTGCATTTCTGGTTTCTGGATTCTGGAAGCTGGTTTCTGGATTCTAGTTTCTGGTTTCTAATATCCAGCATCCAGTTTCCAGTATCCAGAAACCAGTTTCCAGCATCCAGATCCCCCCTTCCGCGACTTCCGTAGTTTCTTCACCTCCGGTCTCAAGTCTCCGGTCTCCGGTCTCAAGTCTCACGTCTCCGGTCCCAAGTCTAACCCCTCCGTCGTTACTCAAGACACATGGCGGGCACCTACAGGGTCATTTCGAGCAAAGTTCTCCGAAGGAGAACAACGTCGAGAAATCTCCGCCTTCACCCATAAAATGGAGACCCCTCGACTTCGCTCGGGGTGACGGAAGACGC
>DAOLDL010000145.1:0-3230 GCA_035327305.1 Kiritimatiellia bacterium | reverse complement strand
CAGGCTATTAACGATGTCGCGCCACTCGATAACTTATAATTAAACAAACTGCGCCACACGGAGGCGCTACTACAACCCCTGAATTGCCAAGTGATTTAACAGGGTGGCGCCGTCCCGTTTGCTGGAGCGCGTCCAAGGTTGGTCCAACCATGAGCAATTCAAAGCTGGCGTAAATTGTCGGCATTCTATAAACTGCCGTCATTAGGCGCAAATCAACATGGCTAACAAGTTAAAAGGTGGTGGGTTATGATGTCATTTTTCCAAAACCTTTTTGATGTTTCGGATTTTCCACCTCGTTGGGTGTGCGGCAATTGGTCAAGTTCGCTGGGTTGGTTGCATATCATTTCAGACTTCGCAATTTTCGGCGCCTATTTTGCCATTCCGCTTGTGCTGGCCTACTTTGTACTGCGACGAAAAGACGTGCCGTTTCACGGAATATTCTGGCTCTTTATTTTGTTCATATTGAGCTGTGGTATAGGTCATGCCATAGAAGCCACGCTTTTCTGGCAACCCTGGTATCGATTATCCGGCACAGTAAAAGCCATTACTGCCGTAGTTTCGTGGGCCACGGTTTTTGCCATGATACCCATGCTACCCAAAGCGCTGGCCCTTCCAGGTCTGGCCAGGATTAATGAACAATTGGCTCGTGAAGTAAATGACCGCAAACATGCGGAAGAAGAACGACGGAAACTCGAAGCTCAAATGCGGCAGACCCAGAAACTGGAGAGCCTTGGAGTTCTCGCCGGCGGTATTGCTCACGACTTTAATAATTTGTTAACCAGTATTCTGGGTTATGCGGACCTCGCAAGCCTCGAGCTTCCGCCGGGATCTTCAGCCAGAAGACACGTTGACGAAGTGGTAAATGGCGCAAGACGCGCCGCCGAACTTACAAATCAAATGCTGGCTTTTTCAGGCAAAGGCCGGTTTGTCATTGAACCCCTGAATCTTTCTGAAGTTGTTGAAAGCATGGTGCGCCTGCTTCAGGTTTCAATCTCGAAAAAGTGCGCCTTGCAAATCAACCTCGCGCCCAACCTTCCGTCCGTTGAAACAGACGGCGCACAAATACGTCAGGTCATCATGAACCTGATCATTAATGCCTCGGAAGCCATCGGCGGAAACAATGGGACTATTGGGATCAACACGGGTGTAATGCATTGTGACAAATTGTATTTGTCCGAATCTTATCTGGATGATGATCTTCCCGAAGGCAAATATGTTTATCTGGAAGTTACGGATACCGGTCATGGCATGTCGCCGGAAACCATAGCCAGGATTTTTGATCCGTTTTTTACCACAAAATTTACCGGACGCGGACTAGGCCTGGCCGCAGTTCTCGGAATTGTGCGGGGAAATCGCGGCGCCATTAAGGTGTATAGCGAATTGGGTCGCGGCACGTTGTTTAAAGTTCTTTTGCCGGCATCAGACCTTCCCCCGGTAACGATCAAATCAAATGATGAACATCCCCGGGAATGGATTACCAAAGGAACCGCGTTGGTGGTGGATGATGAAGATTCCGTTCTGGCATTGGCCTCCCGCATGATGTCAACCATGGGCTTGTCCGTCTTGACCGCCACCGACGGACAAAGCGCCGTTGAGGTCTTCCGTCGTGAATCCCACCGCATAAATTTGATCCTTCTTGATATGACCATGCCCAACATGAACGGAGAAGAAACATTTCGAGAAATTCGAAACATCCGCAAAGATATAAAAATCATCTTAACGAGCGGTTACAACGAACAAACCGCCACCAGCCATTTTGTGGGCAAGGGGCTTGCCGGATTTATCCAAAAGCCGTACAGCTTCGAGGAGTTGTCTTCACTTGTGCGAAGCGTCATGAAGGAATAATCACACCCTGTGACGCCAACATCCGTGTCATGCTTGATCTCATAAAGTTTTCGGGTCAAGGCGAGGTCATTACTCCGGCGCTTTGTTTTCGAGATTTTGATAGAGGGAAATGAAATCCTTGTCCTGCCTGCCGGCGTCGGTTGCGGCTTCCAGTTGCCGGATCATCATGGTCAGCGAGGGCAGGGTTCCGGTATGCCGCTCGAGCAGACGAAGATCCTTGAGCAGATGCTTTACGGAAAATTGGGGATCGTAATCGTTCGCTCGCAATTTGGGTTCCTTGAGCGCGGAAAGTCCGGACCACGATGCATTCCCCTTCATGCATTCAAAGAATGTATCGTCACGGATTCCCGCCCGGCGGGTCAGGTAAATGGCTTCGCACAACGCTTCCGCCTGCGTGGCGATTTGAAGATTCATGGCAAGCTTGATCGCACACGCTTGCTCACCTGTACCAATCCGTATCCGTTGAGCGCTTATGTGGCTCAAGACCGGTTCGGCCATCGCCGCGACTTCCGCATCGCCGCCCAAATAAAAAATGGTCTTGCGCGCTTCGGCGGCTGGTCGACTTCCCGTAAACGGCGCTTCAAGATAACGCGCTCCTGATGCCTCGACCAATGCCCGCATGCGCGCCGAATCCTCCGGGCCTATGGTCGATGACTGGATCACCAGGTGCTTCGAGGTCAAAGAGGGCAACATGCCGCTGATAACCGACTCAACCGCGGAGGGGTCGGCCACCACAACAATCAGCACATTCGCTTTTCGGGCGGCCATGGACGGCGATTCCACCCACCGTGGCAAACTTGTTTTTTCGGTGCGGTTCCACGCCGCTGTAAGCAACCCGTCGTATTCCAGATGTTTCGCCCACACAGATCCGATCAAACCCAATCCAAGTACCGCGACGGTTTGTTTGTTTTCATCCATGCGGGAAAACTACACCACGAAGGGGCGAGTTCAAAACATAAACGTCGGGTTCAATCTACCGCCCATGCGGCGAGGCTTGCCCCAACCGATGCGCCAATGATATCCCAAACCAGGTCTTTCCAGCTCCAACAGGTCTTTTTAATGTTCAGGTCATACCATTCCTTTGCCGCACCGGCGGCGGTGGCGGTGGCGAATCCGATGGCCGCCGCGTCTGCGGTATCGGCTCGGGTGGAAACGGCCAGAGTGGTTCCCGCGCCGATTGCCGCCGAGGCGGCAAAATGCTTTTTCTTGTCCGGCCCCCACCAATCATCGCCGCCGCCGCACGAACGAAAGTTCGCACAACCGGAAACAAAGGTGGTCCAGGTCAGAAGAAATATGCTTGTTGCGAAGATGCGCCACATGACGGAACGCAGTATGCGGCGTCGGTGTTAAAATGAAAAGGTTGGAGAGTGGAGAATAAAGATGCG
>DAOLDL010000144.1:0-3364 GCA_035327305.1 Kiritimatiellia bacterium | reverse complement strand
TTCAAGGCATCTCAAGGCATCTCAACCCATATCAAGCATTCTCGCTGGTCGCCGTGGATCGAACCGGGAAGCTCGCCCTCCCGTTGGGTTACAGGGGGAGGGCGAGCCTCCCGGCGAGCCGATTTCCTATACGGTCCTGCCCCGCCACATGTACTACACATTTCCGGTCTTCTATTTCAGGGCGTCTCCGAAAAGTGAGACTGCATTGATGCGGTCAGGTAAGCAAGAATAGAGGACCATTCTCTCCTTACCCTGAAGTATCCCCGATAGACCTTATGAAAGCGTCAATCTTCTCAACCGTAGCGCATTGACGATCACCGATACGGAACTGAAGCTCATGGCGGCGCCGGCGATCATGGGGTTGAGCAGGATTCCGAAGGTTGGATAAAGCAGACCGGCGGCGACGGGAACGCCGATGACATTGTAGATGAAGGCGAAGAGCAGATTCTGCCGGATGTTGCGCATCATCGCCCGGCTCAACTTCACGGCCCGCACAATCCCGTTTGGATCGCCTTTGACCAGCGTGATCCCGGCACTTTCCATGGCAACGTCCGTTCCGGTGCCCCTGGCGATGCCGACATGTGCGGCCGCCAATGCAGGGGCATCATTGATGCCATCACCGGCCATGGCAACGGTGCGTCCTTCCGAGCGGAGTCGATTTATATGGTCGTGTTTGTCTTTCGGTTCCACATCCGCTTCTATTTCGGAAATGCCGAGACGCTGTCCGATGGCTTCAGCAGTCCTGCGATTGTCACCGGTCAGCATGATGACGCGAATGTTCATGTCGCGAAGCCTTGTTAGCGCAGATTCCGTAGAGGCCTTGATGGGATCGGTGATGGCGATAAGTCCGATGGCCCGATCGTCGATGGCGGCGAATAGGACGGAATTTCCCTCTTCCGTCATTCGATTTGCTTCCGAATCGAAGGTGTCGATTCCCTTCACCCCGAGATCGGAAAGAAAAGCGCGTTTGCCGGCCACGATCCGCTGGTGATCCAATTTACCCGATACCCCTTTGCCTGACTCGGCGGCAAAATCGGTGATGGGTGACAACGTGATGCCTTTTTCTGTGGCGGCGCTGAGGCGCGCGGCGGCGATTTCGTGCGATTAACCGCCCGGGAAATAAAAGACCGAAAGGATTGCGATCACAGCAAAAAGGATGCCGCCGACCATGCACACGACCATCATGTGCCACTCGGGTAAACGAATGTAGGCTTCGTCGGGATTGTCTGGATTGACCAACACGTCACGGGATGAGCCGATGACGTAGGATGCCACGCGCTTTTTTAGCGCCATTTGGTCGGCCGCGGTTTTTATGCCGAATCCCGAGCGGGTGGGGGATCCGCACCACTGCGACTTGGCCTGGCCTTCCCAGGAATAATCCATGTGAACTTCGACGGCCACGCTATGCCGGGTCATGGGCCGGGTCCGGACTTCGCGGATCATCCCGTCGACGCGCGGCCATGACCGCATGCGGAAATACTTCCGGATATCGCGCGCGGCCAACCACCAAAGGAGAATGGCAGGCCCGAGGAAAATCAACGGAGCAAGTGACGGGGTCGTATGTATCTCATCCATGATGGTTGCCCTCATCCAAAATTAGCGGCGGCGGTACGGTTGGTGACGTGGAGTTTGCGATAGATGTTTTTGAGGTGGTCGTTGACGGTGTGGCGACTGCAACCGAGTATAATTCCAATTTCTTCGTTGGTTTTACCCTGGCGAACCCAGGCGAGGACATCTCGTTCCCGCGGCGTTAAGGTTTGGGTCCGCATTGTGCCGACCGGTAAAAAATGCCCGGAAATTCCATAACCTTCATGGCCCCATCTGCGATAAAGGCGAAACGCCGCCACGCCTTTTGCGCATTCAAGTTGAAGCGGTGTCAGATCGGCTTCCAATCCGCCTCGATTCAAATGGTCCAATCCGGCCCTGGTCCAGCGCCTGATTGCTTTCAAGTGCGATTTTGTTCTTTCGGCAAAATGAACATTCCATTTAGCCGCCAGTTTGTCCTCGCCGCCAATGATGTGACCGGCGTAATCAACCGGAAAAAAGTCGCCACATTGGTTTGAGATACTTTCACTCAAGTTGTGCTCGTAAGCCATCATCTGGCGGGCATTCGCAAAAGCCTGTCGGAAATGGGGCGCCAGCATGGCAAGCGTTTCGCGGTCGCGTTCATGAAATCCACGCCTGGTGCGGGACAAACCAATCATCGCCCATTGATGGCCATATTGATGAAATTCCACGGTCAGATGATCCAGGACCCGTTCTTCGCGCAGAATTTCACAATACATCGGGTGCGATGCCCAGGCCGACGCCGACATCATGTCGGACAACACCTTGGTGTGCTGGCCGGGCGCGGGCGGTTCCCACAACGGATGCCCCTTCATCGCCCCGGACTCGTGAACTTCTTTGAGCAGATTTTCCCGGTTGACCGGGTAACGAAGGCAAAGCTGGGAATGTCGCTGGTCGACCGGATTGTGCTCGGCGACCATGTAATTATCGCCGCTGATCACATCCGGTAGCCCATGCAGAATGCATTGCACCAGTTGTGGTAATGTTTGCCGCTGATATAGTCGCTCTAAAAAGAACAACAACTTTTGCGTGTGAGATTTTCCGTGCTTTCTCATGCCGCGACGTCCTCAATCTTTGCTATAAGTACCCGGAAGGCGAGGTCCTGTACACTTTATCCCCCTTATTTGAGGGATTGTGGATTTTATCGTTTGCCCATAAAGCTTGCTGGTCGCCTTAATTATAACCATTATACTTGGGTAATCCAGATCCATAGGCTGGAAAACAAGGAGTGAGGAACTACCGATGAAGTTACATGTGGCACACACGTTGATTCTCTCGTTGTTTGTGATGGGTTTAATATCAGGGGGGGCATCGGCCCAAAGCACCAGCAGATGGACGGGAGCGAGTGCCTCTGGCGGCAACTGGACCGATGCGGCCAACTGGGCTGGCGGCGCCCCTTCACCCGGCAATATTCTCTGGTTCCCGGCTGGCGCGGCCCGCCTGACCAATACCAACAACTTTCCCGCTGACACCCCGTTTAATCGAATTGATTTCACCGGCACCGAATACACCTTGCGCGGAAATCGCGCCCTGTTGACCGGCATTAACACCAATCTTCTCTTGGGGAATTACGCCAAGGTCATTTCCGCCGGCTTCTCAACGACCAACCGGATTGAGTTGAGCATTCTTCTCAGCAAGACCAATACATCGGTCGAGGTTTCCATCGGATCGATCGCGACTTCCTGGCTCATCATGACCGGGGATATCTTCCTCACCAACGATGTCAGTTGTAATTTCGCGGATGGACGTTTCTGGCATACCGGCAGTATTTCCGGTCAGGGCAGGGTCATGTGCCAGC
>DAOLDL010000143.1:0-3460 GCA_035327305.1 Kiritimatiellia bacterium | reverse complement strand
CGCCTTTGTACTCCACCACCAGAATCCGGCCATCCTTGAGCTGGCAGACGAAGTCGGGATAAAACCAATCCTTGGACAAATGCAGCCGGAACGAGGTATTTTTACGGGCCAGATTGCGCACCCAGAATTCGACCTCGGGAAGCGCGTCGAGAAAAGCCGCGCACTTTCTATTTCCTCGTACGAAACCCAGCAAGCGCAGTGCAATCCACAATCCGATCAAGCGTCTTTGGTGTGAAAACCTTCCCCTTTGTGTGAAAGATCATCTGGCGCATGTCTTCTCGGCGGACACCAAAGCCCCTCCCGGCCAAGCAAGCCACGACCTCATAGGAGGATTTTCCGTCGCGCGCACGTTGCTCGGACATCTGGCAAAGACGTATGACACGAGTTGCCTTGTCCCGTGCGGTCCCGTCGTCTTCGGTCAGTTTTGCCTCGATGATTACGGCAGCATGAAATTCGTCCGGTATGATGAAGTCTGGAGCCTGATCAAAACCGGCAAGGCGCTCCGCCCTCTTCGTCTTGCGAAACGTCACACCCGCCGATACTAACTGCTCTTCAATGGCACATTCCAAACCATCACCGACCAATTCGCTAACGGAGTCACGATGCCCGGCAAAAGGCCTTCCAAGAAATCGCTCGTAAAGCAACATTGCGTAGGGAGCGCCCAAATCCGCAAGCTGTCGCACCGAGGAGAGGCCACCGAGGCTGTCGGCCTTGCAGAAACGGTGTAGACGGTCCGGCGGTACATCGGGGCATCCCTCTATAATTAGTTCGCATGCAGTTTCTACGAGAGCGTTAATCCTCGCGCCTGTCGTAGCGCTAGGCTTGAGTGGTCGGTCGGGCTGCGATCTGATGTTGCGGTCAAGCGTTCTGGCTGCATTCTGAGGTATTTCGATTCCTTTACGACTCGACGTAATGTAGGCCCATTCAGGTGGCGTAAAGCCCAGGATTGTCCTCAGTACGACAAGAACAACTGGGCATTCGAGCGCAGCATTGAAAACGCGCGGCGCTGTCAGTTGAGCGAAGCCCTCTGTCGCACACTTAAGCGCCTCATATCCCGATGCAAACACGGAGTACTCCAGAAAACCATCGCCTTTGGGCATAATGAGAAACTCGGAAGCAAGGCTCGAGAAAACGGCATCAACATATGCATCCGGGTTGGTCAACACCTCTTCCTGGCTGGCTTCAAAAGGGTATTTCATATTCATTCTCCGAAGTTTCGCGCACCATGCCGACCGGCGTCCATTCTTGAACGTGAGACGCATTGGTGAAAGATGCATCAAGAGCCGTCAAGACAGCGGCGAGACCACCAAAACTGGAAAACCACGATTCCACGGCTGTCATCTTCTCAGTTGTTTTTAAGCTTCGTTGCCATGTTCCACGAAGATTCCACACAGCCAACCGGGTCATGTGGCCACACACGATGCAACGGATATCCCCCTGCGTTGCTTTCAGTCCGCCTTCGGCCAAGGCACTGATCTCCTGCCGAATGAGGCCGACGAGTTCCGTCGCCGCGCCTACGATCCACCGTCGAGGCACCAGCCCCGTTTGACGACAGACAAACACAGTGTCAACCACGGAGGAGCGAGTCCCGTTGATATGGATTGAGGCCCCCATCTCGGCGGGACACGGCAAGGACGCGGAACAGGTGAGGCCGGCGTCCAGAATGGCGACAGCCAGAGGGACATATGCGTCAATTCTGTTGTGATGAAACGTGAAAACTAGCGGACCACCTGACTTCAGCCGCCCGGCGGCCATGCGAAAGACCGCCGACATACCTTCGGTGAAATGCGCCAGATCACGTCCCATGTTGAGATTGCCGGTCAACTCTCCCGCATTTCTGGTGGTATCGCTGGCAAATTCTTGATGTGCTGCGCCGGCAAGCTTTCTGAGCCAGACATAGCAGAAGTCCATTAACTCCGCGTATTGAACGTTTCCGAAGTATGGAGGGTCGGTGAAAACCCCGTCAAATAAAGCGCTTCCATGAAGTGTGGTCGAGTCGCCGCAGATGAGATCAACTTGCCTATCTTCATGGTTGCTGGAATCGCGGGAGCGAGTTCCGATCCATTCCCCGGCTATCGGCACTTCAACCTTGCGTTGTCCTGTGCCTCGAACCTCAAATGGCTGCTGACAATATCGCTTCGCCTTCGCGAACTTCTCCGTGATGTTGAACCAGCCACCGCTACCGACCGGCAGGCCGCGCGAGCCCTCGATGCCTAAAATGTTGGATTCGCACTGGATCAACCCGACCGGAAATCCATGGACGGAGAAGATGTCGAGTGACTTCAACGCCATGATATCGTACCGGCAAAGCATATTTTGATACCGGAGCAGGTCGGACAGATTGGTCGACAGCGCTTCACGAACGCGCTCGTTTGGATAGGCGGAAATCCATCGGCAACTCAATTCGAGACCAATCAACTGACGGGCATTGAACAACTCCCGATAGCGGGTATATCCCCAGCGATGAAGGCGTTCGGTCTCATCACCTTTGGGGATAGCGTCTTCCGGTATGAATCGAGGGCGCATTTTCCGGAGATATTCATCCGCCTCGGCAAATTTACACAAATCGTCTGCGTCGGGCGACTTGAACATCCGCCCTTTGCGCCGTTCGCTCCCCGGTGCCTGTGGTGCGTGGTATTCGATCGCGAACAACCGGTGTTCAGGAACGCCTTTTTCCGGATAGGCCACTGGGGCGTCGCAGTGCAGGCAACGTGATTTATTCCGTCCAGCCGTATTTTTCGAGGGCAATTTGTTTGCACAATGGGGGCATGGGCCTGGGTTGTTACGTAACCCTGACTCGAATAGCCCGCCGCAATATCCGCAGGCAAAGACATTGGCCGTATGACGAACATCCTGAGCGATAAGGTGGTTGGGAAACAGGTCGTGAGATCGGCCACATGATCCGCAGGTTGCGGTCTTAACCCAAAGGAAGTATTTGACCTCGGCAAGCCCGCCTGTCTTCGGGCATTTTGTCATATAAAGGTGGCCGATTTCCTTCCGCAGGTCGGCGCGCAGCCTTGCTGCGGCCTTGGCATATTCACCAAGATCAAGGTCTTGAATCTGCTGCCGAACAATCCACCAGGACATCGGGTTTATATCCGCAGCGGTTACCATGCAGCCCAAACGATTCGCCTCTACGACAGTGGTTCCTCCCCCCATAAACGGGTCAAGGATGTGCTTGTCTGAAAAATTATGCCCATGAAAATAGGTCTGCTCAATGCGCTGGTCATCGAATTCGGATAGAATAAGCGACCGAAAAAGGGTGCCCGGCCGCCGGGCGAACCACTTGTGCACCGCAATCAGGGGACGGTAATTTTGCTGGATTTGTTTCTCGGCCAGCGCAAGACGAGCAACAAAAGGAATATGGAAGTGGCGTTCAATCATAATGCTCGTAATTTATTTTGAATCCTTCAGCAGGTGAAACGGCACCTGCTGATGATGATTAACCACCGCCTCTTTC
>DAOLDL010000142.1:0-3496 GCA_035327305.1 Kiritimatiellia bacterium | reverse complement strand
GAGGAGAAAAACAAAGCGCAGATGAAGCCCGGGTTCCATTTTCCGGCGCTCACTCCTTCAATATCCGGGTTAATTCGCGGCACAAAAAAAAGCGGGCATCACGCCCGCTTTTTTTAATGCGCTGATTGCGGTGATCATTAGAAGATGCTGTATGCGAGCGCACCGATTACCGTTACATCGTTGTTCTTACGATCAGGCGCGGGATCGCTATCATAGGTATTCTTGACAACCAGACGGATATTCAGCTTCTCGCTAACCGGCGCTTCGACGCCAATCTCGGCATTCAGGATATAAACCTCGAAATCATCGATATTGGGAATGTATTCGAGCGCCTGCCAGAATCGGGCGCTGGAATCCATTTTGCGTTCATATCGTTCGGCAATACGAAGCGCCACATTTTCTTCAGTTTCTCCGCCTTTTTTCTCGCCAATCAAGGCGGGACCGATTTCCGCGGTCAGCGTGACATTCTCCTGCTTCATCAGGAAGTAACCGACACCGGGAGAGACAATCCACCGGTAATCCAGATCGGAAATATCATCGCTGAAGTAACTGGCATTCAAGGAGCCGTATGCGCGCTCGGAAATCAAATGCTTGTAATCCAGCTCCACCTTGTAGTTGTCGGTGGTTTTGTCGTTGTCGGTTTCGCCATAAGCAAGATCAGCGTTCAATCTTAATGGATTTCCAGCTTCCGTGGTATAGCCCAACAGATAACTGGCGTTGAACATGGAATTATCGGTGTTGCCGTCATTGAGGGTTAATCCCAGCGCCAACGAGGATTCCCACTTTCCAGGTTTTTCCTCGGCGTGTGAGATGGTTAAACCAAATGCAAGAACGACCGCGCACGAACATACACTGATTTTGCTGAACTTCATGGATTGATTTCCTTTCTGCCTGAACTATAACAGCCGTTAAACAGAATTCAAAAGAAAACCTGACCACTGCGCTTGATGGCGAGAACATTTACATGAGCGACTTCTGGCGGGTATGAACGATCAAGTGCACGATACGATTGGAATCATCCACAACGGCAGAGATCAATTCGCGAGATGCTCCGGTGACAAGAGTCATGCCGGTCGGGCGTGGCAGACGGATTTTCCGGCGTGCCCGCGTCATCCATTCCTTGAACATGCAGATCATGCTCTTATTGATACCTCATTGATCAGGTTTTGTTCAGCTCACGCCAGATACAAACGCTCAAGCGAACCACGCGTCCGGTTACCTTGTTTGTCGGTGGCCTCGATAAAATAGGTTATCAAACCAACCCCGACCGGTAGTTCTGCCGTAAATAAATGCGCGGTTGCCATCGGCCCGGTCGCGCTCGGATACGGGCCGCAGTCGCGCATCGTCAGCGCCGTTTCTTCAGCGCCATTGCGGATTACCAACTTAACCGAAGCCAGGCCGGATATGTCGTAAACAAATGTGTGCAACACTGCGTCCCGTGAAGCCGGCGCCAAGCCGCCCTGACCCCAGGTTTGTCCCCCGGGATTTTCCGGAAGCACCCATGCCGGAAATATCGTTGGTCCGGTGCGATCCTTGCCGGCGGCGACCAGTTGATCCAAGTCGCTCTTCAGTAAATCGATTCCCCGGTTCGCGGCCATGGTGACCTGACGATCCCATTCATCTTGTCCCGTCCAATACCAGTAACAACTGGTTTCAGCCGTTAACAGCAAACGCGCCGCATGTTCAAAAGCCTCCCCGCTCCGCCCGGTATCTTCCACGGCATGTACGGCATTCTGGAACGCGGTTAAAACCGCCCAGGAATTAAGGTCAGGCGAATATGCTTCGCGGTAACGGCTGAACCATTTGGCAAATTGTGGATCGCCATTGTCGGCGCCGGCCCAGGAACCCGGCTCGATATGAACCGCATTCGCTTTATCGGGTGGGAACTGGTCCAGGTAATCCCGAATGGAAATCAATTCAAAGCGCCCGTCCTGCTGTAGCCAGCGGACCAACTGCTCGGTGTTGTGGCGGTAATACCCATCCGTTCCTCCGCCATAATTATCACCATCAGAGTGAAGGAGGAAAAACGGCGGATGCTTCGCGTCATACGTGCCCGAACGCTCGTATTCCGCATGAAGCTGACCAAAACAATCCGGATATTGCAACGCGCCGAAGCCGCCCCGCGCATCTTCATTGCCGAGGTACCGTTCAGCCGGCACGGCAATAATCGAGTGCTTAACGCCGTCCGCATCTTCGTACGCCACATATTCCGGCTTTAGCAGTCCGGGACTGATTTTGGATCCGGCCCAGACATTTTGAAGCTGATACCAATCGCTTACCGGCGGATTCAACTGTTCGGCGGGATTGGGCGGGAGCATGCCTTCGTTTGCGCCGGCGTAAGGATAATCGCGACACGCACGGGCACGATGAATGCTATCGTAAATCACGGCATCGATTCCGGCTTTGTTCAAGGACGGAATCATGCGCACATGAAAAGCCGTTTCGGGCGGAAAAAGAATGCGTGAGGCCGGCTGTCCGAATGAACGATCGATAATGCTCCGGTGCCATTCAATTTGGCGGACGATATCGCGCGACGGAATCAACGGCATCAACGGGTGAAAGAAGCCAAACGCCGTAAAATCAAGGCGCGGATTCCCAAGTTTGGTTTTGCGCGCGGCGGCAGAGCGCAAGCGGTTCCGCCAATCACGGAATTGTCCGCCGCACAGACCTTCGCGATCACAACGGTCAAGCTGTTCAATCAGAGATCCGCTCCAACTGGTGCTGATACCGGCGTGAGAAAGCGCTCCAGCCTCGTAGCGATCAATCGCATCCGCCAGATATTCGGAATACGCTCCTTTTCTGGTTCCGAATATGCCGTCTTTTTCACCGTCCCAATAACGGGTATCCACGGTGTTGTAGTACGGCTGATGCATGTGCTTGTGAATGCCGAAATAGATTTTGACTTTCGATCCCTGACTCGCGTTTTTCTTCGCCTTGGGCGCGCCATCCCGAACCACATGCAGGTCCGGCAACGCAACGCGAGGTATTTCAATGGTTTCGAATGCCTTGACCCAGTCGTGACTGCTGGCCTGGGAAATATCCGCTTTGCGACAGGATTCCACCTGAACCGCATACCGACCGGGCGGTAAAATTCCCGCCTCGATGTTCACGCAATATCGGCAATTATCCAGTTTTGTGATTCTGGACTCGTTATATAAATGCTCGCGGCTCCCCTCGCGAACGATCACTTGAGGGTACGGCGCGTGGGCATCGGTTTCGAAATGGATGTGAAAAGGGTGGTTACGACCCGATGCCGGATCAATCTTTGGCGCCGGGTTTATCGTAATGGAAGTAATTTTATTGAGCATACGTTGGTTTTCCCCGAATTGTTGAGCAAATGTACCTTTTTAACCGAGGTTGACAATGTACTTTTTATCGGTTTTTTTTGCATCTTTACGGGTTGCATTTTTGAACCGAGTCGCTACTATCACGCCTTCTTACGTACCCGTAGCTCAATTGGATAGAGCATCTGACTACGGATCAGAAGGTTGCAGGT
>DAOLDL010000141.1:0-3515 GCA_035327305.1 Kiritimatiellia bacterium | reverse complement strand
GCCTTCAGCATGCTGAACGCAACGCAGTATCTTTTTTCCGTCGATGTTCCGGCGCGGATCAACGGTATCAACGTGCATCCCGCCGATATCATGGCCTGCACCGTCGGGCAAACCAACGTGTGGAAATTCGTCGACGGCCGCGCGCAGATCGGCCTCATCGAAGCGGTGAACATCAATGCGCTCGCCATGTCCGCCGCCACCGGGTTCTGGTTTTCCGTGGATAGCAATGCCGGCGCGCTCAACAAGGGAGCGCTTTATTTCTGGTCGCTTTCCGCGAACACCATCACGGACATCAAAAATCCAGTCGAACTCGGGATTCCCGCAAACGCCAATATCAACGCGGCCTACGAAGAAAACGGTATCCTTTATTTTTCCATCGACCGCCCGATAACTTCATCCGGCAACCAAATTGGCCGTGCCGCCGATGTCTGGCGACTCAATGGCTTTGGCGATGTGTCATTAATCCCAACGATTCTTTTTCCCAATGTCGATCTTTCCGCTCTTCATGCTCCGATGGATTCCGACGGCGATGGCTTGACCGACATTGAGGAACTGCTGGTCATCGACGATCCGGCCACGACCTTCCCGGGTGGCGGCGCCGCGCCGCTTGCGCCGCAATTTGCCACCAATCCGAATAATCCCGATTCCGACGGCGACGGCGTCAGCGACGGTCACGAAGCGGCATCCAAGACCGATCCGTGGAATGATTTGGATTTTCTCCGCATTTCCAACCTCGCGGATATCAGCACCAATCGTTTGGTTCAGTGGACGTCCGTCATAGGTGTCAAATACCGGGTCGAAGCCGCCACGAATATTTTCGGTCCTTACAGCGTCATCCTTACCAATTTTACGGCAGGAGACCTTGTGTCCGGTTATCTGCATCCACAACCATCGGTGGATATCCGTCATTACCGTATCGGTGTAAACCCGCCGTAACCCGGTAGCGTATAAATCAGGACGCAACGAAGAAAACGACCCTGTTATACTTCCCCGCATACGTGTTCTTCTTGATCTAAACAATATACCCGCGTTTGGTTGGTTTTGTGTTGGGTGGTCTGCTGGTGATGCTTCCGGGAATGGAGGGGATGGCCGACACGGCGGTGAGCCGGTATGATGATATGCGGTAGTCCCCGCGTGCAGTGAGTTGGTGCGAATCCGCCGTACTCCGCATCACCTCGAACATCGAGTTCATCGCCCCGGCGGGCGGCCTGGTCGTCCGCGCCTCCGACTCGCCATGATTCCGGGGAAGTGAGTCTGCCATGCGTAACCGGACACCGTCCTCATTCATATATTGGGTGGCTTGATAAATTTGACTTCAAGTACGCAATAGTATATTTTTCAACTTTGGTTTTTTAAAGTTTCAAGCATGGTCGGGTGGGGTGAGCACGATGAAAACATTTTTATTATCTGCCTTGTGTCTGATCGTCACTGTAACATGCGTTGATGCAAGTCTTCTCATAACGTTTGACGATCCCGTAACGTTGGAGGATGTACAGACGCCCGGAGCTTGGTATCGCAACCGGTATTCACCGGCGGGGTTTGAATCACAAATATTTTTCGATGGGGATAATCGTCTCCGGTTGACCATTTCTGCGGCCGATGGTCGAGATCATCGACCCTCTATGTTTTCCACAGTCTTCTACGATACGCAGGGTCGGGTCTTTGACGTGGATAATAATACCACGTTTATCTCCGCCGATCTGTATATTGACGCTTCGTGGGAAACCACAGGACGCCGCATGGGGGGATTTTGGGGAACCGCTCGCACATACGACAATCCTCTGGTGAACAACGCATTCCCGATCATCGACTTCACCAGTGAAGATAACAATCCTCGTTTTCGCGGCTGGGGACAATTCGGCTGGGTCGATATGGGGTTGCCCTCCGGGTTTACATACGATTCATGGTACACGTTGAACATCGAACTGGTCGGAAACGAGTTCGTTTATACCGTAGGTGATCTGACGATTTCAGTAAGCGCGCTTGGCAGTGATTATATCGGCAACGTGATCCTGCATGGTCAGAACACGCAGGCCGGCGTCGATTACGTCATGTATTGGGACAATATAAACGCGGTTCCCGAACCGGCCACCTTCACGTATTTAATTCTGTCGCTGGTCGGTTTATTGACCTTCAGGCATTATCGATCATTCCATTATTGATCGCAAAACCCACCACACCGTAGCTGGTCGAGTTGGCAGGATGCCGTAATGGAGCGTAACTACTTGTTCTCAACCAGTCTTCGCTGTATCACCCGATGGTTTGTCTTTCTGCCGGGTTAGCGCCCGATAGTGCGAAAGCCTTCTTCGATGAGTTGGGTGGCCGCTTGATCGCGGGCTTGCTTTGAGGTGCTTCCCATGACCACGGCAATGACTCGTTTCCCATCGCGCTGTGCGGTGGCGGCAATCGAATACCCGGCCAACCGGAAATATCCGGTCTTCAATCCGTCACATCCGGGCACCCGCTTTAACAGGCTGTTATGCGTTTGCATTTGAAATGAGTTGTTGCGGAACCCGCGTTCGGTGGTCGATGTGATCCGCAGGGCTTCGGGGAATCGCAATAACGCCTGACTCAACCGGGCAATATCCCGGGCGGTGGTGACATCGGGTTGCTGGCCCGCTGCCGGCGGCAAGCCATGTACCGAGTGAAATGTTGTCTGGTTCATTCCAAGTTCGCGGGCTTTGGCGTTCATCATACGGACAAAGCCCTCCCGACTACCGGCGATGTGTTCGGCCAAAGCCACTGCGGCATCGTTGGCCGATTGGATCATCAACGCATACAACAAGTCCTCGATGGAAAACTGTTCCCCGACGTCCAGGTATACCTGGGATCCACCCATGCGATAGGCTTCCACGCTGGACGTTACCATGTCATTCAATTTCAGTTTGCCTTGGTCAACCAAATCGAGAATGACATACAAGCCCATCAGTTTCAGCACACTGGCCGGATACACTTTGGCCGTAGCGTTTCGTGCGAATAGCGGGTCGCCGGTCGCGGCGTCAATCACCAGCGCGCTTACATAAGGGTCAGCGTTGATGGCGGGTATCTCCGCGCGTTGGGCGCGGGCCGTTGGTTGGAAAAACACACTGGTCAGAAAGATGCCGACAATCGCCAAATAAAAATTTCGTTTCATAATATCAGGGTTATCAAGTTGTGACGCATAACATAATGTCGGCAGGTTAATTATCAATTGGATTCTTGATGAAGTGCGCTTGTTGCGAAGCGGGTCGGAAGCTCCGTGTTAATCTTATTTGCGTATCCATGGTTGAGGATAAGGCTCAATTGTCAGGAGCAAGCAGGTGGAACATCGACTCATTAGCCTTGTTGGAATCTTGACTCGGTCTGTATTTTTGCCATCATCCAGACCATTGCTTATTCTCGGGATTCCGCAGTCATTTCGGGAAAACACTAATAGAGAAACCACGAAGAAATGTACGTATTGGAAGCGGATTGCAGTGATGGCGCGGCCTTGGCGGCGATTCAAGGGCCAAAAAAGTGGAAGAACTCCGCGCGGA
>DAOLDL010000140.1:0-3560 GCA_035327305.1 Kiritimatiellia bacterium | reverse complement strand
GCCTTCAGCGGAATAGTTGAAGGGGGGCCAGGTAAAGTCAGTTTCGGCAACAGCGTACTCCACTTCGGTTTCAATGGGTACAATAAAAGACACATTACCGTTGTGCCAGAATCCGGTTTGACCGCGATACGTAATAAGCGATGGGTCCAGTGGTGAATTGTACGGGACTCTTGTGTAGTTCATATGGGGGAACTGAAGTATGACCGTCTGTAATTCTTGCGTCGGCCAGCGCTTGATGAAGCGATAATCCAATTGTGTCGCGCGAAAATCCCACTCCAATATGTCGATGTAGGGCGGAGACTGATGTTCAAGGTACAGATATTCATGTCCGAGCTCGACTAGGAAGTTCGGTATGGGTCGGTAATGGTCATTTACATGTTGATACGGGTCGTCACAAGAAACTATAGGCGAATGACAGCTAGAGCTACAATAGTCGGTCTGGACATCAAATGCTTCGACTAATCGTTTTGTTGCGGGTAGCCATGATGACGTTATATGGAATAAATATGTGCCTGCACCAACAAAACAACCGTCAGACCAATAACTATAGTTATTCCACAGATATTCGGATTGATAGCGGGTTATTTCGTAACCCAGCGGTGTAGGGTCCGTGTGGTAGGTGTTTCCATTTAATACGGCTGTCCCGATCAGCTCGGTGCGATCCGGTGACAAGGGGACTTCGCTGGCCGTCGAGAACACGATGTTGCTGTTATGATCTTCAATGATTGTTGAGACTCCGTTAATGGTTATGGTAGCATTCAGAAACATGGGCGATGCGATGCCATAGACCATCGAAGAAGGGTTGTTGACGACCTGATAGTGCCCGGGGTAAGTGATCGTAAAAAAGAAATTCGTACCACGGATTACTGTATTGGTAATAGCGGTTGTGTTGGATGCGGCGTCCGTAGCCGTGATCAGCAACGTATTCGAGCCAGGCTGCAAAACGGCATTACACCACACTTGCGTCCCGGAAACGACTGCGGACCATGGGCCATTCGTGATGGAATCCATTATGGCGTAAACAAGGACTTCCGCTGTCTCGTCATCGGTACTGCCTCGAAAATATAGAGATGGATGATCGCCATAAACTACCGATGCGCCGTTTGTTGCCGCGCCGGGTAATGTTACGGATATACTGGGCGGCGTAACGTCTCCGGTTGTATCTTGGATAACGGTCAATATCTGTGTCGCCGTATTTCCCGCGTAGTCTTGCGCGACCAGATGAAGGAGGTTTGTTCCCGCCGATAAAAGAATTCGATCATGCCAGAATGATGTGGTGGTGCTTCCGTGGGCCCATTGCTCATTCACGAATACTCTAACCCGACTTAGGGCGTCGGTGGCCACTCCGGCAAGCATTATCCAGCGCCGATTGGTTGCGTATCCGTTGCTTGGTGAAATGCTCACGAAATCCGGCGGAACATTATCGAAAATGATTCTACCTTCAATTAAGGCGCTGGTCTCGCTGTTGCGCGAAAGCCGCGCAAAGAGATGTCGCATGCCGTTGGACGTGCCTTCCAGGCCGAAGGCGATGGGATCAGTATAGGATAAAGTGACACCATTGGTGAGGCTATTGTGCTCTCCGAGTTCCACTGAATCCGCCATATAGCCGGGAAACCGGACCATGAGGTTGGTGCTGTTCGAATACTCCGCGCCGCTGTTGATCAACATGTACAGTGTCGGCATGTCGGTACTATCCGTCGGGTCCGATTCCATAGAGTACTCATAGCCATCCGTAAATCCGTCACCGTCGCTATCGGGATTGTTCGGATCGGTTCCTAGCAAGTATTCCAACAAATTGGTTAAACCGTCCAGATCAGGATCGCCTTCGGCGTCTTCATCGAGGTTCCCAAAATTCAGCCATTCCCACCAGTCAGGCAAGCCATCCTCATCCGTGTCTTCAGATATCTCGAAATTGATTCCCATAACTCGATTGCTGATGAAGAGTGGGGCAATAGAATACATGCCGCCCTCTTCGCCGGGGGTGTAGTCGCCATCTCCATTGCTGTCGATAAATGCCTTGATCCAGTAGTTGGAGGCGGGCATTCCGACAACGCCATAATATACCGGAAACGATAAATAAACGGTACCTCCGGTTTCCGATTGCGAACCCTGCTCCCATGGTATGATGGTGCTGTAGCTGGTGGACCAACCGTTGGAGCTGGTGGAGGCAATGACGACGACATCGCCGGTGGCATCTCCATGGTATTCAAGCGTTCCCCATGCACTTGGCACATCCGATAAGGCTATGTCGATACCTGAAATACTCCCGGTGACATTATACGCGCTGGCAGAGTAAATCCCGAATGGCTCCCAAGCGTCCCAACCGTAATTTCCATTTACATCCCGAAACGCTTTGAACCAGTACTGGCCTTCCAATGCTATCGCGTCATTTGTGAATCCGCCTGGCGCGGGAATGGCGGTGGTTAAATTCATTGACCAACTACCGATGGAGGTTACCGCAAGCATATATATTGTTCCCGTTTCCGTGCCGGCGTAAGAAATTGAACCGGAAATGGATACGGGATGAGATGCGGCGTTTTCGGGATCGGTCTTGTACATCAGAATTTCTCGGGCGTCCGAATAGCCATCCGAATCGGAATCAAGATCAGCGTTTCCGGCAGTGTACATACGCCAAGACGGGCCGGGCCAGCTATTGGTGTCGATGATGGTGGTGCTGATTGAACCGGTTGTTGCAATCGGCCCGGTGGCGAGTTGCCAGATTTCTCCGGTCAGATCAAAGCAGGTAAATAAATCCAGCCGATTGGTGAAACCTTCGGGATAACTGACCGTAATCGCCATTCCATTGGTGCGTTGAATGGCAGTGATAATGAGCTCCTCGGGATCACCCATCATCATCAACATCATACCGCCGCCGTCCTCGTCTTCCAAGGCGACCAACCTTGCTTGTTCCTCAATCTCAGCCAAATCAGTATCTTTTAATGTCACATGCCAGACAACGCGCCGTTTTGATAATTCCCTATACAAGTAACGTGATGACGATTCGAGCTTTCCCCTGCCTGGCCAATTCGGGGCTTTAAATACAATATCTTCTTCAAAATCATCCCCGGTATCCCGGATTACCAGCAATTCACCGGAAAGCATGTCCTCATAGATGATTAATTTTGTGTTGTGCGTCACATGTTTGGCTAATTCGCTTTTGCCCGAATAATAGTAACTGCCGATGTTGAAGTTTACGTACCAATCTGGTTGGTTCTGAAAACCTGCCAAGCCATATGTGCTTTCGATGGATTTCAGTTGATCGTCCTGCATATACCACGAGGGGACGGCGAGCATGTAGTTGTTGTCCCGATAATCCAGATAACGCTGAATCAGGTCTTCATAGGAATCGAAGGTGTTGGACTCGTCGGAAAAGTGAGCATATGACCAGCCGATAGTGATCAGCAGTGCGCTGATGGAAAGGAACGATAATATCCGAAAATCAATACGGCCAAGCAGTCGGTTTATTTTTTGTACCATTGTATTTCCTCATAATGGCACCTCTCAAAAAAGAGGCGCGAACTCCTAGCTCATGCCTCACCTGAGGGACCGCGAAGCCCCAC
>DAOLDL010000139.1:0-3647 GCA_035327305.1 Kiritimatiellia bacterium | reverse complement strand
AGCCGAAATGACTGCGGCTCGGCGCCGCCAGCAACTTCGGTTTTCGGGTTAAAACCCCAAGCGGCTTCGCGTTTCGCGAAGGTCTTCGACGGTTAAAGGAATCAGGCGATTTTCTGCAACAATTTGTTGCCCCTCCCGACTCAATATCAACTTCAAAAATTCTAGCATCAACGGATCAATGCGGTCGATGGATTGCGCGTTGATGTAGATGTACATATAACGGCTCAAGGGATAGGCGCCGCTTTGCACGCTGTCAGCGGAAATCGATACGGCTTCCTCGCCGCTGTTTCGCGCCAATGCAATACGTTTCACGCGCGGGTCGAAATTCTGAAGATTGGAAAAGGCAATGCCTGCCCGGTCTTCGCTCAAATCATAGATAATTGCGCTATAGGTCTTGGAAAGTGTCCCATGTTGCATGTCGGATCGAAAAGGTCCGCCTTGAAGTATCAACGATTGAAAAAGACGTGCGGTTCCAGTCGGCGGCTGGCCACCATACGCGACAATGGAGTGATCGTAGGCAAGTCCGAGTTCGGTCCAGTTGCGGATCAAATGGGTCTCACCCGCGCGCAATTCCGTGCCGTAAATGGCGTCTAATTGCGGGATAGTCAGGCGCTCCAGTGGATTTTCCACGTTAACCAATACCTGAATGGCGCCCATGGCAATGACTGCTTCAATCGGATGATAGCCGTATTTTCGGTAAAATCGTTCGCGTTCTGCCGTCGACATGGGAATGCTCATTACCGATGCGCGAGAGTGACCTTCGAATAATGCCTTGTATGCGTCCGCACTTGATTGTGAAGAGGGCATTTCAATGACGGCCTCGGGGTGGTACAAGTTCAGGCGACGGCTGATTGGCCACAAAAAAGACAACGACGACGCGCTGTTGATCATTGGCATGTTGCCGATGATGGGTGTTGTTGATGGCCGGAATTCAGGGTAATCCGATTTGGACAGAGCTTCGTGTGCTACCTCGTTGATTTCCGCCAGAGAAACGGGGCGTTGGATGGTTGTGTTTTGCCAATTAACATCGCCGAGTTGTTTGCCGATGATTCGTTCAATTTCACGGACCAAATCCGTTTCGGTAAACATCTGATGACCCACCAGCACGGCAAGATCATCTTCGCCGCATGTTTCAACCGGCACTTCGCAGGCAACGGGCAACAGGGTAAAGCCATGAATGCGAACTTCGCCACGGATCCGGCGCAAAACAATTTTCGAGGCATCC
The DNA here is from genome assembly GCA_035327305.1 of Kiritimatiellia bacterium. Taxonomy (GTDB): domain Bacteria; phylum Verrucomicrobiota; class Kiritimatiellia; order CAIVKH01; family CAIVKH01; genus CALMUP01. The sequence goes on along the minus strand of DAOLDL010000139.1, from coordinate 2,422 downwards.
GGGTAATTGAGAAATGATATGATAAATGTGTCGGTTTTGGCATCGCGTCCCGTCGTCACGATATTCGAAAACAAATCCAACGCGACAATGTGGCCATTGTTGTCGAGTAACTGTACGACAAAATCCGCGCCGTAAATGTCACCGTAAACAAGTGACAATGCGAGGTCGGAGGCGGGAATATGGGAGCGATCGAGTTCGATGATGAGTCGGCCTTGGCCAACCTCGAGTCCTTCTGCAGCCACCCAGGCACCTGACGACGCATCGAATACGCCAGCATCCTTGCGGACAGAAACGAGCCATGGAGTGCCATCGCCGATCAGGACGCGATCCCCGTCAGTATGAATATTGGAGAAGTCGACACCGATCATCGTGGACGGGATATTCAAGCCGGCGCTGGCCGTTACGGATGACAAGGTGAGCCAAAGTGCGAAATTGGAGAAAAGCTTCATATAACAGCACAGTAAACCGATTGACCTCGTGGTTGCAATCTGTATGTTTGAAAAAAACAAGAAGGGGCAAGTATGCAGGGTCAGGTGCGGTCGGCTTGTTGCACAAAACCGGGGAGGGTAGGAGGGCTAAAAATTCTCGCAAAACGTGCAAAGGTGTTTCCCTTTGCGGGCGATGCAGGCGATTTTACTGCAGGATGTTTCTGGTGTGTCGATAAATTTCAACCAGACCCGGTAGCGACCACTTGATTCGTTTACTTCCTGACAGCGGACCACTGCGCCGGTACAGTGCACGTTTTCCGGATTATCGGGGTCGTCGTTGACGGTCAGATCAAGCTCCATGATCTCAAATTCATCAATTTTCCGATCGGAATAAAATTGAAGCCCCAAACCGCACATTTGAAAGGTTTGGGGCTGAACTGTTCCTTTGCCGTCGTCCGTGAATACGACTACATCCTTGAGACCTTTTTGATTTTCTTCGGCCATACCTATACCTGCTGATCAAACAATGTCTTCGTTAGAAGATAAAATAACACATCATTCAGAATCGTCAAATCGTACGGTCAACGCATGCGGTAAATCATGACCGTGCCGGTCACAAAAAAGACAATGTTGGGTATCCATCCGGAGAGCCAGGGAAGAAGATATTCTTCTTTACCGAGATAAAGCCCGACATTCATAAGTGCGTAATATCCAAAAAACATGCCGATGGAGAGCATGAATCCGGTCAAGGCGCCCTTGCGGCCGGTTTGATTGCCGAAGGGAATCCCGAGCAGTGTTACGACCAGGCACATCCAGGGTTGGGCCAGGCGATGATGCAGGTCAACGACTTTGCGGGTGCGGGCATCGCCCTGCAATTGCCGATTGCCGCGCAGGTAGCGCAACAACTCCCGGGAAGACATAAACTCCGGCGGTTTTACTTCGGCAAGGAAATCCATTGGTCTTTCGTTGAGTTCGAACATTTCCTGCGCGGAGTTGAAGCGCGGGGCGCCGCGGGGATTCCCTTCGCGGTCGTAATTTTGAATGGCCACATCGGTAAAAAACCAGTGGCCTTCAACCCATCGCCCGGATTCGGCCTGCAATTTGAATTCCTCTGAATTGTCCTCCCGCATCTGGTTGATGACGATATTTCGCATGCTGAAATCGCGGGTGTCGAATTGGCCGATAAACCAGTATCGGTTGCCGCGTTCGCGATAAAAGGCCAATTCGGCCACATGGACGGAGTCCGGGTCGGACTTGGATTGTTCACTGACGAATTTCTTGCACCAATAGGCGGCTTCCGGAGCCACCGTTTCGTTGATCGCCAGAACACCCAGGCTGGCGAAGAATCCCACCATGATAAAGGGCATCATTAACCTGATTAAACTGATGCCGCAGGCCCGCATGGCGGTCAGCTCGTGATTTTTAGTCAAGGTGGATAAACTGTATAAAACCGCCAATAGCAGTGAGATGGGAACCACAAAGACAACGAGGGAGGGCATAAGAGTAAGGTAATATCGTACAACGAGTAAAAGCGGGGTTTTCCCATCAAGAAAGTCATCGAGCGTGCTGAACAGGTCAAAAATTATAAAAACCAGCGAAAACGTGGCAAAACAGTACAACAACGGTACCAGAAACGTTTTCAGCAGGTATTTATCGATCAATTTCATCGGCGGCACACGTTACTCCCGGGCGGGGCGGGACTCAAGCATAGTTCACAGGTAAACGAATTTGTATTAATGTTCAATGTTCGCTTGACTTCCGCCATTCCAATTCCATAGTCTCTCGCGTTTGCGTCCGGCTAGGGATGACAGGCAGACGACCCCCGTGGCACGTCATGGAGGCGGTGTCGTTTGCCCCTGTGGCGTGGTACTCGCTTGATGGCGGGTATAAAGCAGGTCGCGAACCCGGGCTGAAAAGTCTGCCCGATAGTGTAATGGCAGCACACGACCCTTTGGAGGTCAGAGTCTAGGTTCGAATCCTAGTCGGGCAACCAG
>DAOLDL010000138.1:0-3931 GCA_035327305.1 Kiritimatiellia bacterium | reverse complement strand
TAAAAAAATACCCCGCCAAGCGGGGTAAGTAAATGAAAAGATGGCGCTTTGAGGTGAACCTTATCGCCAGCCTTGTCGTTAACACCTTCTCGTTTACACCTTTTCGCTCACCCAGGATCGATTCGGCCACGCCCCCGATCTCCGAAATCCGGACAAGGCGCAAGAGATACGAAACCACCGAATAGCCACAACCACATGGCAACCAGGGCATTGCGAAACATGATTACACAAACCAGCATGTGTTTGATCGGCGTGTACGCTTAAGATAAAGAGATTGCATGCGTACTCGTACACCTACACCCAAATCTCTTTATTGGTTGCGGATGGAAACTGCGTTAGGGTGTAAACGCCTCCCCACGTTAATCCGTGTCATCCGTGTTATCCGTGGTTCATTTTTATCCTATTCTTTTTGTCATTCCGAGCGCAGTCGAGGAATCTCGGCCGCATAACCAGTCCGAGATGTCTCGACTTCGCTCGACATGACCCTGTCCCTTTCGGCCACAGTATTCTTTACAATGCCACAGTCGCTACCACTTATCAATCAAAGAGTAAGCGTGATTAACGCCCCCACCCAATTAATCCGTGTCATCCGTGTTATCCGTGGTTCATCTTCTCCGCAGGCAGGTCTTCCGCCTTCGCAAGGCCTACAGCGGGCAAGCAGGCCTCAAGTCTCCGGTCTCCAGTCTCCAGTCTCCAGTCTCCGGTCTCAAGTCTCCGGTCTCAAGTCTCCGGTCTCACTCCAGCGGATTGGTCCGGCCATGGCGCAGAATCTTCCATCCCTTGTTAAAAGCCCGAATCAGAAACGGGGGTTCCGAAACATATTTCTCGACCAGCACCCGGTTGAGGTAGTGAAAATCGTATTTTTCGCTGATGCGAAGCCATAATTCGTAATCGTCGAAGTAAAAATCCGGATTCCAGCCGCCGACTTCATCCAGAACCGACTTCTTGTGCACCACGCAATCGGTATCAATGAAGTTGTACCGCTTCAGTTTTTCGCGGGAATACCCGTGCAACCAGCGCTGGAAGGGATTGCCCCAAACCCGCCGTCCGCTTTTTTTATCCCGGTACATGCAACGGCAGTAGGCGATCGCTGCGGCGGGGTTCGCCTGCATATACCCCATCATGGTGGACAAGTAATTCGGCCGGTAGATGTCGTCGTCATCCAGGTAGGCGATGTAGTCCCCCTTGGCCATGGAGAAGATCGCATGGTTTTTGGCGATGGCGCCGTGGCTGCCCGGCGGCGATTTCACCGGCAGGTTGTAAAACCGGAGCCGGGAATCGCCGTAGGAGCGCAGCGTGCCTTCGGTATCATCGGGCGTGCAATCCCCCACCACGCACATTTCCCAATCGACAAAATCCTGGGCAAGCACGGATGTTATGGCCGCGCGGATCACCTCCGCCCGGTTGTAGGTGCTGGTGACAATGCTGACCCTGGGTCCGTAATCACTCATCATGATTCCTCAATGAAGCACCAACCAGCCTCACCTTTTTTCCGGCGCCTGATAAACAGAAGCCGGATCAATACCCTCGGTATTCAACTTCCAGACGTTCGCATCATACAACTGACGGGCACGAGCGGGATCAACTCCCTGCTCGGTTTGGACACGAATATAAGCGTCCCGATCCGATCTATAGTCACGGGAATCCTGCGCCCAGGTTTCCTTGGGTTGATCAGAGCATCCCGTGACCAGAATAAAACCCGCCGATAATATGAACCCGGCAGCGTTGCCAATAATGGGATGAAAGATTTCCATACAAACAACGCTACGACATACGGGAGGTACACGGAAGCAGAAAGAGGCGGGAGCTGATACTATCCCAGCAGATCATTGTGTTCCCTGTCCGCTTCTGGAGGAACTTTGTCTTGAACTTAATCTCAAACCTCGTCTGATCTGATGAGGACAAGACAAGACAAAGTTCAACACGAAGTTCAAGACAAAGTTAAATGCGACGTCTGATGGCCAGATCGTTGCAAATTGCCCCGTCTTTCGATCTATTTGTAGTTCTCTTTCCTACCACTCCGTCCTAACTCGAAACCACGCCGATGTGGCATCGTCCGCGGCCAAACCCTCCAAACTCAACCAAAGCATATTCGTTACCCCCATATCCCGCCAATCCTCCCAAACCGGATGCACCCCCGGCTCATGCGCCCGCTGAACGATAAAATGCGCGGAGGAACCGGCATTGGCCCAGGTCGCCGGCCACTCGAGCTCCAACCGTTCCACGCGGGATACCTGTTGCGTGAAGACCTGATGACTTTCGTTGGTAACCAGGACCGGGTCGTAGGCGATCCGCGCAGCAAACCGGGTGATCATCCCTTCCCGGCTCAATAAAAAGGCCCGGGTCTGGCCCTGGTACGTGCCTTCCCCGACGATTTCACCCTGGTTGTTGATGGCGTAAGCCCGCCGCAGCACCCATCCCCCGGAGGATGCCGCCAACGCATTCAAGTCCTCCATGATCCCGTTTCGCCAGAGAAACGCCCGCTCCTGCCCATTGGAAACCGAACTCCCAACGACCCAACCGTAATCATTTACCGCGTAGGCGTCGGACGAGGCCCCCTCCCCGCCCAGCGCGCCCAGATCGCGCATCAGCGCATTGGTGGCGATGATATTGCTGTCGGGAATTTTCCATTGCCGGTTGGAAGGATTTACCAGAAAGGCCCGGGTGATCCCGGCGGCATTCACCGCCCAGCCCACCACCTGCCCTTCACGGTTGATCCCCCGAGCCCCGCTATACTCCCCACCCAGCGTGCCTAACAGGCGCATTTCTCCGGCATCCCGGATTACATTTGCGTTGGTATCCACCCATACATAGCCCCACCACCGCGGGTTCGGGCTGAAGACAAACGTAATTCCGGCCACCAAGCCCTCCTCATTGATGGCATGTCCTTCACAGGAATGATAATCGTGAAACGGCGGCAGGTGGTAGAGGTCGGGCTCGACGAAAACGAACGCCTCCGGATCCGTCGCGAACGGTTGGTTGGTGACCAGTTGCGACCAGCCGGTGATACGACCAGCAGCATTGATCGCGAATCCCTGACTGTTTGGCCCGCCCAACGTGCCAATGCTTTCCAGCACGCCGTTGCGGAACCGGAAGGCATGGCGGTTGGTGGCGGAAACCGCGGCCCAACCCACGGTCACCCCCTCGTCGTTGATGCCATACGCTTCGCTGAACGCTCCCCCCTCAAGAAACCCTAAACCGGACAGGGAACCGCCCGACCAGACAAAGGCTTCCGGCTGCTCGGCGGCATTCCATGACCACCCAACCACCTCGCCCCGGTTGTTGATGGCCCGCGCCACACTCCCGGTCCCGCCCAGCGTGCCGAGATTGATGATAGCGTACTCCGCGGCATGCGCCGAAAAGTCGGCCAAAAACACTGCGAAAATCACGAATGGAAGTCTCATGGTATCCAGTATACCCCGAACAAGCAGAAAGACGATAGGTAATCCCCCGTAACCAAAGCCCCACTTCTTCCGCGTTTTTCCCCTCCAGAGGCGGGCAGGCGTGTCGTTTGAAGTTTTTCAATGAAGGTCAACACAAGGTTAAAAACATCGTCCATCGCCCATCCGCCTTCGCTGCGGCGGACAAGTCGTCTATCATCAACTTTCCGCGTCTTTCCGCGTTTTCCGTAGTTGCACCTTCTGTTTAATTACGGATTTAAAACCACGGAAAAAGCGCCTGCCCACCTCCGGAGGGAATGCACAGAAACTTTTCGTGTGTTTCGCGGTTTATTTATCCTCAAAATAATACGCAACGCGTGCATGTCGCCTATCTACTATTTCAGCGTCCTCTTTTCCGAAATGGGACACCCATTACGAGTAGGTCTTTAATGATGTGAAGCGACCTGGTTGTGCCTCGGGTGAGCCATGCGGGAATCCGTCGGCGGGGAGCCGGCTGTCCCAGCGCGCCGCCAGCGGCGTTGTCGAGGGTG
>DAOLDL010000137.1:0-4089 GCA_035327305.1 Kiritimatiellia bacterium | reverse complement strand
TGATCACGGGATTTGTCTTTGCCATCGACAACGATAATGACCGCCCTAATGACCGCGCGATGGGCAATCTGCAGAAATTCGTGGTCCGCATCGACACCAACCCGCCACCGGCGGTTGCCGGTATCCGCGCCACCGATGCGTCCGGCGACTTTATATTCGATACATCCATCGACGAAACCACGGAAATAAAAATCGAGTGGACAGCACCGGCCAGTCAAGCCGCCGCGGCGGGATGGCGGCAATCCGATTCCGCGCCGCTTTCCCCCTGGGACACATTTATCGTGACCTATTTTGAAGTTGCCGACTCGAATGGTATTCCCGTGGCTAATGCAATGACCAGCATTTTCACCGCGGCCACGGCCGGGTGGGGCAGTACGTTGTCAAATTATGCCTTCACGAACCTGTTGATCACGAATCTCAACTTCGACTCGTATTATCAAATCTCGGTGCGAGGGCGTGATCAAGCCGGCAATATAGGCCCCGCCGCCACGGTGATCGGCAACACCGATCGATTTGTACTGACCCAGGCGGTGGCCCGGGCTGATCGTGACGTCGAGTTGTTCTGGGTGGGACCGGCCAGTGATTCCGTATTGCGTGACTACGATGTGATCTATGTCGATTCCGATATCGGATTTAATACATCGCTGTCGAATCGCTGGGAATTCATGAAATACACAAACCGTCCCGCGGCGTATGATTTGGGCGAAGAGAATCGCCCCTCGCCGCGTGAACTGACCAATGGTGTTTACCGATTCTACCGGGTTGCAAAATCTGAACGATGGCTGACGAATCAGCCAATGCGCTCCGCCAGCGCCGAGGTTTATGTTTCGAAGGCGCTAAACTTGTTTCCCGGTGAAAACTGGCATTCGCTTTTCTTTGAACCGGATATTCCCACGGTCGCGTTTGTTTTTGGAACAAACCGCCTGCCATCTGCGGGTACATGGGATCAAGCCACCAAGATCACATGGTTTACGCCGTCCAGCGGCGGCAGTACAAACCAGAGTGGTCAAATTGCCGAGTCCATCTGGTTAAGCAGTTCGGGCAACTGGTACAAAAAGGGCGGTTTTGATCAGGCGAATGATTTGACGGTTCCTTTGCATGAAGCGTTTTTGATTGAGTTGCCGATGACGGCCAATTCCACATCGCTGGTTCTGGTGGGCCGGGTTCCGACGCAATCCGTGGTGCGCACGATTTCAGGAGCAGGCGCCAGTTTCAACAATCCGGTTTATGTAATGGTCGGCCAGTTGATGCCGGAACGAATATCACTTTCCAATCTGGCATCGCAATGGGGTGGATTCACTCCGGGGGCAAATATCTCACGATCGGATGAAATTCGAATTCTCGCGCCAGGCGGGGATGGTTCGCTGAAGGCGCCCAAGTACCGGATATGGAGGCGCGCCAGCGATAATGCATGGCTTCATCATAGCGGTGCGTCCGCCGCGAATCTTGTCATTGAGCCGGATGATGCATTGATTTTTGTGAGACGGCACAACACGTCGATTGTATGGACCAATCGTCCGATGATGTATCAAGCGCCAACGAAAAATCTGACGCCGTAATGCGAGAGCCATGAGACATGAAAACCAATTCAACCAATAAATTTCTGGCAACAATTGTTCTGTTCGCGGCGGTTATGACCATTCCCGCCAGGGCGAACTTTGTTGATATACCGCTTCATTTCGGAATGACCTCCGCTTTGGTCGATGAATTTGGCCGGTTGTTGCCGGGCACTGCTTATGAGCCGGGCGCGTTGATCCAGATTCTGATGGCGCCGCAAGGGATTTTCCCGCCGGACAAACAGGGGCGTCCTCATCCGCTTAATCCGGTGGTGGCCCAGTATCGGATCGGCCAGGGAACCGATCCCGCATTGGGGGCGATTGGGCGGGCCGCTGGCTCCGTGTCCATCAACCGTTATGAACAACATGCATTGTTTGCCCGCATCTTCAATCGTTCATCACCGGAGGATTCATCCTTTTATGTCGATAGTCGGATATTTGTGAACTCGGTGAATACTTACGGCATGTTCATGATAGATGTCACACAGACCTCGGAACCGATAGATCCCGATGATGACGATGGCGATGGATTGAGCAATTCGTGGGAACGCAGTTTGGGAACCGATCCCTACAATACCGACTCGGACGGCGATGGCGTCAGTGATTTCGAAGAATTTATCGCCGGAACCAATCCACTGGATCCGGTATCCCACCTTGCGGTTTTGAATATCCACCCGTATCCGGAAGGTCACATTGAAGTGATCTGGGCCTCGGTGGAAAATCGGGCATATCGACTTCAGGCAACGACCAACAGCCTGGCCGACCCGGAGGTTATATTTATGGATTTTGGTTCCTCCGTCACGGCAACCGTTAGCGAAACCTCCATTCTTGTCACCAATGCCTTGAATATGGGCCTCAAGCATTTCCGGGTCACGCTGGTGGAATAGATTATACCGCTTAATTGCCGGCGACCTTACGGTTACGGTAATCCCGCGCTTGTCAAACGGGCATATTTAAGCCATTTTCGTGCGCCAACATAGAGATTGCCAAAAAGTTCCAATCATTGGAAATTATCGGCGATACAAGTTCCAATGATTGGAAAAAGTGGCGACGACCGCCCTGAAGCGGCGCGGGAAAAATGCATGACAAAACTAGTGAAAATGGGGTCGGTGACGATCGGCGGCAACAAGCCGCTTGTGCTGATTGCCGGTCCCTGTGTGATTGAAAGCAGAAAAGACTGCCTGGCAATTGCCCGAAAATTGACGGCGCTGGCCATGTCGGAGAAAATACCGTTTATTTTCAAGGCATCCTACGACAAGGCGAATCGCTCCTCGCACACCGCATATCGCGGGCCGGGGTTGAAGGCCGGGCTTGAGGTCCTTGCGGAAGTGCGCGAAGAACTGGGCGTTCCGGTTTTGACCGATGTCCACTCCGCCGCCGAAGCCTCCGCCGCCGCAACCGTCGTGGATATCATTCAAATACCTGCATTCCTTTGCCGCCAAACCGACATACTGCTCGCCGCCGGGGATTCGGGAAAAACCGTTAATGTCAAAAAGGGACAATTTCTCGCGCCGTGGGACATGAAAAATGTCATCGCCAAAATCGAAAGCACGGGAAACAAATCGATTGTGCTGACCGAGCGCGGCAGTTCATTCGGCTATAACAATTTGGTTGCCGACATGCGCAGTTTGCTGGAGATGCGCGAATTGGGATACCCCGTGGTGTTTGACGCCACCCACAGCGTTCAGCGTCCGGGTGGGGGCGGGAACTACACCGCCGGCGATGGAAAATGGGCGCCCTATCTTGCCCGAGCCGCCGTGGCGACCGGTTGTGACGGAGTCTTCATTGAAACACACGTCAATCCGGCGAAAGCTCTTTCCGACAAGGAAAACGCCGTGCCGTTCGGCAAGATGAAACCGCTCTGGCGGTTGTTGCGGAGGATCGATGAACTTGTCCGCTGAACAACGCGCCGCGAATGTGAGGGCCATCATACTTGATGTCGATGGCGTGCTTACCGATGGCGGCTTGATTTACGGACCCGAAGGCGAAAGCAAGGTGTTTAACGTGCGCGACGGCCACGCATTGGTAATGGCGCGCATGGCGGGAATCCGTACGGCATTTCTTACCGGTCGCCGTTCGGAAGTGGTTAAACGCCGGGCCGAAGAATTGAAAATTGACGCCTTGCGCGACGGGGTAACCCACAAGAAGTCAGCGATGCGTGAACTGTTGAAGGAGCTGGATGTCCAATCCATGCAGGTATGTTATGCCGGGGATGATCTGGTCGATTTGCCGGTGTTGAATGAAGTTGGTTTTCCGGTTACCGTTGCGGATGCGGTGGACGAGGTGAAAAACGCGGCGGTATGGATTTCGAAAAACTCCGGCGGACGCGGCGCGGTACGGGAGCTGATTGAATACATACTCAAGGCAAAAGGTTTATGGGCGGAAATAGTGCGAAAACACGAAAAAGAGAAATACGAATGATCGCATGGCGACTGCTGGCGGTTATGGTGTTGTGCGGGGGGGGGGCGGGGGTCACCTTTGGCCACGCTGATTCGCGCTCGCCTCCCGACCTATCCTCGGCCATCCCCCTTGG
>DAOLDL010000136.1:0-4240 GCA_035327305.1 Kiritimatiellia bacterium | reverse complement strand
CGAATCTGCGAATACCCCATCGGCTGAATGGGTGTCCCATTTCGGAACTCAGGTCTGCGTTCCGTATCCAATAAAGTGGTCGGGGCGACTGGATTTGAACCAGCGACATTCAGCTCCCAAAGCTGACGCTCTACCAGGCTGAGCCACGCCCCGATTTGCAGTGTGTCTATCGTATTTTCCTGCAATAGGCAAGCAAGGTATCATGGAATACGAATCATAGCGCCAGCATTCAGGGAATCTGACACAGGCAGGAATGCCTGTGTTACTCTATCGCCGGCGTTGCGGCTGGGGCATCCAAACCTTCACTTCCTTGATCTCACGGCCCCATTGCAGTGCGGTTTTATGCGAATTGTAATACAAATCAATGTGGTACCCCTTGATCGCGCCGCCCCGATCCTCCACCACCCCGTAGCCATACCCCGGGATGTACATCACCGTGCCAAACGGAAATATCGTCGTATCCGCGGCAATGGTTCCCGGTCTGGCCCGGGTTCCACTTGCGGTAATTCCAACCGCTTTCGGCTGGCCGCGATTCGGTCCATAGGCAATTACCGGCTTTCCATACCAGTTGCGCTTCCAGCCGCAACACGTTCCGCAGGGGCAATAAGCCGTGGTAACCAGCCGATACGTTTGCTCCTTAACGCCACTCGGCGGACGGACGGATTGCCAGCGAATATCGCGCATCAGGCAACCGCCCAAAGCCAGCGCCCCAACCAACAATCCCGCTTTTAACATCCATAAACGCATTTACGACAACCGCTCCTATCGCGTATGATAGTAAAAGTCGAACCGGCGGAGCAAGTTCCACCGCCATAAGCATGAAAAATGTCTGTAAAAGGTACATCATGATCAAAATTGCTGTCGCCATCTTAGTCGCAACCTTCTCGCTCGCCATGCACTGTCACGCATTGACTGCGGATGATGTTTCCCCCGAAGCCCGCGCCCTCCTTCCTGAAGCATCGGAAATCATGATCATCATGAAAGATGGCACGACCCACTCCGGACACCTGATCTCGAAGACCAAAGACAAGTACACCATAAATGTTGAGCGCGGACGCGGCATCTCCTTCCAACGCGAAATCAATGCCGCGGATGTGAAGTCGGTTCAGGAAAAAAACGTCGCCGATTTGCTCGCCGTGGCGCTGATCGGATTCAAGGAGACGCTGGACGGAACACCATCCGACGAAGAGCTTGAATCTATTTCGAAGCTGTTCATGGAGTTTCTCGAAAAGGCGCCTGATCACCGGGCCGCCGCCGGCATAAGATTTCTGCAGGATGACGCCCGGAATCAAATGGCGCAACGCGCGCGCGGCCTGCAGAAAATCGACGGCATCTGGTATCCGCCCGTTCAGGCGGCCATCATGCGCTTTGATCAGGCCGACGCCCGGATCCGGGAAATGGAAGAGCGGTTTCGCGGAATCAACGCGCCCACGTATCCCACCAATCCAAGAGCCAAGGCTTTTTACGACAACCTGGTGGTTGCCCGCCGCGACGCCGCCCGAAGCCTTCCCCAGGTAATGGCCGACCGCATGCCTTCACTTTTGGGAGATCAACGGTTCGAAGAAGCCGCCGATGAACTAAATGCCTTCCAGTCGTTTTTCCTGACAAGAGTGGTCGGAACCGAGGCCACCGCACGGCGGCTTGGCGCGGCCGACGCCCAGTTGTTTGCCCAAATGGATGTTCAATACTTCTTCCGCATGCAACAGCGTTTCATGGATGCATACTTGAAAACCATTGAATTATCGGAACCCGACCCTGGCGACACCAGCGAAATGGTAAGCATCCCGGGAGGTTTCTTTATCCGGGGCAACAGCCAGGCCGCACCGGGGAGCGACACGTTCCCCGCCCTGCTCACTTATGTGGATGCATTCGAAATCGACCGCTACGAGGTCAGCAACGCGGACTACCGGAAATTCATAGAATACATCGAGGCCACCGGCGACTCCTCCATGGAACACCCCGACGCACCCCCGTTAAAAAACCATCGCCCGGCGGGATGGGATCACCCTTCATTAAGCGGCGACGACCAACCCGTGGTCGGCGTGGATTGGTTCGACGCATACGCCTACGCCAAATGGAAAGGCAAACGCCTTCCCACCGAAGCGGAGTGGGAACTGGCGGCCCGGGGTCCCAAGGCGCTGGAATATCCATGGGGTGACGCAAAACCGGCGCAAGTATTTGCCAACAATACGTCGGGTCGCCAGGCGCTGGCCAATCGCATCACACAAGCACGCACTCCTCCGCCACAGGAACAGACACGCCGGGGCAGTCAACCTGCCACACCGCCGCCACCCTATCAACTTGCCCGATCCACCTGGCCGGTATCCGCACTGCTTCCGGAAGATGCCGCCGAGTATCTTATCACATCCGACCTTCCTTCCATCAGCCCGTACGGGGTTTATCACATGGCCGGCAATGCCGCGGAATGGGTAAAGGATTTTTATGATGCCAAATATTATTCTTTGGCGCCTCACCGCAATCCAGTTGGTCCCGAATCAGGAGAAGGTCAAGTTATTCGCGGCGGATCATATCTAAGCGCCGACGCGGAACTGACGACGTTCAACCGCATGGCCGCGGACAACCGCAACGCTCATTTGAAGAGAGGCGTCTCCAGAGAAAATCTGCCCTTTGTGGGTTTTCGTTGTGCGCGATAAAAAAATGAAATATGAGGGGGAATGAGGTTTATTCTAAATGTAGTGATTCTGGGATTGGCGGGATATGGGACCTATGCATTAATCTCTCCACATATTCCATGGAACAAACTCCCCGAAACCACCATCACGCCAAAATCAAACGCGAGTCAATCGACCCGAAAAACAGTCGGATGCGATACTTGCGGCGGAATTGGAAAGCTGGTGGATGAATCCGGCGCGATTAAAGTTGGTTATACCTGTCCCATTTGTAATGGCCAGGGCAAAAAAACATTGCCGCCGAACACAACACCATGCACTTACTGCAAAGGTCTGGGCAACGTCGCCAAGTCGGCGGCAACCGGAAGTCGCAGATTGACCAGCCAGAGTTGTCCGATTTGCAATGGAATTGGTGTGGCCGCTAAAAAAGACTGATTACGGGGCGGATATTTTTTATTCAAACAAGCCACCCTGGCGGACGCCCGGCTTCAGTCCAAATTTTTCATAACAGCGATCGGTGGCCACGCGACCTTGCGGCGTTCGCTTGAGATAGCCTTCTTGAATCAGGAACGGCTCATACACTTCCTCGATGGTGCCCGACTCTTCACCAACGGAAACCGCCAGCGATCCGATTCCGACCGGGCCTCCGGAAAACTTGTGCACGATGGTCTCAAGAATGCGTTTATCCATTTCATCGAGTCCGTGCTCATCAATATCCAACATGGAGAGCGCCTTGTCGGCCACATCGCGATCAATACGATTCCCGGCTTTTACTTGCGCATAGTCCCGAACCCATCGCAACAAGTTATTGGCGATTCGCGGCGTGCCGCGGGATCGGCGGGCAACCTCTTCCGCGCCATTATCATCAATATCGACGTTCAAAATCCTCGATGATCGCTGGACTATGTTTTTTAGATCTGCGGCGTCGTAGTAATCAAGTCGATTGGTAAGGCCGAACCGCGAACGAAGCGGAGCAGTCAGAAGTCCGCTTCGGGTGGTCGCGCCGATCAGGGTGAATTTGGGAATATTCAACCGGACGGAACGGGCGTTCGCGCCCTGGTCGATCATGATATCAATTACGTAATCCTCCATCGCGGAATACATGTATTCTTCAACCGTGCGGGGAAGGCGATGGATTTCATCGATGAACAGGATATCGCCTCGCTCCAGGTTCGTGAGCAAACCGGCCAGATCACCAGGTTTGTCGATGACAGGCCCCGAGGTGGACTTGACATTCACCCCCATGGCTTCCGCGACAATGTATGCGAGCGTCGTTTTGCCCAGACCGGGTGGTCCAACGAGAAGAATATGATCCAGAACGTCACTGCGCCCTTTCGCGGCCTGAACAAAAAGCTCCAGGCGTTCGCGAACTTTGCCCTGTCCGACAAAATCCGCAAAGCGACTTGGACGGAGACTGATGTCGAAATCCGTATCTGCCTTGTTAAGGGTATCCGTTATAAAGCGATCACTCATCAGCGGGAGATACTAGGATGTGGAAATCGGCTTGGCAATCTATCGTTATTTTTTTGTCGGTGATATTCCCCCGCAAGTAGACGCGCCACCGCGTGACGCATCTTTTAAACACGGCTCGGCAGGAGCCTCGCCCTCCC
>DAOLDL010000135.1:0-4252 GCA_035327305.1 Kiritimatiellia bacterium | reverse complement strand
TCGAAAGGCGCGGGTTTATCCCGCGCCTTTCTTTTTTACAACATTCGGATCATTCTGCCTTTATATCCAGCGTCATCCCTTCGGCCGCACCGTTACTCGCCCACCCCGTCAGCACCCCAGCGATGTGGTTGTAGAGGCATACGCATCCGATCCATGTCCGTTTTTGTCAACTGCTTGTCCGACGGGGACACTTCACCTTTGCCGATAGTTTGAATATGGTCAGGGTGAGGTTAATGCACAATTTGACGTGTTTGTGCAAGCGGCGCTTACACATGCAAATTGAATATTCCGTGCTTAATTCAATATTCATCGGGGAGAATTACAATGCGTTTGACGGTTGTATTGCTGACGGGGGTGTTGTGTACGGCATCGGTAAGTGCGCAAATCGCAACGACGGCCGGTGGTGTGGTGGTGTTCGAGGCGGAAAACTTCACCGCCCATATACCCCGCACCGGACATGAGTGGGTGGTCACAAACGATGTATCCGGATACAGTGGGATCGGCTTTGTGCATGTCATTCCCAATACCGGCGCAAATTTCAATGTCACATGGACGAACACCAGTCCTGAACTTCAATACCCGATATCATTCGGAAACACCGGCCGGCACTTTGTGTGGGTGCGGGGGTGGTCGCAGAACTTCAATGATGATTCCGTGCACGTCGGCATCAATGGCGTGGCCGCCGGAGCATCGAACCTGACGTGGCAGTTCACCACCAACACATGGGCATGGTCGAACTCAACGATTTCGGGAGTTGCCACCATCACCGTCTCATCCGCCGGAACCCATACCATCAATTTGTGGATGCGTGAAGACGGAACCAGGGTGGACCGGATCGCCATTACCACCAGTCAGCTGTTCCAGGCCCGCGTTGGAAATTCTTTTCACATTCCGGCCAACCCCGAACCGAATCTGTCCAGCATGCGGATACCTTCTTCAGGAATTGTCTCGACCACCGCAGTAGCTGTCTACAGTGGCAATCAGTTCCAGGGGGCCGGAAACGCGGGCAACCAATTGCAGACAGGAAGCACTGTGTTTCATCGCAAGGCCGGAGATGCGGTGTGGACCGGAACCAACATGGTTTTTTCCCAGGAGGTCGGGAATAACAAATATTTTTCCAGTGTGATCCCGGGCAACATCTACAACGCAGGAGATATTGTGGAATATTATCTGCGCATCCCGTACAGTGATCGGTTGCCGACATATCTGTATGGGAATGATTACGCCTCCTTTACCACTGAATTGGAGACCACCGCCCGGACCGACCCGTTTTCATACACGATTCGCTGGCCGTTGCAACCGACGGGTGACTTCCTCGAAGTCACCAACCAGACCGCGCAAGGCGATGTGCTGGCCCGATTATATATCGATTCCGGCCATCTTTCGATCATTGGATCGGATTATTCCGGAACACCGCTGGCTGAAACCCTGAATTTCTCTCCGATGGAAGCAAGGGTCGGCGGCGAAACCTATCTGGTGGGCCAGGTCCTGTCCTCCTCGCCGCTTAGCAACGGCGTGGAATTGATCCAGCGGCTGGCCGGCACCTCCGTCACCGCCCGCATGGTTTTTACCGGAGAGGGTGTTTTGCAATACGAGGTTGTTGACTGGGGCAATCTGCCGGTGGAAACTACGGCGGTAATTTGCGAATCAGGACCCGGCGAACATGTGTATGGATTTGGCGAGAAGTTCAATTCGTTTAATCAATCGGGGAAAAACGTGCGGATTCTGACCTGGGATCCTCCAGGCGACAAGGGTGATTTATCCTACAAAGTGGCGCCGTGGTTTGTCAGCACACGGGGGTATGGTTTTCATCTGGAATCATCCGCCGAAAGTTATTTTGACATGCGGGCGACGCATTCCGATCGGTGGGTGGTCAGCAATTGGTTTCCATCTTTGAAATTCCGCGTGGTGTATGGCCCGGCGATGCCGGACATCATCGAGCGATATACGGAATACACCGGACGCCCCGCCCTGCCCCCGGCCTGGAGTTTTGCGCCGTGGATGTCATCCGACATCTGGCGCACCGGAGGTGAAGTTCGTTTCCTTATCACCAAGTTAAGGGAGCGCAACATTCCCGGATCGGTCATCGTATTCGATTCTCCATGGGAAACCGCCTACAATGATTTTACCTGGAACATGACGCAGTTCGGTCGGGCTTGGACCAGCAATGTGCCCGGAGAATCTTCACAGAACTGGCCCGGCTTCGCCACGGTGAATGATATGATGACGTTCCTGCGGACCAATGGGTACAAGGCCATCTGCTGGATGACGCCGTTTATCAATACCAACTCTTATATCGAACATACCGGAGATTTCGGACCAGGCGGTGTGCCCGGACAAAATACCGGCAGGGCCGCCAATTATAACGAAGCGGCTTCCAACAATTATTTCGTTCTCGCATCTGCCGGGGGGCCTCCCTTGGTCTCCCCGTGGTGGAAAGGTCGAGGAAGCCCGGTGGATTTCACCAATCCGGACGCGCGCCTGTGGATACAAGCACAGCTTAGCAACCTGGTCGCCGAAAGCGGCGGCGTGATTGGCGGGTTCAAGACCGATGATGGCGAGACGGGCACCTTTTCAGACACCTTCATTCCAACCACGGCGGTTTACCATGACGGACGAACCGGCATCGAAATGCGAAACGGTTACTCCGTGGAGTACCACCGTACCATCTGGAATGTGTTGGGCACCAATGGCATTTTGTTTTCCCGTAGCGGATTTACCGGAACCCAGGCTTACCCGGCCTATTGGGCTGGTGACAATGCCCCGAATTTCGGCACGAACAACGGCCTGCCTACCGCGATCATCGCCGGACAATCCTCCGCCATGTGCGGATATTCAATCTGGAGTCACGACATCGGCGGTTATCAGGACGGCAACCACAGCTCTCATCCATCCAATTTGTTTATGCGCTGGACGCAGTTCGGAGCTTTTTCCCCCTTGATGCAGATGCACCGCCAGGTCGGAACCGGCCGCCAATTCCCATGGAGTTATGGTCCGCAGGCGGAAAGCAATTACCAGTTTTACGCGAAACTACACACCGCGCTTTTTCCGTACCGCTACTCCTATGCCAAACAATCCAGCGAAACCGGCATGCCGATCATCCGTCCGCTGGTTCTGATGAATCAGAATGATCCGAATACATACGGCATCAACCACACCTATCTATTCGGCAATGAATTTCTGGTCGCCATCATGATCACCAACATGCAGGTACAGCGAAGTGTTTATCTGCCGTCCGGAAACTGGTATGACTTCTGGAGCAACGAGGCCTTCACCGGGGGACAAGTGATTAATTGGACAAACGCAAACCAGGCGTTGTTTCCGCTTTTTGTTCGCCGCGGCGCCATCATTCCGATGATATCTGACGAAACAGGAACATTGCTGGATGCCTCGTACATGGGCCATACGAATATTCCATCCATGTCCAACGAAATGATATTCCGGATTTATCCCGGAGAAAGTTCATCTTTCACGGTGTATGACGGAACGTACATCGAAGCCCAAACAAACCAGACCGTGGTATCGGTTGAGTTGACTTCAGCCACCCGTCCGATCCGGCTGGTGGCGCTGGCGAATGAACCATTCAGCGTGGAGAGAAATGGAGTGAGGATGAACCGCCATGAAAGTCTGGCGCAACTGGATGCGACAGGCTCTGGCTGGTGGTACGACGATGCGGGAACGTACGTGCACATACGGGAGGAAAATTTCAGCGGAACACATCGGTATGATTTCGGCCCCGACAGTGTCGGCGACGGAATTTCCGACTCCTGGCGGTTCTATCACTTCGGTGACGCGACAACCACCAATGCAGATTCCTGCGCATCATGTGATGAGGATGGCGATGGCATGACCAATTGGGAGGAATTCAATTCAGGCACCGATCCGGTAGCCTCCAATTCCGTGTTACGTATTGACGGTCCGTCCATACAGTCGGTCAGCAATGCCGCCAACACCGTCATCTCGTGGCACGGAGCGCCGGGGTTCACCTATTCCCTTTCCTGGAAAGACCTGATGACGGACACCCAATCATGGCAGATTATCACGGCGGCATTCACCGGCAACGGCAGTACTATTTTCTGGCTGGACGATGGTAGCTATACCGGGACAAGCCCCGATCAATCCCCGTCCGGACAGCGTTACTACATGATTCGCACACCCTGACAACCATTTCAGCTATTGAAAAGAGTGAAAGGATAAAACATTCGGATCATTCGCTGTCCAGGCACTTTCTGATTGTGTGGAGAAGCTGTTC
>DAOLDL010000134.1:1287-4673 GCA_035327305.1 Kiritimatiellia bacterium | reverse complement strand
GGGTTGTCGGCATGCAGGATATTTTTCATCCATGATTTTCGCAAAAATCCTTCATCGCTCATCCGTTGCAGCTGGGCGAGAAGCGGGTCGTAGAAGCCGTGATAGTTGATCAAGCCGCAAGGTTTTTGATGATAACCGAGGCTCAACCATGTGATCGCCTCCGCCCATTCCTCCAGGGTGCCGATGCCGCCCGGCAATGCGATGACGGCGTCGGCCATATCCAGCATCATGGCTTTTCGCTGATGCATATTGTCGACAATATGCAGGCAGGTAATTCCGTAATGGGCGACTTCACGCGAAGCCATCGCCCTGGGGATGAAGCCGGTGACCGTACCGCCATGCGACATGACGGTATCGGCAACGATCCCCATCAAGCCGGTACAACCGCCTCCATACACCAGATTCAGCTTGCGACGGGCCAAACTCTCGCCCAGGTCAAGCGCCACGTTCCGGTATATCGGATTCAAACTCTGACTCGAACCGCAATACACAACCACTGATTTCATAATGAAAACTTTACCATAACCACGAAATCGATGTTACAGGTTTTTGATTCGCCAAACTTTGCCGTTATGTTCTAATGTGTCGCCCATCCTGATGCCGCCCCCGTAGCTCACCAGGACAGAGCGACAGTTTCCTAAACTGTAGGTAGCAGGTTCGAGTCCTGCCGGGGGCAAACTCATTAAAAAGAGAATATAAACACGACTACATTTCTCGCGTGCGATCCACCCATGTCGAACAACAACAAACCCATTATCATCGGCGGTTGTCATCGCTCCGGAACCACGCTGGTTCGCTATCTTATCAACAGCCACTCGCGCATCCATTGTGGCCCGGAATTGGGGCTCATGCGCGAAATCATGCAGGGTTTTTCCCCTGACCCTTTTTCCCATCTCCGATTTGCCCACACGGCGAAAGCGTACATTTCAGAAACCGAGGTGCGGGAATTATTTGCCCAAACAGCATGCAGACTGCACGAAGAAGCCGCCCGGCGGGCCGGTAAACCCCGCTGGGCGGACAAGCACCCCTTGAACACCTTGCAACTTCCCTTGTGGAATCGCGTCTTGAAAAATGACTGGCATTGGCTGCATGTGGTGCGGAATCCAGTGGATACCATCGCTTCCATGATTGAAATTGGTTTTCCTCTTTCCCTTCCAGTCGAACTCGAATCCAAAATCCACTGGTGGCGGGATATGGTCGAGCAGGGAGAAGCCTGGCGGCTCGCAAACCCCGACCAGTCATCACGCGTCGACTACGAAACCCTAGTCCGACAACCCGAGTCAACATTGCGGCGCGTCATGAACGAATTAAACGAATACTACGAACCGGAGCAATTGTCCTACCAGAGCGATCACAACGCGCTTGAAGACCCCAAGGCTCGCACACACCCCAAACCCCACACTCACAGCATCGGGCGAGGTTACCGCTTGCTTTCCGCCTCTGACATCGAAACGATCATTCACCAGACCGATGCAACCTGCCGCCGTCACAACATTCACATTCCCCTGCCGTCATGAAAAAAAACGACCTGGCTATCATCTGCTGTCTCCACAGCATGACGGCAATGACTCCGGCCTTTATCGCTTACCATCAAGCGATGGGGGTGAGGCGATTTTTCCTGTATTTGGATCGTTGCCCAAAGGTAACCGTCGACCGCATCGCCACCCTTCCCGGCGTCGAATGCCATATTGCGGACCGGGACACTAATACCGACAATATCATTAACCAGCTCGCTTGCGCCGATCATGCGCTACAACGATGCCGCAAACTGGGCATCGACTGGTTGTTGCATATCGATGTTGATGAATTCGCCTGCGGGGATGATGAAACCGGTTCGTTAACGAATCTGCTGGACAAGGCGCCGGATGATATTGAACAAATCATTTTGCGGACACGCGAAACAATACCCACCCCGGTTTCCTCCCCGTGGAACTTCTGGGAACAACATGCGGTGTGGTCGGAAACTCCACCATCACGAATGATCCTTGACCCGCGCACAAATCAAGCAGTCAATGTGACGCGCACGCTCGGGCACCAGCAGGGGAAGTCGCTGGTCCGCACCAGCGCACCGGTACAAGCCGGAAACTCACACCGCTGGACGCGTTATACCGGCAAACAACTGCCTCCGCTTGTGGACATCCCCACCCTGTGCCTTGGCGAACACATACATTTTCATTTGTTCAGCCCCGAACAATGGTTGGAAAAATACCGCGCCTTCGATGCGGATAAACCTTTCTGGCCCCGGGGCAACAGCAAGCCGTTTCCCAAACAGGCATGGACGGAACTTGCATCTCGCATCGACTTGCCCGAGGCCATTGCTTATTATCGAGCGTGGATTTCCATCAACAAAGAAAAAGCCGATGAGTATGTACGAACCGGACAGGCCCATGCCGTCTATGTTGTATCACAAACACTGAAGAAGTGCGGTTTTCTCCCATGAACAACGAGCCAATTCTTCTCGTCGGTTTTGACGCTCTTGATATGGATGTCGTGCGCAAAGCCGTTTCCAGTGGACGAATGCCTACGTTTAAGCATTTGCTCGAAAGCTGGAGGCAGGCGCCCACCGAAGCGCCACCCGGTGTATATGTCGGCGCAATCTGGCCGTCATTTTCAACCTGCCTGAACCCTGGACGACACGGACGTTATTGTTACGAACAACTCATCCCCGGAACGTATGAATCCCGGCGTGTTTATTCACACGAAATCATGGAGGCTCCTTCGTTCTGGCACGCGCTAAGCGACGCGGGTAAACGCACCGCCATCATTGATGTGCCGCTTCAAGGAACACCCCGCCCGATCAATGGACTCCAGGTTTTTCAATGGGGCGCACACGATCCGGAACGCCCGTTTTACACCCACCCTCCCGAATGGCGGGAAAACATTCTTTCACGCGAAGGCGCTTATCCGGTGGAGGCTCGAGCCAACGCAACCCGTACCAGGCCGGAAGAATTTGCCGGCCTGCGGGACCGCCTGTTGAAAGGCATCAAGCTTAAAACCGACCTTACCGCCCGCGTGATGAAAGAAGAACGATGGGACTTGTGTGTATCCATTTTCAGCGAGACACATACCGCCGGGCACCTGCTCTGGCACCTGCACGACACCTCTCACCCCTTGCATTCGCCGGAACTTTCAGAGCAGGTTGGCGATGCCATGCTTGATGTCTATTCTGCCTGTGATCGTGCATTGGGTGAATTGATAGATAAAGCGAAAAACAGTTGTCGCATAATGGCATTTGCCAGCCACGGCATGGAGGCATTTTATCATCTGACGTTTATGCTCGACCCGATTCTGAATGCACTGGAAACAGCCAACCGGCACACATGGCAACGGCGGGGACTGACTGCGGCGGCGGCAGTTATCCGACACGGCGGCTCATGGGTACGCAG
>DAOLDL010000134.1:0-1187 GCA_035327305.1 Kiritimatiellia bacterium | reverse complement strand
TCACCGGCAATCCAGTTGTCCGGAATGTCGTTCGATCCCGGGACGTTTTTCATGGCGAGTTCATGAACAGGCTTCCGGAC
Organism: Kiritimatiellia bacterium; assembly: GCA_035327305.1. Lineage (GTDB taxonomy): Bacteria > Verrucomicrobiota > Kiritimatiellia > CAIVKH01 > CAIVKH01 > CALMUP01. The sequence goes on along the minus strand of DAOLDL010000134.1, from coordinate 1,107 downwards.
TTGCTGGTGGAGTGGAGCAATGAACGTTACACAACCAGCGTTTGGTCGCCCAAGGCCGGAATGATTCACGGGGCATGGAATCTTCCTCGCACCGGCAATCACACGTCAAGGGGTGTAATTTTTTCGCAACCCTTGACCGGACAATTTAAAACGCCATGCAAACCATCGTCGGTCATGGATATTGGACCCACGATTTGCCGCGCCCTTGGCGTGGAACTGCAAAATGTCGACGGCCACATAATAGAGGGATTGTTATGTTGAATGGGAGGGCGAGCCATTAAGAGATATCTTAACCCGAAAACCGAAGTAGATTAACCGCAGAAGAGCAGATAAGAATAACCATGATGGTTGCCCGTTCGGTGGCATCATGAAGACACCACGTTGGTAGCATGACTTTTTTGCATCAGCGTACATCCGGGCAATCGGCGGTTCCAATTTATGATTTCAGGATTGAATCATGGATAGATTGCAAAATGCCAATGTTCAATGCCCATATTGCTGGGAGCAAATCGAGATCACCGTCGATGTCTCGCAGAATCAACAGGAGTATGTCGAAGACTGCACAGTATGTTGCCGCCCGATGTTGATCCGCGTTACCGCCGAATCCGGAGAATTGGTGGATGTTCATGTCCAGATGGAAAACGAATGACGCCGAGCATTCCATACCGGCGATTTGGGGTCTGGTCTTGGTCGGCGTGTTGCCCAAATCGCCGGGACATTTGAACTATATACCACTGCGAATGTCCAAGCCATGAACCGAGGAGATGGACATTATGATGGGAAAGCAACAACTTCAACAAGCGCTGTTCGCCCACCGCGTTGACTTGAATCAACTCATTCCTCAAGAACACGAGCTTTGCCGCGTAACCGTGATAGATCGTAGTCTCTGACATCTACGCATTCTCTGATTCACGCTCGTCATGAGGGGCTTGCGCGACACTCGCCCTCGTCCCATGCGGTGCCGGGATTGGGGCAATTGTATGATGCCTAGACGTGACCCCTCAATCCCCAAATTCTACCTGACCCGGTTTGGGCTAAACAGTTACGACTGACAGACCGATGCGCGCGGTCGGGAGTCACGGATTCTCTGCCTTGTTAGATAATGTC
>DAOLDL010000133.1:0-4680 GCA_035327305.1 Kiritimatiellia bacterium | reverse complement strand
GGGAGCGGTGGGGGGGAGGGGGGGGTGCGTCCCCCCGCCACGCCAATACCCGCCCCTTCGGCCAGTTCGGCGACAACCGCATTCCCAATCTGGTTTGGATTCACAACAAGTTTTCCCGCGGCACACAACATGGGCGACTCGGATCTTTTGACCAACATGTCGTGGCCTACGAACGCCGTGACAAACGAGAGAACTGGGACATGACCGATACCGACGGAACCACCATGTTGTTCATGATGAACAAAAACTGGGGTGGCGGCGAATACCGTGAAGTCAACACGGCTTTCCCGGTCGGAGCACAGCTCTGGCAATACGCGAGCGGTGGCGCCAACTTCTACACACAAGTGCAACCCGACGGAAAAGTCAAAGTCATTGTCCCGCCCGCCGGTTACTTTGTTTTTTCATGGCGCAGTCCGGAAGAGTCCGATCTCTGGAAGTATGGCGGCGGCCGCCCCATTACCATATACGACAACGGCCAAAAACCAGGATGGGTTTCCTACGAGCGCGTAGATGGTCCCGACGGCGATCCCGGATTCAATCCCTACGGACTTCCGGACGAAAACACCACGGACTTCAAATACACCTATTTCGTGCCCCGCATCACTTCAGCCACCAACATCAGCTTCGTGGCGCGTGTGGACGGATCGGCCAACAACGTGATGTTCAAATTGAACGGTGGAGTTCCGCTGAATGATATCAACCATTTCAGCGGCGATTCACGGGATCACCCCCCATCCTATTCCACCGATGTATATCTCGGTTACGAACAGGCGGGTTTTCACAGCCGCATCGGTCCGGAAAAATTCGCGTCCGTTGATGCCTCCCGCAACCAAATCGGATCGGCCGGCGCGGAAGTATATGAGTTCACTGTCGGACAACCCGGCTTTACGATTCATCAATCTTCCGCCGTAAACAACTGGGATGGCACGCACACTGCGGTTTTTGTTTATCACGACCCCAGCGCCTTGACAGACGATGCCTCACCTTATTCCCAATTTTGGCCGGCTCCGGAAGGCGCCGCTAATTCCGATATTTGGTTTCACGCCAAATCAGGTCATCAAGGCCACGTGAATCGCGTTTACTTGTATTACACCACGGACGGATCGTGGCCGGAAGGCGCGGGAGGCGCCGGTATCGGCAGTACGAAAGTGGTCGAACTTTTCTTTCGCGCCAATGTTGTAAACCCACCCAACACCAACGACTGGTGGTCGGAAAACTTCATACCGGCCCAGTCGGCCGGTACCGTAATTAAATACAAGATCGGCGCCACCCGCGAACAGGGATATTCCGACGCCCCATGGGATGTGCCCTATCCGTTCAGCATGGGTGATATTGAACGCAAAAAGAAAATGATGGGCACGTGGCATATCACGAATTTCAATCCATCCACGGTGGTTTACCGCCCGCACAATGATTGGGGCATGTATGCCACCGGGCTTGTGGAAGGCTTCAACTTCATTCAGGCAAAGGCATTTCTGCAACGCGACGGCGCGGCGGAAGGCAACGGCTATCGCGCCGCGATCTACAATATCTTCAATCAGACATTCTACCTCGACACCAAGCCTCCGGAAGGCGAAGTCAAATTCCCCATCGCCGGACAAACGATCTATGACAATCGTTTTGGATTCGTGGTTCGCACTGATCCGACCGTCACCCGCGTCTGGTACAACATTCAGGACATCAATACGCTGAACGATGACGGCCAAACCGGCCAAAGCTTTGGTAACGGCACAAATGCGCTGGGGCAAACCGCATGGGTCGAAGCCACCCGCGTCAACCCGAGCATCAACATCAACAGTCAGTATCCCATAGAATGGCGCTTTAATTACAACAACATACCGGATGACGGTACGGCCATGATTTATATCAAGCTGGCCGAGGTCAGTTCGTCCACGAATCCCATGCTTTCCGATGTGGATGGTCGATTCACCACCTTGACCCGAATGATCAACACACGCGGCCCTGATTTGTCCATGTTCATCGCCTATCCTCAAAACGATGGCGATACCATCGGCAGTCCTTACGACATGAAGGTCTGGTTCAGCAAATCAATGGCCGATTGGAATGAAACGGTTACCCGCAACCGCTTCCTCGTTAACATCAATGGCCTGGCGCAGGACCGTGAATCCATATCATTTAATTATGATGTAACGCCGAATTTCCATGAAATGGTATTTACACTTCCCGACTTGTGGAATGGCGATCCGAACTATCTGCATGAGATTGAAGTTGTTCACACCAATGCCGCAGGTGGCGGTGTAACCCTGTTTGCCAACCGTTCAGTTCGCGCGCTGAAAAGCTCCACAGGGCCGGCGATATCCATCATCGACCCGCCGCAGTTCAACCTCGATGGCGCCCCATACCAGGTGATACTGCCCGACGTGGCCAATCCTTCCCCCACCCAACGCCAGCACAACATCCGGGTGCAAACGGGAATGGATGTCCAATCCGTCTGGATCACGTTTACCAACTCCACGGGGCAATCGGTGCCGGTTGAATCCTCAACCAATGCATTGACGGGTACGCTATCCGTAACTTTTGGCAGTCGTATGGTCACGGGAACCAACACGCAATTCGACGCCCAGGTTTTTGCCGGAAGTGTTTTGCAGATTTCGACCAACCGGGTCATCGTTTCCCAGGTTATTTCCAGCAATCAACTGATGCTGGTGAACAATTATCCGGGCACCACGGCATCCGGACTTACCGCCCAACGCATTCAGGGCAATCCGATCGTAGTCGGCAACAGCTTGTTCTGGAGCTTTAACTGGATCAATATTGCCGAAGGACTTTACACGATTGTCGCCAATGCCGACACCGATGGAAACAACGCCACCATTGAGGCGCAAGCATTCCGCACGACCAGGGTCTTTTTCCGGCAACGTGTTCCCTTTGAATTCGGAAACCCGGACAATGACGACGACGGCTTGTTTGACTTCATCGAAGCCAGCCCTACGAATCTCCCGGCCACCAATCCGGAATCCTGGAACAATGGCGAAGTCCATCTCTGGGTCATCGCCGGTCGCACCGATCCCCTTTCTCCCGACACCGATGGCGATGGACTGCCGGACGGTCTCGAACTTGGCTGGGGCGGCGCCCTTGACGGCACGGATACCACCACGGACACCAACGGCGATGGCTGGCCCAATTTCATCGCCGATCAGGACCCACCCATTTTCAATACGTTTGACAATCAGTGGCATCCAAAATTTGATCGCAACCGCTCCCGCACCGATCAAATCGGCGGATCCATGACCGATCCGAATAAAACGGACACAGATAACGACCAGCTTGACGATCACTTGGAAGATCTGAACCGCAATGGCCGGGTCGATATCGGCTTGATTAATGCCGGTGTCATTACCGAAATCATTCTGCATCCGAACGTACCCACGGTTTACAACACATCGCGCGTGGACCGCGATGCATTGCCGGTAAATGCCCGGTTCCTCGAAACCGATCCGAACAACCCGGACACCGATGGCGACGGCATAAGCGACGGATTCGAAGATGCCAATCGCAACGGATATGTTGATCTGGCCCTTTTGTGGCCGGCCGGAACCACCACGCCGTTCATCGTGAACTTTTCCAACAACAACCAGTACCTGCTGGGTATGAACATTTCCGGCATTCGATCACGCGCCCTTGACTACAACAAGTTGTGGACAGATTTCCCCCGTCCAACGCGCGATGGAAACGGCGTCTGGAGCAACACCAATACCTGGCCTCGATTGCTTTTCCTTGAAACCGATCCATTGAGCGCCGACACCAATGGCGACAGCCTGCCCGACGGATGGAAGGTGAAGTTCGGCCTGGATCCCTGGGACAATGGCTGGTACAACATTCGTACCGGTGAAATCCATACGCAGAATTCCCAGCAAGGCGCGGATGGCGACATCACCGGCGACGGAATCAACAACTTCCAACACTATTTGAATGGTTCTGATCCACGCGTGGACATCAACATTCCCACCCCGGTTGGCTCCATAAATATTGGTCCCGGCCCCGTTATCGGACAATTGGACGGCAAAGACATCTTCGAAGAATTCATGGAGTGGACCTGGGATGACTTGCGCGCCCTCGACTTTTACGAAGGCGACGGCCCCAACAACAAACAGGGCGACACATTCCCGGCCTGGGACGGATATGATACTTCGCGTGATTTGGTCGCATTCTATTCACGCGATGGCGGCGCCATCGCTGACGGCGGCGACGATCGCTTTTACTTCCGCATCGATTTCTACGATCTCCAACCTTTTGCCGAGGAAGGTCACCTGGACTTGTATGTCGTGGTCGACACCGGAAATACGGAAATCGGGGAACGCGTTCTTCCTGATGAAGTCGACGCCTTGACCGATATGCGCTGGGAGCTGGTCGTCGCCGTGTACGATTCCGCCAACGGAACGGTTTATGTCGACATGAACCCCAGCCAAAACACCAGCGTGCTGGGGGAAAATCTATTCTCGGTCGGCGGTGTGCAATCGCGTGGCGATTATTTCCTCGGTGCGTATTTCAATTCAGAACTTGACGCCGTGGAATTCGCAATCAACCGGCAGGCCTTGCTTGATGTAAACTGGAACGGCAACCCGGCCTCGCTGAACTTCCAAGTTTACAGCACCAAGGACGGCACCTGCAACAGTTGTGAAGGCGGGCAACCCGGACCCGGTGACATTGGCGGACGCA
>DAOLDL010000132.1:0-4954 GCA_035327305.1 Kiritimatiellia bacterium | reverse complement strand
AACAACCTCGCGTTATGTCGAGCATTTCGCAACGCCTTGCAGGCGAAATGACTGCCGCACGGCGCCGCCAGCAACTTCGGTTTTCGGGTTAAGAATATAATGGAGGGCGGAGCGATGCGACACTGGATACTCAAGACGGGTTCGTATCAAGAAACGCCAGCGCGCGCCGCTCCATCCATCCGGTCGCGACTGGATTCCACCCCAGAAAACCGAGATGGCCGCCATGACGAGAAATTTCCAGGGTAAGATCCGGATTCTTTTCCGCCGCCTCACGCGGAAAACAGTCGGGACCGAGAAACGGATCGTCCAATGCATTCACTATAAGCGTTCGACGCTGAACGCCGCTCAACGTGTATTTGCTACTGACCCATCGATAAAACTGGGGCACGCCGTCAAATCCGAAATGAGGAACGGTGTAACGTTCATCGTATGCTTCCAATGATGTAATTTCCTCAAAGCCCAGGTCGTCGATACGACCGGGCATGACATGCATTTTTTGCCGTATCCGCTCGCGAAACGACTGCAGGAAACGGCGAATGTAAAAACGATTGTCCCGGCGCTGTAATTGACGCGCACAATCTTCCACATCGCAAGGAACGGAAAAGCAGACAGCGCTTCGAATTTCGCCGGGCACGCGGTATCCCAATTTCCCGAGATAATTCAGAACCAGGTTTCCACCGAGGCTGAATCCGATCAGGTCGATAAACAGATACCCCTGAATTCTCGCCTCCAAAATGACCATGCCCAAATCGTCGATCAGTCCGCCGTGATAAAAATGAACCTTGCGGTTCGGTTCGCCGCTGGCGCCGCGATAATTCCACACCCAGACATCACGACCTGAAGCCTTCATGGCGCGAACCATCGCACGCACATAGCGGCGTTGTGAATCGCCCTCCATGCCATAGGAGATGATAACCAACCGCCGCTCGCGGCGCAGAGGCACGGCTTGATCGATATCGAGAAAATCGCCATCCGGGGTTTCGATGCGGACACGTTCGTAGGGAATCCGGGCAACCGGCTTATAAGCGCCCAGCACCGTCTGTGTATGGCCGTTTTTCAAGAGCAGTGGCGCCCGGTATGCACATTCAATCACCGGCATGGCGTCACCACATATGAAGCCAGCAACCAATAACCACGCCGAGCAACATTCCGGCGAAAACTTCGAGTCGCGTGTGCCCCAGCAGTTCCGCCAGCTTGTGCGTCGACAAATGATGCTCCTTGAACAACTCCTGTACGATTTGATTGAGAAGCCGGGCCTGCTGACCGGCGGCGCGGCGGACGCTTTGCGCATCGAACATCACAATTAGAGCAAAGGCCAGCGTCACGGCGAACATGGTGGAATCCGTCCCTTCGCGAAAACCAACCGAAGTCGCCAAAGCGCTGACTGTGGCGGAGTGCGCGCTTGGCATTCCACCGGTGCTGATCAAATACTTGAAATCAAGCGTCCGGTTTTTCAGCAAATTCCAGGTAAACTTGATTGCCTGGGCGGAGAACCACCCGATAAACGCCGCGACAAAGGTAATATTGTGAAACAAGGTATCCATTTGCGCGACATGATACACATCATTGCGTGAGCCGACCAGTCGTAAGAAGCGATGTCAAGGTTTTCGCACTTCCAGCCGGAACAATCCGCCGGAAGGCGATGCGGGAGGATTGGTTATGGAGAGCCATTCACCGTCGGGGATCAAATTGGTGTAACCCGAAACCGGTTGCCACGGATTTGATGCGCCGTATTCGCGGTATTGCAGATCGTAAACGCGATTCGTTGAAACAACGCCGGCCAGGCGAACCACGATTCCCGACGGCGTCGTAGTCAAGGCTATGACATCAATCGACAGGAATGACTCGATATCAAAAGGCGCCGTATCAGCAAAATATTCGTCGCCGGTGGACACCCCGTCATCATCGTGATCGGCCATCGCTTCAGCTTCAAAGTTGGTGGTGAAGCCCAATCCGACCAACCAGGGTATCGATACGCCTCCGCTCGTGGTTGTTTCCGCAAAACTTACGGTGACGGTTTTTGATCCGCTCATGTTTACGATCAATGGATTATTGAATGCATCCGCCGGCGCAACATTGCCGCCCCAGCCGGCGAATGCATGATACGGGGCGGGAGTCGCGGTAATGATGATGTTTGAGAATGCGGGTTTGAATCCATCCGCCACGTTAACCGATCCGTTTGGCCCAACCACCAAAGCCAGGTAATAAAAGTCATCCAGAACGTTGAAAACATTGGTAACCGAAGGCGCGGGGTTCCAGTTACCGTCGCCTGATTGTGTCGCCAAAATGGAGACAATACCCGAACCGGTAAAAGAAACATTGCTTCCGCCGGATATGATGACCGGTCCGACTCCGGCATCAAACGACACCGGCAAACCGGATGATGCAGATGCGATCAGCACAAACTGCGTGGTGGATAATTTATCGGAAATCGGATCAAAGGTTATGGTCTGATCAGCCTTTCCGACAACCAGCAAGCCAGTGGCCGCGCCGGTATAAAAGGCATCCGCCACGCGACCTGTGACTATATAATTTCCGGCGTTTACCGGCACATTTGTGACGCCGTTGTACGTAATGACCACGTCAAGACCATTCGGGTCGGTCGTCGCGGTAACCAACCGCGGCGAGCCGTTGTAAATTTGATTCAAATCATGAATAGTAACCGTTGCCGTTTCGCCGGTGACCACGAAGTTGCGAATCACTTCCGCCGCGGCGTACCAATCGTCATCGCCGTCCTGCTCCGCCTGAATGAACACTTCGCCATAACCGGTGAACGTGACATTGGATCCGTCAGCAATGGTTGCCGGACCGGCCAACACGGAATACGACACTGGAAGGCCGGATGACGCCGAAGCTTCGAGAACCACTTGGGCAAATACGGACTGACCGGGAATTTCCGGGAATGAAATGCTTTGAAGACCGCGATAACGGAATGCATCCGCGATGGATAGTTCTCCATCGCCGCTCGAATATGCAACCACACCGCCGAATGCCGGGGACATGGCCGCGCCGGCAACCACAAGAATATGGGTGGATGATTGACTGGAAATCGAACTCACATCGACACCAACGAGAGTCACATTGGTAACATCGCCACCGAGAAAGTAGCCGTTAATCAATACATCATAACCACCATCGGTGGTTCCGATGGCCGGCGAAACCGCCGGCCCGCGTATCCCGTAATTTTCATTCGTAGGCACATTGGTTTGGTTGTCCGTATTGCGACCCCAGGCGAGAATGACGCCGTCGGACTTGAGCGCAAGGGTGTGATAGCCGTTGGCGGCTATCAAGACGACATTGGAGTTTCCGGCAGGAAGATCGGATTGATTGAAGGAATTATCCCCCCAGACCACCACGGCGCCATCCGCTTTTAGTCCGACTGAATGGTATAAACCGCCTGCTACGGCTATGAAATTAGCATTGGGTGCGGGGACGTTGCATTGGCCCTCGTTATTGCGACCCCACGCGACAATGGCGCCATCCGTTTTCAACCCCAGTGAATGGTAGCCACCGGCGGCGACCGCGATAAAATTGGAATTAGGCGCGGGCACATTCAATTGATTTTCGCCGTTCCCGCCCCAACCCACAATTACACCATTGGTTTTCAACGCCAATGAATGAATCCAACCGGCGGCAATTTCGATAAATCCTGAATTGGGCGACGGCACATTCGTTTGCCCGCTGGTGTTTAACCCCCACGCCATAACCGATCCATTGTCTTTCAGTCCAAGCGAGTGCAATCCACCGGCCGCAATGGCGATGAAGTCGGCATTGGGAGACGGGACATTCGTTTGACCCTCGATATTGCGACCCCATGCCGCAATGGAACCATTGTTCTTCAATCCCATCGAATGGTGGCCGCCGCCCGCGACTGCAATATAATTTGCGTTGGTTGCGGGTATAGTACGCTGACCGAACGTGTTAAGCCCCCATGCGACGGCCGTGCCGTTGGATCGCACAGCCAGTGAATGATTCCATCCCGCTCCGATGGATCCCGACCGGATGTGACCCACCAGCGCAGGTGCGTCCGCTTTAACGGGATGAACCGGGATTAATGACAACGCCATTAAAACGCATCCGAGGCAAATCAGATCAAAATAGCGCATGTCCATACAACATTACCAATCAAACCCTGCGGACGATTCTATGACATTTCATCCATTGCTACAATATGGAAAACTCAAGAACTCACGGCTTCGTATGGCAGTCCACGGCAATTTATCAGCTTTACCCACCAAGCTGGCGCTGGAAGGATGACGCCATGACGCCCGGCGTCACCAAGTCATGGCGTCACACCAAGGGTTACCCCTACTCGCCAGCATCCATCCGCCGTTCATCCATCGCGGCGATCTCCTGTTTTTCAGCGATGTCCCGGCGCCAGAACGCGGCAAAGCCGCCGTCGCCTGCGTCAACTCCCGCCGGACCCGGCATTTTATCCATGATGCGGCAAAGCCACTTCGGCGCTTCCCTGGGTTCCAGAGATGGCAGGTAGATGCTGAAATCGAGCCAGGTCTTGAGTATCACAAACACGCTGAAAAAGAACCGGGGTTGGTCGGTCAAGGACATCAACGGCAGACCAATCAAAATGCTGAATTGAAATACCAGCAACCGGCCTTTGGCATGGTGGGCCATCGTGCTCATCCAGACAAAAGGCTGTTCGCCGATTTTCCGCAGATCAATTAAGAATCCCAGCACGAGAAAGCCGGCGACGCCAATCACTCCGCGCAGGACATCCCGAAGGTTCACCGCCGTGTCGGCCATCCCCTCCATTCCCGGGAGCATCACCAGCAGACCACCCAGCGCCAAACCCTGCACGAGGAGAAACGGAATCATCACGCCGAGATATGAAAATAGAAAACGGTTTGGGCCGGGCTTGGGCGGGGCAACCGGATTGCCGTACTTGTCCATCAGTTGAGTATGAACCCGCCAATGACCGGCGGTCCGCGTCTTGGTC
>DAOLDL010000131.1:0-5176 GCA_035327305.1 Kiritimatiellia bacterium | reverse complement strand
TTCCTCCCGTTGTCCCTCAACATCTTGTGACGAGGTGTCTGTCCCCGGCGCGTCCCCGGCGCGGCCGAGAGCTTAAGACCGGTTAAATCGTCATTCATAATCGTACGCGTAATCCTGATCGACCGATTAGGATTAAGATTAGGATGAGGATTATGAATGCCAAACACCATTAACGGGGGTATGCTTGCTCTATTTCGGCCCTCAGTTGCTACGCTTGGCCAAGTGATGCAACGAATTCGCCAAGGACTCTCAACTCGATTGCTTCGTCCGGCTTAATCGTTATAGACTTGAAGGCAGGATCACTACTGTCCGGTTTTAACACAATGCGCTCGTGCGTCCATGAGTCGCCAGCCATGTTTTTTTCACTATGGTAAATCTTCACGGTAAACCGGCCGAGTTCCGGATCCTGGATTGACCGGTGCTGGACCAGTACGATTTTTCCGACACGCGATCCACCGGAGTCGGTGCGGAACAAACACCATGATCCGTGTGGGATGCGACGGTTCATGGATTCGCCCACAACCCTTACCACAAAATATCCGGGCTTGGCATTGAATGGCTCCGGTAGTTTCACCCAATACCGGTGTTCAATCCACTGCTCTTCGCTGAAATCCCCGGCGGCAACCTTGAGGTCAAGAATCGGCACAGCATCCTTGAAGGGAATGACGTCATCCCGCTCCAAAACCGGTAACGCGAGATTTTCGAACGGAATCGGTGACGATGCCCGAATCGAAGCGCTGGCCATACCCGCCGCTTCGCGGAAATAGGCGTTGGTTTCTGGGTCGGTACAAAAAATGTAACAACCCCTCTGGCCGCGCGTCATTAGCGTCCGATAGGTGTTCTTGATGATCTCGGACGCTTTCCGGCGCGCGGCTTCCGGATTGTTTTTAAGGGCTTGTATGTATCCTTTGATGGAGGAATCCATCTTGGACCTTTTTTCTGGCCTCGCAACTGCCTCGCCATTGCGAACCACAAAATCAGGTCCGATGATCACTCCAATGTAATCCATTTCGAGCCCCTGGCAGGTGTGGATACATCCGACTTCATTAACCGACTCCTGTTTCAGTATCCATAACCCGCCATCATCTTTGAGATTCCATCGCATGCGGAAATCATGTTCGGGAATATCTATATCCATCCGATTTTTATCGCTCTTACTTACCCAATCCCAACAGTAGCCGGCTACTAATCTGGACTTATTATTATCGCGATTATTCTCTTCGATAAGGCGGCGCATTTCATTTGGATTGTCAAACACCCGGAATTCATACTCGATGTCTTTCATCGTCCTGTTGGCGGTTTCCCGAATCTGAAGAGTGTTGTCCAGCCAGGCCAGGTAGCCATTTGATCCATTGCAGCGGAACTGCGACTGCAACTCGAGCTCAACGACCTCGGCGCCGGCCTTTTCAGCCCACTGCTGAATGTCTGTTTTGCGACCGGTATCCTTCCATGTCACGCGCTGGTCCTCATCAATAAAAAAGACGCTCAACCGCGCGGCATGCATGATTTCCTTGATTTGATTCTCGCCGAGATTCTGGAACATGCCGGATTTTTCATTAAGACGATGGGCTTCGTCGACGATGAGTACATCAATGCTGTTCGCCTCGGATTCAACGTAATTACCAGATCCCTTGAAGAGGTTATCGATCCTCGTTTTTCGGAACGAACCGATCAGTTTGCTTTTGTAAACCTCACGTGGAGCTGCATTGCGCGTAACGTAATGCGCGATTTTCTCCCGGTTGAGCAGTTCTACCAAAAGGTTGATAGCCACTACGGATTTTCCGGTGCCGGGTCCGCCTTCCACGATGAGTACCTGCTTTTTGCCTTTTGTGGCCTCGTCGGATAGCGCGAGGGCGGTTTCGTAGACAAGCTTCTGGTCGTCGATGAGAAGAAATTCGCGGTTTCCTTGCAACATTCCCAGCAGTGCATCGGCCAGGCTTTTGGACGGTTTGATTTTGCCGCCGTCGATCCGGTAGATGAGTTCACCCCGGTCCCCTTTGCGCACATAGCGCTCGATAAACGCCTTGAGTTTGTCGGCATCGGTTTTCAGGAATGCCGGCGCTTTTTCAGTGTGTTCCCTGTAGAATGGATCGTTGATGACGTGCGGAGCATTGCAGTTGTGCAGGTACGCGCAAGGAGTAAGCCGGATGTTATCGTTGCGAACCGTTTCGTTGAAATCTTCAATCATCTCGACGTAAGACCAAGCCTGGAGCGATGGGTGGCTGGTATTGACTTTCCTGCCCTGCAGGATGGTGGTGACGATGCCATCCATCTTCGTGGGCCATACCTCCTCCCACTGTTTCAGTTCCACGACAACCGCGGTCGGCCGGTCTTCTGCATCGCGACCGGTCAGGATAAAATCCACCCGTTTGGCGGTCGTTGGAATATTGTACTCGATGGCGACGCCGGCATCATCCGGTACATCAGTACGGGCCAGCAGGATGTGCATGTACTTCAGCGATTCCCGCCATGAGCGGATTTCGCTTTCCGAGGCGGAGTGGTGAATTCGTTTTTTCAGCAGGTTCAGTATCCGGTCCTCGATCCGGTTCTGCTCCACGTCTTCGATAAAACCTGATTTGGTGGAGGCATAGACGATCATAGTGGGTGGAACTGGTTATTCGCTGTATTCGGTATATTTTCGGGCACTGCCGCGAACTTTATCGGCGGGATATTTTTCTTCGTTCTGTTTGATCTTGGCGTGAACGGAATCGAGGATGTCGATACCCAGCTTGTCGGCGATTCGGATCAGGTAGACTTGAATATCGGCAATTTCCTCGGCGACTTTTGATTGTTTATCCGGCGGAAGGTTTTGTGATTGCTCCTGCGTGAGCCATTGGAAGAGTTCCAACAGTTCCCCGGCTTCAACGTTAAGGGCCATAGCCAGATTTTTCGGGGAATGGAATTGGTCCCAATCGCGTTCTTCGGCAAAGCGTCGAAGTTTTCGGGCGATCGATTCAAAGTACTGATGCATGAACCCAGAGTATCACTTCGTGGGTGATAGAAAAGTTGATTTATCGGTTTTTCCATCAGGGCTGAAGCTTCATGGCTTGTCGATTTACCCGCAAGACGTTAAGATTTTCCATCGTGAAATACTGGGTGGGTATTACGGATAAGCAGTGGTTCACTTATCTGGCGGCGTTGGCCCCGGAAGAGGTGAACTTTTGGCGTCCGAGCAGTACCCAGAACTTTGGCGCGATAGAAGTCGGCGCCCCATTCCTGTTCAAGCTTCACAGCCCGGATAATTTCATCGTGGGCGGTGGTTTTTTTGTTCGCCATACCACGCTTCCGCTCTCACTGGCGTGGGAGACTTTCGAGCGAAACAACGGCACGGACAATCTGTTCGAGTTGCACCGGAGAATTTCCCATTTCAGCAGAAAGACAGACCCCGATCCGGTCATCGGCTGTACGGTTCTGACTGAGCCATTCTTTTTTCAACGAGCGGATTGGATTCCGGTCCCGGCGAGTTGGAGTCCGAATATAGTTGTGGGAAAAACCTATGACACGGAAATGCTCGAGGGGGCCGCGCTTTGGCGGGCGGTTAATGATCGTTTATCCGCGGTACGTAATCCGATTGGAAAATCGGCGGACGAAATGATTGCGATCACCAAGGAGGACCGCCCGCTCTACGGCAATGACTGCATCATTCGTCCACGCCTTGGACAGGGAGGATTCAGGGTCGTCGTCACGGATGCCTACAATCGTCGATGTGCCATGAGTGGCGAGAGAACCCTGCCCGTTTTACAGGCTTCCCATATAAAGCCTTACGCGCTGAATGGCCCGCACAACATTACGAATGGCCTGCTTCTGCGATCAGACCTGCACATCCTGTATGATCGAGGGTACGTAGCCGTCACGCCGGACTATCAGATTCTTGTCAGTAAAAGGATCAAGGAAGAATTCAGCAACGGCCGGGAATACTATGCGTTAAATGGCCGCCCGCTGGTTTCGATGCCGTCAGCTGTGCCCAATCGCCCGAGTCGCGATTATTTGGAATGGCATTGTCATAATGTGTTCAAGTCCTGACAAAGAAGGGGCAGAGAATCAGTATCCTTTAACCGCAGACTTGTCAGGGCGTAGCCTTGCAAAGCCTGATTACGCAGATGACGCGGATGAAGAAAAGGGGAACAAGGGAGGATGCTGAATTTGTAGCGGATTGTTTTTGGGTCGGATTCTTGACCGAAAACAATTAGTCGTCCCTGGTGGCTTCGATCTTCACATGCCGGGTTATCAGATTGCAAATTTCTGCCGAATCAATTAGATCAGAGGACAAGGGGTGAACGCATGGTGTTTCGACATTTGGTGATTTTGATTTTGTTGTCTGGCATATCCGCTCACGCGAGATTGGGAGAGAACGAGGTGGCTTGCGCCATGCGGTATAATCACGGCAAGGATGTGGGCGAAACATTTTCGGATCGCCATTACCCATTGCTTTCAGGCCCCCACGCCAACAACAGAACCTACCATTTTCAGGGATGGCGTATACGCATTGGATTCGCGAGAGGAATTGCCCACCGGGTGGAATACAAACACTTGGAAATGAATCGAAAAATAACCGGGCCGGAATTACAGGCGATTCTCGAAGCCAACGGCGGAATCAACGCCTGGCGACGAGAGGGAGAAGATACCACCCCGAACCTGACGGCCGCACCTTTGCCGGTATCCATGTTTTCAGAACAGTTGTGGATACGAAACGATGGCGCACATGCGCGCCTGCTACCGAACTCAACCACGCTGATACTGGAAAGCGCCGCCTATATCCGGTGGAAGTCCGCACCAAGTCGCAAACAGGAAAAACCGGTTCCGAAATTCTAGGAGAATTCGTCGTTCCGATACCACAAGCCCTCCGATCCCGGATTTCCCCCGCATCGCCATCCGCGGGCAAGATGCCCGCTCCACATTGTGCAATGGGCGTCCCGCCCGTTGAGTTGGTAGGATGAAGAGTTGAAACAAATGATCACAAAGGACAAAAACCACCCCGATCAAAGAGCATCCGGGCTGGATGCAGAAGGGAAAATAAGGGACAGAGAATAAGGGTCATTATCACGTGCTGTGGAATCAGCGACTTCACACGGAAAAAGGGGGGAGTCCGGGTGGCGCCAGAATGAATCGCGATCACGGGCCGAATAATCCTCCTATTGTAACTCAACATCTTGTGACGAGGTGTCTGTCCCCGGCG
>DAOLDL010000130.1:0-5248 GCA_035327305.1 Kiritimatiellia bacterium | reverse complement strand
GCATCTGACTACGGATCAGAAGGTTGCAGGTTCAACTCCTGCCGGGTACGCCACGTCACCGACTCAAGGCACAATAATATCCTCCACCTTCACGTTATCGAAGAATCCGGATATGTTTACCCCTACCCTTCCCGTATAATATTATCAGCCCGTTTTATGCCTTGAGGCACGATTGTGCCACCACAAAAAAGCCGGGATACTGAACGCCATACTGCCGAGAAGTGACATGATAATAAATCCCCATGCGCCGGGGCGGCGAAAGTTCAATCGGTTCAGCAACCAGGCGAAGAAGATCATCAGCCCCATTGCCTCGGCAATGAAGACCGCGGACACCGGATTTCCGAGCGCCTCCCAAACAACGGAGAAATCCGTAAATGCGTAGTAAAGGAATATACCGTTCGGAATAAGCAATCCGAACAGTGCCAAGAACAATAAACCCGCTTGTTGACGCTGTGTAAACATATTCATGCCGGACCTTCAATCGATGATTTTTACATTATCAGTCTAAAACAATTATAACACACGGCTATACCGGTTGAGAAACGCCTCGACGATCTATCAAATCATTATTACCGCGGCCGCGCCACAAACCAAAACACCATCACCAGACCGGCAAATGCTGTGTAAGCGATGGTGAATACCCACAACGGGAGTTCGAAGTAGATTAACTGATGGACGTAATGAGCGATAAATCCGGAGCTGTACCCATCCTGTCCGTCAGACCGGCGCAATGCATCCTCCCACAACGTTAATGGGCACCAGGCCCCCACCCAGGCTTGCAGGGTCACGAATACGATTGCCAGCACATGGCAAATACGAAAACGGAAATTGAGAATCCAACGCCAGCCACGCCAGGCGCCGAGCATGATAAGCAATTGCCCCACGACCACGAATGCTATGAAAGCGACATGCGCCGACAGTATCAAGTCGGCAAAATTTGCTTTGGCTGTCATGTCATCACCATCAGCAATGGCAATTGTACAATACATGTATCAAGTTGCAACCATGGGTATTCATTCATAAAGTGCCTGCTTTGATATAAACATGAACGACAATGTATGATTTCCATATATGACATAGACAGCCTGATTCACTGGGCAAGCGCCAACCGGATTGGTGAAAGTAACTTAAAACGCTTCCGAACAGCTATGTTCAAAAAAGCGTTGCCCCTTGAGTCATGTCTCGAGGAATTGCCGGATGACAAAAAAGGATTGTTTCGTGAATCAATCGCATTGCCGACGCTGACGCTTGCGAACCGAAATGACTCCGGCAAGGACGGCGCGACGAAACTGGCGTTTCGAACCCGCGATGGCCACTTGATTGAAACCGTCATTCTTCGCATTGCCAGCGGGCGCACCAGCCTTTGCGTATCTTCGCAAGCCGGTTGCGCGGCAAATTGCGCATTCTGCGCGACGGGAAAACTCGGGCTTGCCCGCAATCTGACCTCGGATGAAATGCTCGACCAGGTACTGCTGGCAATGCAATTGGTACGCGGGGAAAACCGCCGCATCCGAAACGTTGTTTTTATGGGAATGGGCGAACCTTTGCATAATGAAAAACACCTGTACCGGGCGCTCGATACTCTGCGCGACGCACGAGCTTTTTATCTGGCGGACCGGCACTTGATGGTGTCAACCGTCGGCATGGCGGAGGCGATGGCGCGATTTGCCACTCGCTATCCGGATATTCGCCTGGCTTTGAGCCTTCACAGCGCGCGGCAGGAATTACGCAAAACCCTCATGCCGGCGGGAAAATCCCAAACCCTGGAAAAACTCCGGGCAAAATTTCCAACCATTGGAAGCGCCTGTCCGATCATGATTGAATACGTGCTGTTGAAAGGCGTGAACGATGGAGAAGAGGATTTGTCATCGCTGATCAATTATTTAAAAGATTTTGAAGTGCGCATCAATCTAATCCAGTTCAATCCCCACCCCGGGAGTGCGTTCAATCCAGTGACCAAAGAGGCGCGTGAACAATTCGCCGCCGGATTGCGACGCGCCGGATTCAAAGTCACCCTCCGACATTCCCTGGGCGATGATATCGCGGCGGCGTGCGGACAACTTGCGGGAAAGTCGTAAACGCCCACTTAACAAGTATCATGCAATGGAGAATCGGCGCCCTCGTCGTGTCAATTGACCAATTACCATGAATTTTCACCCCGGCTTGACGCCGCAGGTTTTTCACGTCATTTTGATTTCATCATGAAAACACTTCTATCATTTGTTGTTTTACTTGCTGTTTGTTTTCATCCCGCCACGATCGCTCGGGGTGAAGATGTCGTGCTTGATGCAGTAACTCCCGCCACTCAAATTTCACCATTGCCGGAATCAATTCGCCGCGAAGGACAGGCGGCTATGGATCGGGCAATCAAGTGGCTACTGGATCGTCAACAACCGGGTGGTTATTGGTCCAATCCGGATTTTCCCGCCCTGACGGCCTTGCCGGTTTGGGCCATGATACGTGCGGGGCTGGAACAAGACAACGAAGCCATCGCCCTTGCCGCCCGCTACATGTCCGGCACATTTAATGAAAACGGTTCCTTTTGCCGTGAACCATCGGAAAAGAGGCGTGGCGGCGGGCTATGCAACTATAACACGGCCATCGTCATGGTGGCATTACATGCGACAGGTCATCCCGAATACATTCCCATGATTCAACGCGCGCGCCAGTTCATCGCCGGCATCCAGCATTTCGGAGACGACATCTATTACGGCGGCATGGGCTACGATGCCGAGACGGATCGCGCATACGCGGATTTATCCAACTCATACGTTGCCTACGAAGCGATGCGGTTGACGGAAAGCGTGGAAGATTTACGCACAACCACTGGAGATCGGGCTGATTTGGACTGGGCTGCCGCCCGGCGCTTTATTGAACGCGTGCAAAATCGTCCGGAGTCAAATGACCAGCCTTGGGCATCTGATGATCCTGCGGAATACGGAGGATTCGCTTACAAACCGGATTCCAGCATGGCCGGGAGTTTTACCAACGAAGCAGGAGAAATTCGTTTGCGTTCGTACGGAAGCATGACCTACGCCGGCTTGTTGAGTTTTATTTACGCGGACGTCGGGAAAAATGATCCGAGGGTGCAATCAGCTTTTGAGTGGTCGCTCAAAAACTGGACGCTTGAAGAGAATCCCGGAATGAACCAACAGGGGCTTTATTACTACTATCAAACGCTGGCCAAAGCGCTTTCCGTAATGGGCGTCGACATACTGGGACTTGCCGACGGCGAATCGTTAAATTGGAAAACCGAACTGGCCCGCAAGATGATCAGCTTACAGAAAATCGACGCTGACGGCGCCGGATACTGGGTGAACACCGAAGGACGCTGGTGGGAAGCTGATCCCACACTGGTCACATCATACAGCCTGATGGCTTTATCCATGGCCCTGCAATAAAATGATGGACCGTCCTCAATTTGGTCCGAACTTATTTTGATCGGCACATTATGGAGTATGGCCAGGTGTGCCTTGGGGTTCGGGCGGACCTAAGGAAAAGGTGGCAGATGGTATCGGCGATAAACAGGAAGCAGTCGCTCGCGGTTCATCACCATGTTCACCCACGGGGTGCGAATGGAGAAGGCGGCGGACTCGCAGGTCGGATCGAGTACGGAGATGTTCGATACCGCGTTCCAGACGGCACGCAGAAGATCGGGACCCTCGCAGTTTTGCACCACGTCCTGCGCAAACTGTTCGATGTCGAGGTTGTAGGTGATCAGGTCGTTGATCTCGCGCACTTCGACGCTGGCGAGCTTGACCACCTGCCGCTCAATGGCCGAAATGGTTCCCGCGTCGGGGATGCGTCCGTCAGGTCCGGGGAGGCAGTGGAAGACATGTACGCCGCGTTTCTCGGCTACGCCTTTGAGGGTGAAGTCGGCCTTGTTCGCCGTAATCTTCGTCTCGGCTGTGTACCAGTCCCAGCCGAGTACCTGGGTGAAAAGGGCCGGAAAGTCGAACATTTTCAGGCGTTCTATGGCGGCTTTACGATCAAGAGACATGGTCTAATTGCGGCTTCCTATTCATGCCCGCCCCTCGCGCTTGGCGGCGTTAATAAACTCCTCGGTTAACGGGAATTTTGCTTTGTAGGGCTTGACCCGACGCACAGGATGGGCCTTCTTCTTTGCCGTATATTTCGCCTTCTTCTCCCGCACCACAAGCGGACCTCCGTCAATGAATGCCTCCATAGTTAAAGTGATGTCCGGGCATTTCTTGAGCATTTCCTTGTCTTCCGTGACGCAGACTACCCCTTTCTGTCGGGCCAACGCTATGAATTGCGCGTCGTAAGCACTGATCATATTCGCTTGCGCGATTCTGATAACTTCACCGGTATCCGGGTAGAACTCCGATCCGGCCAATCGGGCGAGAGCCTCGTCCCAAATCGATACGGCGTCATCAACGCATAGTCGTTTGAAACGGACGTTCATGGCGAGGATGTTTATGAACTCATGTCGCCACAGAGCCGGCGCGATCCAGTCCTGATCCTTTTGGTGGACGGCTTGCGCCAAAGTGGTGCGTTCACTATCGAAGTACAGGTATGCCAGAATATTGGTATCGACAACGATCATGCCCGCCCCTCACGCTTGGCCCAGTCAATAAACTCGGGCGTGATGGGGCGCACTGTCTTCAGCGGTTTGGGAAGAGTGGATTTTCGACGTTCACTCAACGCATCTTCCAAGATGGCAACTATGTGTTTAGACATGGATCGATGATGATGCCGTGCATCCTTCTTGAGCAAATCATGCAACCCTTCTGGCAAATCACGAACAATTATAGCAGACATAGAATCCTCGTTGATATCGTTTTGATATCAATATGCAATCAACTTGATTGCTCGTCAAGTCCCGCCCGCAGGCCCAATGAGCAGATGATTTTAGGCTCCTGCGCCTCTTCCTCTTCATGAAAAGGCCGGAGAGATGCCTCCCCGGCCCCGACCCGTGGTCGCAATATTCAAGTATCCGTCGGCGAGTTGCTCGCCAGCAGAGCCAGCTTCTTTTTCCATGGACAACCAACCGATTCAACAAACCAACATTGAAAACAACAACAAAAGGAGTACTTCATCAACCATAAGACTCGACACTGTTCACAACTCGGGGGAACCTCGCAGTTAAGTCGAGGATGGGATTCACAAGAAGAAGAAGAAACGTCGCGCCCCCAATGGATCAGAAGAGAAATGGTGGAGGCGGGGGGAATCGAACCCCCGTCCGCATAAGAGTCACTTAAGCTTCTACGTGCGTGTTTGGTCTTTA
>DAOLDL010000129.1:0-5345 GCA_035327305.1 Kiritimatiellia bacterium | reverse complement strand
CCACAGACAAGAATGTCTGTGTTACATTGTCATATTCCCAAAAACCGAAGAAGATTAACCGCGGATTGCGCAGTTAAGAAAAGAACCATGATTGCCAGGGATATTCGAGAGGTGCAAGCCTCGCTTCACGCGCGAAGTCCTTACCCCGGATGATGAACTTCGGGTGATTCGTCGATGAAGCGTCGACCACGCTTCCAGTCGTACAAAGCATCTTTCAATTTTTCAATTCCATCGCCCAATTCGGCCGACATCTGAAACGGCGTGATTCCGGTTTCGCGTGTGAAGCGCGCCAACTGTTCGGTGGCTTCCGGCAAGTCCATTTTATTTGCCGCCACTATTGCCGGGCGATGCGGAAGATCTTCATTGTATAGCGCCAGTTCCTTGCGGAGGCTTTCATAGTCGTGAATCGGGTCGCGCCCGTCCACGCCACCCATATCGATGACAAAAATCAGCAATCGTGTCCGTTCCACGTGTCGCAAAAAGTCGTGCCCGAGTCCGACGCCGCGATGGGCGCCTTCAATCAGCCCGGGAATGTCCGCGATACGGATCGTGGTGAAATCATCAAACTGAAGAATTCCGATTTGCGGGTTGAGGGTGGTGAATGGATAGGCGGCAACTTTAGGATGCGCATGGCTCAATTTGCTTAACAGGGTGGACTTCCCGGCGTTTGGGTATCCGACCAACCCCACTTCGGCGACAAGTTTCAGCTCCAACAGCAAACGCTTGTGCTCGCCTTCGGTTCCCGGCGTAAATTCCCGCGGAGCGCGATTCGTTGATGATGCAAATGAAGAATTTCCCCGGCCGCCTTTTCCGCCGGTTGCGACCTGCAGTTGTTCACCGTCCACCACAACCTCTCCGATATAGATTTTTTCGTCTTCGGGTTTTGGGTTGGATTCCTCGGGTGGGTTTTCATCCACCTCATAATCATGCACAGGCGGAGGAGGCAGGCCGGGCAATTCATAAACAACGGTTCCACAAGGAACCGGGATTACCAAATCGTTTCCGGTTTCACCGGTCCGGTTGTTGCCCTCGCCCTTTTTTCCGTGCCCGGCTTTTTGAATGGGTTGAAAGTACAGGCTTACCAGGGAATCGACATCCTTGTCGGCCTTCAGAAAGACATGACCGCCATGGCCGCCGTTACCACCGTCCGGCCCGCCGCGTGGCACGAATTTTTCGCGCCGGAATGAAACACATCCGTCACCACCGTTGCCGGCGATGAACTGTGCTTTTACCCGGTCCTTGAATGCGATGGCTTTCATGAGTGCTTTACGGCTTTATCAAAATAAACATGGCGAATCCCCGAAGGAATTCGCCATGTGGAAATACGCAGGTGAGGCGTGTGCCGCACGCGGGTGCTTAAGCGGTTTGAAGCTCGCGAACGTTGACACGACGTCCGTTCTTGTCGAACTCGACCACGCCGTCCTTCAATGCAAACAATGTAAAGTCGCGACCTTGACCGACATTGCGTCCGGGATGGAACTTGTTGCCGACCTGACGCACGATGATGTTGCCGGTGATGACGTTTTCACCGCCGAAACACTTTACGCCACGACGTTGTGAATTGCTGTCCCGGCCGTTCTTGGTTGAACCTTGTCCTTTTTTATGTGCCATGACTAAATCCTCCGGGCTGAATTAACCCTTGATTTCCTTGATCTTGATTTTGGTCAATTCCTGGCGGTGACCGATTTTCTTGTGAAACCCTTTGCGGCGATTCTTCCTGAACGAAACGACCTTGCGGCCGCGATGTTGTTCAACAATTTCCGCCGTGACGGTGGCGCCGGCAACCGTGGGGCTTCCGACTACCAATTCCGAGCCGTTGGAATAGGCCAGAACCTTGTCCAAGGTAATGGTCGCGCCGGCTTCACCTTCCAGCAATTCCACGTCAAATTTATCGTTGGCTTGAACCCGGTACTGTTTTCCGCCGGTTTCGATTACTGCATAAGCTTCCATGATGTCCTCGTTCTTCTTAAATAGAGCCGGAAAAGATAAAAAAAACGCGCCCTTCTGTCAATGAAACATACTCCATTTTTGTTTTCATGCCGTTGCGCGTCGTAATTCGTTGCGGCATAACAAAATGCAATAAGCGCGTATTATCGTGGAGGGCGTCGGCCTCGCGGCCCGCCGGGACGTGGTCCACGACCACCCGGCCTAGGTCCGCCACGGCCTCCCGGTCGGGGAGGGCGGCTGTCGGATCGGTGGCGAGGTTTGAAATTGCCTTCCGGCGGCTCGGGCAACACCAGCCATGCATCTTCAGGATGGGTGCAAGGGAGGGAGCGCCCTATGTATTCCTCGATCTTGGGAATGGCGTAGGCGTCATCCTCGGTGGCGAAGCTGATCGATACACCAGTGGTGCCGGCCCGTCCGGTGCGTCCTATGCGGTGGACGTAATCTTCCGGATCATCCGGCATGCTGAAGTTAATGACATGGCTGACGCCATCCACATGCAAGCCGCGACCGGCGACATCGGTTGCCACCAGCACTTTGATTTTGCCTTCGCGAAAATCCTCAAGCGTCCGCACACGTTTGTTTTGCGGAACAGCGCCGGAAAGCAAATCGCAATTGAATCCGTAACGGACCAATTGATCGGCGAGTTTTTCAGCTTCGTAACGACGGTTTACGAAAATGATGGCACGTTCAAGATTTTGCTGGTTGAGGACATGATGCACCAGCGCGAACCGTTCGTTGAGTGTGACGATGTAGATGATTTGTTCGACGGTGTCCACGGCCACGCTTTCGGGCTGAATGGTCACGGTCACCGGGTCCTTGGTCCATTGCGTGGCAAGGCGTTTGATGTCATCGCTGAACGTGGCGCTGAAGAAAAGGGTTTGTCGTTTGTGTTTGGGTGGCGTGCTATGCACGATTTCCTTCACATCGGGAATAAAGCCCATGTCGAGCATGCGATCCGCTTCGTCAAGGATGAGGATTTCCACACCGCCGAGATCAAGGTCGCCACGCCGTTTGAAATCCAGCAATCGACCCGGTGTCGCGCACACGACGTCGATCACTTTGTTCTGCAACTGACGTTGCTGTTTTTCGTAGTCCATACCGCCGAAAATGGCCGCGCATTCAAAGTGTGTATATTTACCGAGAGCCTGGGCATCCTTGTAGATTTGCATGACCAGCTCGCGGGTTGGCGCGATGACCAGCGCGCGTGGGCGACCAACGCGACGTGAACCTTCGATTGGGTGACGCAGGAAGTGATCAAATGTCGCGAGCATGAATGCTGCGGTTTTTCCGGTGCCGGTCTGGGCTTGTCCGAAGGCATCGCGACCGACCAGGGTATGCGGCAACACTTCCGCCTGGATCGGGGTGCAATATTTGAAGCCCAAATCAGATACGGCGTGAAGCAGTCGGTCGTGCAGGTTGAGATCATAGAACCGTGTTTTGCCGTGCTCGACGGGAACATCGTATTGCTGAATGGTCCAGCCTTCGTGAAGATCGGGACGGGGCGGCGAATTGGTTTCCGGCGTGCCTGACGCTTGAGGTTTGGAATCGCGATGCTCGTGGCGGGGACGATGAGGACGAGGCTTGCGGTTTTGGTCGCGACGGTCGCGGTTGTCCCGGTTATCGCGGCGATCCTTGCCTTCCGGGTGTTCGCGTCGGCCTTGACCGGAGTGCGGGCGTTCACCTTTGCGTTGTGAAGGCCGGTACGTGTCCTGGCCGGATTCAGAGGTTGGAGGTGGGGATGACTTTCCGGGAGCTGATTTGTCCGATGTCTCTGATTTGCGGACGCGTGATGCCAGGCTCGATATGACTTTTTTAATGAGGGATTTTACCATAGTTTGAATCGCTAACGCCCGATGTCCCCGGCGAAACTGCTATCCACTGGCGCAACGTGCTTTGCCGCATGTATATCGGCGAAAAAAGGGCTTTCGTCAATCATAATGAAAGGTTTTCCCGTGAGACAATAGGGGCGTCCCGGCTGATTCGGGGAATCGCGGTTTTCTTTTGTGTGGATTAAGCGTATGTTTTTCGCATGACGGAAATCGATAATTTGGTCGCTTTTGACGGCCAATGCAATTTGTGCCAGGGTGCGGTTCGATTTATTATCAAGCGCGATCGCCAGGCCAGATTCCGCTTTGTTTCTCTACAATCTGACATTGGGAAGCGATTGCTGGCCGGGGCGGGATTTCCGGTGGAGACCATGGATACCATTTATTTGCGGGACGGTGGGCAGTGGTTTGACCGGAGCACGGCGGCGTTGCGAATTGCTCGCAAACTGGACGGGCTTTGGCCTTTGCTTTATGCGTTTATCATCGTCCCTCGTGCGTTGCGCGATCCGATTTATCGCTGGATCGCCCGAAACCGGTTGAAATGGTTCGGGCGAACCGAAGCGTGCATGCTCCCTGTTCCCGGGTTGGAAAGCCGGTTCTTGTCGGAATAATACCTGATTGCGGGTTAGAAGGATCGGGTTGCGCCTTGCAGGCCGAATTCAAGCAATTCGCTTATATCTTTTCCATTATTTGACTCACTGCGGACCAAGCCGTTGATGGGGACGGCGGGGTGAAAATATCCGGTGGATTTCATGGTCATGCCCAGGATGCGGACTTCGGACTCGATGCGGCTGGTTCCGTTGAAGGTGCCGGCAGGTACGCGGATGGTGCCGCCATTGGTGGGTTTCATTGCTTCGTTATCGGTGTACATTTTGGAAAATGTACTACGCATGGGAGCCGCCATCATGGTCAGCATCGCTCCATCGATTTGCTGGATTTGCCCTTTGTCATCGCGAATTTTGATCCACAGAATTTCGATGGTTTCCGGTTTGGCTTTGCCGGAGGCTACTTGTTCGAGGCCGCGGATCAGCATTTGTTGGGTGCTTTCAGACCGGGCGTCGGTGGAGGTCATTTCAAGAATCAGGCCGTTGTTTTCCTTCCCGACAATTGCGAGTTTCATGATCGAATCGCGGCGTCCGCCGGAAGTGTTGCCGGTAACGACATATTGCCCGACGGCCAGTGGTATGGCTTGCTTAAATGTGCCCTTGGACGGGTAGGAATTTGATTTTGATTCAAAACGGGCATCCAGTGCGGCCTGTCTTGCCGGATCAGGACCCGGCATGGTGATGCAGGAGGTGGAGGCGATGGCGAGCGGGAGAAGAATGGAAAATAAGTATTTATTCATGGGTAGATTTCCTTTGATGTACAGGGAAAATCCTAACAGGATGCCGCTCAACATAAAAGGCATGAATGGATAAAAAAATCTTTTTGCAAACAAAACACTTGTTCAAGTGTCCAAAAGGTGTACTATGGTGCCCTTGTTTCAACGATTTACCAGCGGCCGTTGGACATGACTTTTTGACTGCGGGGTGGAGCAGCCTGGTAGCTCGTCAGGCTCATAACCTGAAGGTC
>DAOLDL010000128.1:0-5382 GCA_035327305.1 Kiritimatiellia bacterium | reverse complement strand
CTTTCCGTCCCCTAGGGACGATACCTCGCCCCGCAGCAGGGCGGGCAACCTTTAACCTTGAACCGTTTTCCATGAAAATCGCCTATTTCTGTGAGCCGCAGGTTGGGGGAACGTTTTCCTTTTTCACCCGGATCCGGCCGGCCCTGTCGGCAAAAGGCATCGATTTCCGATGTATTCCCCCCATCACCGCCGAACGATTTGCCGGCAGCCGGTTCGAAGGCATCGAAGGGGTGGACTATGTAACATTTCCTGAAGATGATTTACCCCGGGCCACCCGGATACTCATCGATCATTTATCCCGAAAGGATTATCAGGCGATTATGGTGTTGCCGGGTTGCGATCTGGTAGCAACCAATCTTGTGCGTTACCTCCCGCACTCGATTCGCACCACGGCCCGGATTCCAATGATCACACGGGGAACGTACGCCCCTACGGCTTCGCTGGCCGGGCACCTCGACGCCATTTTCGGGGTAAGCGACCGGGTAAAAGATGATTTGATATCGCGGTACGGCGTTTCGGCGGAAAAAATCACTGTCGTTTACAACGGGGTTGGAGTTAGCGCTCACCAAGCTGTTCAGCCCATAAACGATTCGAATGAGGATTTTCATCTGGTGTATACCGGTCGACTTTCCGACCTCGACAAGGGCATATTGTTGTTGCCGGATATTCTGCGTCGGGTGCGCGATGGCGGTGTTGATGCCCGACTTACCGTAGCCGGATCGGGCCCGGACGAACAAGCCTTGCGCGAGATCTTTACGCAACGCGGAGTAAGCCGGTTCGTTGACCTGCGGGGAAATCTCACGCATGACGAAGTGACCGGCTTGTTGCACCATGCCGACGCCTTTATATTGCCATCTCGATTTGAAGGCTGTCCAAATGCCCTCATGGAGGCCATGGCCGCGGGTTGTCCGTCCGTGGCCGCACGTATTCGTGGATCGGTGGATCAGATTATCGAGCATGGAAAAAACGGCCTGTTGGCGGAGGTTGCGGATCCGGAATCGTTTGCCTCGGCGGTTATCGAGCTCGCAAAAGACCCGGCACGGCGGCGCAGCATCGGCGACGCGGGACGCGCGCGTATACGGGATCGATTTTCGCTGGAGGCTATGGCGGAAGGTTATGCCCGGGTTTTTCAGGCCTTGCCGGGCAAAGCAGATCTTCGTCATTCCCCGCTTCCCTTGCGGCACTATGCGATTCCTCGGGCTCTGTTGCCGACGTGGCGTACCCGAATTC
The DNA here is from genome assembly GCA_035327305.1 of Kiritimatiellia bacterium. GTDB lineage: Bacteria > Verrucomicrobiota > Kiritimatiellia > CAIVKH01 > CAIVKH01 > CALMUP01. The sequence continues at coordinate 4,152 of DAOLDL010000128.1, read as the reverse complement.
CCGCTCCGCTGAAAAATTTTGCCCGCAAATGGCTCGAACGCTTCGGAATATCGAGTTGAGTGCGTGACCATTTATTTCGAAGTGCAATCGGGCAAGGTCTGGCGTTGACGCAATCAAGAAACCACGGATTGCACGAATGAAGCGGCTAATAGGTGTATAACCCGTGCTTTGCTTGGTAAGCAATGAGCCGTATAAACATAGCGCATGAAAAACATGCGAATAAATACAAAGGTTATGTTTTTGGGTGCGACGATCTCCTGCGTAAACGAGGATAATGTTTTTGCGTGATGATGCGGTCCTTGATTAGTCGTGGTATCCGTGAAATCCGTAGTTGAATTTTCTTGAACAAATTGATGCGTGTTCTCTTTGTTAATCGTATGGCGGCCATGCAGCGCGGCGGCGGCGAGACCTTTGATCTCGAAATGGCCACGCAAATGGCCCGCATGGGGCATGAAGTCACCGTGTTGGCGGGATGGCCGGTGTTTCGAAGAAGACCTGAGACTGAAGGCCGTAGACCTGAGACTGTAGACTATAGACCTGAGGCTGTAGACTATAGGTCTGAGACCGAAGACCAGGGACCGAAGACTGAAATCAGGGGTCAGAGGTCAGAGGTCGGAAGCCAATTGTCAATCGGTCAATCTTCAACCAACCAAGAAGGGCCCCTCCTCCCTTCAACCTTTAACCTTGAACCTTCAACCTTGGCCCCAGGTCTCACGTCTACAGTCTATGGTCTCCGGTCTATGGTCCTCCTTCGCTCCCCCTATCTTCCCTGGTTCCCGTGGGATAAAGTCAAGGGGGGATGGCGGGTGAGGGTGTGGGAGTTTCAGCAGTTTGAGCGAAAAGCCGCGAAGTGGATTGAGGCGCATCAGGATGAATTCGACATCATCCAAATTTGCGAGTTGCCGTATCTGGTGAGTCTCCTGAAGCAAGACCAGAGACTTGAGACCCCAGACCAGAGACTTGAGACCCGAGACCGGAGGCCTGAAGTTAAGGAAGAAAATGATGGTCTCACGTCTCAGGTCTCCCGCCTTCGCACGCCCTGCGGCGGGCAAGCAAGTCTCCGGTCTAAGCTTGTCCTCCGCCTCACCGCCCCCAATGCCTACGATGCCTGGGGTGGTATTCAGCTCGCCGATGCGGTGATTGCCAGTGGAACCTCGATTGATCTTATACGCCGGGCGCTTCGCCCGGATGTCGTGGATGTGCCGAACGGGGTGGACCTAAAGCGGTTTAAGGTTCAAGGTTCAAGGTTAAAGGTTCAAGGGAGCCCGGAACCCGGAGATAAAAGAGAAGGTTTTTGCCTGCAACCTTCAACCTTTAACCTTCAACCTTCAACCTGCGACCTTCAATCTTCAACTTTCAACCCTCAACCCGACTTCCGTGCGAAGCACGCCATTCCCCCCTCCGCGCCGGTTCTCCTCTACGTCGCCCGGTTTCAGGCGTTCAAGCATCACCGGTTATTGATCGATGCCTTTGGGCGTGTGTTACGGGAGCAGCCGGAGACGTGGTTGGTATTAGCCGGGAGCGGGCCGTTGATGACGGAAGCGAAAGACCTGTGTCGCTCGCTGAAGGTGAGCGATAAAGTTGTTTTTCTCGGCGAAACGCCGTTTGATCAGCTTCCGGATATTTATGCCGCCGCCGACATCAAGGTGATTTCGAGTGATTATGAATCGTTTTGCTTTGCGGCGATCGAGGCGATGGCCACAGGGTTGCCGGTGGTCACCACGGACTGCGGCTGGGTGCCGAGGTTGCTAGGCGATTCGCTGCCGCCCATCGAACAGCAATGGTACGCCGGGGATGATCCGCCGGAGCGCTTTGGCGAAAACGCGATGGGAGAGCGGATTCGCGAGGCGCCGGGCGGATTGGTGGTTGGGCGTGACGATTCGGAGTCACTGGCATCCGCGATCCTGCGGATGCTGGCGGATCCTGCGTTGGCCCAACGGTGCGGGGCCTGGAACCGGGAAAAAGCGGTACGCGAGCATGGGTGGGAGAGCAGTGCGCGGAAACTGCTGGATGTTTATGAGCGGCTTGCCGCAGTTGGTCACGTATGAAAATCTTTGCAATTGAGAATTGAACATTGTGAAATGTGAATTGTTGTTTGCGAATTGAAAATTTCCGGATGGGGCTAGGTTGGCATTTTGTGGGGAGTAAAGAAATTCACAATTCAGAATTCACATTTATCAATTTACAATGGGCAATAAAGAAAAGTATGAGTAAGCAATACGATCTGGAAGAGCGGTTACTAGACTATGCGGCGGCGATCATCAGTGTAACTGAGCAAATGAAACCCACCAGAGCCGGCAATCATGTCGCGGGCCAACTGCTGCGGTCGGGAACCTCGCCGTTATTCAACCACGGCGAGGCTGAAGGCGCGGAATCACCACGCGATTTTTCCCGCAAGCTCAGCATCTGCCTGAAGGAACTCAAGGAATCCCGACGTGGATTGAGGCTGGCGGTCAAGGTTCCGCTGATCGATGATATAGCCGTTATCGATCCGGTGTTGGTGGAGACAGACGAGTTAATTCGGATATTTGGAGCAGCTATACGAACTACACGAAAAAACCTGGCGCGAGAGGATAGCCCGGAATATGGCAAAGATTCTGATGGTGGTGATGAAGCGACTTGTCCTTGAGCAAGTACATTGAAAAATGATCATTTAATACTGATCATTGTGAATTTGCGGGTGTATCGAAGCAGGGCATCGGGAAGAAAGTAGCAATTCACAATTCTCAATTCTCATTGAATAAGTAATGAAACCGTTTTTATCCAGTTTATTGTCCCGCCTTCTGGTTGACCGCAAGAACGGTCACCGTCGGGCGGTACTCGCCGCTTTTGCCGAAAAACAGCGCGTGGCTTCGCTTTCTGAAGACGAGCAGGAGCAATACCGGAATGACAAGCTGGCTAAATTGCTGAATCATGCGCGGGAACATGTGCCGTTTTGGAAAGATAAAATTCCCGACGAGGTTAATCCGCAGAATGCGCGACACGTGCTGAAGACGCTGCCCATGATGGAGCGGACGATGATCCAGGAGGACCGGGGGCGGTTTGTGGCGGAGGGGGTGCGGAATGCAGGAAATGATGGACCATGCACGATAGACGATGGACAAAAAAACAATGACGATGGACGAGGGACGATAGGAAATAAGCAAAGGGTGGAAAACGAAGCACAGAGGACGATTTCGCCCATCGCCTATTGCCCATTGTCTATCGCACTCGATGCCACGGGCGGTTCCTCCGGAACCCCGATGCGGTTTCTCGTCGATCGCGCCACTCAAATCGCCCGGGAATCTTCGTTGTATTGGTCCGATTCGCTCGCCGGCTGGCGATACGGGGATCGGATCGCCATGCTGTGGGGTTCGGACAAGGATATCCGGTCGGCGGCCCGGGATGCGAAATTGGCGTTGAGGTGGTGGATCGACAACCGCCGCTGGTACAATGCGTTTAATATGGGAGAGGAGCGGATGGCGGAGTTTCATGAGAGCATGACCCGGTTCCGCCCTCACATCCTTGTGGCGTATGCGGGGTCGCTGGATATCTACGCGCGATTCCTGGGGGAAAGAGATGAGACTCGAGACGTGAGACCTGAGACCTTAGGAAAAAGGCATGATCTTCACCACGGGAAAGTGAGGTGCAAAACGAAAACAACGAGCCTCGATCATTCTTCAAGTCTCAAGTCTCAAGTCTCACGTCTCAAGTCTCACGTCTCAAGTCTCAAGTCTCACGTCTCAGGTCTCAGGTCTCTATCCTATCCTCTCACCGCTCTCATCTCCTCCGCCGAAGTTCTGACGCCCGAGGCACGTCACACCATCGAAACCGTCTTCGGTGTTCGGGTATTTAATCGCTACGGGAACCGGGAATTCGGGGCAATTGCCGCTGAGGACGGGCGGGGAGGCATGGCGGTGAATCCCACCGATGTCGTTTTGGAAACCGGGGAAGATGGCGAATTGCTGGTGACCTACCTGAACAATCTGGCCATGCCGTTTATCCGGTACCGCACGGGTGATCTGGTGGCTTGGAGCAAGGGGGAGGAAGGCCGCCGCATCGAGAAGGTCCATGGACGCAGCGGCGATACCATCCGGACGCGCGGCGGCGCGTTGATTCACGGCGAGTATTTCACCCATTTGATGTATGGCGCCAAAGGGGTCAAGGAATTCC
>DAOLDL010000127.1:1636-5439 GCA_035327305.1 Kiritimatiellia bacterium | reverse complement strand
CGATGACGCGTCAGGTAAAGTCCTTGGCCAGCATGCAAAACGCCGTAGTCACCCATTAGCAGGAAGGACGAATCTGTCGATCCCGTTCGAGCTATCAACTTTCCATAAGGCTGATATGCGAACTCGTCTGTCACTGTGCCCGAATTGTCGGTGAAGGCAAGCACCTTGCCCAACTCATCCGCATGGGTTATGCGAATGGTCCCGTTGCTCTCAACTTGCGCCAGCAGTTTGCCATTTGACCACACGTACCAACGCACGGCGTTGGTAGTCGCGCCAATTTCAACAAGCGGACGAGCAAGCGCGTCAATACGATCACGCACTAAACGGCGGACATTCCCGTTTTCAGTGCTACGGAGCATCAACCCCGCACCGTCATACTCCAATTGCGTCACGGACGAAGTGACCATCGAGCCGTTCGGTAAATTTCTCAACCGCTCTACACCAACCAATCGGTTGTTGAAATCATATCCGTATCGAGTCGCGAAAGTCTGCCCCATGACCGAGTACACCAACTGCGTTAGATTGCCAGCTGCGTCGTAGGAAGGCACATTCGTTGCGCCGGGACCCGATTGTGTGATGCCGGTGATCCTGTCCGCGCCGTCATGCGCGTGCGCCTGAACCGCCGGAGCATCGAGCACTTCCAACCCCGCCGTGATGACTTCGTTCGTTCGGAAGCCAAGTTTGTTTCTGGTCATGCTTCGCGCGAGGAGATTGCTCCCGGCCTTCGCCACCGACCACGCGGTCAGGCGACTTGCTACATCAAAAGAGTTGGACCGCGATAATCCGCCCGGAAGACTCGCGCCGGTCAGGTTGTTGCGCGAATCGTAACCGTAACTTGCCGACGATAAACCGAAACTCGACGCGCCCGAGTTCGTTAACCGGTACACGCCATCGTATGCGAAGGTTTGCGTCTTGCCGTCGGGGTATGTGATCTGCGTCCTGGCCCCGGCGAGATTGTACTGATAACTGACAACCTGGCCAAACGGATCAATGACCTGTGTCAATCGATTCATCGAATCGAAAGTCTGTCGTGTTGTGCCCAAGCCGTCCACCATGTTGGTCAAGTTACCATTCTGATCGTACCAGAACGAGACATTTTCCGAACCGGACAGTCGATTGGTGAGTTGATTGATCACGTTATATGCGAAAACATTGGTCTGACCGTTGGCGTTGATCTTCTGCCGGAGATTTCCGGCGGGGTCGTAAACATATCGGGTGACTTTGCTGATCGCGTTGGTTTCGGCAATCAATCGGTTCATTTTATCATAACCAAATCCGATGCGTTCGGATTTGGGATTGACGTAGGCGATGCGATTTCCTGAAGCGTCATATTCAAACACATGATCGAGATTGACTCGGCGTTCCAAGGTAACACGACCGGCGGCATCGTACCCAAACTCCGTCTTCTTACCTGCCGGATCAACCGTCGCCGTGAGCCAGTTCACCACGTTGTAGTGATTGGAAACGATATTGCCGAGCGGATCGACACTGCGGGTCAGTCGATTAATAGCATCGTACTGATTCGAGTAAAGATTTCCGGCCTGATCGCGAACGGTGATCAGGTTGCCGATCTGGTCGTAACGATTGCTGACGGCATGACCGAGAGAGTTGACCACCCGGGTCAGGCGACCAGCCAAGTCATACTGATTCGTCGTGGTAAATCCAAGCGGGTCGCGCACCGCGACCAACCGGTCGGCGGCGTCGTAGAAATTCGAGACGACGCCGGTGTCTGGATAACGAACGCTGGCGACTTTATAGGTCGGCGTGTAGGTCGTGATGGTGGCGAAGCCGCGTTTATCAATGTTGGTCACGAGCAAACCGGCGTTGTTATAGAGATTCGAGGTGGCGCGGTTCATGGCGTCGCGCTCCGAGGTTAACAACCTTCGCTTGTCATACGTAAACGTGGTCGTATTGCTATTGGCATCGGTCAAGGTCAGCAGATCGCCGCGAGCGTTCCACGTCCTGGCTTCCGTTCCGCCGTCGGTGCGGGTGATCGTAGCCGGGTTGCCGATACTGTCATAGGTATAACTGGTCACCTCGCCGCGCGGGCCGGTGACGGTTTGCAGCAAACCGTTGGGTTGGTAGGTGAACGTCGTGCTGTTGCCTAGCGCATCCACGACATTGGTGACGTGGTGCTCGGAGTCGTATCCGTACTGCGTGGTATTTCCCAAAGCATCGCGCACGGAAACCAAACGATGTTGCGCATCATAGGTGTAAGCGGTGGCGTTGGTGAGGGCATTGATAACATTGGTCCGGTTGTGGTGGGCGTCGTACTGATAAACCGTTCGGAAACTGCGAGGATTGATCTCGTTGGTCACGCGGCCTTGTCCGTCATACGCATACGACCAGCGATTGCTGTAGGCATCCTCTTTGGCGATCTGGCGTCCATCCTTGTTGAAGAAATACCTGATCTGCCCGCCGAACGGGTCTTGCTCGATGCTCCGGTAATTGGGTGTCACATAAAACGCCCATGAGAACCCGGCGGCGTTCCGCTGGGTGATCACCATACCGACGGCATCATAGGTGTTGCTGGCGGTGACTTGGGTCAGTGGATCAATGAGCGTTCGCATCCACCGGTTGGAGTCATAGGTGTACGACCACACTTTTCCTTCGGGGTCGGTGTAGCTGGTCAGGTTGCCTGCGCTGTAACCGTAGGTCACACTGCGCGAGGAAGAATCGGCCACGGAAGTCAGTTGCGTTGCGCCGGAGTAACTGAAGGATAGCCATTGACCGTAAACGTTGGTAACCGCCGTCAAATTGGTTTGCGCGTTGTAGCTGAACGTCATGATATTGGTGTCCGCGTCACGCCATGAACTGATGCGGTTATTCGCATTGAAGTCGTACCGAACCCCGAAACGTTCATTCAGCCGGAAAGCTCCGTTGCTTCCGGTGAGGCTGGCGGTGACTCCTGGCGGCGAATTGTATGAGTTGTCAGGTAATTTGATAAAGGAAAGGGTTTTGGCCCCCATTTGGATGCTGACGGCATTGTCGATCAATTGGTCCATCACCCATTTTGTGGCAATGGTCGCGGCGACCCATCCACGAATGTTCAATTCGTTTTCGAGCAGATCGGCGGCGATCAGGCTGTACACTGCGAAGGCCGCGGCATCCGTCGCCTGACGGGTACCCAACGCCGCATCCGGGTTGCTGTGCGTGGCCGCTCTCATGTCATAATTGTGCGTCCAGCCGTAACGAAGTCGGCTATCAACGTAGCTTTGCGATGAATTATACGAGCGAACCAGTTTTAGGCCGCGCGGTTCGTCGCCGCCCAAGGCAAGATCGGTGTTTTCAAACAGATAGTCACCGCTGGCCAAGTCAACCGGTTCTTCGCTCTGTGGGCGGAAAACATTGGCAGGTGGAAGAGGAACATAGGCGGTGGTGGTCTCGTTTTGCACCACACTGCTTTCCACCGGACCCAATAGACCGCTGTATCCTCCCTTGTAATTTCCGGCTATGGTCAGAGCCAGATTCGAAGGTCCGGCAATGTAATAACCGACTCCGGTCCATTGGGCCAAGGTGATGGCGGCATCTTTGGGGAGAATGGCGGTTCGTCCGGCGTTGATATGGCCGTCGAGTTGGGTCAACTGCGCTGACGTGTAGTTGACCAATTGGGTGCGGACGCCCGAGGCTCCCGTCCAGTTGCCGCTGTGGGCAAGGTACGTTTCCTTGTTGGTGGCGTTGTTCATGCGAAGAAGCTTCACGGCGGATGCGGCGGGTTTGTTGGTTCCCTGCATCTGTTCGAGCATGCCGTGTTCCGCCGCGCTTAAGAACAAGCCGGAGCTTCGGAAGACGGCGATTTCACG
>DAOLDL010000127.1:0-1536 GCA_035327305.1 Kiritimatiellia bacterium | reverse complement strand
TTCAAGGTCGTGTCGATTCCCTGATGCTGAATTCTTAAATGCCAGAACAGGTTGTTCGTCAGGCTGTTGTAATAAACGGGGGGATTAGCGTCATAGTATAATGGCAATACGGTTGGCAATTGCGTGAACGTTTGCGGAATTATCCGGCGCCCGCCCAACATTCTTTCAAAATCCGCATTCGGCTGATTCGTGCGGATGTACGCGACAAAGTTGGTCGCGAACGTGGCCATATCCGCCCGGATATTTGCCTCATTGCAATTTCTAATGGAATTCGTTGTGACGGTTGCACCGCTTACCGCGCGGGCCATAAATTGCGTTCGATTATATCCGCTGATCTGAAGAACGTTCATCGCGTTTGAGTTGACATAGGTCTTGAACGCCGGATCCATCACGCGATTTGACCCGTTGATGGTCGCTTCCACCCAATAGCGTATGATCGCGACATAACCCGGCCCTAACGGTTCAAGAGCATCTATGCCGGACTGCCTCAAATAGCTGACTACCTGACTGCTATCAACTCCAAGAATGTTGGCGAGAACAGCCGTGGTGTATACCACGTCGGCGGCGGCATACCGGGCGTTAATGCTCGGGTCGGCCGCCTGCAACATCGAGATCAGCAAGGCGCACTGGTCGAGGTCGTTGCCCCGCTTCGACAGCAGGGTCATCAACGCGCCATTGCGCGCGCCGTAGGCGGGGACATAATCGATATTATTCCTCACGTATTCAAATATCCTGACCGGATTGTATTCAAGCGAACGGACCAACGATAGAATCTCCGGGGTCGCCTCCAGCTCGCTACCGGTGGCAAAAAAACCGAATTCGCCTTCTTCATCTCCTTCTCCAAACCAATTCGTCTGACTAATCACCTCTTCCGACGCAAGAAGTCGACCGAGGATCAAATCCTCTCCCATGTCGCCGATGGCGTGATGCGCGAGGAACAACGAGAGCGAGACGGAAAAAAACAGTGTGAGCGACGGGCGTTTCATGCGGGCGTTTGCTACTGAAATGAAATTATTCCTCATGGTTATTCCCCTTGAATGAAGGACTGGCTTGAAAGGTTGGAGGCGTTGTCGTACGTCATCGAAACGGCGGCGACCGTGGACGTGACCGAAGTCAGACGATTCTGGGCATCATAGCCGAAAGCCAAGCTGGCGATTTGATTCGGCAGGGGATTAGAGAGCGGATCAAGTCCTGTTCGTATCTCGTCGCCGTCCGAAATACCATCCTGATCGGTGTCGGGATTATGCAGATCGGTGCCGAACAGGTATTCCTGTAAGTTCGATAAACCATCCTGATCGTGATCCTCACCGGCGTCGGCGGGGTTCGTGGGTGAAAGTCCGTGGATGATTTCCCAGCCGTCGGGCAGGCCGTCGCCGTCGCCATCCACGGCGATGGCGAAGTTTATGCCCATCATGCGGTTGCTGATGGAAAGTGCGTTGGTTACGTATTGTCCGGCGGGTTCGCCGAGATTATATGTGCCGTCGTAATTGGAATCCATGAAGGCGCGAATCCAGTAGTTCGAGGCGGGCATTCCGG
>DAOLDL010000126.1:0-5636 GCA_035327305.1 Kiritimatiellia bacterium | reverse complement strand
CGTGTTTCCGCGGCGGCGGCTGATACTTCGGCGACCCTTCCAGCGAGTTGTGCTCAAAATCGATTAACACCCGCTCAAAAACGCCCTTCGCGATTTGGCCGTTCAGCGCGTCCAGCGTCCGCTGGGTCACCTTGAACACCCCCTGGTCGGTCGGGTTGTCGCCAAACCGGAAGAGTTTCAACTCGCGGGGAAGCGTCGCCGAGGAAAGCGCGTGGTTCTTGATCGAAAAATATGCAATTGCCTGGGCATCTGCCATGCGCAACAACGTAGGCCATCCCGGCTTGAATGGTCGATGAAGCGGGGAACGTTACGAAACGCGCATAATGAGGTTGAGTTTTTCGGTAATGGTTTGGATCACCGCCTGGTGCACCATCTCTCTGGGCGGAAAGGCTCGGTCGTCAGGCTTGTGCGTTACACTGGCCTTCAAAACATAGTGGATCTTCCACGCAAGGTCATTCGTCGCGTCCACCAAAAGTGGCGGTTTTCCCGGGCGAGGTATCAGCGTGAGTTTCGGTCCGCTCCACAAAGTGGCCGATCCCGTCTTCTTCGCCTCCGCACTGACCGGGATGGACAACTTCTTTCCCTTGCCGGTCACTGTACCGCCAAAGAGCTTGTGTCCCATCTCCTTGCTGTCCACGACCACCCTGACGTGCGCATTGTCGAAACTGGCTATGGCGACCTTGTCCCGGCCATACTTATTCCAGAACCCCAGGGACGGCAGTCCGCTTTGGTTTGGCGGTAGCCCCGCGTAATGCTCGCGCATCGCCCGCCTCATCGCCTCGCCGACCGCCCGCATCAGCGGAGCCGTGTTTTCAAGCTGACTGATTTTCTTCGCGATATCCGGCGACACCTCGTCGATGATGTTGATTTGAGTGGTGATCATGGCTTTACTCTTGCATGCGCATCGTGTAGTTTAATGGTTGTGAGCCGTTGTCGTTTTGGACGTTGGTAAAGCGGGTGTCGCCCGATGAACAAACGGCTCACATCTTTTTTACCCTCACACTCACGGGTAAAAAAACACCCTTTACCTTGTCAAAAACAACAACCTGCTCTCTACCCATAATTTTCTTTTCAAATCGGACGCCATCATCGTCCTGACGCACCCGGTCCGGCTTTTTCCAGACATGAGGGATAATTTCAATATGTGTTACGGTAAGAGGTCGCTGCGACCCGTCTTTTTCCCGACCCTCTCCGTGTCGCTTCAGCATGTGATAGATGGTGTCCGGTGTTAATACGAGTTTCTTGCCCTTGATATCAACACCACCAGCCGCCGCTTTTCTCACCGCATCGTCGGTGGCGAAACCTAGATTAAACGACCGCCCCTTGAACGCCTTGCTATCAAACGGCGTATCCAATCCGCGATCAATAATTTCTCTCGACAGGTCACCGATTAAGTTTCCACGCCAATGAGCCTTGCCGTTTTTTTCATCCACCTGGTCACCAAAGGCATCTTTCATCGCCTCGAACATTTCTGGACGCCAATCGCTCACACTCGCCTCCAGCTCAGCGTTGAAATCTTTTTCCATCGTCGGCTCGATCACATCGTCCGGGCCGACCAGCCCCAGCCGTTCCGCCTCATCCCGCCAAACGTCCTCCAGTTCCCTGGTGGATCCCCAGTCGAACGGTGGCCATGGCGTGCCAAAGCGCGAGAGCTTCATCCAGATCGGCGACGTCTTCAGCGCGACGAAGTCGGTGCGTGACGCACCCTCCCAGCCGACCGCATTGCCGGCCACCTGCCATTTGGTTGTCCAGTCGCGCGGGTTCTTCGCCGAACTTTCGCCCAGCCGCCAGGCCGGGAGGATCGCCAGGGCATCGGCGCTGTTATCAAGCTTCCAGCGGGCATAGCCAGCCGCCTGCGCATTCTGCATATCGTAGATCAGCCCGATTCGGCGCGGCGCCGCGATATTGGTCAGCACATTGCCCTTGCCGGTATCCAGCCCTTCGTCCAGCGCGGCCTGGCGGATATCGCGGATAAACGAATCTCTCGAAACGTGGCGCTCGTAAGACTTGCCACCCACCTGGATGATCTCCCGCTGATGGCTGACCGCTTTCAACAGCTTGCTTTGGATTGAGCCCATAACCCGAATGCTCTCGACGCCAGAGGAAAACTGTCCCCGCTCCCGAAAGGCCAGCGGCGCGTGCTCCCAGTCGGCCGAGCGCAGCTTTGAGGTTATCGGGGTTTTACCGGCGATCTTCCGGATCGCGTCGGCCAGCGGTTCGAAGCCGGGGTTGATCGCCGCAAACGCCGCAACGCGCTGGCGGCCCATCGACATCGTCGATATTTCCTTGCCCGCCGCCTGCTCCATTTCCCCGGCCATATCCTCGGCCAGCGCCATATAGTCAGGAAGCGGCAGGCTCCTGATCGCCTCTTCTGCCGCATTCAACATCGAGACATCGCCTGGATGCTTGCGCACCAGGGCTTCGATCTCCTGCAGCGCCTCCATGAGCGGCTTCGCCCAGGCATTGAGAGCGGCTTTGTTCATGGGCAAAAAAATAGGCGCTACCGGATGGAAGCGCCACGACGCGGGGAATATATCCCATATCAGTTGTTTTTCGACCGGCGCGCCATCTCCGCCAACGTTCTAGCCCCCATGCCGCGCTCGTATTCCCGCACAGAATTGGCATCCCGCCATCGGATGTACTCGTCCAGCGAGACGCGTATCCTGGCACCCAGACGACTGACCGGCTTCAGGTTGCCGTTTTCGATCTCCCGGTAGATCGACTGCTTCGATGCTTCCTCCATTTTGGCAATCATCGGCACGCTCAGCCTCGTCGCGGTCGTGATCGGCTTCCGGACAGTCGTTCCGTCCGGCTGCTTCACCAATTCATAAATTACCGCGATGTACTCTTTCATGAGACCCCATTATTTTGCGAACCAACCATCCGCGAACATCGGCGGATTGATTATCTAGCCCCCACTGGCACATTCTTGCGTCCCATCCCGCCAACCCCGCCACGGCCATTTAAACCATGACCCTTATTCATTCCTGGCGATCGCTGCATTCGCCCACATCACCGACTGCTCGAGATTTATCATCGCCAGCGACTGCTCGCGTGACTTGGGCGACAGGTCCTCGATCAAATAAGCGAACTCTTTCGCCTTGGCTCTGATCTTTTCGTACCGCTCAGCCTGGTCGCCCTTCGGCGCATGATGGCTCAAGTTGTTTTCGATCGCTTGGTTTTCGGTCATGATTACTCCTTCTGCTTGACTATTGTTATTGCTGTTGACGGACAATGTGCTCGGTATCGCGCAGATTTCACTGGCGATCTGCCAGCAGATCAAAACCAAAAGCGCAGGGAAGATCACGAAGTACCACTTGCCAAATATCGCTATAAACAAAGCACAGACACCACAGCCGATTGCAGTAATCAGCATTGTTGCGAGCAGGAGGAGCGCCGTGACACCAGCCTTTCGAAAAAAGTTACCAGATTGCATTGGGAAGCTCCTGCTGCAGCGCCGCGAGGTTTCGGAGGATGTAATCCGCGACCTCGGATTGTTTGTTAAATTTGAGCATCGGGCCGTCCTCATGGTTCCACAGCCAATGGAAATAACTGGCCGGCACATTCTCCATCCTCGCGCCGATCCCTTTCGGCGGCGGACCATACTTTCCCCACGGCATCGGATCGCTGTCTTGAAGTTCTTTCATTGCCCAACTCCCGCATCAGCGGACGAGCCGCTGTGCTTAATGTTAGGCATATTCACTTAAGCCCCCGCAAACGTTCTTTGAAAGAACGCGCCTTCATCGCGTGATCTGGATAGCAAACCGGACACGCTCCGAATTTGTGCTTGGTTCCCCACGACTTGATCGTACCCGCTCCGCGACATCGCCTGCACGAAGGATCGGGCTTGTATGGTAGCTCGACAAAACGATCCTCGTCCTCCTCGCCAAGCACGCCGTTAAGTGTTTTCAGTTGATCCTTGGTCGCCATGAATGTCTGTCCTGTTCTTGTGTCCATGTTGTTTCCTTTCTTGTAAATCCAATGCCTAACAATCACCGCCAGCAGGACGCTCCGCGCCGCTGCGGTTGGTGTTGGCGTGTATGAATGTTGGGGATTCGTCTTCTTCGCACCATGACCATCCGATTACGGAGCTTCCTCGTCCAAGATCGAGATACGGACGAATCCACGAAATAAACTTTTCTATTTCGTTGTCGTAGTTCTTTAAATCAGACCTCGAAAAAATGTGACCCTCGCTGTATTTAGAAAGGGCAAACGGTACGTGGTAATATGAAGAACACCGCCCGATCATTTGCCATCTATCGCAACTAAAAAATTCATGATCTGGCGTTTCTTTTGGCTCTGGCCCATCATTAAACAAAAACTCAAGTACAGCCCTAACGTTATCCTCAATATTGTCGCGTACCTCACACTTCAAAACCAACTCTGTGTACATGCCCATAATAGTCTCCTTCTATGCTAAATTCCGCCAACCAGTCACTTGACGACATCCTTCGGAGTCGTCAGTTGGTTGTTCGCCTTCCCGGCTACTACCTGCTTAAACGCCGCCCACACCAGCGCGAGCAGCACCAGCGGCCCGGCCAAAGAGAGCAGCACATTTGTACCCAGCGCCGACATCTGTCGATGAAACGGCTTGCGGCGTGAGTAAGACCCGATCAGAAAAAGAATGATGAACCCGCCGATGAAGCCCGTCAGGCACCACAAGCCAATCGTTTCAATCAACGGATCCATCATCTTGCCGCCCTATTTCTTTTGGGTTTCCACGCCCTGCGCCTCGACGGGAGCCGCTTCCGTGGCGCCCTTCGGCGCAGGTCGCAACAGCCGAACGCTAATTTCCTTGGCCTTGCCGCGGCGCTCCACAATCACCCTACCACTCTTGTTCGCTGGCTCGACGACCACGCCGACGCGCTGAATCTTTTTCAGGGTTTTCCCGTCACTCGCGTGGACATCCCACACAACACTGTCGCCCTTCTTGAACTCTACTTTTGCCATAACCGACTCCTTTCGTTTTGTTGTTAAAACTTCATCAACACTTGCTGCGGCTTTGGCGGCGCTATTGCCTTCCGCCGCTGCCACTCCGCCATCGTAATCGCGCGGTACCGGCCTTCTGTTCCGGACCTTGGGTTGTCTGGATCAATTTCCACCAACCCGCACTGCACCAGGTCGGTTGTCCTGGGCCGGATGTTCAAAACACTGATTCCGGTTTGCGTAGATAATTCCATCGTCGTGCACGGCCCATGCCGCAACCACGCCTCATAAACGGCCTTGCGCGACAAGTTGACATATCGCTGCAAATCCAAAAACGTCATGTCACGAAAGTCGGTGGCCTTCATCGCTTGCTGCTCCGTGATTGACGCAAATTACAATCGTTGCAGTAGCGTTCTTGTCGCATGTACCCGTACGGATTTTCATGTTCCCACACATTCGACCATGATCCCCACGAGTGCGACGTCTCCTTCGTACATCGAGAGCGGCCTTCACACCCGACCAGCACTCCAACAACGAAAACCATTACCACCAGAAATTCTTTCATGGTCACCCCGCGCTGATAACTTGGATATTCGAAACGTGAACGCCTTTTTCTTCCAGAATCGATGGCCCACTATCGAGCTTGACCCGGACCACATACGGGTTTGTTCCGCGAGGATCACCCGCGATAATCTCTCCATATTGTCCCG
>DAOLDL010000125.1:0-5653 GCA_035327305.1 Kiritimatiellia bacterium | reverse complement strand
TGCGGCGAAGGAACTTGTCTGGCAATGGGTTTTCCCCGCTCGATCGCTTACCCTTGTGCCGGATAAAAAGGAAAAGCGCCGTTACCACATGCATGAATCTGTTTTCCAGAAAACGTTGAGGGCGGCGGTGATGAAGGCCCGAATTCCCAAGCGAGTAACCGCCCACACCTTCCGCCACAGTTTTGCCAGTCATCTCCTGCAAAACAATTTCGATATTCGAACAATCCAGGAAATGCTGGGGCACAGCGATGTTCGAACCACCATGATCTACACGCATACCGTAAAGAGCCGTACACTGAAGGAGCGAAAAAGCCCTCTGGACTTATAGTTCTGCCGTCTGACGCAGATGCCGATACCTACCCATACGTTTTCTCGCGTTCTCCACGAACGGACGTTTGGAAATTCGCGTATGAGCGAGCTTCCGGTTAATCATATGGCGTTTCAGCCTCGATCACATAAAAGAGCGCGGGCGCGGATGGAAGTTCGAGTGTCTCGGCATGGAAGGCCCCGATGGTAAGGTTGGTGCGGAAGGGATAAAAGCCCTGCATGAGATTGGTGGTCATCATGATGTTGTACCGGCGATCTGGCTGGCCCGGCCAGTAAAGGGTCAGGTTCTCGTCAACGGCTACCATGTTTAAAATGCCGAGGAAACTGAATGGATCAAGCGGATCGGTTCCGGCCCACAGCTCGTCACGATCACCAAGTCCGTCGCCATCTGTGTCGGCGGTCGGGTGAATAAATTCAAATGCGCCGCGATCAGGAAGTGCGGACCCGTTATCGTTGCCATCAAGCGGTCGGGGTATTCCATCCAGATCGCGGTTCAACATAACCAGCGATGAACCGGAATCGATGGCCGGTGAATGGATGGCCAACCGGTAGTTCCCGGATGATGGAGCAATAAACTGGGGGTCGGAATCCATCGGGTCGTCGCCCGGCGGGAGAGGAACGGATGTGACGGCCGTCCATACCGGATTGCTTCCTGTCGTGATGTAATTTCCGCCGAGGATATTGCCGAATAGGATGGAGTTTTGAATGGTAGATCCGCTTTTAGCGTACCACCCTCCGGCATTTGTGGCGTAATTGTCGGCAATGGTGACATGGCGCATACTGCCGCCGTTCACGCTTAAAACACCGCCACCGTAAGTGGCCCGGTTGCTGTAGATCACACAATTTTCCACGACGGCCCCGTGCAGTAAGGCCAATCCGCCGCCGCCCTCGTGAAGCACGGCCTGATCGTTCATCAGGCAGTGGTATCGCACCGAGCCCGGAACGTAGAAAAATTCGCCGCCAAGGTTTCCGAAAGATAAATTGTTGCGGACTACACTGTTCTGCAGTTTACCGCTGGCAATATAAACGCCGCCGCCGGCATCGGCTCGTCCTCGTTGGATGGTGAACCCGTCCACTATGGCGGTGGGGTGGGCAATGTACATCACTCGGCGCACATTGCTTCCATCGAGAATCGTATTGGTGGCGCCGTTGACGCTTTTGAGGGTTATGCCCCTGGTGACCTGAATCATGTTGTCGATTATGTAGGTTCCATTTGTCACCAACACGATTGCGTCAGAAGCGGCCTGGTTGATCGCAAGTTGAACGGATCGGGCGGCGGTTCCCCAACTAAGGAAAGGAGGCAATGGGTTGGGGCTGTTGGGGTCCACATAGTGGTACAAGTGGCTTTCGTAGGCGCCGATATCCGGGGCGACTACGCCGTCTGCATTGCCGTCCGAATAGCGGGTCCGGATGTCGATATCGTTTGTTACTGCCGTCAGCGTCATGCCGCCATCTACCAGCGGTGAATTCCTTAACGGGCGGTAGTCGCGGATGGCGGCGTCGCGGAACATGGGGTCATGATCCACGTTGTTGGTTCCCGGAGGCAATGGCCACGATGCCGAATGTTCCATGACGCCGGAATCGTTTATTCGCCAGTTGTCAAATTCGTCCGCACGGTTTCCCCAAATAACGGAGTTTCGAATAACGGCGGAATGGGAACCCGCATAAATTCCGCCGCCTTGTTCGGCTTCGTTGTCTACAATCGTTGCGTGCTCCAGAATATCAGATTGTTCGAGGGCGATTCCGCCGCCAAATTTTTCCGCACGATTCCCCGCGACAATGATATTGCGTATTACCGCATTGGCCGCGAGAATGCCGCCGCCATGATCGGCCAGAGCCTGGTTATCGAATATACGCGCATATTCCAGGTTCATGCCATGGATGGCGCGAATTCCACCGCCGTCATCCGCTTCGTTGTAGGCGATCAACACCGCGCGAATATCGTGACTGTCCTCCGCAAAAATCCCGCCGCCGGAACTGGCCTTGTTTGATTTTACAATGGAGTCGTGAAACGTGTTGTCCTTATACAAAAATGCTCCGCCACCGAACCCGAACCACGACCGGTTGTTGTTCATAACGTTTCGCGTGATGAATACACCGTCTTCCGTGAAAAGGCCGCCACCGTGCGAGTCGGCCCGGTTTTGGAGAAATGTGCAATCCTCCAGGCGTGATCCGGATCCGGCATGCATGCCTCCGCCGGTCTCGCCGGCTTCGTTTTCCATAAACCGGCAATGGCGGACCAGGCCGGTGGACATCATGTACAAGCCGCCGCCACGACCATCGGCGCGGCAGTTCTGAATAATAAGATTCTGCAGGATTGCATCTTGTCCGACCCACAGGCCCCCGCCGTCGGTTGGCGAGTATCCATTTTGCAGAGTCATTCCATGAATCATGACGCCAGGCGCCGTGACGGTTATGCACGTCATGTTTGATTGAGCGTCGAGGATGACTTCGTGCGGCTGGCCGACGCCACGCAAAACAATCGGTTTGTCAATCAGTATGGAGTTGGTCAAAAGATAGTGACCGCGATGAAGGATGACTACGCTTCCGGTTTGAGCCACGGCAAGCGCATCGGCGGGACTTGCCGCCGCAGTTGCTTCGGTTTCATAAGGAGCAATCGGATTGTCGGCATTCAATCGAACATGGTGAACCCGGCTGGTTGATTGGAATTCAAACGGACCGATGTCGGACCGGGTGATACCGTCGCCTTTTCCGTCAACAGGTCTTGCCTGCCCCGCGGCATCCATGGGGAGCAGTGGCGAATCAATGCCGCGATCAATGGCCGGTGACGTCGGCAAGGGGTAAAAGCCGGGATCGAGTTGCGGTTCGTTGGTCATGCTGTTTCCATCAAGCCCCGTCGCGGTTTTCCATGCCTGCAGGTTGTTGAACAGGCCGACGCCAAGGTATGCCGCACTGAATCGGCTCGTCGGAAATGTGGTTCCGGCGCCGGCGGAGCGGTGGTAAATGTTGTGATCAACATCGTTGTCGAATACCGTCGTCCCGTTGGGCGGCATGACAATCAAATCGTAGTCGGTGAGGTTGTTCAGCACAATGTTGTTATAAATGCGATTGCTGGAAACGTTGTATCCGAATTGCGGGTTTTCCATCGTCAGCGAACTGATGGCGCGGTGACCTCCGGGAATATCGCGTGTGCCCACGATGATGTTGTGCTCCACCCGGCTGTCACGCGAAGCGGACAAATGAATCCCCACGTTTCCATTGCTGACCACAAGGTTGTTGTAGACGTGCGCATTGACGCTGAATTCAATAAAGATGCCCTTGGAGGTAAACACGGAAAAGTCGTTGGTTCTTCGAGGCATCAGCCAGTTGTGGTGCACATAATTGTTGCGGACGATCAAGGGGTGTCCGGCGGCGCAGGTGTCGAGCCAGATTCCCGATGAACGATTGTAAGCCACTTCGTTTTCCTCAATCGTGATGCCGGCATAAGGAATGATGCGGATACCGCCGGTGTAGGGTGCGGCGACCTCCCGGTAGTTGTTGCTGAAAACCGTGCAACCGCGAATCAGCATATTGGTAAATGCATTGCAGGCAATTCCCAGCATGCCGTTGTTGCTGACATTGCAGTTGATGGCTTTTGAATTGCTTCGCAACGTGAGGCCCGATGCGTCGCACCACTGAATATCGCAATCCTCAATGACGCCGTTAATTCCGAGTAAAACACCGGGCCAACCTTCAAACGTATACGTAAATGTATTGGCATGTCGAAATGCCAGTCCTCGAAGATGGAGAAAACCCGCGGGCGATTCGTCATAAAATACGCCGTTATCTACGCTGATTTCAATTTCATACAGGTGGGGGTCGCCGTCATCGGGAAGGCGAATGAATAATATTTTACTTTCCGCTTCGTAATAAAAAGATCCCGGCGGCATGTTGGTTGACGGGTCGCCGATATTGAGACTCCGGGTCGCCGCGCTGATTTGTGCGCATGAAAATCCATGAGGGATATAGAACCAGTCAGCGCAAGAGCAGGCCCGTGTTGAAATATACGGATTAGGCCAACCGAGCTGTTGAAGCAGTACACCGTCGACAAATACCTGTTGGGTGTTCAGCGGTCGGTTGGTGACATACCATATACCTCCACCCAGTTCCTCCCATTCTTCGATCACAATGGAGCCGAGAAGCACGGGGTTGTGGTTGGTGTATGCCATTACCGTAATGGGGGCTTCCGCGCTCCCGTTGGCGTTGGTAAATGTCGTTTTGCCCCGATACCGGCCTTCATGGATCAGCACCCGGTCGCCGCCCTGGATCCGGTTGACGGCAAGATGTACGGTTTTCCATGCCGTGGCCGGGGTTAATCCATCGGCCATGTCATTGCCGTTGGTGGTGACGTGATAATCAACCGCCATGGCGGATAAGCTGACGGCAAACCAGACGGACAGAAAAACTGTAAACTTCATAGGTAAATGATACACATGGCCACGTTCGCGGTTCAGTAGAACAGTTGGTTATGTCCGGGATGTTTCCTTCCGGAAAATGAAAAAAGCGGCGGCAGGCAATAAGATGGCCACGGATAAAAGCTGTCCCTGGCTTAACCATCCGAAATATACGATTTCCGGCGCCCGGAAAAACTCGGCTAGAAAGCGGGTTGCCGCATATATGATCAGGAATGCGCCGCACATGCGGCCGGGCTTGGCCGCCCAGCGGGTTTTTCTTAACAACAGCATTAGGGAAAACAACACGACACCTTCAAGAAACGCCTGGTAAAGCTGGGACGGGTGCCGTGACTGCAAAACCCCGGCGTGGTACAGCTCGATAGCCATTTCACGATAGCCGGAGTCACCATGATACAGTCCCGCTTCCTGCGGGAAAATAACCGCCCATCGCACGTGAGTCGGGCGGCCCCACAATTCGCCGTTGATGAAATTTGCCAGACGACCCAACCCCAGGCCGGCTGGCGCCGCACAAGCCAGACCGTCAATGACCGGCAGAAATTTCAAACGATGACCTCGGGCAAACCACCATGCGCCGGCGGCAAGTCCGATCATGCCGCCATGGCTGGCCATGCCCCCCTCCCATAACTTGAATACCCGCAGAGGATCGGCAAGAAAATTTCCGAGATCGTAAAACAGCATATACCCAAGCCGGCCACCCACCATCGCTCCGACAACAATTGCCACAATCAGCGATTGAAGCGGCTCGCCATGAATCGGGTATTCACCTCGTTTGCCCCATCGATTCAAAAGCAGGTAGGCGATCAGGAAGCCGACGATATACGATAATCCATACCAGCGAATCGCAAGGTTTCCCCAAATGGGAAGCAGGATGGGGTTGATATCATGTATATAATATGGTGGCGGATTCATGA
>DAOLDL010000124.1:0-5677 GCA_035327305.1 Kiritimatiellia bacterium | reverse complement strand
CCACTTTGCTGGGATCCTTGCCGGAGAAGGCGCCACCACCGTGACGGCCCATTCCGCCGTAGGTGTCGACGATGATCTTGCGACCGGTCAAACCGCAATCGCCTTGCGGTCCGCCCGTGACGAAGCGTCCGGTTGGATTGATCAGGTAACGCGTTTTCTTGTCGATCATTTTAGCGGGAACGCATTTCTTGACCACCTCCTCAATGATGCCTTCGCTCAATTTCTTGTGCGATACATCCGGAGTGTGTTGGGATGAAATGACAACGGTATCAATACGGACCGGGCGGTTGTTTTCATAAACAACGCTGACCTGTGATTTTCCGTCCGGACGCAGGAACGGAAGTTTTCCCGAGCGGCGGGAGGTCGTAAGACCCATGGCCAGTTTCTGGGCAAGAGAAATGGGGAGCGGCATCATTTCCGATGTTTCGTCGCAAGCATACCCAAACATCATGCCCTGGTCACCCGCGCCTTGTTCGGCGGTGGCTTTGCCGGACGCCTTCTTGGCATCGACACCCTGGCTGATATCAGGAGACTGACGGTCCAAGGCCACCAGCACGGCGCAGGTGTTTGCGTCGAAACCCATTTCAGAATCCACGTAGCCGATTTTTTCAACTTTCTTGCGGGCGATTTCCGCGTAATTGACAATGGCCTTGGTGGTGATTTCACCGGCAACCACAATCATGCCGGTTTTAGCCAGGGTTTCGCAGGCAACGCGGCTTTTCGGATCCTGGGCCAACAGGGCATCCAAAATGGCATCTGAAACGCCATCGCACAATTTGTCCGGATGACCTTCAGTCACCGATTCCGACGTAAACACAAAGTTGCTGATCGACATATACTATTTTACTCCTTCATTTAATCGAACCGTCTATACTGCATCAATTAACTCATCAATTCAAGAATTTCCGGCGCAATTTCCTTGATCAAAGTGCGACAACGCTGGGTAACATCGGTGCCGGTTCCGGAGATCATGACGCTTTCAGCCAGTTCTTCGGCCTGCGAGTACCGGATCTTCCTGACCACATCCTTGACCATGGGGACCGAGCTTGGATTGACGCTGATTTCATCCACGCCCAAGCCGATCAACAGGGGGACCAGATAAGGATTGCCCGCCATTTCGCCGCAGATGCCGGTCCATATCCCATGCTCATGACCGACATCAATGGTGTTTTTGATCAGGCGGAGAATGGCGGGATGAGTTGGTTCGTAGAGGTAGGCAATCCGCTCGTTTACCCGATCCACGGCCAAGGTGTATTGCACAAGGTCGTTTGTTCCAAGACTGAAAAAATTTACATGCGGCGCCAGCAAGTGGGCGGTCAGGGCGGCGGAAGGAACCTCGATCATGATTCCGACATCGATGTTTTCATTAAACGGGATTCCGGCCTTGGACAATTCATCCATGCATTCACGCAAGAGGGTATTGGCCTTGAGCACTTCGTCCAGATTGCTGATCATGGGATACATGATCTTGACGTTTTCGTGGACGCTGGCCCGCAAAATCGCGCGTAGTTGCGTTTTGAAAATTTCCGGTTGGGCGAGACAAAACCTGATGGCCCGCCAACCCATGAACGGATTGATTTCATCGGGGGTCTTGAGTTGAGATAAAAATTTGTCACCGCCCAGATCCAACGTGCGGATCACCACGGGACCGGGCGACAGATCGGTAGCCACCTTGTTGTAAATTTCGAATTGCTCATCCTCGGAAGGCAATCCTTTTTTGGCGAGGTAGAGGTACTCGGTGCGGAAAAGCCCCACCCCATTGCCGCCGTACCGCTTCACCATTTCCACATCTGCGGGCAACTCAATATTACAGGAGAGCGCCACGGAATATCCGTCGCGTGTTTCCGCAGATTCATCCTTGAGTTGATCGAGCTCGCTTAAAATGACGCGACGCGATTCCTCGACTTTGCCGTATCGCTCCAATTGATCATGGGAAGGATTGATCAACGCGACACCGGTGTTGCCATCGATCAGCAACTGCTCTCCGCTGGATACCCGGACGCTGATGTCATGAAGACCGACAACGGCGGGTATTCCCATGGCCCGGGCCATGATGGCGGTATGCGATGTCGGACTGCCCAGATCCGTTGCGAAACCCAGTATCTTGGATTTATCCAGAATCGCGGCTTCGGACGGCGCGAGGTCGTTCGCCACCAGCAGATGTGGGACGGTGAGCTGGGCGAGGCTTGTACTGCTTTCGCCGGATAAATTGCGCAGGATGCGACGCGTCACATCTTTAACATCGACGGCGCGTTCGCGCAGATAATCATCCTGCACCTTCATCAAGGCCTCGGCATAATGATCCGCGACCACCCGTAGCACGGCCTCGACGTTTTTCTTTTTGGCCTTCAGGCCGCGAATTACTTCCTCGACCAGCGCGCGGTCATCCACGACCAGAAGATGCGCGTCAAATATGCTGGCGCTTTCCGGGCCGAGCGCGGAACCGACCTGTTTCTGGATTTCGTGGATTTGATGGCGTGTGGCAATCAACGCCTCCTCGAAGCGGGCGATTTCACGGGCAATTTCGTCATCGGCAATCTCCCGCTCGACAACCCGGTCATCTTCCGTGGTCAACAGGAATACCGGTCCACTGGCAACGCCTTGCGAGACACCGATACCTTTAAGCAAAACTTCTTTATGATTTGGGCTGGGCATGGCGGACTCGATGGCGATCAATCCTCGTAGAATTTATTATCGATCAATTCCTGAATCGCTTTCAACGCATCCCCGGCATCGGGTCCCGAAGCGATCACTTTTAATTTTGACCCGCAATATCCCTCAAGCGTCAGCAGTCCCATGATACTTTTACCGGAAGCGACATTGCCATCCTTATCCACCTGGATATCGCTTTGAAACTGGCTGACGGTTTTGACAAAAAGCGCGGCAGGCCGGGCATGTATCCCGTACTTGTTCAAAATTGTAAATTCGCGTTCCAACGAGCTCATGTTGTCTACCGCCATTGCATCGAATTCGATCAGGTCGGCCTTCTTCGTTTGCTTAATATACCAATCAATTTTTCGTCCAATTCCTTCGCGGCGTCATGACCAAGCATCTTCAAACGCTGGTTTAATGCCGCCACTTCAATAACATGCGCCAAGTCCCGCCCGGCATCCACCGGCAGGGTGATCAACGGCACTTTCACACCCAGCACTTCACGAAAAGCAGGATTCAATCCGGTGCGGTCCAGCTCCACCTGGGGTGAAGGTCGTTGCATCCGCACGATCAGATCGAGACGCACACTGGTGCGCATGGAAGCCACGCCAAACAGGCTCGGCACGTGTATGATGCCCAAGCCCCGTATCTCCATATGAAAACGGGTTATCTCAACCGAGCTGGCGGTTATATCATCGCCGCTTTCCCGACGCAACACCGTGATGTCATCCGCCACCAAACTATGCCCCCGCTCGATCAGGGTCAGGGCGGCTTCGCTTTTACCGATACCGGGCTCGCCTTCTATAAGTACCCCTACACCAAGGATATCCACGGTTGTTCCATGCACGCGGGTGGTCGGAGCGCCCAGCGACTCCAGCAACACGGTCGCCGCATTCATGAAGTGATGGGTTATCATGGGCGTACGTAAAACCGGAATTCGCGACTGATTTGCCAGTTCATTCAGTTCCCTGGTCGGTCGGCGGCCACGGGTCATAACCAGGGCGGGTATTCGCTTGCCAAACATTTTTCCCAACCGCAACCGGCGTTCCTCCGGCGCAAGGCTTCTCAAGTAACTGGTTTCAGCAAGACCAAAGACTTGAATACGACGACGGGCGAAATATTGAAAAAAACCCGCCAGCGCCAGACCGGGGCGGTTAATCGAATTCTCCTCCACCTCGCGACCGAGGTAGTTTTCACCGGATTCGATGGTCAGCGACATGCTTTCCTTTGCCGCTTCGTAAAATTGACGCACGGTTATCGCCATGGTTGGCTCCTACATTTTGAACCGCGGCCCCAGGTAAAGCTCGCGGCTGACTTCATCATTCACCAGAAAATCGCTTGTGCCTTCACGAAGAACCTTGCCTTCGCAAATCAGGTAGGCGCGATCCACCACGGCAAGTGTTTCGCGCACGTTGTGGTCGGTGATCAAAATGCCAAGGCCGCGTTTCCGAAGTTCAATGATGATCTGCTGGACATCGCTGACCGCAAGCGGATCGACCCCGCTGAACGGCTCATCCAATAAAATCAACGAAGGATTTGTAACCAGCGCCCGCGTGATTTCCAACCGGCGCCTCTCCCCACCGCTTAACGTATAGGCCGGTTGCTTGGCCAGAGAGGAAATTTTTAATTCATCCAGCAGGAACTTGAGCCTTTTCAACCGTTCGTGACGCTTCAGGGGAAGGGTTTCCAGAATGGCCATCACGTTTTGCTCAACCGTCAGCCGGCGGAAAATCGACGGTTCCTGGGCGAGATACCCCATTCCCATTCTTGCGCGCAGGTACATGGGAAGGTCGGTAACATCATGCCCCTTGAAAAACACCTTGCCGGCGGATGGTTTTACCAGACCTACGGTCATGTAGAAACTGGTGGTCTTGCCCGCGCCGTTCGGCCCCAGCAGACCAACGATTTCGCCGGCATTGACGTTCAAGTCCACGCCGTTGACAACTTTGCGCTGGTTGTAGACCTTCTCCAAACCCTCGGTTCTAATCAATTGGATGTTATCGGCCACGTGCCGGCTCTCCAAACAAGCTATCCATCGCGGCATCGCCTTCCGGATAAATGATCAACCGTGAGTTGGGTTTCCCTTCCATGCGTTCATCATCCCGCCAATAGCGAATGACATCGGCCGTGAAAATGTTTTTGCCGCTGGTGATCATCGGTTTGCCGGTCAAGGTGATTTCACCGGTCTCCACATTGTATTCCGCCATTGTCGCACGCGCGCGTTTATCTTCCTGTATGATAATCACATTGCCCTGGGCCTTGATATTGCGGGCCCGGTTATTTTCATCAAACGTCACCATCATGGTGTCCGCATAGATTTTCATCTGCGGGTCGACCACCACGACGTTCTGCTCGAAAAATGCGTACTGTTTCAGATAATCAAAGGTCAACTTATCCGAGGTGATCACGGTAACATCGGCGACGCTGGTTGCGGCTTTTTTGGATTGGGCATGCCCGGTAAAGGCGGATGCCATCAGCAACATTGTCAGCCATACTATGCGATTAAATTCACTCACGTTTGTCATCCTCCACCTTGATGCTTTTCCGGGCGCCTCTCAACACCACCTTGGACTCGCTCATGATTTTGAGTTCCTGTTTCTCGTTGTTCCATGAAAACCCCTTGCCGGTAACCACCAATTCCTGCCGGCTGATCCGCACATCGGAATCCGATATCACGATACCGCGCGCTCGATTGTAAAAACATTGCGGCGAGGTAACGGTCATATCGACAATTCGATCGTCCCCCTGATGGGAGTAAAACTCCATCCGCAATGATTCGATTTCCACGTCCCCATTCGGCAACACACGCGCCGAATCGCCGAAGATCTGTGAAGTCATCACACCTTGATCGTTATAGGACGGCACCTTGAACCCGCGAATCAACGTGTCATCGCCAAGCGGGATCGCCGAGGATATGTCGCGAGGCGAGCGCGAATCAGCCTGGCCAAACGTCGCCCCCCCCCCCCCCCCCCACAACACCATAACCGCCAGCAGTCGCCATGCGATCATTCGTATTTCTCTTTTT
>DAOLDL010000123.1:0-5982 GCA_035327305.1 Kiritimatiellia bacterium | reverse complement strand
CAAAAGAAATGACGGAATCGCCACGGCACGATTTGCTATGCGTGACGGCTATTAATATGTTCTACTTTTAAAGAGGCGTGTGGTAAAGTCACACCCAAGGAACGCAGTCATGTATCCGACGCATAAATCTGAATTACTTACCGTAGCGCGACAAGCACATCACTCTTTATCTGAACATTACTCCATTTCATCATCGTTCCACAGTCAATCGGTCATGCCTTCACCCCATCGAGGATCCCATCATGGTGCAAAAACTTAATCGTCTCATTGGCCGAGCGGATTTCCGCGTTATGGTGTTTGTTGCCATATTGACCGTGTTGGTCACCATCGGATGGACTTTTGCCCAACTGGCCGACGACAGCAACACCGTTGATACACTGCAAGATGTCGCCGAACTATTTCTGGAGCTTAGGGAAAACAGCTACCGACTCGCTGTACCATCCTGGTACATGCATGGCGATGAAATGGAAGCGATGGAGGAAGCCTATGGT
Organism: Kiritimatiellia bacterium; assembly: GCA_035327305.1. Taxonomy (GTDB): domain Bacteria; phylum Verrucomicrobiota; class Kiritimatiellia; order CAIVKH01; family CAIVKH01; genus CALMUP01. The sequence goes on along the minus strand of DAOLDL010000123.1, from coordinate 5,491 downwards.
TTGGCGGGCTTCGCCCTGCAACCTGATTGGTTCGTTGCATTCTCCGGTGAATTGTTCTTTTCCCAAAAAAGTGAAATTGCCCAAAAGATCAAACACGGCGAGAAATTAATCATTTATGAAGATATGTTGTCCGGTGAGTTGTTGATCGTTCGCGAAGATACGGGCGAGGAGGAAATAGTATTTAAGGCTCCTGAGTGGCCGGAGATCAGCAAGAACGAACCTTACAAGAATTACCTTTTCCGTGAGCTTAGCAAGCGGCGCGTGGTCTGGCATATCACATTGAAGGAAATCGATCAGGCCGAAGCGGAATACACGGCCATGCTGGCCGCGATGGAAGAGGAAAGCGGCTTTGGTGGCGGCATGATGATGTTGCTCATGGGCGGCGGCGATGAACTGGCCATTGCCGAAATGAATACCGTGACGAATGGTTTATTGCTTAACCTCGAATATACGGTTTCATTTTCTGGCACGGTATGGTCGGCGTATTCGTACGATGCCCCGGCTTGCGCGGATTCCGACACGAATTGCGTTCCCGATCCCGCCGCCCGTTTTGACGGCCTTGTTCCTCCCTGGACCTTGGTTTACAGCAATATCGTGCTCACCGGTGTGACGTTCACCGCCTGGACCGATACCCGTCCAATGGCGCAGGACGCCAGTACAAACCCCGTTCACCGGTTTTATGCTTTCGGTAATAACGGTGTCGATACCGACGCGGACGGCCTCAATGATGCGTTTGAAATATTTATCGTGAAAACCGACCCCGAACTTGAGGATACTGATAACGATGGAATACCCGACGGGTGGGAGTGGAACCATGGTTTTGATCCGCTTAATGCCAGCGACTCCACCGAAGACCCGGACATCGACGGATTGAGCAATCTCAACGAATACCTGAACGGAACCGATCCGTACAATTCCGACACCGATGGCGACGGGTTTATCGATGGATATGAAGTAGATAGCGATTCCGATCCCCTTGATGTGGCTGACGCCCCCGTTTTGTTCATGCTCATTAATGGTGGTGAGGAATACACCAGCGACACTAACCTTACGCTTCGATTCCCTGGCTATATTGCCACCAACGCCACAATAGGCGAAGCGAGCAATTTGAGTGATGGCGTGTCGGTGGCTTGCAATCCGTCGGCATATTACAGCCTACAGCACGCTACAAATGGAAGCAGGGTCGTTTATGCCCAACTGTATGGTCCAAGTGGCGTCAGTGCGATTATTTCAGGAAACATCTTATTGGACACGGTTCCACCGTCGTTAGGCAGCTTTTCGCCGACGAATGGATACGTTACCAACCGCCGTTGGATCAAAATAACCGGCGTGGCTACGGATGCATTAAGCCAGGTCCAAGTATTTGTTGATGATGAGTGGGCTCACGGAAATGTCCAAACGCAATTTTGGCATGATCGAATACTATTACAGCAAGGAAGCAATCCACTGACCATCGTTGCCCGAGATTTGGCGGGCAATGCAACCACTCAAACCGTCGATATAATTCAAGATTCAACCGGTGACATCACCGCCCCAAACCTCTCCGTTTCGTTGCCTGGTCAATCAACAAACGGTGCCCCGGTGGTTTACGGCGACAATCCCGCCTTATATTTCCAGGGGACTACGGACGACGAAACCGCCGAAGTGTCGGCATATACCGTCGCGGATTCGATCACCAACGGGCCATGGGCCGCTGTGGTCTCAGGCACCCAAGTGTGGGGTAACGTCCAGCTTCAGGCTGGCTCCAATTTACTGGTGGTTACCGCCTTAGATGCGGCGGATAATGTCACGACATTATCTCGCACGGTGGTTCGTGATACCAACTTTATTTTTGAAATAACGAGTCCTGCCGGATATCAGGTCATGAACTCCGCCTCGGCCGTTGTGTCTGGTGTTGCCTCTCCGATGTTTCTTAACGCAACGATAACCGTTAACGGAGTGGCAACCACGATCACCGATCACGGCAGTAATGTCACATTTGCTACCGTATCTGGCGTTCCTCTTTCTGAAGACCGTACAGAGCTTGTCGGTGTAGCCGAATTTGGCGCAGATACGTACTATACCGATCCAACGTTGATCGGGTATGAAATACTTAGCGTAGCAAACAGGTGGAAATCGACGTTGTGGTCTGAATACTGGGTACCGTGCGGGCATGGCTTATACAAGGATTCCGTTGATATTATTCAGGAATGGAGTTCGACAACAAAATCGCTTCACTTCATGCTTGTATATAACGAGCACATTGATTGTTATTACAACTTGTGTATTCCAGACACTTTCTGTGATTCCGCAGACAATGTAGAAACATACGACAATAATGACTCGCAAAATCACTGGATTGAATTTGGGTATAGTGAATTATCCGGCGACGACTACTGGGGTCCGGGCGATACCATTCGTGAAACATGGCGCGATAATCACTCGGTGTTGCGCTTTGTTAAGCGATGGCCAACCCAAGAACTTCAACACGTCGTCTTGCAGTTCCCCGGCATGAGGTTCCGAACTGACACCGTGGGTTGGTTGCGCTTTCCGCTGGAGGTAGACGACCCTAGTCTCATTACCTATCGAGGCCAAACAGGGTTTTGGTATAACGGAAATGTCTCCTTTGTCGTGCCCATCAAAACAGAAGTTGAATATTCTATTCGCGCTTCAGACTTCACTTGGCCAAGTTATCATGTTTCGGATGATGGTTTAGACATTCGCGGACACAACATGGGCTTTTATTCCGCGATTTCGAATAACATCCTCTCTGTAGACATCACCAAAGCCTGGTCAGACCAGTATTCGGGTACCGTTCAGAATTATTTGCCTGGGAGTTCCGGCAGTGCTGGATATGGATACATGATGATGGGGGCAAGATCGGACAACAAATGCTATGCCAAAGCAGAGGTCGCCATAACACCAGATACCCCCGAGATTCGCAGCAAACTCCTTTTCAATTGGGCAGGAATCGACGGGGGAACCTACGTTCTGGATGCAGTCAACAATGCTACTCTATCTGGAAATGTCATTACCCTGAGCGCAGGAGAGAAACGCGCTGAAGACCATGCGTTCGTCGCTGGTGTTGATCAGAATGGCGATGGCCAACTCCAGGCCAGCGAGGTTTGCGCTGTCAGTCCCGCACGCTTCAAGCCGGTTTCGCAGTTCGAGTACACAACCGAGAGAGCCTATCTGCAAATCCTTTACTGGCTTCCCGGCCTGATCTATCCAACGGCATATTCCTTCCTCGACAGTTTTCTTAATGACACCGTGCCTGCTGGTGCATCTACCGTGAGCACCACTATCAACGTCAACGAACCCACCCACAACGTTGGTGCTGTTTTCCTTTCCGCAGGATACGGCTCTATTCAAAGGCATGAGTTTGCGCCATCTTCGGACCTGGCGGCGCTCATTTATGCGTCGGAGGAGTTTCACAATGCCCTCGCAATTGAAACATTTGGGCCACGGCGTACTGAGGTTCAGAACTACTTCGCGGCTCACACCAACGAGACCGAACATGTCTTTACATGGTCACTTCCCGCTCAGATCATGTTTGGGGCGTCTTTTGACCTCCACAGCTCTCTTGGTACTGCGACCCTTGGAGGGACCGTTGCCGTGACCGTTCGTCAGGTTGACCTTGAAGTCACCCAGATTCATGTTCAGGGAAATGTTTCCGATCTCTACGATTGGGACTATAACCTCGGATCGCCCGATTCGCGAGCCGCAAGGGTTCAGGCTGGCTACAACACGCTTGGGAATGGCGGACACATTTACCGTGTGCGTGTAGACCTTGACAAGGTGGACACGGCTTTCAGTTACAACTTCCGATGAGGCCCTATGAATAAGCGACACGTTATCCTTTTCGTTCTCGGTCTGCTGGTTAATGCTGTTTACGGCGAGAATCTGAGCGATGGTGAGTGGCGGCACAGAATAGAAGCCGCCGATTTCCCTTCGATCGTGTCGATTCTTCGTTTGCATGACGGCGTATGGCCGCATCTTTCATCGAGAGAGTTGATTGAGTTACAGCCCGAGGCTACGCGTCAGTCCGCGCAAGCCTGGCATGGTCTTGCCCAAAGCATGCTGAACAAATTGCAGGTGTACGACGACGCAGTTTCTGCAACCAACATGTTTGCCGCTATCCGTCTGTACGCTGAGTTTGCCGGTGCAATGCGATCACGCGGAGGCTATTCAAACTACCTTCTTGCGAACACTGCGGAGACTCTGGCTGTTGGACACCTTAGCGCATCTCTCGCGACAAATCCGGAGAACTATGCGCCAGTCAAGACAGCGTTCGCCGAGTTGGTGTCAAGCGATGTGCCGGACGAGGTTATGCAGGATGTTTTTCGTGAGGAGATCAGTGCGCCAAAGGTGGACGTGTCGCCGCAGACGCCTTTGTCATTCGTCGATATGCTTAAGATGCTTGATCTCGACCGGCACTCCTTCTTTCTGCGGGGCAGTGTTGATGCCCTGTCGACGAGGCAACTTTTTGCGAAGCGTGACTTGACTGGACTCTTATGGCGATGGGTGAATTACTCAACAGCTACGAAGATGCACATTCCTGGCTACCTCGCGTTCCTGGAGCGCGGAGGACGATACACCGACGCTCTTATCGCTGACGCTTCAGAATGGAACGAAAAGATGGGATCCATCGAAAAGGACTTCGGGTGTTCCATGCTTGGTATCCCGGCATTGCGACCATCGCATATCGGTGCGTGGTTGAAGTCCTGTGGGAATGGCTATTCGCGGACACCCTACTATGTCACGGTCTTCAAATAAGGGCGCGCAATGCGTCGTGCCTATCTTTATTCGGCACGCATGGGCCATGTCCATTGTAGCGTTCATGCTGCTGGCCGCCGTTGTTCGCGTTCATCTGCTCGTTTTGCCGTCGCGTGCTCTCCTCTTGTCGTTTTCCATAGCCCTTTGCCTCTACTGCATCGCGTCAACCGCCGGAGTGCTCCTGTGTGGTCGAGAGATGAAGCGGCGTCGATTGATGCTCTCTGCGAACATCGTACTGGCGCTAATCTGGGCAGCGGTTTTCTTCGGAACGCTGACGTTCCCTGTTCAAAGATAGCTGCAATCACTTACCTCAGCCCGGCGTGGGCCGGGGCGCGGGACACCTCGCGCCCTGTCGGGCGCTCGTGTGCTACGCGGTATGACATCCCGCCTGCTTGCGCACGCGGGACGCCAACCGCTCCGCTTCCCGCCCCGAGCCTGTACACGAAAAATGCGGCGGCATTTTTCGCGCCAGGCTCCCCATGCGGTGTTCGCGGCTACGCCGCTCACCTGTACCCCCTCCGCACATCGCCGCGAAGTTGGCGGCCAACATCGCGGCCATGTGCTCCGCCCCGCGTGCCGCTGCGCGTTGTGCGGCTTGTCGGTGAATCCGGCGTCATTGATCGTGCGACGGACGCAGCGCCAAGCCGCGCGGGGCCGCGCCGGAATCCGGCAGCTGCCGGACCGGGCAACGTCGCATAACGGCGCGCGTTATGCGTTCGTTCGGTCGAAGACTCCC
>DAOLDL010000122.1:0-6066 GCA_035327305.1 Kiritimatiellia bacterium | reverse complement strand
GCAGTTCGCTCATGCGTTACTATCCGACGCTTTGTCGAAAAGTCCAGCCCGGGCACGCATCGGTGTGACTGGGTCCAGTTCAGCTTTTCCCATGCATGACAATACGACTCGGAATGATCTGGATGATATCATAAGCGTCGCGCAAACCCGCGATCTCCGCGTATTGCTGAAAATCCTGTCGCGTAAAGCCCCGGCGTATCGATCGTTTTCCATCCTCAAACGCAAAACTGCGGCGGTAAAACCGTCCAAACACCTGAAATCCGGCATACGCCCATGGTGAACGCACCAAATCGTTGATAAGCCATCGGATACTGGCCGTGCGGCTCATCATCTGCAGCACATCGGGAATGACCGCATCGGGAAGGTGATGCAGAACATGGTTGCAAAAGATGTAATCAACCGGTCCGTATTGATCCATGGTCGCCAAATCGGCATGGTGTATGGTCAAACCCGGTTCGTTGGGGTGACGTCGACGCGCGTGCGCAACAATGCGGGCATCGCCATCCAAGGCCGTCACCCGCAACAAAAGCCCGCGCCGCGAAGCCTCGCGCAGCAGCCATACCGGGATGTCGCAACCGCCGGCCCCGAGATCGATCAGGTGATGCTCGCGGGAGGAGCGACGCCCCAGGTCGTCGATAACAAGTTTAGACAGAATCCGGCGATAGCGGCTTACCCATCGATTGATCGACTCGAACTGATCCACCGTACGCAACAGCATGGTTTCATCACAAGCGGGATCGTCCATCAGTTCCGAACCCGGCCATCGCCGCCTGAAGTCAAGGGGGGCGCCGGTTGGATTTAGGTCACGCGTCATGACCGGCTTATCGTGCGTATCACCGAATATGTCACGATATTTTCCTGGCCACCACCCACTCGAGCAGGCCGCCGAAATATCGCTTCGACATGACGACACACAGTCCACGCTTCTTGAGCATGCCACGCAACGCTTGGCGATCAGGGTACCGGGCCAGGGATTCCGCAATATACCCATAGACATCCGCATGGCGGTGTAGCATGTATCCCCACAAACTTCCCCAACTCTTGAGCAATGCGAAATTCCATCGCTGCCCCATGGGATGAACCGGCTTGCTAAAGTCGAGAAATGCCAACAAACCATGGGGCGTCAACACCCGGTTGATTTCATTAAGGGCCACGTCAATATCCGGGGCATTGCGCAACGCATACCCACCCGTGACCAGATCCATCGTGCCATCCAAGAACCGCAAGGAGCCCATGTCGCCGACTTCGTAGGTTATTCCCGAGCTTTCCGTCAACAAGCGGGCCCGTTCAATCATGGCCGGGGTTAAGTCCACGCCAGTCACTTCGGCATCCGGGTAACGATAATGAACCATCCGGGTCAGGTCCCCGGTACCGCAGGCAAGATCAAGGCAACGTTTCGGGTGTATATCCGGCAACGATTGAATCATCGCCTCTTTCCATTCCCGGTCGCGACCAAAAGAAAGAAGGCGGGTGATCAGGTCGTATTTGGGGGCTACTTCCGTGAACAATAGCTCATTGTAGTACCGTTTACGAGCGGCGGTGTTGAAATAGTCACGGGAATGGAGCGTAAAGGTTTTCATGTTTTTAGCAGGAGCATGGAGGTTTCAAGTTGGCGGAGCGGATGCGGCAAGCTTCGCATGGTGAACCATCGCGCGATAAACAGGCGGGATGCTTCGTGACGGAGCAGAAACCGAATGACCAAACGCCGCAACCATGAACGGGCGATTCCGCGACCAACGCCGAGGCGCATGCCGCATGCCGATCGAAAGGCCGCCAAACGGAAGGCCCTTTGGCGCTGATGGTCATAGTGACGCATCCATGCCGAGACGGTTCCCTGTCCATCCAGAATCGCCGTGAATGCCCGGGCCAGAAAGGCAGCATCGCCAAAGCCCGTATTCATTCCCTGCCCGCCAATCGGACTCATCACATGGGCGGCATCGCCGCAAAGTGCAACCCGGCCTCGGAAAAAACGAACCGCCCGTTTTCGTTCCGGCTGGAAAGAACTTTCATCCAGCTTGTCTTCCGCGGCCAAGCGAATACCGGTCAATCGCATCACGGCCGACTCAAGCGATTCGAGCAGATCGGATTGTCCCTTCCAACCATTTCGGACGATCCATCTTCGTTTGCCATCGGGTAGCGGAAACGACTCGACGGGCCTTTCCGGGCCGAAGAACAGGTAAGCTCCCTGCCCGAGTTCGCTACGGTCGCGAAAATCCGCCATCACGAAGGATGGCGGATATTTCCTGTCGTCCTTGCGAATGTTCAACCATTCGCACACCGCGCTCCGTGACCCGTCACATCCGGCGGCTAATCTCGCGCAATATCCCTGTTCACTTCCGGATTGCGGATGTGCCGCGGTTACATAAACGCCATCCGCCTCTTGCCTCACCGCGGTTACCCGCCAACCGGACAAAACCCGGACATTCGGCCAAGAAGCCAATTTCGCGCGCAACAATGTGATCGTTTCGGATTGCGGCAGCGATAAAATATAATCGTAAACTCCTTCTATGCCCCCGAAACTCAACCGACCGACCGGCATTCCCTGCTCGCATACGACCGCGTGATGAATTTTCTGACCACTCCGGATAAAAGCGTCATCGAGTTGTAGATCGGCAAGAATATCCAGCGAGGGCGGCGTGATACCAATCGCCATGGACCGCAATGGCGTATCGACACCCGTTTCCAACAACAGCACCGACTTGCCCGCCTTCCCCAGTAGATTGGCCAGCAGCAAACCCACCGGCCCCCCGCCAACCACAACGACATCGCAATCCGGTTCCTTGGTTCGAGCAACGTTCCGACGGACGGAGATGGCCCGTGAACAAGGTATCCAAAAAGGCACTTTTTGTTGATACGCCCGAAAAGCAGCACCATGAATTTTGGCCATTCGTTTTTCCTTCATGGAGGAACCTACAACGCAATAAATCGTCCACAAAACCGAAAGCGCGATTTTTTCCGGAGTGAAGGATGGTGCGGTCCACAGAATCAAGCTGAACGAGATATAGATGGGCTGTCGAACCATGCCGTGCAATCCCTGGGTCGGCAAGGGGGGAAACGCGGGAGCCCGGTTGGTCCAAACCGCCCGCCATCCCATGCTGCCCGCCTGCAGTCGCAGTCCCGCCTCCCGCATGGATGTGAAAAGCAACCCCCACGATACGGCATAGAGGCCATTAAACACGATTCGCAGCGGACCAACCGGAACCCAAAGCGCCCGGCCCATCGGCGACCAAAGACCAAAACAAAGCAACAACTGCAGGGATGAAATGGCCGCGAACGTTGTGGTGGACAAGGGGCGCCCCAACGGATGCGGAGCCAAACGGGTGAGCACAAATCGACCCTTACTACTGAGTAAAAACGAGTGGACCAGGGGAAACTGAACCAACAAGGCGCCATTAACCGCCCAAGCACGCCAACCGGCTAACATACCGCGACCGACATGCAGGCCGGTGTACAATGACAGGGCCATGAGCAATACAGCCATGCCGAATAAGGTATGCGTGCTAATGCCATAAACGAGCGCAATATAGCGTTGCCGACGAGAATAATTAGCACCGCCGTTTGTACTCATGGGGGGAGATCGTTGTTACTGATATGCGCGGCCAGAAGCTCATGAGCTTTATCGCGGGACATACCAAGGCTATCCTCCAGAATCAGTACGGCATTGGTGAGCAGATAGCCCGGGGATGGAGAAAATGTGCGAAGGATACGGGCTTCGTCCATCACAAGAGTTCCATTCTCCTCGGTTACCTTTCCGGTCGCCCATTCCACGTTGCCCCCACCCTCTTGAATGACGAAGGAAATCATCATCGTCTCTTTTCCACGCCCCCCCGTGGCCGCCTTAACATCGGACCTCGCCAATTGCAGCAGATGGATGTAGGTCACCGCGTCATGATCCCCTTGCCAGTTGGCCTTTTCCTTATTGGCAATGCCATGCACCACGCGATCCAGGAAGCGGGTGTGCAGCAAAACTCGCACGCTCATCCTGTTTTCCTCAGACACCAACTGCACCTGGCCCTGGGGCAGGAAGCTGTTGGGCACCCAACCGGATGCGAGAACTTCGGCATGAGCGGCCGACAAACCAACCATAACCTCTATCGCCATGAAAACAGGTAAGATCCTGCGAGAGAAGAAGAATTGCTTCATACCGCAATACCCGCGGCTATCGGGATCGCCGCATCCACTTCGCTGGCTGGTTGTGTTCGCTCGCCGGTTAACCGCAACAATCCGAACTCCACCGTCAGCCCGGGTCCAAAAGCCAGAGCGCCGAGGACGGCGGCATCGGGCAGTGCCGACTGGTCAAGAATGGCCTTCAGAACAAACAAGATGGTCGCACTGCTCATGTTGCCGTAATCATGAAGCACGCGATGCGATAACGCCAACGGGCCTTCGTCCGGAGACCAATTCATCTGGGATTCCAAAACTTGAAGAATGGACTTACCCCCCGGATGTACGGCCCATCCTGCAATTTCATCCATGCCGCAACCGGACTCCGAAACCACATCCACCAACAATTCCCGGGCATGCAAACCGAGAATTTTCGGCACATAGCTGCTCAAGGTCATGTCAAATCCACGATCACCGATCGTCCATGCCATATCTTTTTCGCTATCGGGTATGAGCCTCGTGGCGAAGTGTTCGAGCGATAAACCGCGAGTTCCGACGGGAGGAGGTTGCCCGCCAACCAGGACTGCGGCCGCGCCATCCGCGAATAGTGCGTTGGCAAGCAGCGAGTCGGGGGTGGGCTTGATTTGCAGATGCAAGCTACACAGCTCCACACTCAGAATCAGAACCACGGCTTTGGGATTGGCCCGGCAAATCTGGTCGGCCATCCGCAAGGCCGGAAACGCCGCGTAACAACCCATGAAGCCAAGATGGTACCTTTCAACCGATGGAGAAAGCGCAAAGGTGTTGACGAGAAAAAGATCGGGACCCGGATTACAAAATCCCGTGCAGGATACCGTAATGACATGGGTGACATCGGAGGGCCGAATCCAGGGCGTTTGATCAAATAAACCTTGCACCGCGGCACGAGCGAGCGCCGGATAGGTCTTCTCGTAGACGGCATTTCGTTCTCCGGTCGTCGGCTCTACAAGTGTTCCGTCAGCTTCTTCCCGAAAAATAATCGGCAATGAATCCGGCTGAAAGTCCCGTAATACACTAAAGCGCTGTTTGATGCCGGACTGCCGGTAAACATGGTGAACCATCCGCTGAAGCACTCTGTCTTTAACCCACCGCTTCATGCAGGTCATCGCATAGTCTTGATGATATGCGTAGGGGGGAACAGCGGTGAAAATATTATGTAAATGACTCATCACGATGGCTCCTTGATTCCCATGACTTTTATAGACAGGTGAACCGTATCCTTGACCCGAATCAGCCCCATAACGCTGGGCGCTTTCAAAAGATAATCCTTCAGGGAAATATCGCATTCAAGCACTACGGTATATTCTCCGTTCGCCTCATCCATCCGGCTCCATACCGCTTCAACTTGCCGGGTTTCATTGCGAATCGTCAAAGCAAGAGCAATCGTTTCGCCCGCTCGGGCCTGCAACAACTCTTCCCGCAGGGCTTCACCCACAATGAGGCCATAATGAGCGGCATCGAGCATGTGCCGCATGTTGTTATCCCGACTTTCGTGCCCGGTGTTCATGGTCGATACCGGGATGACTACCCGTATCAACGTCCGGTTTCCGGGCGCCGACACTTCGGCAATTTCACTGGCCATCGCCGTTCCAGAAAAACGATGAAGGGTGGAGTCCCCGATAAATTCGACTTCAACAGCGCTTGGCGGCAACGCGAGGGCGGATAGTGAGGTCATGATGCCCAAGATGCAGAAGATCGTGAACGTGATTCGTACATGTTTTGCGTGATGATTCATCGGCAAGATAGTTCCTATCCACCTACATTCGCCGCGCGCTGAGGTAACGGCAACGGGAAACACCTTAAAGTTTCGTAAGGCCAAGCCGGATCATGAACATGCCCAGGCCGGACATACACAAGGGTCATCCTGAGCGGGTCAGCTCGGCGGCCCGGGCGTCCCACCACAGGCGCGACAACTTAAGACCT
>DAOLDL010000121.1:0-6110 GCA_035327305.1 Kiritimatiellia bacterium | reverse complement strand
CGATCATGATTACGATTAAGAGTGAGGAATGGGGAAATGCCGACCGAACTATCACGGCAGTCGCACACGAATTTGCAGAATTCCTCCGGAATCATCACCCGGTTGATTCGTGTAGGTGTTGATTGGCCACGGGATATCCTGCGCAGACGGCACCGGCAACGGTTCGTGACCGGGTTGGTCCATGCGGTAGATGGAATACACACGCCCGGACACCGCGACCCACCGCAACACCATAACGTCACCGGGTAGTAACTCCGACAAATCCAGAACAAAAACACTGGCCGGATTGTTTGGATCCAGACCGGCAATGTACGATTGCCACAAGGCCATACCGTTGGCGCCGATCTGTTGCACCACGCCTTCATAATCGTTGGTGAATCCATTTTGCTCAAGCCACCAGATCGGTATGTCGAAATTCTCCGTGAGTCGCGCTTCGTAATGCACGGTCAACGGTGAGGCCTCGCCGCCCGTCACCTGCACAAAAACATCGACCGGTGTATTCCATCCCGCCGCATCGAGGAAAGTCACGGCGTACAAACCGGGATCAAGATCTCCGGCAACATCGCCGCTTTCACGCCACACATCATCCAATCCGGAAAGCCGCCACATCGCACCCGATGCCACGGCTTCGGCAGGGGTTATCGTTATTACTATCCCGCCCTTTTCGGGGGGCAAATCCGGAATCGCCACATTGAACCGACCCAGCTCACCGCCCGGCATGAAATTGCCGAAAATGTCGGAGACAACCGCATCCATCAGGGTAACAATGTATTCTCCGTTATCGCTCGTGCCCCATTCGTCGGATGGCGGCGAGATTTGATAGGTCGCGGTTCGTGGACTTCCATTGATGAAATCATCCACACCAATCAACCGCGCCGACTGCAGATAATTGCCGGGTCCGGATATCACAATGTTTTCGTCACCAAGGCCAGATACGTTGACGCCGGATTCGTCGGTATATGTCACCGTGAAGTCATAGGCAACGCCTCCGGCCTGGGTGATATCGAGGGCGAGCAGTTGTGCTTCCGGCGGCGTGGTGTCGATCACCCCGGTTGTGCCGAGAATTTCCACATCGTCCAGATTCCATCCGAAACTGGTGCGTCCGTCGTTATTGGAACTCAAACCCCACCGCACGCGGAAATTTGTACTGCCCGCAACTTGTGCGCTTATGTTGAATTGCACGATTTGCCAACTGGTGTCGATAATGTCGCCGCTGGAAGACCAGATCGCAACCCAATTCACGCCGTTGGATGTAACCTGAATGGTCGCGGAGTCCCCGGACCGAATGCCCAGCCACCGGCGAAAGCGCAGAATTACCGAGTCGTTTTCCTTGACGTTGATCGCCGGCGTGGTGGCGTAGGAGACGGATGTGTTGCGACTGTATGCGCCGCCAAGATTAAAACCGACAACGTTGGTCCCGGTCGCGCCGGACGATGGATCGCCTGAACTCCCGGCGGGTTTTCCGTAGGCCCAACCGCTCCCCAACGTCCAACCCGGATTGGTGTTCATGTATGCGGCATAAACAACTTGAGGCACGGAAACCGAAAATGTGCCGAGCGATCCCGCCGCAACAAAAGCGCCTTCCACATCCTCGACTTGGTTGCTGTTGATCCACACCGTGTATATGCCGTTGTCGTTTTCGCTCCACACACCGCCGGGAGCGGCGATACGATAGGTTGCCGTGCGCGGCGTTCCATCGGACAGCTGGTTGAGCGAAACCAATTGTGCATTCGCGGAATAACCGCCCGGACCGGTTACCCGCACGTCGTTGTCATCAATGCTCTGAACGCGAATGGCGATGTTGTCGGTATATGTGACTTGAAACGAATGCGAAGTCGCGCCGGGTCCGTCAACTGGCGCAACGGCCAATGACGCCTGCGGCGGGATCACAATGCCCGACGCATCCGCGACATAGCCGGTAATGAAATAATATCCGATGCTTCCGTATGTCGTATAACCGGTAGGCACGGAGGATGTCGGATTGCCGAACCCGGCATTTTCGATTTTGAGGTAGTATATGCCGGACGTCACGACGTGTTGAATTATACCGAAGGTCTCACTTATCGGATTGTTTGTGGCCAGTGTTTGACCGGATGAATCAAGCAAACTGATGGCGACATCGAGGTTGCCGCCGCGGGTGTTGCTCGGGCTGATCCACGGGAAAACGGTCAGGCTGATAAATCCGGACCCGGAGGAAAACGCCCACAGATCCACGTCATTGCTTCGCTCCAGCACCCCTTTGTTTTGAGGAACGGAATTTGCCGGATCGGTTTCCAATGTAGTTGCCCTCACCTGGGTGTTGTCGATCAAAGAGAGAAAGGACGCGGACGCCGGGGTGTTTCCATGATCCGGGTCGCGATAGCGAAGTTTTCCCGCAATGATAGCCAGATCGTCCTGTGTATTGTTGGCGAGGTGGTACTCGCCCTTTGACCACTGCGTGACCGCTTTGCCGTATCCCACGCCCATAATGGGCGCCCACGACGTGGCGCCGGAGCCATGACCGCGATAATATTCCGTGCCATTGGTCTGGCCGTCATGGCTCAAGCCGAGATTGTGGCCCGCTTCGTGAGACGCGGCTTCGGCGATATTGGCTTCCGAGTTGCTCAAGTTGTTGTAGTAAACCCAGGCCGGACGGTAAAAGGCAAAATTGCTTGCGCCGTACACATTCACATACGCAACGCCGCCGGCGGCTGACGATGGATTTGCGGCGCCATTGGAATCGGTGTTGCGCGTGATCAACACATGGCACACGCGGTTGTTCATAACCGAAGGGCGCACGGTGGTAACATCGACATCAAACGGCGCAAAGTCTTCCGCCACGCGTTGCCACACCCGCTTGATGACGGCCTGTTCGCTGTCGTTGAATGAAGCGAAATCGGAATCCATGCTGAACGCGGTGGCGGGGATAACCGAACGCCCCAACGAATTATTCCATGCCGTGCCGGTGATGTTGGAACCGCTGAAATCCAGAAAGATAATGTTGGTGGCGCCGGGGCGACTGCTGAACTTCAATGAATCGGGAAACGGGGAAACCGGAACCGACGCAGAGCTGACGACCGGTTCGCCCGCGCCTTCTTCACCGATGCCGCTTTCATCGGCCGGAAATTCACATACATAAAAAACACCTCCATCGTCGTCGATGGTCAGTGAATTGACATCTTCAGGGGGAAAGTCAAATTCATGCAACCACGCCATGGCGCGTTGACGCGCCGGCTCCGGCAGTTGTTCCAATCGATTGCGCAACGCGCTTTGCGGAAGGTCGGATGCGACGAACGCACGCCCAGCGCCAAACATACGCGACGCGACGTCAGGTTTGTCACCAAAAGATGACAGACAGAACCCCGTCACAACCACGACAAGCAATGATCGAATCCACCCCATAGATACAGTAAATATACCCCGATTTATGTTTTTTTCTAAAAAATAACAATCGCGGGGCGCGGGCCGTGGTGCTTCTATGTCGCAAAATGCTGTTTGCGAGGATGTTACGCGACAATCAGCGCCGGATCAATTCACGAAATTGCCGTATTCAGGCGGGCAAGCACTTTGTCGCGTCCAATAACTTCCAGCATGTGATAGAGGCTGGGTCCGCCGGGTTGGCCGCTGACGGCAATACGAACGGGGTGAATCAGCTCGGCGGGTTTTATTCCCTTTGATTCCGCCAAAGCGCGAAGTCCGGCTTCCAGCGATGCGGCATCAAACGACGTGAGCGCCTGATAACCATCATGAATCGCGGCGAGCAATTCCCTGGCGCCCGGCGCCTTGAGGCGTTTATTTGCGGCTTCTTGATCAACGGGAAAATCTTCGCGGAAAAAATACACTGCGCCGGCGATTTCCGGCCATGCCTTGATTCTCGGCTTCATCAGTTCAATGACTTTTTCCAGATACTGCTCGTCAGCGCCCGGATAAATATCACGAAACCGACGCATCCACTCCCCGGCCGGGGCCCGTTTGAGATAC
Source organism: Kiritimatiellia bacterium (assembly GCA_035327305.1). Taxonomy (GTDB): domain Bacteria; phylum Verrucomicrobiota; class Kiritimatiellia; order CAIVKH01; family CAIVKH01; genus CALMUP01. The sequence goes on along the minus strand of DAOLDL010000121.1, from coordinate 2,150 downwards.
TCGCTGTTCATCCATAGAAATTTTTGCATGTCGAACTGCGCGGGTTTGGCTTGCACGCGATCGAGCGTGAACAAGGCGACAAGTTCATCGCGCATCAACACTTCGCGGTCGTCGCCCGGCGACCATCCCAGCAGGACAAGATAATTGAACAATGCTTCGGCAAGATAACCCTGCTCCTGGAATTCACCGACAAATGCCGCGCCGTCGCGTTTGGAGTAGGGCTTGCCCTGCGCATTGGTGATCATGGGAAGGTGGGCGTAGGCGGGAATTTCCGCACCCAGCGCCTCCAGCATGGCGACGTGGCGAAATGTATTTTCCACGTGATCATCGCCACGTATAACATGGGTAATTCCCATTTCGATGTCATCGACCACGTTGGCAAGATGAAACACGGGATTGCCGTCGGATCGCACAATTACGAAATCCTGCAGGTTTGCCGCGTCCTTGCGGAGATCGCCTTTGATCACGTCACGAAATGCCATGTCTCGGCCCGGCATTTTAAACAAGGTGGCTTCGCCTTTTCCGGTGCCGCCCTTGTCCAATTTGTACGCATGGCCGGACGACAAAAGCTTTTCCGCCGCGGCAAGATGCGCGGCCCGGCGGGTGGATTGATACATCGGCTCTTCATCCACATTAAGCCCCAGCCATTCCATCGCCCGCAGAACGGTTTGCACGGCCTCGGGTGTGGAGCGCTCGCGGTCGGTGTCTTCCACGCGCAAGAGAAACCGACCGCCCGCGTGGCGGGCAAACAACCAATTGTAAATAGCGGCCCGCATGTTCCCGATATGAACACTTCCGGTTGGGCTTGGCGCAAAACGGCATCGTACGGTCATAAATCAGCATCCATCGTTTGTGGTTGAAAAGTTTTTGTTATAAACCACCATGACCTGTGAATGAACACAAATCTTTGCTCGATTTTTCTCGCGGCGGCGGCAATGGCCGGCCAGGCCGTCGCCCAGCCGGATTGGAGCGTGCTGGAATCGCGACAGGAAACCATCACCGCCGATACGTTTACCCGGTTTATCCACGAGGTCTATTCACCCAGCGGAGCGCTCATCCCCTACCTGCGTTATGGCGACGGTCATGTGGCGATTTATTCCGAATCGACGCAAACCGGGGCGCCGCTTTTTGTTTTACGCTTTGCCGAAGCGGACACCCCGATTCCCGGGAAAGTTTCGGGCGGCGAAGCCGGTCCCTTGCAAGGGTTGCGTATCGCGCTTGATCCCGGACATATCGGCGGCGCGTGGTCGCGCATGGAAGAACGCTTTTTCCTCGTCGACCGTCATCGCGACTGGCCGGTGCAGGAAGGCGCGCTGAATTTGTACGTCGCCCGATTGTTGAGGGAACGGCTTGTCTCCGCCGGCGCGGACGTTTTGATGGTGAAGGACGACTTTGAACCCATGACACCGGTTTGGCCGGACGATCGGCTTCGTGAAGCCCGGGAATTGCCTCCGCCGGATCCGCGCTTTGCGCATTTGCCGGACGTGCTGGTGGAGTCCTCGCAACGCGATGCGTTGCGCAAACGCATAGAGCGGGAATTTTACCGCAACGACGAAATCATGGCGCGCGCGCGGAAAATCAACGAGGAGCTTCAGCCGGACTTCACGCTGTGCATCCACTTCAACGCAACCGGATGGGGCGACGAAAAAACCTTGTACGAGGAAAACGGACTCACCTTTTTCGTCCATGGAAACTATCAGGCCGGGGAGCTGGTTAATGACATGCAAAAGTTTTTTCTTATGCATAAACTGCTTGAACGGTCCCACGATGTGGAAACGGGTTTGACGAGAGCCATTGCCGACGCCTACGTCGCCGCGACGGGACTTCCGCCATCGTATCGGGTCGAGCCGGGAGGCGTGATGCATCCGATCGGAACCAATCATTACATATATGCCCGGAATCTGGCCGCGAACCGGCAATTTAACGGTCCGGTGATTTTTCTCGAGCCTTACTTCATGAACAACCGGATCGTATATGCGCGTATTCAGGCGGGAGATTATGATGGAGAGCGGGAAATTGCAGGGGAAATATTTCCTAGTATTTTCCGCGAATACGCCGATGCCGTGACGGCGGGCATTTTGAATTATTACAAATCAGCCGAGGAAGAACGTTGATGCGGTAGCGGTCTCGGGACCCGGAGGGTCGAGCTC
>DAOLDL010000120.1:0-6359 GCA_035327305.1 Kiritimatiellia bacterium | reverse complement strand
TTTCGGGAAAACATGCGCCTCGCGGAGGCGCTACCACATCATTGAGGTCTCGGGTAGCTGTGTGAAACAGACATTCTTGTCTGTGGATTTCGGGAAAACGTGCGCCTCGCGGAGGCGCTACTACATCATTGAGGTCTCGGATAGCTGTGTGACACAGACATTCTTGTCTGTGGCTCTCGGGAAAACGTGCGCATCAAGTGTTTAATGCCTTCTTATCCCTGCTCGGTGTTGCACTACCGGCGCTGTCTCATTATAGTGAAGCCGATGAATTCACAATCCCGTTGGTTGAATGAGCGCATGTGGAACAGGGTCAACCGAAGGAATCTCGCATTTGTCGCCCGCTTTATGGTCATTCTGATCGGGCTGGTCATTCTGTACAGCGTACTTTTTCACTTTATCATGGCCTATGAAGGGCGGGATTTCAGTTGGATTTCCGGCCTTTACTGGACGCTGACGACCATGTCGACCCTCGGTTTTGGCGATATCACGTTTACCACGGATGTCGGCATGATCTTTTCCGTTGTGGTGTTGCTGTCCGGCACCACGTTCATGCTGGCGTTGTTCCCTTTTTTGTTTATCCAGTTTTTTTATACGCCCTGGCTGGAGGCTCAACAAGCCGCGCGGTCCCCGCGCCAGATTCCCACCGGCACTCATGGTCATATCGTGCTTACCCACTATGGAGAAATCGCCAGCGCTTTTATTCAGAAGTTGAAGCGGCATCGCTATCCGTATGTATTGCTTGCTCCGACAATCGATGACACGCTCAAATTGCGCGACCAGGGATTTAACGCAATTTTCGGCGAATGCGATGATGCCGACACCTACCGGAACGTTCATGTGGAAAAAGCCGCGTTGGTTGTGGCCACCGGCAAGGACGAAGTTAATGCCAACATCGCCTTCACGGTTCGTGAACTGAACAACACCCTGCCAATTGCCGCAACGGCCAACGATCCGGCCTCGGTCGATATCCTCGAACTGGCCGGTTGCTCACATGTCATCCAGCTGGCCGAGTTGATGGGTCAGGCGTTGGCCCGGCGCACCCTGGCCGGAGACGCCATCGCGCACATCATCGGAAGGTTTGATGAGATGTTGATTGCCGAAGCCACAACGCATAATACACCCCTGGTTGGTAAAACACTCAAGGAAAGCGGGCTTCGCGAAATGGTAAGTGTCAGCGTGGTGGGCATCTGGGAGCGGGGGCGTTATATCCAACCCAGGCCGGAAACTCTCATTTCAAAAGGATCCGTTCTGGTGCTGGCCGGCTCCAAGGAGCAACTGCATACCTACAACGATTTGTTCTGCATCTACAACACGGCAACCAATCCGATTGTGATCATCGGCGGTGGTCGCGTCGGGCGAGCCACCGGACAAGCGCTTCAGAAGCGGGGAATCGATTATCGCATCGTGGAAAAAATTCCCGAGCGCATTCGCAACCCTGAAAACTACGTGCTTGGCAACGCCGCCGACATCGAAGTCCTGACCCGCGCCGGCATCCAGAAAGCGCCTACCGTGGTCATCACATCGCATGACGATGACATGAATGTATACCTCACGATTTATTGCCGCAAGTTGCGGCCGGACATTCAGATTATCACCCGGGCCATTCAGGAGCGCAATGTGTCGACCCTGCATCGCGCCGGCGCCGACATTGTCATGTCCTACGCCTCCATGGGCGCAAGCATCCTGTTCAATCTGCTCAAGCGCACGGACATTGTATTGCTGGCCGAAGGCCTGGATTTCTTTCGTGTGAAGATTCCGGCCTCGCTTGCCGGGTCCACGTTGGTCGAGTCCAACATTCGTCAGAAAACCGGATGCACGGTAATCGCGGTCCGCGCCGACGGAAAAACCATCATAACGCCTGATCCCCAGTCAGCGTTGCCGTCCAACGGCGAGTTGATTCTTGTCGGCAACGAGGAGGCCGAGGAAAAGTTTATCAAGATGTTTGGTGCGCGATAATAATTTGCGGATATGGCCATGATTTCCCTCGCAAACAAACAACACCTCTGGTGGGCGGCCGGCCTTGCGACCTTGATCGTTTTCCTGGTGCCGGTTCCTGCCGGTGATCTCGGTCCGTTGATGGAGGCGTGGTGGAATTTCGGACATTTTGTTTGGTTTCGAGTTTTGGGCGGGGTGGTCTTTCGAATGTATGCGCATGATCGAAAATCATCGGTTAGAGCCTGGCTTCTGCTTTTTCCCCTCGCCGCATTACTTGAATTACTGCAGTCCGCGACGGGTCGCGATGCGACTTGGATGGATTTGTTTTTCGGTTGGGCAGGCAATCTGGTTGCAGGCATGGTTCAAGGCGCGCGATGGAACATATATCCACGTGTGTCTTTATCTTTGGCCGGAGGGTTGTTGGGTTTAGCCACATCGTTACCGGTTCTTGCCACCATGGATGAAATACGGATACGCCGGTCTTTTCCCGATCTTTCAAATTTTGATCATGTACGGGACATGAAACGGTGGAATATTCATGGTTGCGCCGTGCGCGCCGGCAATGGATGGCAGGTGACAATTCTGGACGGGTACGATTATCCGGGACTTTTTTTACGAAGTGTTCCTTCGGATTGGTCGGCCATGAAAGCGATCTGCGTGGAGTTGGAATTGGATGACGGCCCCGCCTTGCCCATGTGGTTAAGAGTGGATGACATCCGGCAAAATCCCGCTTATCCGGATCGATACCAGAGCCGCCACATGATGGCTTCGGGCTTTAATCGAATATGTGTTGATTTGGATGATATCGTCCGTTCCGGCTCCGGGGATAGATTGAATTTGTCATCCATTTACACCATCGGGTTGTTTTTTGAGTCAAACGCGGCGGGCCGCACAGTCCGGTTGATGGCCCTTTATCTCGATCCGTGACGGGTACTGGTTGATTACCTTCGGAATCGATCGCGGAACAACCCCATTTCCTTGCGCCGTTACGAGGAGCCGCATATAGTCGACGAATCATCATGATGTCACCATTAGCCATCAGTTCGGGAAAAATGCCGTTGCGCGATATTTTGATTAATCTCGCGGCCTTCGTAATTATTGTTGCGGGTATCAAGGCGGCTTCGTCCGTGGTGATTCTGATTCTGTTTTCAATTTTCATCGTGGTGTTGGCCGCGCCGTTCTTTTTGCGTATGCAGGAAAAGGGCGTTCCATCATTTATCGCCCTGTTGATCCTGGTCGTGGGTCTGGTGGTCGTGGGAACGGTCGGCGTGCATGTGTTGCGCATTTCACTGGAAGATATTGTCCGTAATCTTCCCCGCTATCAGGAAAACCTGCAAAAACAGGTTGGCGTCATTCTGATCTGGCTGGAAAGCAAAGGCGTGGAAACACCGGATCAAATGATCCGCAACGCACTCGCGGAAAAAACCCCGGTCCGTATGCTGGCCGAAGGCATAACCACGGCGACTCAATTGCTGGGGCGTATCTTCATCGTTTTGCTGGTGGCCATTTTCATTTTGCTGGAGGCCGCGATACTGCCCAAAAAGTTACGAAGTATTCCCGGATTGAGCGATGATACCTACGAACGAACAAAGCTGGTGATTGAAAATGTGCGCAAATACATCGGCATGAAAACCGTTATGAGCGCGTTGACCGGGGTTCTGGTGGGCGGGTTCCTCTTTCTGATGGGTGTCGACAACCCCGTGCTTCTTGGCATTCTGGCGTTCCTCCTGAATTTTATCCCGAACCTCGGTTCGATCATGGCCGGAGTGCCCGGAGTGCTTTTGGCGTTTATCGAGTTTGGCTTGGGGCGAGCCACTGTGGTGGGCGTCGGTTATGTGGTCATCAACATTTTTGTAAGCAACTTTATTGAGCCGCGCTACATGGGAAGAGGTTTGGGACTTTCGCCGATGGTTATTGTCATCACGCTGATATTCTGGGCCTGGGTGCTGGGACCCCTGGGCATGCTGTTGTCCGTACCGCTGACCATGGCCCTTAAAATCGCGATGGAAAGCCTGCCGGAAACAAGGGGAATAGCCCTGCTTATGAGTTCACATCCCGAGCAAGGCGAGGCAATGGAAGCGACGTTGGATCAGGATCCCGGTATTAAATCGTAAAGTTCGTTGCCTGAACATGGGCGCGACTGACTTCCCGGTCGGCCAGGCTTCCGAAATCCGTGTTATCGTAAACATCGGACAGCGCTTTTTCCGCGCTTCTCCAAACGGACGAAAAAACGTCCGGAACATCCGTGGGCGCATCTTCGTTTTTGGCTATGGCGACCAATGGCCCCTCGAATATGCGAATCACTTGTCCGACCGTGATTTCGTGTGGTTCGCGAGCGAGAAAATATCCACCTTCCTTGCCCCTTACGGATTTGGCCAGGCCCGCCTGTTTCAGTTGGCGGAGAATGGCCTCCAGAAATCGCACGGGAATGCGTTGGGCCTCGGCAATTTGCCCGATGGTGATGGAGCCGTGCTTGTGCCGCAGGCTCAATTCAAGCATGGCCCGCAAAGCGTAGATGCATCGATTCGATATCATAGCATTCTCGACAGAAATACGGGGGCGGGCAATGTTGTGTCCGCCCCCGCTTTGTCATCAAGGTTGATTAACCCCCGATTCCCTGGAAAAGAACCGTGGATAAATAACGTTCACCGGCGTCGGGCAGAATGACCACAATGGTTTTGCCTTCATAGGCGGGATCGTTGGCCAGCTTTACCGCCACGTGCGCGGCGGCGCCGCAGGAAATTCCAACGAGAATACCTTCTTCAACCGCCAGGCGACGGGCCATTTCCACCGCTTCCTCGCTTGAAACCTGTTCGACTTTATCGACCACCGTCAGATCAAGCGTGTCGGGAATGAAGCCGGCGCCGATACCTTGAATTTTGTGCGGTCCCGGCTTCAAATCCTGCCCGGCGCGCTTTTGCGTGATGACCGGACTTTCCTTGGGTTCTACGGCCACGGATTCGATTTTCTTGCCCTGGGTGTTTTTGATGAAACGAGAAACTCCGGTGATGGTGCCGCCGGTTCCGACACCGGAAACCAGGACATCAATTGCTCCATCCGTGTCATCCCATATTTCAGGTCCGGTGGTTTTTTCATGAATGGCCGGATTGGCCGGGTTTTTGAATTGCTGGGGCATGAAATATTTTTGCGGATCGCTGTTCGCGATTTCCGTTGCCTTGGCAATGGCGCCCTTCATGCCCTCTGCGCCGGGCGTCAGGACAAGGTTTGCGCCAAAGGCCGCCAGAACCCGGCGGCGCTCAATGCTCATGGTTTCCGGCATGGTCAACGTCAGTTTGTAACCGCGGGCCGCCGCAACATAAGCAAGGGCAATTCCCGTATTGCCGGATGTGGGTTCGATAATTTCAACCCCCGGTTTCAACACACCACGTTTTTCGGCATCCCAAATCATGGCCGCGCCAATACGGCACTTGACGGAATATGCGGGGTTCCGGCCTTCGATCTTGGCCAAAATCCGAGCCTTGGCGCCCTTCGATACATGGTTTAATTGAACAAGCGGCGTACCGCCGATTGACTGCGAATTATCTACAAATATTTTGCCCATTTGTGTTCTCCTGAGGTGGTTAATCTCTATCAAGCCTATAGATATAGTGTAATTCTCGGGGTTGGGCAAGCTATTTAGCCCGGTTTTTACTGCCGGCCGTGGTGATTTTTTATTACGCTCTCTTTCTGGCGGGTTGTCAACAACGATACCATTCAGGAGAATACCATGAAAAAGAAAGTTGGAGTGATATTGGCGGGTTGTGGATACCTTGATGGGGCCGAAATTCATGAAGCGGTGTTGTCATTGCTCTACCTTGATGAGGCCGGGGTGGATACGGTGTGCATGGCGCCGGACATTCCGCAACGCAAAGTGGTGAATCATCTGACTGGCGAGGAAACCGGTGAAACCAGAAATGTGCTGGTGGAGTCCGCTCGTATCGCTCGCGGCAAGATTCGCGATATCGCCACGGTGAATCCGTCCGAATTGTCTGCGCTGGTGTTGCCCGGGGGCTTTGGAGCGGCCTTGAATTTGTGTGACTTTGCCGTGAATGGCCCCGGCATGAGCGTTGATCCCGGTGTCGCCCGCATGGTTGAATCCATACACAAGGCAGGCAAACCCATCGGCGCAATTTGTATTTCCCCGGCGATTATCGCCAAGTTGATTCCCGGCGTGAAATTGACCATTGGAAGTGATCAGGGAACAGCTTCCGCATTGCAGGCGTTAAGCGCGGTGCACGAAAGTTGCGTGGTCGGAGGTGTTGTGATCGATGGCAACAACAACGTTGTAACCACTCCAGCCTATATGTTGGGGCCGTGGGTAAAAGACGTCGCATCCGGAATCAAAGCGTGTATTCAGGAAGTGCTGAAGCGCGTCGGTTGATGGTGCAATGAACTGCCGCCTGCAGGGTGACTGCTACATCAAC
>DAOLDL010000119.1:0-6399 GCA_035327305.1 Kiritimatiellia bacterium | reverse complement strand
CGCCTGCGTGGGGCAGGCTGGCTCCCTCCCGCATGTCGGGAGGGCGGGCAGGCAAACCTTGGAACTTTTTAGGCCGTCCCGCTCTCAAGCTGTCCGGGATGGTGTGATCCGGGACAATCCCCTTCAGCGAGTGGGCTGTCCGATGTGGTGGCCCGGGAGATCATCGGCCACGATACCGAGGCGGTGAGCCGGGCCTATACCCACATTGAGCGCGATACGCTCCGGGCTGCGGTCAATCAATTGCCTGACATCGCTGAAAAACAAAGTAACAAATAGAGCCTTTGGAATACGCAGGGGTTGAATGGTGGCGATTCGTTGATAAGATGACGGCGCGGCGCCACAAAATGAACGCGCAGGCGTAGCATTCCCTTTTCATTCGTGACCAATCAATCGTCCTTGCGCCATATTAGTACATCATGTACATTTATGACATATAGGACAGGACAGAACACCATGAATACCATGTCAATTGTTGAAGCGCGAGAAGGACTGGCCGATGCCGTGAATCGAGTGGCCTATGGCGGCGAGCGGGTCGCCCTGGCGCGGCGGGGAAAGCCGGTTGCCGTTTTGGTATCCGTAGAAGACTTGGCCACGCTGGAGGCGCTGGAGAATCAAGCTGACTTGCGGGACGCCCGGAATGCCCTCAAAGAGCATGAACGCAATCCCGCCAAATCCATCACCCTGTCAGCCTACAAGGCGAAGGCGGCGCGGAAGGCATGACCTATACGGTCAGGCTTGCCGTGCCGGTACAGAAGGCATTGGATCGGATCGACCCCGCTGCCCGCCGGCGGATCATTCGCCATCTGGAGGCGTTGGAAGAAAATCCCCGTCCCGTTGGAGTAGTCAAGCTGGCCGGAGCCTACGATTTGTATCGGGTTCGGGTTGGTGATTGGCGGATTGTGTATTCCATCCGTGACCGGGAATTGCTGGTATTGGTGGTCAAGATCGGGAATCGGCGGGATGTGTATCGGGCTAGGTATAACTGATGTCCCGCCGAATGCGCCGCTCGTCTCAAGGACCGGACCTTGACCAAGCGCTACAACGAACGCCCGGCCTGGCTGGTCACCTGCCACGAAAAACTGGATGCCGCCGTCGCCGCCGCCTACGGATGGCCGAGGCGTCAATTCGATTCTGTTTAGCGCATTGCAAGCCGATCCCGCCGATTTCGGACGAATCCAATGGTTTCAGGGAGGCCGAAGAGATTGACCCCGCCGGCCCGGAAGGAGTAAATGATGACTATGCAAGCGACAACGACCAATCCGAAGTCTCACCGCCCATTGGTCCGATTGACGGGCGAAAACGGCTTCGTGATATACCCTAAGATGGTGCCAGATGGCTCCGGGGGCTGGAAGATGGCCGATCCAAAATCCGTCGCGGAAGCCCTCGGGACACCCAAAACCCGCTTAAACAAAAGCTGACCGAGTGGCAGAGAATCGTTGGGGTCCAATTCCCCAAGATGATGCTCACTCATTCAGCTTCTGTCACAAAGATGCGCACCGAGGTCGCCGCTGTAAAGCTTGTCTTCTGGCGCAATGTTGAATCGATAGCTGGGAGGTGGGCGTCATCGGACCATTCATTGTGGTTTCCACCCCTGAGATCATTTCCGCCATCTGGCCGGAACTAAATCCCGGCCCGACTTTCGCGAGCGCCCAGAAAATAGCGGGGGTCAAAATACGTCTTCGTTTTATGAAAACGGCGGCAAATTCACGACACCGGCAAACGCCATTAACGCGCATGAAAAAAGAAGATTCGTTAGCATTAACCGTTAGCAATTTTAACGGGCCAAAGCCTTGTTGGGGCGCAATCGACTTGCGATTAAGGAGATAGAAAGGTGGCGGGAGCGACGGGGCTCGAACCCGCAACCTCTGCCGTGACAGGGCAGCGCTCTAACCAATTGAGCTACGCCCCCAACCATTGGGGAAGCGATACCTTAATGATTTCACCACTGGTTGCAAGGGAAAAAAACGCGATTTTGTTCTTCCCGCAGTCCTCTTCGTTTTTGTTCGGCATCAACCGGTTACCACGATTTTATTGGCTTCACCCCTGAATTTTCGCTAGGATTTAATTTATGAAATCTCCTTTTTTGCTTTTGATCGGCACGGCCTGTTTCGTTTTGTCCGGGTGCAGTCGCAACGAAATGAAAGGAATTATGGATATTACGTTTCAAGTAGAAGCTCCCGGCCTGGCGGAAAATGCCACTGTTTATATAACCGGCAATCACTATATGATCGGCGACTGGGAGCCGGGGGTCATGCCCCTGACCCGCAAAGGTGATGATGTCTGGGAACTTAAACTTTCGATTCCCTACGGCGAACGCCTGCAATACAAATTCACGCAAGGCGACTGGCATACCGAAGCGCTGGACGACAACGGACAAACCCCACCCAACCACACCCTGGCCGCAACCCGCTCCTACATCGTGCGCCACAAAATCACACGCTGGAAATCCGACATTCCATCGGTTGGAAATGTCACGGGTGATGTTCGTTTTCATCGCGCGATCGGCAATGAACAGATTTCCCCGCGTGATATTATCGTCTGGCTTCCCCCGAACTACTCCGAAAGCGATGATACATATCCCGTGCTATATGCGCATGACGGCCAAAATCTCTTTGACCCCATGACCTCGTATATCGGAATTGACTGGAACATCGACGAAACGGCCGACCGCCTGATCCGGGAAGGACTCATGAAGCCGGTGATCGTGGTTGGAATATACAATTCCCCCCGCCGTATGGACGAATACGGATTTGGTGAAACCGGCGCGGCCTATCGGGATTATGTCATCAACACCGTCAAACCGCTGATCGATGCGACCTACCGCACCCTCCCCGACCGCAACAACACTGCCACCATGGGATCATCCATGGGCGGTCTCGTCTCCTTTTTACTTGCGTGGAATCACCCCGAAGTTTTCCGTCAGGCCGCATGCCTTTCCCCCGCATTTTTTCCTGAAGTCGTCGACATGGTGCGTGTGGCGGATGCCGCGCCGTCCGGAATGCGCGTTTACATGGACAACGGAACCGAGGGCATGGAACAGCGGATTCAATTTTTTTGTGATGACATGATGGACGTGCTTCCCGGCAAAGGCTTCACGTCGGGCGACAATTTCGAATGGCTCCTCGATCGTGGCGCCGAACACAATGAACAGGCGTGGGCGGTGAGAGTTCACCGGCCACTGCTTTTCATGTTCGGAACCGGCGCCTCTCCCTGACCATGACCGACAGCGCTATCAACCCCCGTTTCGCGGGCGTCGTCCGATTGCTTGGTCGTGATGGTTATGCCCGAATCGAACGCGCGCACGTTTGTGTAGTCGGACTTGGCGGCGTGGGTTCATGGGTCGTGGAATCACTCGCGCGCACCGGCGTCGGTGCACTGACGCTGGTGGACATGGACGAAGTCTGCATCAGCAACATCAACCGACAGCTTCACGCCCTTGGTCCAACCGTGGGACAGTCCAAGGCAGTCGCGCTGGCTGAACGCATCCGACAGATCAATCCCGACTGTCAGGTTGACATCAAGCCGGTCTTCTTCAAAAAGACAACCGCCGACGAGATACTTTCAGTTCCCTATGACTTTGTGGTGGACGCCATTGACGGGGTCGCCCACAAGGCGAGGTTGATCGGGATGTGCAAAGTGCGGGGCATTCCGATTATTGCCAGTGGCGCCGCCGGGGGAAAACGCGATGCAACACGCATAGGTGTCGCGGACCTCTCGGAAACCATCTACGACCCGTTGCTGGCTTTTATTCGAAAACGCCTGCGCAAATGGTTTGATTTTCCCCGCGGCAATAAACCGTTTGGCATACCCTGCGTCTTTTCGCCGGAACCTGTACGCGATGCTGTCGGCGATACCTGCGGGACCAAAGCGCCCGGCGTACGCGCAAATTGCGATACCGGTCTTGGCGCCATTGCACATGTCACCGGAACGTTTGGTCTAATCATGGCTGGATATGTCATCAATGCCATCGCCATAGGTGAACGATAAGTGTAGTAGCCGCCCTGCGAGCGGTGGCTGGCTTCGTTGATGTCATACCATGTCACGAGATTCTGCGCCTCACGGAGGCGCAACTACACCCCGGCGAGGGCGCCGGGAATCCACTACACCATTAATCATTCATTCCCTTCTCGCTTTAATTCTGATATCCATTTCAGCCATGAAAGTAACGCCCATCATTGCATCGCAGTTTACATCCGACGGCGGCACCATGTTCGGCCTTGTGCCGAAGCCGATCTGGTCGCGCCTGATCAAACCGGATGAAAGCAATCGCATTCCCCAGGATGCACATACTTTGCTGGTTGAACTTGATGACGGCCGTAAAGGATTGATCGATACCGGATGCGGAGATGCTGACAAGTTTTCCGAAAAGGAAATTGAACTCCACGGGCTTGGCCCGGGGTGGCCGCTCAAGGAACGCCTGATGGCGCTGGGAATCTGCCGCAAAGAAATCGACTTCGTCGTGTTCAGCCACCTCCATTGGGATCACGCCGGCGGGGCATCCATGATCGAAAACGGCGAATGGTGCGCGACCTTTCCCAATGCCAAACATTTTGTGCATGCCCAGGAATGGCAGGACGCGACATCCGGTGATCCCCTGCTCTACAAGTCATACCCGGCCGACACCATAGTTCCACTGAAAAACTTGAATGAAAAAGCGCTGATGAAAATCACCGACGACCGTAAAGAGATTCTGCCCGGTATCACCATGGCTCGCAGTGGCGGACATACCCGCGGACACGCGGTAATCGTCATGGAAAACAAAAACGGCATCGAGCTTGTTCATCCGGAATCCATGTTCTTGTTTCCTCCGCGCCGCATGATTTTTGCCGGTGATGTCTGCCCGACGCGTCACAATTTTCGCATGGTTTTCCAAACGTCGTACGACACCTACCCGCTTGAAACCCGTGCATGGAAACGCGCCTGGCTACCGGAGGCGGCGGATGACGGCGCCTTGATTATGTTCGACCATGACCCCGATTTGTTCGGCGCCACCATCAAACGCCACGAGCGCAAGGAATTTACGGTGGCTAAACTGTTGCATACCGACATGTCGGCTCACCAGGCCAAGTCGCTTGATGACCTGGAGAAAAAAGGCCGGATGAGCATTTACAAGGATCAGGACTTCATCACCGGATGATGGACATCCACCAACACAACCAGGTTATCGCCTCCTGCCGTCGTTGCCCACGGCTGATTTCATGGTGTGAAGAAGTGGCGGCGACCCGCAAAGCGGCATACCGCGACTTCGACTACTGGGGAAAACCCGTCCCTGGTTTTGGCGCTCCGAATGCACGCCTGCTTATTGTGGGACTTGCCCCCGGCGCACACGGCGCAAACCGCACCGGGCGCATGTTTACCGGCGACCGCTCCGGCGACTGGTTGTACCGCGCCTTGCATCGCGCCGGCTTTGCGTCTCAACCGCAATCCATCGACCGAAATGACGGTCAACAACTAACCGACGCTTACATCACCGCCGTGGTGCGGTGCGCGCCGCCCGGCAACAAACCACTTCCGGAGGAACGGGACAATTGCATCGGCTACTTGAAGAAGGATTTGGAAATCCTGTCGAATATCCGGGTTGTGGTCTGTCTGGGAAAATTTGCGTGGGATGGCGTGGTGCGGATGTTTCGCGATTCGGGTTTGTCGATGAATGAAAAGGTGGATTTTAGCCACGGCGCGGAAACCATCATGCGCCCCTATCACCTCGTCGGTTCATACCATCCCAGCCAGCAAAACACATTTACCGGAAAACTCACCGAACTCATGCTGGACCAGGTATTTTCACGCGCAAGAGAGCTGTTGCAAACCGAACTATGATCATCGGGATTTTATCTGATACCCACGGAAACGTGAAGCGCGCGTCGCAGGCGATTAAAGCGATGAAGCCGCACAGTCCCGCGCATATCATTCACTGCGGCGATATTGGTTCGGAATCGGTTATCACCGAATTGGCGGCGGGATGTATGAATCCGCAAATTCCCGTCACGTGCGTGCTGGGAAATGTGGATGTTTATAATCACGAAATTGTGTCCTCATGGCCCCATGTCAGGATTGAAGGGCGCTTCGCCCAACTGGAACTTGACGGAAACAAGATCGCCGTAGTGCACGGCGATGATTTTCTCCGCTTGCGGGGAGCCATCGAAAGAGGACAGTTCGATTATGTGTTCACCGGTCATACCCACATGCGCGCCGATGAATTGGAAGGACGTACGCGTGTGATCAATCCCGGCGCCTTGCAACGTACAAACGAACCGGGTTGCGCCGTCCTGGATCTTTGCACCGGAAAACTCACGTTCCTCGATGTGCGATAGTTAAACCCGAAAACCGAAGTTGCTGGCGGCGCCGAGTCGCAGTGCTTTCGTGCGAGAGGTGTTGCGAAAGCGGAGGCATAACAACCTC
>DAOLDL010000118.1:0-6646 GCA_035327305.1 Kiritimatiellia bacterium | reverse complement strand
ACAAGGACTGGACGGTCTGCGCGTTGCAGGACTACCACGCGTAACGTTCAACGTAAAAAGAGCAGTCCCCGGCGGAAGCGTCCGGCGGGGTTGGTGAGCTGGGGGCAAGACTACCCGCAAATTATCCGGTTCGGCGATCCGGTCGTAGAGATGGTCCGCGCGCTTCCCATCCTGCCCGCTCTACTCGGACACCTCCACCAGGCGTTGTCCCGCCGAGAGTTCCCGGAGGATATCGGGCAGCAAAGGTTCCAACCGCGCAAACAACACGCGGTTGACACAGTTTCCTATGCGCAACCAGATCACGCTCGGGCCTTGCGGCGATTGCATCACCCGGTCGGCGAAGTCTTCGTCCTTGGTCACAATGATCCACTGGCCCCTCTCGGCCAGCGCCCAGATTGCGGAATCCGATGCGTCACGCAAGCCGAGATCTCTCACCGCCGACGCCTCGTGGCCATGCTGAACCAACCATGCCGCCAAGGCCGGGGGCAACTGTGCATCGACCAGAAACTTCATATCACCCGGCCGTTACGACCGGATGGTCGACATAGCGCGCCGCATAAGCAATACACGCCTGGATATCCCCGGCTTCCAAATCGGGGTAATCACGTAAAATTTCTTCCGGCGAAGCCCCTCCCGCCAACATGTCCAACAAATCCTTGACCCGAATGCGCATGCCGCGAATGCACGGGCGCCCTCCGCATTGCTCCGGGTTCACGGTAATTCGATTGTTGAGATATTTTGTCATACGTCACCTTCGCTCTTCTAGTATAGCGTTCTTTCGTTATCCTGTCAGTCGATAAATCAAATACAAAGACCGACTTGCCTGAGACTTCAATACAAACGAGGGGGTTGTGCTGCTGGGGAGGGGCCGACGTTCGCGCCCCTCGATCTTGCGCCTCATGGAGGCGCTACTACAACCGCTTTGGCGTTTTGATCGTTGTAGGCCGGGGCCAGCCTGCCCCCTGCCAAGCAGGCGGGGCTGGCAGGCTCTGTCCCCGGCGGTCCTCCGCCGACCACAGAGGGTCGGCCTACAACTACAGATATGTCGCGGGCACGGCCACCCGGAAGCCGCTACTGAAGGTTACAAGGATTGGGAGGACGGTCTGCGCGTTGCAGGACTACCACACGTAAATTGTCCGCGGCTGTAGCCGCTCCTGCGCTCAAACGCGCCAGCAGGCGCGTCGAAACGAGGCTAGTCCGCCTGAACGTGCAGCGGGTCTTCCGCTTCGTCTTCCTCCATGCGCTCGTGTTTGAGCAGGAACGGGGAGACAAAGGTGTAGTACAGGCCCATCAGGCAAAAGGCCAGGGCCGACATCATCGCGAAGTCTTCAATAAACAACAAGATCACCATGACCGCGCCGAGAATAAATACGGCCGGCTTCTTGACCGGTTTTCCGTAGCGCACGCGGGAAACCTGAAGGAAAACCATCGCCGCGGAAACACCCCAAATGACCAGCGCGGACAGCCCGGAGGTCAGGGTCAGCGAGTCCAGATACCCGCTGCCGGAGTGGCTGAGCATGACCACCATCGCCACCCAACCGGCATTGACGGTGATCGGAAGCCCCATGTAGCCGTGTTGGCCGCGATACGGATCAATGATACGGAATCGCGACAACCGGATCGCCCCGGAAAAAATAGTGAGCACCACCAGCACCATGGCCCAAATGCCGATATCAGGCACAATCATGTAATACAGGATCATGGCCGGGGCGATACCGTATCCGGTCATATCGACAAACGTGTCCAACTCCGCTCCGAGCTTGGAGGTGCCGCGGAGCAGGCGCGCCATGATTCCGTCCAACCCGTCCAGAATCAGGACCAGCATAATCAATTGCGCGGCCAGGTAAAACTGACCATTGGCCGCCGCCACCAGGCAAAAAAACGAAGCCAACAGGGCCGCCAGCGTTATCAAATTGGGAACTATTTTACGCCACGTCACGGCTTAACCTTTCGTAATACGGGCAATAACGGTAAGTCCGGCAAACACCCGATCGCCGGCCTTGACCACCGGGGTAACATCCTCCGCCGGCAGATAAATGTCCAGCCGGGAACCAAACTTCATGATGCCCAACCGATCGCCCCGCCCCACGTCCTGGTTCAATTCCAGCCAGTATTTAACCCGCCGAACAAGCGGGCCGACAATCTGACGGACCATGCAGGTAATCTTCTCGCCGGCGATTACGATGGTGCTGTGCTCGTTGACTTCTGAAGATTGCGGATTCCGGGTAAGAATATGTTTTCCCGGGGTATAATCCAATCCGATGACCCGTCCGGCCACCGGGACCCGGTTGACATGGACATCCCACGGGGTGAGGTACACGCTGATCCGCACCGTATCGCGCTTGAGATAGCGCGCCTCGGAAATGCGCTCAACCGAACGCACCCAGCCGTCGGCCCCGGAAACCACCACATCCGGATCGGACGGCGATACCCGCTCCGGATCCCGGAAAAAATAGACCATAAACGCGGTGAGCAGCACCCCGGCGATCAACAACAACACGCCCGCCAGCATGAACTGATGATAGAGGCTGAAGCCACCCACCACGCCAACCAGAAGCCCAACTGCAATATGCGACCACCCGCCGCGAGCGATCTTCACCGTACTGTTCCCTGTTTTTTCATGCCCGACACTATACCGGGAACGCGCCCGGGCGCAACTTATGATTCCACGCCCTGATCAAAAACCGCGGTGGCGGCGGCCAACTGCGCGGAGGTGCCGAGCAGCAAAACCTCATCACCGGCAAGGAGTTCAATATCCGGACCCGGGTTTACGATCGGCGCGCCATCCCGCTCCAACGCGATGATACTGGCCCCGGTGGTGGTGCGCAATTGCAGCTCCCGGATCAATTTTCCCGCCAAGGGTCCCGGGTTGACCAGCGCTTTACGAAGGTGGGCTTCGGATAGGTGTTTGATCCGGGGCGTCTCGGGCGGCGGCGGTTCCGGCTCTTGAAACGTGGCAATCAACGCGAATTTCCCTTGGGAGTACCAGCGGTTGAAGGCGCGGCCATACCGGAACACCAGCCCGCCGAGTAACAGCAATAAGATAATCAGGGTTTGCCAGGGCGGGAGCAAAGCGGCGCTGACAATTAACGTGACGACCAAAAGAAACAGGACCTGAACCGCCAGCAATACGCCGTCCAAGGCGGCCCGGAAGACCCGCTGGGTCCGCCGGTCGGGTGCTCCCCCGGTCATCAATTCCGTCAGCATCATCGCCAAGGCTTGCATCTTCCGGAACGTCGCTATGTAAACCGGCAGTAAAATGACCACCGTGCCCAGCCAAACCAGACTGTGCGAACCTCCGGTGATGTTGGGCAGAAAGGAAAACAAATGCGGGAATGCCTTGTTGACATAACCCGCGGCGAGAAACCCTCCGGCGATCAGCGCGATGTTCAAGACCAACTGGATGACCAAACTCCAGACGTGCCGCATGGCGGACTTCTTCGGCCGGTGAACCCCCAGGTCGGCGGCGCGCCGACGGAAAAAAGACAACTGGTTGACCAGAGGGCCGGGCAATAGCGAGGCCAACCCGCGGGCCAGCCGCTCGCTGTTATCAACCAGATAGGGTCGCACCAAGGCATTGAGACAGGCAATGGTAACCACCAGCGGGTAGAGAAATTCGCTGGTCAACTTGAAATGGGTGCCCAGCGTAGCCAGAATAAAGGCGAATTCGCCCAATTGCGCCATGTTTGTTCCCACCCGCATGGAGGTTTTGGCATCCGTGCCGATCAGGAATGCCCCCACCGCGCACGCCAGCACTTTGACCACGATATACCCCGCGCAAATCAGAACTGCCGGGATCAGACTCCCGGCCAAATGGGCCGGATTGATTTGCATACCAATGGCCACGAAAAACACCGCAACGAACATATCGCGTATCGGCGCGGTCAACGCCGCCACCCGGCCGACATCCCGCGACTCCGCCACCACCGCGCCGATCAGGAACGCTCCGAGAGCGGCGCTGAATTCAAGCTTCACCGCAAACAGGGCCAAGCCAAAACAAAGCCCCAGCGACACAATCAGCAACGTTTCATCGGTGGCATGCCGGGCGATATACCGCAACAACCGGGGAACCACCAACAGCCCCAGAATCACCGCGGCGACCAGGAAAACAAACAGGCCGGACAACATCAGCAACAAATCGAGCGTGGGCAGGCTGCCCGTTCGGGCAAATCCGGGAAGCGCGACCATAAGCAGAATAACGAAGATATCATCAAACAAACTGATCCCGGTGATCAACTGCGTATGTTTTGCGTGCATCTCGCCGCGATCGCGCAGGCTCTTGACCACGATCATGGTCGAGGTCAGGGCGAGGATAACGCCGAGAAAAATACAATCCGCCTTGCTCCATCCGAATGCCGAGCCCATCAGGTAGCCGGCAAAAATCATGATCAGGATTTCAAACGCGGCGACAAACAATGCGGCGAGACCCACCTGTCGCAATTTGCGCAGGTTAAAATCCATCCCCAGCGAGAACATCAGGAAAACCACGCCGAGATCGGCCATGGTGCGGATGGTGTCCTCATCACGCACCAGAGGAAAAGGCGGGGTGAACGGACTGATAATGAATCCGGCCAGCAGATAGCCCAGCACCACCGGTTGTTTCAAGCAATGAAACAACAGGGTCACCATCCCGGCCACCATCATCACAATGGCCAGATCTTGTAAAAAGGATACGCCGCTCATGATTCGACGCCAGCCTACAGGAAAACCGGAAAAACGCCATAGCTATTCGCCGTTGCCCCGGAAAAGGGCGCATCTCTGAGTTTTGACAAGTGCCTTGGTGTAGGCCGACCCTCTGCGGTCGGCGGAGAGGCGCCGGGGACAGAGCCCCGGCCTACAAGGAACCTTTGCACAAACTCGGAGATGCGCCCAAAAGCGGCCTGCAATGCTCATCTTCTTGCAGACCTTATGGCTGAAGCTTTGTGGATTCAGCCGCCGTGTGCGGATGTGTTATTGGAAACCGCGCAGGATGCGGGCAATTCTTCTGAACCGCCGGATGCGGAGCCGCGCGTCCGGTGGTGTGGGAATCGGAGCTAACCTTCACCGGTTAGTCTCGATGACCCGCTTCCGCCTCTTTGTGTTAAAACAGTTCGATGCCAACATGTTTAGCCATCAATTGAAAGTGTTTGTCACGTGTAAACAATGCCACGCCATGACTCTTGGCATTTTGTGCGATAATCAAATCTGGTATCCCGACTTTGTTGATGCCGTGGCGTATGCAGTTAACTTGATCTTCAATCACTCCCATCCAATTAATATTCAGTGATAACATTGGAACCGCACGCAAAAGTGAAACCAATTTGGTGTGCTTCCGTAATATCAATGGGGGGGTCAATTCGGCCAGTATTAACTCGTTTGTTGCAACCAAGCCTTCAGTTATCAACCATTCGAGCCGATCATCAGCCTGTTCTTTTTCTCTGAAGTATTCAACCCATACGGAACTGTCGACCAACACGCTCATGATCGCTTGCGTAACCGGTTAACATCCAGATTAATGTCAACCTTGCCGCGGAAAGCTCGGAGCTGTTGAAGTTTGTGTTTTCTGATCAAGTCATTCAGCGCTGAGACAATTACGGCGGTTTTCGTTTTCTGGTGTGAGGCCTTCATGGCTTCATTCAGAAGCGATTCAGGCAAATCAAGCGTTGTTCTCATGGTTGAATCTCCATATGCATAATGATGGTTAACTATGCATAATAACTATGCCACAACGGCTATGAAGTCAATATTTCTTTGGGCAGGCGCTGGTTCGGCCCTTTTTCATCAACATCGAGTTCCCTCTGGATCTCATCGCCTATCTGACTCCATCTGTATCAGCTCTTTCGCTATCCGCAGCGCCTTGAGCCGGTTTCGTTGCAAGGTGTGTTGGGATGTTCCAGGCGAGAAGCGTGCCCGAGCTTTCTCGGTCTTGCCGATCATCGAAACAAACGCCTGTAGGACTGCATGTAGATCGTCCCGTGTCCAGCGATCCGTATCGTCAGTCGTTTTGGTCATCAGTTCAGATGCAATGTGTAGCGCGTTGAGGTTATCTCGAAGCATCGCATGTTGCCATGTCCCAGGCGCCACTTTCTGCTGGGCCTTTTCGGACTTGCTGATAAGTGAGGCTATTGGTCGTAACGCTTGCTGTACCTCATCATTTTCCGGAAGCTTCATGGGGTTGTGTTTGTGTTGGCCGTCACGGCTCACCTTCGGCTGGACCAGTTTGTCTTACCTCTGTGCTTGTAGTCCATCCCGAAGTTTCTCGGTAATCCGGTCCCGCAGACTCTTTGGCGTCACCACCTTTACGTCCGGCATCCAGGAGAGTACCCAGCGGATCAGTTCCTTGCGGTCTGTGGTTTCCATACGCATCTCAACGTGGCCATCTCGTCGCATACGGAATTGCTGTGTCGGATGCCAGTCCCGCTCGGTGATGTAGATGGCCAGTTTGGGCTCGAACAGGAGCGTGACCTTTAATCCCGAAAACCGGAGTTGAAGGTGGATGCAGAGTCGCAGTGCTTTCGTGCGAGAGGTGTTGCGAAAGCGGAGGCATAACAACCTCGCGTTATGTCGAGCATTTCGCAACGCCTTGCAGTCGAAATGACTGCGGCTCGGCGCCGCCAGCAACTTCGGTTTTCGGGCTTAATCCGCGCTTATCCGTGATTCAAGCTAC
>DAOLDL010000117.1:0-6650 GCA_035327305.1 Kiritimatiellia bacterium | reverse complement strand
TCGCACGAAAGCACTGCGACTCTGCATCCACCTTCAACTCCGGTTTTCGGGTTAATCTCTTTTCGATCAGGATTAGGGGCGGGATGGACGAGGATAAGTTGGGACCCGAGTTCGAGTCCTTGGCCACTGGTTTAACGGTAAAGGCGCAAGCATTAAAGATGATGCATATTCCAGAAAGCATCAAACGCCCCCTCGTGGGTGAAGCGTCGGCTGTGCCGGCGGGCGGCGGACTTCATTGCGGTCATGGCCGCCTTGCGGTTGATCATGTCATCCAACGTCACCGCCAGCGACTCGGAGTTCATTTGGGGCAATACGATTCCCGAAATTCCATCCAGCACACAATCGCGCGGGCCACCCACGGAAGAGACCACCACAGGCAGGCCGGATGCCTGCGCCTCGAGCACCACATTCCCCAGCGTATCCGTCTCACTTGGAAATACAAAAACATCTGCGGACGCATAATGCCGGGCAAGTTCCTCGCCGCGTTTGATACCGGTAAATATAACCGATGAATCTTGCAACGTGGTTTTCAATTCTTGTTCATGTGGACCCTCGCCGGTAAGAACAAGGCGAATATCGCGGTGCTGTTGGCGAAGCCGAATATAGGCCTCGACCAGGCAATCCAGGTTCTTTTCCCGCGACAAGCGTCCGACATAAAGCAAGACCCTGGTCTGACGATCACAACCCCACGAAGCTCGCAATGACTCATCGCGATGGGCGGGATTGAATTTCATGCCGTCAACGCCACGACCGACCACCACCACTTTGCCGGCGTCAATTCCATGTTCGATCAATTCTTCGCGTATGGCGGTGGAGGGTGCGGCGACCCGATCCATCTGGCCGTAAAACCAACGCATGTATCCCCATGCAACCTCCTCCAGCACCGGATCTCCGGTAAGACGACCGACGTAAGATGGAAAATGCGTGTGAAAGGTGCTGACAACCGGACGTTTTTTCGCGCGGGCGGCCAGTAAGCCGATGAGTCCGACCGGGCCGGGCGTGGAAAGGTGAAATACATCGATATCGCTTTCCTGCACGTAGTGGAGAACGTTTGCCACATCGGTCATGCGCAACGAAAGGCCCTCGTATGCGGCAAGTTTAAAGGTTCCGGTTTGCGAAAAATTTACGGCGCCGTCAATGACTGGCTGGTCTCCGGCGCTGTGAACTCTGAATGAAAGACTGCGTGCAATGGCATTGCGGTTCCAGTTGTTGAGCGTAGTGGCCACGCCGCTTAAATGTTCGGGCGCATCGACAAACAATCCCACGGACGGCTCCCGCCCGATACGGTTGGCGGGCGGAATTCGCCAGGGCGGTGTCTTCGTGTCGGCGGCTGACCCTGGGGTATAATCAAACGGCATACGGGTGAACATGTGAAACAGCATTCCGAGCAAATCAAATCCGGCCTGGTTTTGTTGGTGGTCGCGCAGGGGTTTGACCAGCCGGCCCCAGTTGATCATGTCCACGGGCCGGAAGCGTGCGGCCGCTTTCAGATTCTGCAGAGCGGTCGGAAGTACCGTTGTTACATCACGCATACCTTAATCTCCTGACAACAGGACACACCAAGGCGATAAGCGAAGCATGAGGGGTTGGTTAGAAGTCTGTTACATGGCCGGGGGGGGGGGGACTCGCACACCGGCTTGATTGCGCTTGCCTTTTTCCGGATGCGTCGGCACGGTAAAGTTTTAAGCATTTAAGGAGAGGTTGCATGAAAATTGTTGTTGCTTTGATTGCTTCATTAAGCATGTCGTTTGGTGTTATGGCGGAATCTCCATCGCGTATGGAGCTGGCGGTCGATCTGGTCAAGGCCATGGACTATTGCCGGGTATTGGATAAGAGTTTTGATGATATTCGCGACGCGCAAATCAAACAAATGAGTCGGATGGGCGCGGGAATGACCGAGGACACCATCAAGGAATTGAATCGTACATTCGAGCTGATTCGCGAATTGATGGATTGCGACTCAATGATTCAGGATGTGGCCGGCATTTATGCGGATTTATTCAATGAAAAGGAATTGAAAGGACTTACAGCGTTTTATCAATCCGAAGTCGGGCGCCGTTACAGCGAACTTCTCCCGGAAATCACGAAACGCAGTATGCTGATCAGTTCTGAACGGGTCGGCAAGGCCATGCCTGGTATCATGCGAAAAGTGCAGGAGGAAAGAAGCACGGACAAGTGACGCGTTTTTGCGCCGGATTGTAAGCCGTGTCGTTCCCGTGGCTCTTGCGGGTTTATGCGGCGGGATAAATCACCGCCGGACTGTTTACCCGCAGGCTCACTTTTTGTCCCGGTTGATAAGCGCCGGGTGCGCCAAGCAGGCGGCTTCGCAGGGTGGCTCCTGATGCCATGCGAACCGTGATCAATTGGTCATGGCCAAAGAACTGTATGTCTTCCACTGTTGCCGCCCCGTCGCCAAATGTTGAAAGTGTTATGTCTTCCGGGCGAATCATGACATCGACGGTTCCGAAGTACGCCTGCTCGGAAATCAACTCGCCAACTTCACAATGAATCTTCCGCCCGCAGGCCTGACCGGAAATTAAATTGGCGTCGCCGATAAACGTGGCGACTTCCCGACTGACCGGCGACCGGTATATATCGTGCGGCGCGCCGGTTTGCACAATTCTTCCGTTCATCATGACGGCGACTTCATCGGAAATGCTCAACGCCTCTTCCTGGTCATGCGTAACAAAAATGGCCGTGACCCCGGCATGCCGCAGAATGTCGCGGACATCGGAACGCACCCGCACCCGCAATGCGGCATCGAGGTTGGAAAACGGTTCATCGAGCAGAATGGCGGCGGGTCCCGGAGCGAGCGCGCGGGCCAATGCCACCCGTTGTTGCTGGCCACCGGATAATTCATGCGGCATCCGGTTGCCGAAATGCTGTAATCCGACAAGTTCCAACATTTCATCTATACGATGTGTTTTACCTTTATCATCGGAAATGCCGTACCCGATATTTTCCCGCACGGACATGTGGGGGAACAATGCGTATTCTTGAAAGACCATGCCGATCCGCCGTTTTTCCGGAGGGACGTGGACCTTGTCGCTGAAAACCAAGTTTCCGCCGATTTCAATTTCACCGCCGTCGGGATCGATAAACCCGGCCAGCATGCGCAGTACCGTGGTTTTTCCGCACCCGCTGGCGCCAAGCAGTGCGAGGAATTTGGCTGGAGCCAAGTCAAGCGATACGCCGCATGTGGCGCGCACATCGCCAAAGCGTTTGCAAAGTTTCCTGGCCTTTATCGCGCAACCCGTCATTCGTATACGTCCTCTTCTTCCTGCCGTAATATCACACCGATAAAGATAGCAGACAATGCAACGAGCACAAGGGCGGGCGCCGCCGCTTGAGGGAAAAGTGCATCTTCAGTTGCGCTCCAGATACGGGTCGCCAGCGTGTCAAATCCGGTCGGACTAAGCAACAACGTGACCGGCAACTCTTTCATGGTGGTCATGAAGACCAGCGCAAATCCGGTGAGAATTCCCGGACGAAGCAGGGGGATTGTGATCGTTCTCCATACGGATGCCGGGTGGTGGCCCAGATTGCGGGCCGCTTCTTCATAACGCGGACTCAATTGCTGAAGCGACGTGCGGATGCTTCCCAGCGCCTCGGGAAGAAAGCGGCACATGTAGGCGAAAATCAACAGCACGAAGGACTGGTAAAGAACCGGAGCATAACGAGCCGCCCAAAAAACCAATGCCAACGCTATCATGATGCTGGGAAGTGCGTGTCCCGCATAAGCCGCCCGCTCGATCACGCGGGCGCGTCGGCTCGGATAACGCACCGCCAGCCAGGCTACCGGCAAGGCCGCCAACACCGTTACACCCGCCGCCCATAACGAAGCCTGGGCGGAATTCCACACCATGCCCCATCCCCGCCATAACGACTCCCCGGCGCTCCACCCCTGCCAAAGCCAGAAAATGATCACACTGATAGGCAGAATCATTCCGAGAATCAACACGGTTGAACAAAAAATCAGGGCGGGGATTTTTTTCCAACCAAGGCGGACGCGGGCCGATGGGCGCGATGCACCCACGCCGGCGCGATACAGTTTGGCGGAACCGCGGGAGCGGTATTCTATCCACAAGATCGCCAGGGTAAGCACCACCAGCATCAGGGCAAGCACCGCCGGTCCACTCCGGTCGATGGATGTGCGGTACTGGACAAAAATTGCCCGGGTAAACGAGTTGTACTGAAGCATGGATACCGCGCCGAAATCGCTAAGGGTATATAGCGCCACCAGCAAGCCGCCGGCCTGAATGGACGGCTTGATATGAGGCCAGGTTATTTCCCGGAAAATTTGACGCGGTGAACGGCCGAGACTGCGGGCGGCTTCTTCGAGCGAAGGATCGAGTCCCCGCAGGCCGGCACGCACGGACAGGGAGACGTAGGGAAAGGAAAACAAGGTCAACGCCAGCCATGCTCCGGGCAAGCCGTACAGCGATGGAAGTTGTTCGACGCCGAGCGGGGCCAGCAACGTTTGAAGCATGCCACGAGGACCGATGGCGCCGATTAACGCAAACGCGCCGACATATGAGGGCAGAACCAATGGAAGGCATGTAGCGACCGCCCAGAAGGAGCGTCCGGGTAAATCTGTTCGTACAGTCAACCAGGCCAGAAGCAGGCCGATAATGGATGCGGAAATGGTCACCAGGACGGTCAGTAGAATGCTGTTCCAAAGCACAAGCAGGGTGCTGGGCCGGAAAAGTATATTCAGAAAGTGCGGTCCGCTTTCGGTGGCACGTATCAACAGATAGACCAGGGGAAGAATTACGGCCGCGCCGATGACTGCCGCGATTGCAACCAAAGGCAACGGGGGTTTCTTGAGCACTTCCGGCGGTTGACGGAATGTCTCGGCGGTCGGGAGATCGCGAAGCGATGATTCAGGTTCCTCGGCCATGATGTCCACGCCTAGAGAATGCCCGCGCGATGAATCAGTTCCAACGTCCCGTCCAGATCATTCAAAAGATTGAGATCGATATCGGGCGAGGCGCTGGACCGTATGGTTTGGAGTTCCTCCGGAAGCTCGACACCTTCCACGACCGGATATTCGGCGGTTTCGCGGGCGAAGTAGGTTTGCGCCTCCTCTGATAATAGAAATTGAATGAACGCAAGCGCCGCGTCGGGTTGGCGGGAGGTCTTCAAAAGACCAACACCCGCCACGTTCATTAAATTTCCGGACGCCTCACCAGGGAAATAATAATTGGCGGCGGCAAGATTTGGCCGGGTTTTTCTGGCGGTGAACAGGTAGTAATGATTCACGAACCCCGCATCGATTTCCCCGGCGGCGACCGCGGCGACTATGGCGCTGTTTTTTGCGTAAACACGAGGGGCGTTGGCTTTGATGCCTTTCAGCCATTCAAGCGTCCGCGCGTCTCCTTCGCGAATGCGAAGCGCGGTTACAAATGATTGAAACGAACCATTCTCCGGCGCCCAGCCGATCCTTCCTTTCCAGATCGGATCGGTAAACCCGAAAATATCCTCCGGCAAATTTCCCTCGCGCAATCGGTTGGTATTGTACACCACCACGCGAGCGCGACCCGAAACGCCCAGCCATGAATTGTCCGGTGAACGGTAAAGACCGGGAACCCGGTCCGTTAATTCGGCGGGAAGAAGGGCAAGGCGTCCATGGCGGTTCAGGGCGCCAAGCGCTCCGGCGTCCTGCGCAAAGAAAACATCGGCCGGGCTGTTGCGGCCTTCTTCCAGAATGGTGGCGGCAAGTTCCGCAGTGCCGCCGTATCGCACCTGAACGTCAATGCCCGTGGACGCCTGAAACTTTGCGACCAGGGGGTGAATAAGTTCCTCGCCTCTTCCGCAATACACAACCAACTTTCCTCCCGGCCTTTTCATGGCGGAGGTGGCGATCAATCCCGCCAACGCGACAAGGACAAGTCCGGAGCGAAGCAACCATCGAGATGATTTTCCACATAATGTGGAGCGAAGCGTGGAGATCATAAAATCGTCAATGCTTTGCGGGTTTTGCGGGTGTGAACGGGCCGTTCAAAAAAGCATGTTTGACTGCAGGCCGGACAGGCTTCAACGGTGTTGTGGCACGTCTGGGTGTGCTTGCCCAGAAGCTTCGCAAATTCCTTTACGACCTTGTTGTCGGACTTGATGAGTTCGATGAACGAGCAAAGTTTGATGCTGGATTCGATGCTCAACAAATGCTCGATCTTGCACGCGTCAATTTCGGCCTGATCTTCATTTACGCCCAGCACATCCCGGAAAAAGGTTTCCAGCAGTTCGTCGTTTTTCTCCACGATCTGGGCAAGGCGTTTACCCTCATCGGAAAGCAGGAGAAACTTGTTGTGGTCTTCCACAACCAGTCCGCGCTTTTTCAGGGGTTTGAGGCTGATGGAGCAACTGCCCCGGGTGATGTTCATTTGTTTGGCGATGTCGGTGACACGGGCATAGCCTTGAGATTCCAACAACTCGTGGATGGTCATTAAATAATGCGCCGCGCTGTGGGTCAGCGCGTTTTCATCAAACGATTTCCATACTTCTTTGGTCATGACGATACTCCGCCAGGTGGTTGATATGTAAAACATAAGCAATATATGGCAAAACTGGCGGAAGTCAAGGCCGGGCAGGATGTGGAAACCCATGCAGGATGACACAGACATTCTTGTCTGTGGCTTTCGGGAAAACGT
>DAOLDL010000116.1:0-6877 GCA_035327305.1 Kiritimatiellia bacterium | reverse complement strand
GCCTTCTTGGGTCTTGGTGGTTTGATGCTCGCGATTCGTCGTCGTATTCGCAACGCGTAATTGTTGATCAATTCGTAACAGAAATAGGCGCACTGAAAAGTGCGCCTATTTCGTTTCTACACCATGCCGGTTATTGCTCTTCTCTTTTTCGCTTCGGGTTTCAGCGCCTTGATCTATCAGGTGTTGTGGACCCGGTTGGTTACATCTTTGATCGGTGGCAGTGATTATTCCATTGCCATTATCGTCACAATTTTTATGGCCGGCCTCGGCATCGGTAGCAAGGTCTCCGGCTCGCTGACCAGTCGATTTAAGAATCCTCGTCGTGCGCTCGTGGCGTTCGGCATTGTCGAAATTGTCACGGGTCTCTATGCCCTGGCTCTTCCCTTTTTCGCCCCGGCAACCAAACCCTTGCTGGTGTTCTTTTATCGTCTGGCTCTCGAACAACCGCTGATTTATCAGTTGGGCGCGTTGTTTACCAGCGCCCTTCTGCTTTCAATTCCCGTTCTGATGATGGGCGCGACCCTGCCTCTGCTTTGCACCGCAGTCGCCAATTCCCTGGAGAAGTCCCGCCTCGGCGTGCCGCTTCTGTACGGCATTAATACGCTGGGCGCGGCGGCCGGCGCATTGATGGCCGGCTTCGTTTTGATCTACAGGTTCGGAGTGTTTCAAACCAATCTGATCGCCGTGGCCATCAATGTGGCCATCGGGATCACTTGTTTTATTTTATATAAACGCCAATCATCGGATTCCCGGACGGCCGGGGCTTCGTTTTCTTCGCAAAGCGAATCGGTCACCCGGACCGATCAACGTGTGGCGTCCCGTTATGCTGTTTGGGCGTTGATTCTAACATTTGTGTCCGGTTTCACCGCTCTTTCGTCAGAAGTGATTTGGTCGAAACTCCTCGGCCTTCTGGTTGGTCCCACCACGTTTTCCTTCAGTGTGGTTCTTTTCAGCTATATCCTGTGCCTTGGCATCGGCAGTTTGCTGGCGGTGTTGATTATCAAGCGGGTCAACAATGTCATGCCGGTGCTTTTACTGGTCCAGGCCGTGATCGGTTTTTCCGTGCTTCTGATCAGTCACTGGCTGGGCAACAGCAGTGTGTTTTTTGCCAAACTGGTTTATGAGCACCATCAATCGCCTTGGATGCTGGAATGGGCTAAACTGCTTTCCGTTTTCATCATGTTTTTTATTCCCGTTCTTCTGATGGGCGCCGCATTCCCGCTGGCGTTTCGAATCTATTCGCTGACCCGCTTGAAGGTGGGGGAGTCAATCGGTAATGTTTATGCCGTCAACACGCTTGGTTCCGTTCTCGGCGCATTTTTAACCGGCTTTGTGCTGATTCCAAGGCTCGGCATGGAAACGTCCATTTCTCTCGTGGTGGGTATCCAGATTTCGGTGGCTTTTCTATTGGCCATTTCGATGAAACAGGGTTGGTTTTCCAGACTCGCCATTGTTATCGCCATGCTGGCCGGAATCGTCGCGATTCGGGATTTCCCGAAGTGGAACAAGCTTCACCTCGCGGAAGGTAAATACCATCGCTTCGAAACGATGGGGATTAACCTCTCTTCAATTTCCTACGGCAAAGCCCTTTGGAGTGGCAATGACCTGCTTTCTTCCCGGATGGGCGGAACGAAATTGCTGTATTATGGCGAAGGTATCGGCGGTTTTACCACCGTCATGGAGGAAACCGATATCCTCGGCAACCGCCGCGTTTACATGGCCAACAGCGGCAAAGTCGATGCATCGTCCCACGGCGATATCTACACCCAGGCCATGCTGGCGCACCTGCCCGCGCTTGCCCATCCTTCCGCCACCAATGCGCTGGTTATTGGTTTCGGGTGCGGCATGACGTCGGGAGAATTTCTTTATTATCCGAACATCCGGCAAATCGACAGCGTGGAAATCAGTCCGCAAGTCATTGAAGCCGCCGCGTTTTTCAATCCCTGGAACAACAATGTGATGTCGTCGCCACGCAACCGCACGATTGTGCAGGATGCGCGCACGCAACTTTTACTGGGTGAAACGTCCTACGACATCATCACCTCGGAACCTTCGAATCCGTGGATGGCCGGATTGGCGAATTTATTTACCGCCGAGTATCTGAATCTCGTCAAAAGCCGCTTGAATGATCACGGCGTTTTCGTGCAATTTCTTCATTCTTATCAAACCGACTGGGAAACGTTTTCGTTGATGTTGCGGACCATTGCGCATGTTTTTCCGAACTCGATTCTGATTCGCCCGGCTTTTTTCGGCTCTGATTACGCCTTGTTGTGCTTTAAGCATCCCGACGATCGGTTGCTGGAGGAAAACATTATCAAGGGGCTTCCCTATGCCGCGCAGTCGGCGGTGTTGTCGCTTGATGCCCCGGAGGTTGTATACCCCTTGATTGTTACGGAAGATCCGCAGGCCTTGGCCGGGCCGGGACCTCTTCACACGGACAATTATCCGTTGCTGGAGGCTCTTGCGCCGCGCGGGTTGCATTTGAGCGGAGAAGATGTCGACGGGTTTATCATGGCCAATCGGTATCTGGGTCCGGATAGTTCTGAAATCATGGAGCGTTTTTCCCGCCCGGTTTCCCAACTGGCGTTTGCCCGCTATCTGGCTTCTGGAAATCAGGCGCCGTTTATGGTGATGGATCCCGCCGCAACAACGCCCGAGCTTTGGGCGGAATTCGTGGAAGCCTGTCGCCATTACGCCCGCGAAAATCCCATCTTTAATTACGAAACCGTGCCCCGGGATTTGCTGGCGGATATTTCAACCCTGCAGGAAGCGCTGATTCAGGCAAATATTGCCGGCATGCTGTTGTCGGATGATTTTAGTTCCTTCCGGCTGTCGTCCGCCCACGCGGCCTTGATTTCAATTTATCTGGCGACCGGGCGTTTTCAAGAGGCGTTTGAAGCTCGTCAGCGTATGGCATTGCTCAATCCACATGACCAGCATTTGCGTATAAGTTTGGCGGTAATGTACCTGCAGGTCGGCGATCCGGTCCGGGCATTGGAGTTGCTCCGGGTGGTCGACGAGGTAAACACCTGGGAATTTTACCTGTTGTTGGCGCAAACGTATGTCATGGTCGGCCAGGTCGACCGAGCCACGTCGCTGGTTATTGACCAGTTGAGCGCCCGGTTTACCCAGGAAATGTACGATGGGTATGTGCAAGTACTCCAAAGCTTCGGTTTAACCCAGCCGTTGTCGGCGTTTCTTTCGGAGTGGAGTTCTCGCGCCAGTGCGCAACGATCCCGATAATCACCGGGTTTGGGAAATGCGATGAATGGATGGCTGGCGCCTGCCCAAATCTTTTTATCGAATTTTTTTTGGGGTTCTTGTAATAATAGGCGGTTTAAACCGCTTGATTCACGGCGGTCGGCTTTTGCGCCGAAAAAAATGGAAGTGAAACCACGGAATACGCGGAATTTCACGGGTGAGTGATGGTAACGCAAACGATGATACGAATATTTGGTTCAAGATAAATTTGGCCAATATTCTTCTTTTTCATTCTTTATCTGCGTTATCTGTGCATTCCGCAGTTTGGTGTAGTTGGATTTTCGAGTTTAATTAGGTATCTATGAAATTATTTTCCACAAGTCGTTTGGCGTGGCTGATTTTTGTGGTGTTGCTGGTGGCGTTTGGGGTTGCCGTTCAGCCGATGGTTCATTCCGGCGAACCGACGAACATGCTATCCCAGAAGCTGGGTGTTTATCCGCTCGAGGTGTTCAGCGCGCCGGTTTATGGGTGGATTGTCCAGGGCATTGCCGCGGTTGGCGGAACCTCTGTTTTTTACGCGGTCAATCTGTTCAGCGCTTTTTGTGCCGCCGCGCTTGGCGCGATTGTGTTTTTGCTGATTTATCATTCCACCCGACCCCTGAACATTGATCACTCTTTTTCATCCCGTACCATGCATCGGGTGCAAATTGCCGCCGGCTTGATCGGCGTTTTGTATCTGTTGGCCAATGAATCGTATTGGATGGCCGCCACCCGGGCGCTACCGATGACGTTTGATTTATTGCTGATGTTGTCTGCATTCCTGCTCGTACTTACATACATGGCCAAGGATGCTCCGGCGAAGCTGTACCTGGCCGTCACGTTGTACGGGGTAACCATTGTCCAATTCACCAGCGCTATATTATTTGCCCCCATTTTTGTCATTCTTGTGCTGGTCAAACTTTGGGCCGCGGGATTGTTCTCGGTTCGTCAACTGGTCACATTGACACTTTACGGTCTTGCCGGCTTGTCGCTGTATCTGGTCCAAGCCGGATTATTCATGGCTTCCCCGGCTTATGAATGGCGGGAATTTTCGAATTATTTTCAAATCATCTGGTATATCTGGCTCGAGCAGTACCAGAATCTGACCAGTGGACTCCCCCGGCAAGGCTGGCTTACACTTTCGTTTGTAAGTTTTCTTCCGTGGATCATTACCAGCAGTTTTCGTCTGCCCGGTTCATCCAATCGGGTTCGCGGTGCATTGTTTGGAACCTCCGCGGTATATTTCATTCTCGGCGTCCTGGCGGTGCTTTTGCTGATGGATTTTCCATTGGCGCCGCGAAACCTGACCGGGGGACATCGCCTCTTCCTGACTCCTTACCTGGTCATTGCCCTCTGGGTGGGCAATGTCGCGGTGTATTGGATGGTATTGTTGTTCCGCGAAAAACGATTTGAAAATCCGGTATCGCAAAAAGCGCGCCGTTTTCTGGGGTATGGCGTCGCGGCGGGTTTTCCGATCTACCTCGTGTTTATCATTACTACGGTTTCCATCCCATCCACACGCAGTAACCTCGATGTTTTGATCAACGAGTTTACAAATATCATTCTTGATCAATCGAGCGACAGGGAGTGGTTGGTTACGAATACCCCGTTCGATGAACAGGTCGGGCTTGAGGCTTTCCGGCAGGCAATACCGTTGAAGGTTTTTAACCTTGCACATGGCCGGTCACCGGTGCTTATGAAATATGTCGCCGCCTTGTTTTCCCATGATCCGCGCCTGCAAAGCCTGGCCGGCGTCGGCATGTCGCCGCTACTGGATGAGTGGTTTATGCGCGATGAAAATATCGCCGATAAAGCCGTGGTGGTTCATGTTGCCGATATGTGGCTGGCGGCCGGCTTTGAAGCGGTTCCGGACCGCGCGGTTTTTTATGGCGTGAGAAATGCCTCGGATATCAATTTGGACGGGTTGATGGAGGCCAATCGCACATTCTGGGCCGGCTACGGATCGAGGGTCATCGAGGTCGACATTCCGAAAAACGGCCGCAATGCCGGACTTGTTGAATGGATCAGGGTTCATTTAAGCAAACTGGCCAATAATCTGGGTGTCTTCATGGAGGACCGGAATCGCACGGACGATGCGTTGGCATGTTACAAGCAGGCGCTTGAATTCGCGCCGGAAAATTTAAGCGCGCTTATGAATTATTATGTCATTGCCGACCGGGAAAAACTCCCGGAAGCGGGCGAGCTGGAGGCAAAGGTCATAGAGCGAACGGATAATCTGGGCGGCCGTGTACACACCATTTCATTGTCCTATATCTACGGCTATGTCCGGGTGCCGGAATTGTTTGTCAATCGCGGGATGTCGTTTGCCATGTCGGGCAAAGCGGATCTGGCCATTGCCGATTTGAAACGGGCGCTGGCTCTGCGGGAAAACAATCCGCAATTGCAAATGGCGCTGGCGAGTTTGTATTTCGGCCAGGAAAAGGATGAACAAAGCGCCGAATATTATCAGAATGTGTTGCGGGGCAACCCGAACAATCAAGGAGCCTTGCTGGGCATGATGCGGGTTGCGACAAGGCAGGGTGATTACGCGGAAGCTCGCAATTACCTTCGCCAGTTGCGTGAACTTGGCGTGAATCCCGCCGCTTTGAATATGGAGGAGGCTGTGCTGGAGTCCCTTTCGGGATCGCCGACGCTGGCCTTGAAACTGCTTCGCGATGCCGTGAAATTGCAACCGGATAACATGCGGGCATGGGCGGCATTGGCTATTCTTGCCGCCGAACAAAATGACCAACGCACCGCGGATGAAGCTGTCGCGAAGCTTCGCCAAGCGCGCGCACTGGCCCCGGCGCTTCAGATGGTCATGGCGCAATCCGCCCTGAACAAGGGTGAGCGTGATGTCGCCCGCCAGCATATTGATGAAGTTTTGCGACGACAACCGGGCAACATCCAGGCGCTGGAAATGTTACTGCGTATCAATATGTTTGAAGGCTCCCGCGACCAGGTGCAGAAGACTGCGGAACGGATCCTTGGTTATAATCCCCGCAACGCCCTTGCCAACTACATGTTGGGCGTCCATCATTATTACAAGGAAGAATATGCCCTTGCCGAGTCCGCCTACCGGGTGAGTTTATCCTCCCAGCGATCACCCGAGGCGCTGAACGATCTGGCATTTATTCTTTACCTGCAAAATCGCCTGCCCGAGGCGGAGCCATTGATTCGTGAATCCCTGGAGATCAACAATCGAAACAGCCAGGCGTGGGATACGCTGGGTGTCATCCTGCTGGCGAAAAACGAATTGGCTTCAGCGGAAGTTGCGTTGTTGAAATCGTTGGAAATCCGGCCTGAAGCCGCAAGTGTAATGTTGAGTCTCGGGTTGTTGTACGAAAAGCAGGGACGCTTTGACGAAGCATCCACCATTACCCGCTCCATCAATGCCCGCATGAACGAATTGTCGCCGCAAGCCCAGGCATCGTTGAGGCAGTTGAATCAACGACTGCGGGATGTACGGTAATGCCTTCCGTCCGGACGTCATCCGCATTTTCCTGATCTTAATCGTAATCCTGTTCGTGCTCATAATCTCGGGGATTAAGATCAGGATTAGGATTATGAGTAAGATGCAGGAACTGGTCACGCCGTCTTGCCGGTGCGACCAACGTGATCTGAATGCGCCACACGG
>DAOLDL010000115.1:0-6946 GCA_035327305.1 Kiritimatiellia bacterium | reverse complement strand
GCACGAAAGCACTGCGACTCTGCATCCACCTTCAACTTCGGTTTTCGGGTTTAACCTCAAAGCCGAAATTTTCCCGGCAAAAGTGCATTCCGCGCTTGGAACTGATTGGCTCTATACGGGTTAGGAAAATGTGTCTATTTTATATGTTTTTCTTGAGGTAAAGGGTTTCAACTGGCATTGTAAAGCGGTCTAATAGATCAAAATGAGGTCATGAACACAACGCGGCGAATAGCTGGTTTGCTCGTAATTTGGGTGGCGTTACTGCTTCTGGGCGGGTCGCCGGGTTATGCCCAAAACGAAGTACCGGTAGATGCCATTCCCGATGCCATTACATCCGACCTGCGCTTCACGGTTACGCGTATGGCCACCGGCGGACGCTTGATTGAAGCCGTTCCTTATCTCGAGGAGTTGGTGCGCCGGTTTGAAGCTTCGCGTGGTGCACGCTTCGAACAGGAACTTGAACGCTTTTACTTTTTATTAAGCGCGGCATTCATGCAGTTGGAGAACTATGATGATGCCATTGATGTCCTGAAGAAGCATGTCGAAAAGTTTTCAACCGCCAACGATGGTCCGACCGCAATGGAGTGGCTGGGTGACTGTCATGTTCAATTAGGCGATCACGCCAATGCCGCCACGGTATATCAACAACTACGCAACCGTCACCAACTTCGCGGGCGCGCACTGAATGAAATTCTGGCCAAGGAAACGTCCAGTCTCGCCCATTTGGAACGTTGGGAAGATGCCGTTCCATTGCTCCGCACATTGATGGCACAGGCTCATGATGCCGTATTGCGCGGCCAGGCGGCTACACTGCTGGTGCGCTCATATCTCGCGCTGGATCAAGTGGCGGAAATCGTCAAATTGCTTCCGCAATTACTTTCCATTTCACAGGCCCGATACGAAGCGGACTTCAATATCATGCTGATACACGGCGGCGACACCAAGTACCACGCCGGTGATTACGACAATGCCCTTTTGTTGTATCAACTCGCGCTGACCAAGGAGGAGTTGCTTGCATGGCATGATGAACAAATCTCGGCGCTCGAAGAATCTCTGCGAAGCCGGTCCGTAACTTTGGATTTCAAAGCGGCCACCGCTGTCCGCACCCGTTTGCGGGCGCTACGCGAAGGGCGGGAGGATATTGCACGCCGGGATAGTTTTACCGAGGAATTGCTGTTTCGCAAGGGCCAGACCTACTTTGAAATGAAGCAGAAGTGGGAAGCGTTTTGGACGTTCTGGTCGATCTGGAAAACACTTCCGCAAAGTGAATTGACCCGGCAGGCGCTTTTCAGCGCTTTTGTGCTTGCCGCCGAGCTGAACATGGAATCGCGCGCCGTGGAGTTCGGATACGCTTTTATCGATTCCTTTGGCGTTGGAGATTTCTTTGACGAAGTCACGCTCCAGTTGGCCAATCTTCATCTTCGCCGGAAGGAATACGCGGAGGCGATAGAAATCAGCAATCGGGCGCGCGCCATGAACCCGGATCACGCTTTTGCCGACCGCCTGTTGTTCATTTCCGGGTACAGTTTGTTTCAATCCGGCGATCTAACCGCGGCGCTGGTCGCGTTTCATGAAGTGCGGGAAAAACACCCGGATAGCGAATCGGAGGAGGGCGCCATCTACTGGATCGGTATGACGCATTTGTTCCTTCAGGATTTTGAAGCCGCCCGCGATGAGTTCAGTGAGTTTTGCGCCCGTTATATCGGTGGTGTTTATTTCGAGGATGCGCGGTTTCGTCTCGGTGTCGCGGAGTACGGTCTAACGGAGTTTAACGCCTCCCGCGAACATTTTGAACGGTTCATTGAACAATTTCCCGGTAGTGTCCTGCGATCGGAAGCGCACTCGTTCCTCGGTGACATCGCCGGATCGCAAGGCCGATTGAATGATGCGGTGGAACATTACCGGCTGGTTGCGAAACACACGGATCAGATGCAACAGATAAATTATGCGGCTTTCCAAATCGGCAAAATTTACGAATTACAGGAACGTTTTGAGGATATGGCGGAGTTTTTTGATCAATACATGCAAACCTACCGGCTGGAGGGGCAGTACACCGAGGCGCTTCATCGCCTGGGTTTCGCCCGCAAAATGCTGGGGGATGTCGATGGCATGTTGAAGACCTACGAAGATGCCATTCGACGTTACAGCCATAGAATCGATGCGTTGGGAATCGACTTGATTATCCGGGATTGGGTGACGACGTACCGGTCCATTCGCGGAGAGTGTCCGATAGATTGGTTGCGCAAAGAATGGGCCGCCGGTATTGATAAAAAATCCGATGTGTCCCGCTTGCGCATGATGTGGGCGCTGAATGATTTATGTGGTGAACCGGCTCCGGAGTCGTTTGAACAGGTTGAATTGCGTCATGCATCGCCGGCGGTTCTGGAGTGGATGGGGCGAATCAGCGCCCGAAGCCAGACGGCATTTGCGCGGTTGGCTTTGGAAAAAGTCGTTGAGGAATTCACGGAAAGCCCGTGGGTGGAACCGGCGCTCGCTTCGTGGGCGGAGTTGGAAGCCAGCGCCGGACATGCGTCCAAGGCGTTGTCGCTGTACGAAAGGTTGTTTGATCAGTTTCCCACCGGCAATCATGCCGGCTTTGCAGTGAAACGCGGCGCCGACATGAAAATGGCAATGCGACGACATGACGAAGCGATCAAGGATTACCTTCGCGTTCTGGAGATCCGTGAATGGCGCGGCCCGCTTTGGCCGGAAAGCCTTTTCCGCATTGGTCAAATTCTACGGGAGCAAGGCAAGTTGCAGGAAGCTTTCGGCTACTTTCAACGCGTATATGTCCTGTATGCCGGTTATCCCGAATGGGCGGCGCAAGCCTATCTGCAAAGTGGATTGGTATTGGAAAGATTGAACCGGCGTCGTGAAGCTATAGCAACGTATACTGAAATGCTTGCCCACGATGCTTACCGTGAAATGGCTCCGGCGCGCGAAGCCGAGCAAAGATTGGCGGCGCTCCAATGAACTACGTTTGTCTCATGAAGTTTGCCCAACGACTGGGAGTCATGCTGATACTGACCGGTATTTGCGGAACTGCGTTGGCTCAACAGCGACAGGATGTTCCAGCCCGTATTGCCCTTAAAGATACCGCCGGTGCCATTGATGTTTTGCTCACTGGAAGACGCGGCCAGATTATCCATGCCCGGTTGGGTGAAAATGCGCCAGGCACGATCACCTACGATGCTGGCGACATCCGTCGGATGTTGATCACGCTTCCACAGGATGCAATCCGTCAGGCGGAAAGTTCCGCCGCCGCAGGAAATACCTCCGAAGCAGTTCGTCGAATGCGTGCAGTTATTCAGCCGGTCATTCCCTACCTGGACTTGCCTGTGGAGGGCGTGGTGGATCAGGCCTTTCGCTACGCGGAGTTTCTTCGACGCGAACGTTCATGGGCGGCGGCAATTTCGGTGTATCGAGCCTTGAATGGAAATCCTGATGCAACGGTCCGGCAACAAGCCACCGGTTGGCTGGCCTACTGTCATGTCCGTAATCAGGAAAACAAAGAGGCTCAAGATATTCTTTCAACGTTGCAGGTGGAAGATCCCCGCCATGCCGGATTTATACCGGCCAATGTGGCCGGAGCCTGGTTGAAGCTCACGGCAAATGATGAAGAAGGCGCCTTGGATCTGGCCGCCCGCGCCACGTCACTGGCGCGCATTGACCATGAGCTATACCCGGAATCGGTTTTTGTTTCCGCCATGGCTTACGCACGTTTTTCCGACAAACTTTCTGAAAAACCCTCGCAAAAAGAAGTGGTGCTTCGTAGATCGGGGGATGAGGAAGCGCCCATGCCCGCCGTGACTGCCGATGAGTGCCGCGATGTTGCCATTCGCCAATTTACCCGGCTGGTCGAATTATTTCCATCGTCACCGTTCAGCGCCGATGCCACCAAACAACTTGAAACCCTGCAAAAAAATGACGAATCCACGCCAACAACACCATTAAATGAATCCGGAGCAACACCATGAAGAAACTTAAACTTGTAATAGCGATACTGGGAGCGGTCGGTCTGGCCGCCGGTCTGGCGTTGGCTCAAGCGGAACCGGCCACCACCGAAACCTCCGCATCCGCCGCGTCACAGCAACTTACCATTGGTCGCATGTTGGCCGCCGGTGGTTGGGCCATGTGGCCGTTGGGCCTTTGCTCCCTGTTTGGTATTGGTCTGGCCATTTACAACGCACTGGTGATTCGTCCTTCCAAAATGCTGAAGCCGAATCTGGTGGATCAAATCAAGCTGGCGGTGGCGGATCTTGATCTGGAACGCGCACGCATGTTGTGCGTTTCCAATCCCGCTCCAGTGACCAATATCATCCAGGCCGGACTTGATCGAATCAAAGGCGGCGAATTGCACCTGCAATCGATCGAAAAGGGAATGGAAGAATATTCCCTGCAGGAAGTGGCCGGCCATTTGCAACCGATCAACTATTTGTCCGTGATCGCCACGATCAGCCCGATGATCGGGTTGTTGGGTACGGTGTCGGGTATGATCAAGGCCTTTCAAGCGATGGCGCTGGGCGGCATGGGACGTCCCGAACTGCTGGCCGATAATATCAGTGA
Source organism: Kiritimatiellia bacterium (assembly GCA_035327305.1). Lineage (GTDB taxonomy): Bacteria > Verrucomicrobiota > Kiritimatiellia > CAIVKH01 > CAIVKH01 > CALMUP01. The sequence continues at coordinate 2,380 of DAOLDL010000115.1, read as the reverse complement.
AGCGTTGATCACCACGGCGACCGGTTTGATCATCGGTATTCCGGTCATGGTTGCTTATTTCTATTTCCGCAATCGTTTTACGGCGATTGTCGCCGCCATCAATCGCGCGTGCGGAGATGTGCTGGAATCTCTGAATGTAGCCAGTCGATCGGTCGAGGAGGAGTAACCGGACGGTCATGTTGATTTCATGAAGATTGAAATTCCAGACGACGCGCCGGCCGGATTCCAGATGGCGCCGATGATTGACGTTGTTTTTCTGCTGATCATATTTTTCATGGTCGCGGCGGACATGAATCAGCGGGAGCGCATACCCATTACCGTTCCGGTGGCATCGCATTCGGTTCGCCCCGATGATCCAAGCGGACGTGGCACGGTTACCGTGAAGGCCAATGGTGACATTTTCGCCGGAACGGAACAGGTCACGGCGGAACAACTTCACGATTTGGCTCGTGTCCGTTTAAACGAAAATCCGAATTTCAAATTATTTCTCCGTGCCGACCGGAAAACACCGCATGAACATATCCGGGAAGTCATGCGTGTTGCCGCCGAGGCTGGTGTTGTGGATATCATCTTTGCTTCTCATGCCGCGGATTGATCAATGAAAATCAAATTATCCAATCTGGTGACGGCAAACGAAGGCGACGAAATGCAAATGGCGCCGTTGATTGACGTCGTGTTTTTGTTGCTGATTTTCTTCATGGTGACATCGTCCCTGCAGAAGTTTGAGACAGATTTGGGAATTCGCCTTCCCGGACGCATCCAGCAATCGGAACAACTGGTCATGCCCGACGAGCAGATCGTTGAGATTCTTCCCGATGGACGCGTCATGCTTAATAATCAGTTTTACGATGCGCCGGAATCGCGTGAAATGCCCCAATTGACCATGACTTTGAAGCGATTCAAACAAGCCAGCGATCTGGCGAACGTGCGGGCTTTATTGACGATTCAGGCTTCTGGCCGATCGGAACATCAACGGTTGATGGATGTGTTGAACGCGGCGGCAGGCGCTGATATTGCATTTGTTTCCATCGGCCTGGGTGATGCGGAGGATGAATTATGACCACACCGCCCGGCGTCAAGCCATTCACTGTCCGATCATTGCTTTACAAGGTCATCGTACTTAGCCTCCTTCTTCATGTCGGCTTGATTTTGCTGGCCAGCCCGCTCGTTCTATATTCGTACTTTTTCAAGCGCGAGGTGAACTTCGAACCGCCTCCGGAAGTTGAACGCACCATTGAGCCACGAAAGCTCGAATACAAAGTTCATGTGCAGGAAACGCAGAAGCGGAGCGGTCGACCGCAAGTTCAGCCGCGCCTTACTGCTGATCGATTGTCGGAACTATCCCTGCCGGATTTGAAAATCGAAGTCGCGCCCATTAAAAACCAGAACATTCCCCGCATGGTGAATTTCGCGAGCGCCGGCATCGGTACCGGGCTGGGAGATGGTCAAGGCAATGAAGGATTGTCGTTGGGACAGTCCTCGGTGAATTTTTTCGGTGTTCGCGCGCGCGGTGAGCGGGTGTTTATTCTGGTCGACGTCTCCACCAGCATGCTGGAGGACATCCGGGGCGGATACAATGGCTTCCGCCTTGTACGCGAGGAACTGGCGCGTTTGATTCGCGGATTGTCACCCGGCACGTTCTTTAATGTCGGCGCATTTGCCCACAGCTACGATCAGTTTAAGGACAATATGGTGCTGGCTTCGTCCGACAACAAACAGGCCGCAATATCCTGGCTGGCCAAATACAATACTCCGGGTGGAAAAACTGAAACGCATACATCCAATACGGAGTTGGCGGTTGAAGTCGATACGTACAAGGTGGGGCGAGCGGACAAGGGCGGTTCAACGCGCCAGGATCTGGCCATTGCGGCGGCCATGTCGCAAGGGGCTGATGCCTTGTTTATGATCACGGACGGTCAACCCCGGTTGATGCGGCATTTGACCGACGAAGAGTGGGATGACTGGAAAAAGCGTTATTGGACGGATGCCGAAGTGAAGCGTGTTGAGCGGGATCGGGAACAACAACTCAAGGCGTTGGAAGATGAAAATCGTCGTCGTGCCCGCCGGGGATTGCCGCCTAAAGTTGAAGATGAATATGGCATTGCGGCTTTGCGATGGCCGGAGATGCCGCGAGAAAGTATGTTGGATTACATCGATGCCCTGCAAAAGAAGCTCTATCTGGAACAACGCAAAAAAACTGCGAGAATTTATGTTATCGGATACGAAACCCTGCCTGAAGATGAAGTTTTCCTGCGCCAACTTGCCCGAAAGAATGGCGGAACATTCCGTCATTTAAAAAACCTCGTCAAACAATCCGCCACAACACCGTAGGGCTTTTCAGGTTTGCGCCGGAGGCGCTACTACACGTATCCGCGGTTAG
>DAOLDL010000114.1:0-7085 GCA_035327305.1 Kiritimatiellia bacterium | reverse complement strand
GAGGGGGAACAAGGTGACACAGACATTCTTGTCTGTGGGTTTCAGGAAAACGTGCGCCTCGCGGAGGCGTTGCCACACGGACTCTGTATCAGCTGATAATCTCCATTGCGGATTTACCTGAACCCGAAATTGCGGTATGCTGTCTTATCTATTAAGAGTCCTGCGTTTAAATCATGGATATTGTTCGCAAAAAGAAACTGGAAAGGCTTGGTCTGTACGCGCTTATGCTGTTGATCGGCATGGCGTTTGTGGCCATGTTCCTTGTCATTTTTGATCCACGGACAGGATACACACCTCCTTCTCAATTCGATCAGCCGGACCATGCGGTGGCGGATGGCGAATTCGGCATTCCCCGTCGCGAAATGAATATTCATGCCCAAGAATCAGCTCCGGAAATGCGGTCGGAAACCGGAGGCGTTATGTCCGCCCGCCGTGTTCTAATCCCCAAGCTTCCGGGCAATCTTGCCCCCAACGTCTCCGCTGATCGACCACTTCCCATACCGGTGGCGACACCGCGGACACCACGCCGTGAAGACGAGGAACGTGAGGACCGGTTCAGTTCCGGTTGGGGATGGCTGGCTGATGATATTATGTCCAAGCGACGCGACCAGGAAGCATCGATTGCTGAAAGGGAGGCGGAGGTTGAGGATGAGCGCAATTCCCCTGAAACCGGCTCCATTTTTTCCACCGAAAGAAAAGCCGACGCGCCACTCTTTTTTATGAGTCCAACGTTCCAACCCGGTGAAAACGAGCGCGCGTCCGAGCGATCGGAAACGACCCGTGAAACGTCCGCCGAATGGCACACGGATGCCACGCGAACCCGGACGGAAAACACGGACATCGATATGAACGATCGGTATGGGCGCAATGATCGGGAGCAAACCTCGTCCGGTTTGGAAATACGGGATCCATTCGCGCGACAGAATAATTCAGAGATAAGCTCAAGGGATCGCGCGCAGTTTCCCGGCATGGGCGATGACGTTTTTTCACGACAAGTTTCTTCCGTCGATATGGAGCGCGAACGCATGGATCGTTCCAGTCGTTTTCAATCGGAACCTTCCGCGTCGCGTATTATTGGCGATGCCCGAAGTGATTCAAGTCGATTTACCTCTCCATGGTCCGGACATTCTTCAGATTCCATTTTCAACGCGGGTGGCGGATACATGCCCAGCGGGGTGGGGTTGGGCGCGAATGATCAGGTGTTTTCCGGCGCCGGAGTGTTCGGGGGCGATTCGATATTTTCCCCGTCGTTTTCCGGCACATCGTATGGAGAACGTCAATCGATTGGAGGAATCGGCATTCAAACACCATCGGATGGTGGCGGGTTTTCCGGTGGTTCGCGTATGGATTCCGACCGCTCGTTGCCGCGCGCCTTGCCGTGGTAAATCAGGCTTCGTTCAGGTGTCGAACCGCGTTTCGGAACAAGGCCAAACCCGCGCCTTCCCGCGCATCTTCTTCGTCCCGCATCCGGAAGCTCCATTGCGGATGTTGTTCCGGAAACAAAAATGCCTCGGGGTGAGGCATCAACCCGAAAACGCGACCGGTGGGATCGCATAGTCCAGCAATGCCATTTATCGAACCGTTGGGATTATCCGGAAATTCGCGGGCGACTTCACCGCTGTTCGGGTCAACATACCGGCACGGGACGCAACCCGATTTTTCCAGGGCATCCAGTGTGGCGCGATTCCTCGGAAACAACTTGCCTTCGCCATGGCGAATTGGCAGGTCCATGCAATCCAGTCCGCGTGTGAAAACACACGGAGAATCCTTTTCAAATTTCAACCGTACCCAGAAGTTCTGGAACACTCCGCAATCATTTTGAAGAAGCGCAACTTCCGGCTTGAAATAATCGCCGGCCAATCCGGGTACGAGGCCGAGTTTGGTCATGATCTGAAAACCGTTGCATACGCCAAGTATCAAGCCGCCGTCATGGATAAAAGTCGCCAGATCATCCCGTAAATGATGGCGTAACCGCTGGGCAAAAACATGGCCGGATGTCATGTGATCGCCAAACGAGAAGCCGCCGATGAACATAAGCGCGCTGTACTGGTGCAATTGTTCCGGCGCCTCAAGCAAATCGTTGACATGCATCAAGCGGGGCCGGGCGCCTGCGCGTTCCCAGGCGAATCGGGATTCAGATTCGCAATTCAAACCGTAGCCGGTGATGATCAGGACGGGAGGCGCCATGTCAGATGTCCTCCAATGTGGCTCGATAGGTTTTCCGCAGGCGTTCGATATCCGTTTCGACGACCGGACTGCCGCGTACTCCGGTTATGTTAAATTGTCGGTCGTTGCGCACCACGCCGACACGATACAACGGCAGATCGGAAAGCTTTTGTTCAAGCCGCCCGGATTGATCGGGCGGGCAGGTGATGATGAACCGGCTGTTGGACTCGCTGAACAGAAGGACATCATCGCCGGATTTCTCGTCTCCCACCCGGCGCAAATCAATATCAACGCCAAGGTTGCCGCCGACCGCGCATAATGCAAAACCAATGGCGAGGCCGCCGAGCGTAGGGGTGTGCGAAGAAGCAATGAATCCTTCGTTGATGGCATCGTGCAAGCGCGCATACATGGTGAATGCAGGGGTCGCGTCAAGTCGTGGCACATTTCCGCCCGTGTGGGCTGGTGTGCCTTGCATGGTTGCGAGCAGGCGATGGTATTCTGAAGCACCAAGTTCATCATGGGTGCGCCCCAGCACATACACGATGTCGCCGGGTTGTTTGAAGGGCATGCTTACCGCTTTGCGTACATCGTCAATCCGGCCAATGGCGGAAAATAGCAGTGTGGGGGGGATGGAAATTTTGCGCCCGCCCCTCGTCGAGTCGTTTTTCATGCTGTCTTTGCCGGAAATTAGGGGCACCTTGAATGCGGTGCAAATGTCATACAATGCCTGGTTGGCGCGGACAAGTTGCGCCATCTTGTAGCGTCCGTCCGGAGTGCCCTCTGATTGTACCGGATCTGGCCAGCAGAAATTGTCGAGTCCGGCAATGGTGTCGGGTCGGCCTCCGGCGCTGATGATGCGCCTCACGGCCTCGTCAATGACGCTGGCGGTCATCCAGTAGGTGTCGATGTCGGAGTAAAATGGATTGATGCCTTCTGAAATAACAATGCCGGCATTGGAGGAAAGTTCAACACGGCAGACGGTGGCATCTGCCGGAACATCGGACTGGCGACCGACAAACGGCTTCACCACGCTTAGCCCCTTCACTTCGCTGTCATACATTCGCGATTTGTGTTCGCGCGAGCAGGTGTTCAGCGCGCCCAGCACTTTCAACACCTGTGATGTCCGGTTGGCGACACGCGAGCGGCGTGGTCGCGGCGCTTCCGGCGGTGTCCACGTCGCTTCAAGTTGGAGTCGCGGACAGCCGTCATGAAGAAACGACAAAGGAATCCGGCCGATCAATCGTTCGTCATACATCAAAGTCAAATAGCCGTCGTCCGTAAATTCCCCGAGATCGCTGATCTCCACGTCGCGTCGGCGGGCAAGATCGCGGAGCGCTTTCAATTTATCGGGAGGCACCGCCAACGACATGCGCTCCTGCGCTTCGGACAGGAATATTTCCCAGGGTTGTAATCCGGGGTATTTAAGCGGTGCGCGCACGAGGTCCAATTCCGCGCCGCCGCTGAACTGGCACATTTCGCCAATGGAACTGCTCAAGCCGCCGGCGCCGTTGTCGGTAATGGCCCGGTACAGGCCGAGGTCGCGCGCCTCCATCAGAAATTCATACATTTTGCGCTGGGTAATGGGGTCGCCGATCTGCACGGCTTGAGCGGGTGATTCCTGATGCAGTGCTTCCGATGAAAATGTCGCGCCATGGATGCCGTCTTTTCCGATGCGTCCTCCGGCCATGACAACGCGATCTCCGGGGCGGATGTGTTTTTTCTCCGACGGTTGTCCGTTGACTGTCACGGGAAGTCGTCCCACGGTTCCGCAGAACACCAGAGGTTTTCCGATAAATCGGTCGTCAAATCGTTCGAAACCACGCACCCACGGAATACCGCTTTGGTTTCCGCCATCAATTACTCCGTGATGCACACCATCGCGGATGCGGCGGGGGTGCATAAGGCCTTCCGGAAGGTCGCCGGAATAAAATGGCGAACCCAGACAATAACCCCAGGTATTAAACAGAAGTTCACTGCCTATTCCGGTGCCCATCGGGTCGCGATTGACGCCAACAATGCCCGTGATAGAGCCGCCGTATGGATCAAGCGCCGATGGACTGTTGTGCGTTTCGACTTTGTAAACAAGGTGGAAGTTTTCGTTGAAGCGAATCACGCCGGCATTGTCGGTAAAAACGGAAACCAGCCAGTCGCGCTCCCTGGCCACTTCGGCCGTGGCCGCCTTGATAAATGTTTTGTAGAGGGATGAGTAGTGGTGTTCGACACCGGTTTCATCCCGGTAAACCACGTCGGCGGCAAAAATTTTGTGCTTACAATGCTCCGACCAGGTTTGGGCAATACATTCCAGCTCGATGTCCGTCGGCCAAACGGGAAGTCCGGCGTTGCCGCGTTTGGTTTGTGTTTCGGGGTTGAGATAATGATCACGAATGGCGCGCATTTCATCAAGTGAAAGCGAAAGGGTTCCTTCGCGGCTGATTCGCATCAAATCCTCGTCCGTGCCGGATAAATCAATGGTCGTTGTCGATGCCTTTGACGCTTCCCGCATCACCGGCGGTTCGGCATTCACCGGATGCGTTTCCCATTCTCCGGGGGAAAATATTTCCGCGGTTTGAATCAGGGGGTTGGCCAGAAGGTTCCAGGCAATGGCTTCTGCGTCGGTGCGGGTCATTTGAGCGCCGCTCAAGAAAAATTGTATACCAGCGCCGATTGACTCGCCCCGGCTCAATCCGCGATCCAGTACATCAGCGACAAGGGAAGCCGCCGTGCGCCCGACATTATCGGTAACGCCCGGCTTGAATCCGATTTCGATCATCCAGTCAAACGGCGGGGGAGCCAGCCGGCCCAATGCGGAGCGACATGAAACGGGATCCGTAAATGCCTTGAGTATTTCGCGTTGTTTTTTTGACGAGGCGTCCACGCCGACCTTGTAAACATCGCGGGTTGCACACGACTTCATCGATAGTTTCAGGAATTGGCGGGCGCGACGAACCACGCCGGTTCCTCGCGGGTCCCGGATGCCTTTGCGTAATCCAATTTCAATGCGAAATGCCATGGTTTCCAAAAATGAAGGGCGCAGTATAGGAGGCGGACGGAGGGAAATCAACCCCGGTGAGACAATTCAACATGAATAAAATATTTGCGACCACCGTCTTATTGTTTGGAAACAGGAATCATTATGAAAACGGCGTTGCCAATCAGAATATTAGCCGCTTTAAGCGCGGTTTTACTGCTTGCCGGTTGCGAAGGAGGCGGGTGCTACGATTGTGGCGTTGAAGTTGTTATCGGGGACCCGGCTTGCTGTCCTCACAATTCCTATGAATTAGCCGTTACCGTCGGTGACTCATTGGGATATACCCTTGGCGGCGCGACGGTTGAACTGGTTGTGGCTGGGGTTCCGGAACAGAGGTTTTACGCAACCACCGACAGGAATGGCGTGGCGTATTTTCGTTTTGATGCCTTGCCGGACGTAGCCGCCATCGCTTATGCCTGCGCACCCGGCTATCAATGCAATGCCGTTGATATCGGAACCTCCCCTCGATCGGGGAGGTTGGCCATGCGCGTGGTCCTATATTTTTAACGCCGGCTTTTTTACTGGACGAACCCTCCCGCGAACCGTAATAGCTTGTCCCGCCCGCATTCAGTTTTCCGGTTGGCGGGACAGGGTAAACACATCCAATTTGGGAGAATTTCCGTGGCGTTTGAAAGCGGTTCTGTAAGTTATCGAATGTTTTATGTGACCAAGGCTTTGCCAAAAGACGCCGTGGCGCGTTTTGCCGAAAATGCCGCGCCGCCGCTGGATACGTTAAGCGATGGGGAAATACATGGTTGGGTTTCCGGGCGTCATCTTCTTGACCGGGTCATTACGGATGACAATGCCTATTACGGCGGTTTCCTGCGGCTGACCCTCATGAAGGCGGAAAGGAAAATCCCCGAAGCCTTGTTGCGTGCCGAATGCCGCATGGAGGAATTTGCCCAACAGGAGGCATCCGGAAAGGCGTTTCTGTCGCGGACAGAGAGAAAGGAAATCAAGGACGCTATTGTGTCCCGCCTGCTTCCGCAGATGCCGCCGCAGTTAAAAGGCATACCCTTTGTGTTTGATGAGCGTGACGGGGTCATATACGCCTCCGCGTTGAACGACAAGCAAATGGACGCCTTCACCATTTATTTTTCCCAGACACTGGGCTTTAACCTTATTCCCGTAGTGCCGGAAACCGCGGCCGTGAAGCGGCTGAATGTTTATGTAAAAGAATGGGCGCCGGTCAGTTTTTCGCCGGATGTGGATGACAGCGAAGCCGGTCAGGATCCCGGCGAGGATTTTCTGACCTGGCTGTGGTTTTATTCGGAGGCCCGGGGTGGTTTGGCCACCCTGGATGATCTGGGGGAATTCGCGGTCATGATTGATGGACCCCTGCATTTTATTCTGGAGGGAGGCGGCGCGCATGAAGCGGTTCTGCGTCGCGGTGAACCGAGATTAAGCGCGGAAGCCAAGACATCGTTGCTGGGCGGCAAGAAGCTAAAGCAAGCCAGGTTGACGCTTGCCCAGGGTGATAGTCAGTGGAGCTGTACGTTTACCGCCGCCGGCTTTGTTGTTCGCGGACTTAAATTGCCGCCGCTTGAAAAAATGGATGCGATTTCCGCATTTCAAGAACGGATCAATCAAATGGGCCGCTTCTCAGAGGCTTTATTGAGGCTGTATGACCGTTTTGTCCAGGAGCGCAACAATGTGAACGGGTGGAAAAAAACCGTGGATGAAATTCGCGCATGGGTGAGCGGACGCAAAGCGCGCGCATAAAATGAATTGTTCTACAGTCTGCCGGTGTCGAAGCGCCACGCGTGGCGTTTGATTTCAACTCCGGTTTTCGGGTTCAAACGGAATTCAGGAGTAAAGCCGGATATTCGGTGCTTGGCGGACCAACCTCTACATGCGGTTGACTCTGACGGATGGGTGTTTGCCGGCCTGT
>DAOLDL010000113.1:3968-7154 GCA_035327305.1 Kiritimatiellia bacterium | reverse complement strand
TCCCGATTCCATCGGGAAGGTCGCTGGTTCAAATCCAGTCGCCCCGACCATTTTTCATTCACTACGTGTTAATTCGGCAGAGCCTGTTGACAGGCCGGTAAAAATTCACGTGACATCGAACCGAAATCGTTACATCCGCCATGTCAGATAAACACCACCCCACCAGTGATTTCGATCTGAACCGGATGACTTGAATTCTGGCGTACGCCCGTTTATGGCGTATGTCAACGCGAAGTCGCCGTTGTCGAAGGTTACTCCATATTGCCACCCTGCCACAAAATGCTCGATATCGATTTCCTTGTATTCATCGGGGATTGATCGAAACTGCCCCTGGATCAGTGCATTGTATGCGACCGCACTACCGGTGAGACGCCCGAACATATAGATTTCCGCGGACCGGTCGCCCGACGGTTTGCCGTTGATATTTTTGTCGGTTGAACCATTGGTCGGCAACGCATTCAGAATGTTCGGATCGCCGATTTGAGTGGGAGGTTGCAATTTGTAGCGGTCTATGTAGCCGATTTTGATGGTTAGTCCGGCAGATACGTAGTTGTTATAGCCGACGGCGATGTCACTGTCGAACTGGCTCTGGAACCAATGGAAGCGCTGGTCGACCGATTCAATTTCACCAAAGCGGCGGCTATAACCGATGCGATAAAGAAGTGTTGGCTCTCCTCCATCCGAAATCTGGTTAGACCATCCTTCCGGATCTACGCGTCCACTACCGTCATTTCTAGACGCGCGTATTGCTTGATGAATCCAAGTCTGAACATTCTCGGCTATCCTTAGGCCAAGTACACCCGCCCGCAATTCATGCCGCACCAAAGAAACCGATTGGGTGTTAATGTAGGTAGAAATAATTGAGCCATAAAGCAGAGACGCATAAGGTCGATCATCGGATAGCGGTTCTTTTGCCTCAAGGTTTTCCGGCGTATAGACAACAATACCTGCGCCAATGCCCACACGCGGGTCTTTATAATTCGAAAGGCCGGGAAACCAGCGCTGAAGTTTATCATGCATCAACTCCAGAGGTTGCCCTGCCCCGGATTGCTTAACGGCATCGCCCTCCCATTGCATCAACAGGCCCATCGTATAGTTGCGATCCTCATTTTGAGGAGGGTAAAAAACGTCCTGATCAATAAACAGGCTAAAGGAATCGTCGGATAAGACAAAACCCGGAGCGATCGCGATAATTGATATTAATCCCGCGCAGACGAATCTATTCATTTTCATTTCCAATTAAATGGCCAGCGTAAGCCTCCGGACCAATTGACAATACCAACTTGCAGGCCGTTATTATTCTTACAGATATTTACCAGGCCAACCTGAAGCCAGGACATATCTGCTCCTATGTTGATAAGGCCGATCTGCGTTTCAGCATCGTGCACAGCCATATTCACCACCCCGACCTGTAGCCCATGACTGCGCTGGGCACTATTGATAAGACCAATCTGCGCCAATCCCATGTCTCCGTCCACGCGTTGCCAGACTCCAATCTGCAAGCCGTCCAACCTACCCTCAACACGATTAACTAAACCGATCTGCAATCCGACCGCACAACCGCCGACTCTGTTGATTAATCCTAGCTGGATCGCCTCCATCGCGCCGACGCGATTTAGGATGCCGACCTGAAGTCCGACAAGGCGCGACTCCAGTTCATTGTTGATACCAACATCCACGCCGGTGAGATGTGTATTGCGGGAATCAAACAGATTCAGGCGCAGACCTTGTATGCCCTCATTCCTGGGGATTATCTGGAAGTCGCGATGTAAAGATAATTGCAGGAAACCGTCGGCACGGGCCATTGCCGCGCCAACAAACGTTAGTATGACACAAATGAATATTTTCATAGTTCGATATTCTGTTCGATTTCTCATTTCTTTTCTTCCCCCGTCCATGCAATAGATACGCCCCATAGGGTTTCATCCCGCCATTTGTTTGTCGTGGGTGTTTCGGCCACCTCGTCGCCAACCGCGATGCCTTCCTTAAGCCTCTCCTGCCTCGTGAAATTGATACCGCCCCACACATTGAGGCGCACACGGTTATAAATGCGAATACCTACTCCCACGCCAATGATCGGATCGGGACTGCTGATATCGGTGCGCACCCCGAACATCAGATGTGGCGGGTTGAAAAATGATTCTGGTGTCCGCCGCGCATCTTCTTTATTCTTGATCAGACTGTCAGCCTTCCAAATCGGATACCAGTTAAGTGTTACAAACAGCGGCGTTTCATCCTCTTTTTTTGCCGTCACCTGACCACTGGAATTGTCGTATTTTACCTTATTGACATCGGTCAATGCATAAGCCAAAGAAAAATTGAACGACTCCTTTGTCCGGAAGAAATGCTCCGATTCATAAAAAGGTTTACCCTGTGATTGCCGCGCAATCTCGACCTCTTTGAGCGAAATCATGCGGTCAATGGCCTCGACCTTGCCTACATCTTCTGTGACTGCAGAGAGCTTGGTGTCCCTGATGATGATATTGCTTCTTTCAACTTTCAACATTGCGACATTGTCTGTAATACTAGTTAGAATATTATTGCTCGGATAAAAAAGCCTTCCTCGAAGTGCCATATCCACTTTCTTGTGCCTGACTTTGCCATGGTAAACGGTGAGCAAAGGAAATACATCGGCTTCTGCGTCCGTCTCCGTTCCTGCGATTGTTATTGTACCAACTACCGTTTTGAAGAAATCGCGAGCGATATCGGACGAGTCGAATACTTCAATCTTCCTACCCGTGAGTGCATATTCAAGATTTGTGGCTATCAAATCGTTAGTCTGATGGAAGCGGAGCACATAAACATCGTAGCCTTGTTCATAAAATCGATCTGTAATCCGTCCATTTCGTACATGAATACTGGTCACCCTGTAGGTGGTTGTTGTACTTGTTACTGATTGCTTGTTGGTCTTTGATTCTGTGTGGTTGATCTCCACATTATCAGCTTCTTTAGTGTTTGATTTCTCTACGGAATCTGATCCCGTAAGGCTGTTCATTATTATAATTTGCTGTTGACCTTTTCGAAATAAGTCGCGCAATTGCTTGTCATGAATTTTGACAGCCCCAATGCTGTTCGTCCTCAACAGCATGAGGAGGTCGGTGCCGTATTGGATGAACTCGCAGGATTCCAAGGGGAGCAGATAGTCGGCATCCTTGCGCGCTTCGATGAGTCGTTTCTCTGCGCGCA
>DAOLDL010000113.1:0-3868 GCA_035327305.1 Kiritimatiellia bacterium | reverse complement strand
GGGAGCAGATAGTCGGCATCCTTGCGCGCTTCGATGAGTCGTTTCTCTGCGCGCATCAAGTTCGAGTGGGCTATATCCAACTCTTTTATAATACCATCAATACCCACCAGGGAATGATTTGTGACCACCACGGACAAAGATACCTTTGCCAGTGGTACATAGTTTGTGCTGGAGGGTTTGTCGCGACCCTGATCTTTCTTTGCTTCAGCCAGACATGGCGTGATTGGAGCAAAGATTAATAGACTGATAATAATCGCGCTAGCCAGAGATACTGGTGTAGTGGATAAATGGCGATGAAGTTTGTTCGCATTCCTCATTTGACCTCCTTCATTGAATATTTACGTGATTACATGACATTCCTTGCCGGCTCGTGACAGCACCTCCAACGCAAAATCAATATCCTCATCCGTGTGACTGGCCATGACGCAGGTGCGGAGTCGGGGGGCGTTCATGGGGACGGCGGGATAAAAAACCGGGACAACAAAGAGGCCGTTGTCGCGACAATACTTGGTCATGTCCAGCGTCTGCTCTTCGGTGTGCGTGGCGATGGGTACGATCGGAGTTTCGCTCCCAAAGGTGTGAAAGCCAAGTTGCTTCAGTCCCGATGTAAAACGCTCACGGTTGGCCCACAAGCGGGCCACACGCTCCGGCTCGGTCTCCAGAATATCGAGGGCGGCATGAGCGGCGGCGGCTTGCGGAGGCGGCATCGCGACACTGAACACATACCCTCTCGCGTTATGACGAAGAAAAGTTATCAATTCCTCGTTTCCGGCAACAAAGCCGCCTGCGCTTGACAATGACTTGGACAGAGTGCCCATTTTTACATCTATGGCGTCATGAGGAAGTCCGAAATGCTCTTGTACGCCATGGCCGGTTTTGCCAAGGACACCGATACTGTGAGCTTCATCAACCATCAATAGTGCTCCATGCGCACGACACAATTCTACAATATCCGGTATCGGTGCGATATCACCCTCCATGGAATATAGTCCGTCCACAACAACCAATGCATGCGCGTTACCTACTTGCTTCAGACAGTTTCTCAATGAATCCATATTGTTGTGCTGAAATTCATGAAATGCCGCACCTGTAAAGCGACAGGCATCAACAATACTGGCGTGGTTAAGTTCATCGCCAATAACTGCATCACCTGGTCCAATAAGGGCGGTTATCGCACTTACATTTGTCACATAGCCGCTTAAAAAGACGATCGAGTCATCGGCATTGAGGAAGCGGGCAAGTTTGGTTTCCAAGGCATGGTGAATATCGTTGGTGCCAGCCAACAAGCGGGCGCCGTGATTGCCCGTACCATAGTTTCTTACGGCGTCGTGCGCGGCTTTCTGGATACGATCATTTTTCAACAGTCCCAAATAATTGTAAGAAGCGAAATTAGCCATCCTCTTGCCGTCGACCGCCACCCATGTACCGGACTGCTCGGTGATATTGGGTGCAAAAAAATAGCGATCATCTTTCTTGTATTGATTCACGCGTGCATTCCGCTCCCGATACCGGGCGAGCGGGTCGTGATTTCGCGTCCCGGAGGTTTCCAATCGTTGGACGGCTTCGGATGCCTGTTTTCCAATCGTTGGAGCTTTTGGGATTGCCGGTCTCCCATGTCTGGATAGGTATCCGGCCAAGGCGTTGACACTTTGGTTGTCGTACAACTCTTCGGGCTTGCAGGTCAGGCCTGTGGCCGCTTCGATGGCGACGGCAATTTGCGCGCCGCCGAGTGAGTCCACGCCCAACGCGGAGAAGGTGGCGTCGCGGTCGATGGTCGAACCCTGAAATCCACGTTCGGTTTTCAGCCAGTCGATGACGATAACGGCGATGTGGTCGGCCAGTGTTTCCACCGGAGCATCGGCGGATTCGACGGGTTCATTCCGGCGGCTTGGGAGGCCGTCGGCGTATACGATTTCCAACTCCTGATGGAGCAGGCGTTTCCGGCAGAGACCACGTTGTACCTTGCCACTGCTGGTGCGGGCAAAGGTGCCCGGACGAAGGAACGCGACGGTGTGCAGGGCGACTTCAAATTCCTCCATAACGGCCTCGCGCATGCGCGCGGTCAGGTCGGGCAGTTGCGTGTTCCCGTTTCGCGCCATGGCCCGGCTACACTCAATGACTGCCGCGAGTTTTTCCTCCTGCCCGTCATCCCACGCGAATACGCCGACGGTGTTGGGTCCAACGATGCCAAGCACCTGTTCGAGGCGTCTTTCGACGTCCTGCGGATATATGTTGCGACCGCGAATGATGACCATGTCCTTGAGGCGGCCGGTCACGTAGAGATCACCTTCGTGCAGGAAGCCAAGGTCACCGGTGCGCAGAAAAGGGCCTTCGCCTTGTGCGGTTCGGGCGCGGAAGGTTTTTTCGGTGTCGTCGGGTTTTCGCCAGTAGCCCGCGCCGACGCCGGGTCCGGCGATCCATATTTCGCCGACCACGTTTTCTGCGCACGGTTCGAGCGTGGCGGGATTGATGATGCGGATTTCCGTCTCATCGTGCGGAATCCCGGATGACACGAGATGGCGAACCTTCGCCGAGTCAGCATTCTTGGTGATTTCGGCATATCCCTGTTCAAGCCGGGCGGCATCCACGATCAGAATGGTGGGCGACGTACCGGTCCGGTGTGCCGTCACCATCAACGTCGCTTCGGCCATGCCGTAACAGGGGAAATGCATCTCGTGTCGCCAACCGTGCGCCCGGTATTTTTCCGTGAAGTTCGTCAACACATCGGCCCGGATCGGTTCGGCACCGTTCCACGCGGTTTTAATGGAGGACAAGGATACCGCATGTTCGCCGTTCGAACCGCAACACAAGGCATAGCCGAAATTCGGCCCAACCATGTCGGTGGCTTGGTAGCTGCTGATGATTTCCAGCCATAAGGTTGGGTTTTGCAGAAACAGGGTTGGCGACGTAAAGCACGTCTTTCCGCCCACGGTCAGGGATTGAAGAAGACCGCCGAACAAACCCATGTCGTGGTAGATGGGAAGCCAACTGGCCATAACCATGCTTTCATCATGGGCGGCCGCGTTCGCAATGGAACGTTGACTGGCCATGATGCAGCGGTGGGTGAGCATGACGCCTTTGGGGGCGGCGGTGCTTCCGCTGGTGTATTGCAACATGGCGACGGCGTCGGGATCGAGCGCGGGGGGATTCCAGTGGGCGACGGGAGTTTCGGAAACGGAGTCGGTGGCCACGAGCGGGATGTCGGCCAGCAGGTCGTGTCCGCTCATGAAGTCGCGAATTTTCGTTTCCGCGTCCGATTGAGTCAGGGCGACGGTCGGCGTCGCGTCATGGACCACGGCTAGGAGGCGGGCAAGATGACGATTGGATCGCGGCGGATAGATGGGCACGGCGATCAGGCCGGCATAGAGACAGCCGAAGAAACCGGCGATGAAATCGAGTCCGGCGGGATACATTAATAAAGCCGTTTTACCCCCCCCCGTTTTCTCATTTGAGAGAATCTGGTTGGAAAGATGCGCGGCGATGGAAAGGGATTTTCGGTAGAGATCGCCATAGGTGAGCGTGGCGTCGCTCACGCCATCGACGGGGACGAAGACGTAGGCGATACGCTCTGGATGGTTTCGTGCGCGCCACGCAAGAACATCGCAGATACTTTCCGCATGTGATACTCTGTGACTGGATTTCATAATTACACAATCCACATCATGCACCTTCAAATTACAATCATCTCCTTGAGACCGCGGAATCATCCATAAGATAAATATGTTTTTCAAGGCCTTTCAAACATCTCGAAGACGATTATTCGTCGTGTGGAATTGTCGACCGGGTGCAGACGTAATTGCTTATGGATTCACTTCAACCCGAAAACCGAAGTTGCTGGCGGCGCCGAGCCGCAGTCATTTCGGCTGCA
>DAOLDL010000112.1:0-7310 GCA_035327305.1 Kiritimatiellia bacterium | reverse complement strand
TGCGTGGGGCAGGCTGGCTCCCTCCCGCATGTCGGGAGGGCGGGCAGGCAAGGTTCGGAAAAATGACCTGAAAAAAGTTCCAAACCTTGGAACTTTTTGGCCCTCGTTTTTCTAAGGTTTGGAACATTTGATCAACGACCGGGCAGGATCCCCGGCTCGGCAGGAGTTTTCCTGGTCGGACACCCTGCCTCGTCATCCCCGCGTGACAACGGTAATCAAAAACGGTAATACAGGGCTATCGCCATGCCGACACAGAACTGGGAGAGGGAAAGAAAAGGCGGAAAACACGACTGGGCGGTTTGATAAATGAAATTCGTTACCAGAACGGTACAGCAGATCTATCCAGAGCCTGAATACGAAGAGTCACGACGGCGCTCTTTTACAGATTACCTTGATGCCTCGGCTATTGTGTTGTTGGGTGACCCGGGCATTGGGAAAACAACCGAATTTGAACACGCCTGCGCGTTAGAGCAGAGTGCTGAAAAACACCCTGCAGACGACTTCTTGACGTTGGCGACGAGGCGCTTTAAGGGCAAAACGTTATACATCGACGCACTAGATGAGTTCAGATCACAAGACGTCTCCGGTCGGGAGGTGTTGAATAGGATTCGCGGACGTCTTGACGAGCTTGAAAATCCAAAGTTCCGGATATCCTGCAGAATTGCTGATTGGGGTGGCAAAATAGACACCCAAAGCTTGGCCAAGGTTTCGCGAGACGAATCTATTGTCGTATTAAAGCTCAATCCGCTTACGGATGACGATATTGCCGAAGCGATCAGTGACGAAATTTCCGAACCCCAGAAATTCCTTGATGAAGCACGAAGTTGGGGCCTTGGTGACCTCTTGTTCAATCCGCAAACGCTTGAATTGCTGATCGAGGCCGTCTACCAGGGACACAATTGGCCGTCCTCGCGGATGGAGACATTTGAACTGGCCATTTAAGAATTGGTGAGAGAGCCGTCAGGCCATCACGCCAAATCAAAAATGGGTCGTTATGGCATTGAAGAACTTCTGGATGCGGCGGGTCAACTTTGCCTCGCAATCATGTTAAGTAATGCCGGTGGATTGTCGCTGTCGCAACCGGCCGCGAACGCGAGGCGCCCTTCCATACAGGATTTGTTCGGCCATGAGCGGCGTTACTTGGCGGCGGCAAAGCGGCGACTTTTCATCATTGATGAAAATGAGCATGTTTTCCCAAGTCACCGAACGATAGCGGAATATTTGGGTGCCCGCACATTATCGCAGAAGCTTCTTAATGGTGAATTGAGTCTTATCCGGGTAATCACCCTCTTGACGGGTCCAACCGGTGAAACCACCTCCGATCTGCGGGGTCTTTATGGATGGCTCCCATGTTTTTGCCCGGAACAGGCCGACGCCTTGATTCCAATTGACCCGTTGGGCATCGTACTACACGGCGATCCATCCATGCTGAGTGTTTCCCTGAAGCAAAAGCTGCTTTATAGCCTGAAAGAACTCGCCAAAGGAGATCCATGGTTTCGTGCCGGAAATTGGAGCGGCGAACCTTTTGGTGCCCTCTGCAAAACCGAAATGGCACCGACATTTCGGAGGTTTATTGACGATGAAAAAACAGATGACCATGTTGTCTCATGTATTTTGGATGCAATCAGGTACGGCGAGCCAGTCCCGTCGCTCGGAAATGCTCTTCTTCGCTTGATCAGAAAGGGCGGTGCGAATGGCCGTCAAGCTGTGGAGGCGTTTGTTCGTGCATGTCCCGGGCGAATCACCGATTTAAAGCCGGTTTTGGATGACATCGTCAAGGGCGTGGTTGATGATCCGGACCGTTTTCTTCGGCCAACCCTTTTGAGGCAACTTTATCCGGCGCACATTCCAATAGAGAAGATCATAGACTATTTCGACTTGGAGAATGTGGATAGCGACCCTATCAACAGTTACACCCTTCAAATGCGCCTGCTGGAGGAATCCTCCACCGAAGATGCGGTTCGCCTTCTTGAGACCATAATTGATTGGAAAGACCGTGAGAAGCTGATTCACAACCATTGCGGCGAAAGGATCGTCAGCAAGCTCTTGTGGCGCGTTGTGCAATCAAAAGGCGATACTACGCCAATTCCCCAGATTTATAAATGGCTGGGTGTTGGAGTCGAGAATCATGGGCATAATTTTATTAGAGACAAAGAGACCAAGCTGATCAGGGCATGGTTGTCTGATCGACCGGTATTGTATGAAAAATTGTTTCATCACTGGCTTGGCTTGCCTCACGATGATGGACTGGACGGGTTACCATTCTCGCTTTTCACTGGCAGAATGCTCAACGTTCCACGACCCGCCGGTTATTGGCGAAAATTACTGATTAAAGCCATCGAGCCAGGCATAGATTCAAGTGTGTCGCGGTTCTTGTTCTGTGTCGCGGTTCATGACGCATTTAACTCCACCGCCTCCGACGGACTTGCGCTTGATGACGTCCTGTTGTTTGTCAAACAAAACCCTAGCTTCCATGACCTTTACGAAAACTTACACAAGGTTGAAATCAATGATTTGAGGACGAGTATTTTTCTGAAAAGACAACAACACAAACAGAACGAAAAATCACGAAATGATCAATTTATACATGATCTCACATCCCGTATTCCGGGCATAATCGGTGGTCAGGATTTGTCGGCGCTTTCCGATTTTGCTTCGGTGTACTTCCACTCCAGGGTGGAAGGGTCCGACAAATTGACGCCCTGGGAGCGCATTTCATTTGAGACCAACCAGGAGTTGGCTGACGCCGCATTTGAAGGTATAAAAAGGATGGCCTGCCGTGATGCGCCCTTTTCGGCATTGCAAGTGGGACGCGCTAAGGCAAAAAACAAAGAATATCGCATAGCGAGAGTTGTTCTTGCCGGTCTCGACATCATAGCGCGCGAGAGACTTGATCTAAAGGAAGTTATCCCTGACGCTATGGTTGAACTGGCCGTTGCCTTCCACCTGTCCGAGGGGGGGTACGATGAGGATAAATTGTGGTTGGGTCAATTTGTTCATGATCGCCCCTCGGTTGTATCCAAGGCAATGCTTGAATATTTCCGTCCCGTCATGCGGGTCAAAAGAGAGGCCGGAACTCCCGGTCTCTATGAACTCGCTGGAGATTCGCCGTTGGCAAAACTCGCCAGCACCGTAGCTCCAGCTCTGTTAAAGCAATTTCCGGCGGCACAAGAGCCGAATTTGCGAACCCTCATGAAGGCCGTATTGAGGGCATGTCCGCGTGAGGAAATCCTCGCGCTTGCCAGGGCAGTATTGTCAAAGCCGGGAAAGGTTGAGGGCGAAGCGCGTTTAATGTGGGAGACGCTCTGTTGGATTACATGCGGCGAAAATGATAAAGGTCCCAGCTTTTCCCTTCGGCCGACGGCGCAGAATGCCATCTTGGTCATGAAAACGTTCTTGATACCGCTGCGGAATGATTCGGGAATTGCGATTAAGCCATCTATGGATGCCGTGCTGGCTGTAATATCGTATTGCGGGCGCGCATGCCGCCCGGAAGAGCGGTTCAGAAGCGGCTTCGTTCGAGAGATTGACGAAACATCCCGATATTTGGGTGAACTTATTGGCATTGCTGGAGGTAGCGCAGATGTTGGGGTCGCCGACAAACTATGGCAAATGATCCGGGATCCGAAGCTGAAGCCGTGGCACAAATCTCTATTGCATGCACGGGCCGTATGCTTGCGAAAAATTGGCGAGAGATATTTTAATCCACCCTCGGCATCATCAATCGTCAAGGCTCTCTCTGGCGGACCTCCTGTCGACATTTGTGACTTGAAGTCTGTCGCTCTTGATGCACTTGAGGACATCCAGCGAGATATAACTCATGGTAGATCTAATGGTTATGAGGCGTTTTGGAATGTGGGTCGTCACGGCAAGCCAATTAAGAATGCCCCCCTGCCTGAAAATACATGTCGAAACAGGTTGATGGAGTTTCTTCGATCGCGCCTCGTGGCTAAGGGGATTAGAGTTGAAAGGGAGGGCAGTAGGTCCAATGACAGGAGAACGGATTTGTCGATCAGTTGCGGAGCCTTCTCCTTGCCGATTGAGATCAAACTTCAGAGTCATCGCGCGTTATGGACTGCTGTAAAGACACAGCTTGTCGACTCTTGCGCCAAAGATCCCGACGCTCTAAATCGGGGTATCTATATCGTGATCTATCACGGGAAGTACGGCAAGAAGGTCAAACCTCCGCCAAAGGGTGTAACGATTTCGGACCATAAGGATAGCCTTCGAGATGCTCTTCTGGCGATGATCCCGGACAATTCAAAGCCTTACATTTCAGTATTTGTGCTCGATGTGTCTTATCCATTCGGCCAAATACGGCCCAAGGGGTCTTCCCGGATGACAAAACCCAGAATTCCGGGTAAAAGTGGTGCCCTATGCCGACGCTGAACTGGATTGGGAAAGAAGCGGTGGTGAATCACCACTTGCAGGTGCCTTTTCACCTGCTGAAGGATGTTCCCGATCTTTCCTGCGGCGATCCCGGTTCCGGCAACCTCGTCGTGTAGAGCGCCTTTTGGTGCACTTCCCAGGCGATCCGCGCGTAGCCTCCCGCTTCCCCTATTTGCGATCTTTTTCTATGGCGTTCTGGTTCGGTTTGCCTGTACGGCCATCGGGGATTCCCTTATTATCGGATGTATGAAGCCGTTTCGTTTTCTGGTTTGTTTTTATTTGCTCGGGTTGGTCCTTGCGCGCGAGGTTGCGGGGGATGACCAACCCTGGGTGTTCAAGACCATGCTCACCCAGGCGCAGTTCGATGCGGAACATGCCGCTTGGTCGGCCGCGCCGTATCGCCTGCGCTTAAGCAGCCTGAACGGCATTACCTTGCTGGGGAACATCTACTACGATGCGGTCTGGAGCGATAACCCCCAGGGAAAAACCCAATACGTGGGTCGCGGGATGACCAGCTCGACGTTCAGCTTCACGCATGGCCTCCATGTCAACCAGGGCCGCGGGTTACTCTGGGTTTCCGGCTTCGAGGGCCCCAGCGGACCGCGCTACAACGCGGTGTGGGAGGACGGCGCCCCAACCTCCAACCGGACGGTCGCGATCGGCTTGACCAAGGCGCAGTTGGATGCCCAGATTGCCGAGAATTCAGCCGAGGGGCGTGAGCTTTCCGACGTGCTGACATTCAATTCAGGGCCACAGGTCCTGCACAATGGCCTCTGGCGACCGGCCGGCAATCCGGTGTTTGCCAATGCCATCCGCTACAACCAAACCTTGGCCGAGCTGGAGGAGGAAATCGCTTCACGGTTCAGCAACAATTGGCAACTCATCCGGATCACCGGCGGCCAAACCCTGGCGGGCGTGGTCCACTGCTCCGTCTGGGCGCGTGGATTCGGACGCCAAAACGCCTATGCCCAGCCCCGCGTGGTCTACACCGACATCAACGGGCAAATCGAAAACGCCTTGTATTCCGGATACCGGCCGCAATGGATACAGCAATACGAAATCCAGACCGGGGGCGGTAATAACCGGTATTATATCGCCCATTATGTCCGCAACGGCGGGTTGCCCATCTCCTACATCGAGCGCTTGAGGGTGGCATATCGGTATCACCACGTCGGCATCTCCCATCAAGGACGATTGATCTATGCCGCCGGCCACAAGCCAATTCCCGGCAGTGCTCGTGCCCATTGGCCGGACCTGCGCGCCAATCACCGGGTGCGGATCGGCAGCGTCTCGAAGATGATCACCGCCACCGCCATCCTCGACTTGGTGAATCGCGGTCTTTTGAGCCTGGATGACCGGGTGCTGGGGCCGGGTTCGATCTTTGGCAACGAAATCGGCTGGCGGGCCCATCAACCGTTTACCGCCTGGGAACAGCAAATCCGGATCCGCCACTTGCTGACCATGACCAGCGGGTTTGCAACCGAACCGGATTGGCATCCTTATACCAGCAACCCCAACGTGCTGGACATTCTGGATCAATGGGTTCGCGACCACGACCCGATCAGTCCGCCGGGAACGACGAACCGATACGTCAACGCCAACACCGCCATGCTCGGCGCCGTGATCGAGCGCATCAGCGGGATGTCGTACGAGGAATATTGCCGTCAACGCATCCTGCGGCCGGCCGGCATTCAAGACCAGCACATGACCTTTCTCACCGGGGCTCTGAATGAACATCAACCCGGGGAGCCGTTTTACATTTTCCACACCAGCAATTATCCCCCGGATTTATATTCCACCAACCTTCATTGGCGGATCAACAATCCCGGCGGGGGCTGGGTCGCCCGGCCTCAGGACGCCCTGATGTTTCTGCGACGGGTCGATCAATTGGCCTTCAACAAGGATATCCTGCCAGAGGCCTTGCTGGATCAGCGCTTTGATACCGGCGGCGCGGTTCGTACCGATGGCACCCCCAGCAGCTACGGCATGGCCACCATGATCTTTGGCTTCGGTTGGGGACATAATGGCCAGTTCCCTCAAGCCGGAGGATCAACCTGGCTGTTGCAATATGGCGATGCAGGGATGTTTCTGCACGTGCCGGTGGTCGATCAGGGGTTGCCCTCTACGGTGGCGTTACGCCAGATCATTGACGACATCACCGCCGCCGGCGATTGGCCCGAACAGCTCAATCTGTTTGACTCCATCAACCCCGGTTACGATTCCTGGGTGCAGTCGCGTTTTCCGGCGGCCATGCGCGCAAACGCCTCGTTCCGGCACCGCTTCACCGCTCCCTATGTCGACCCCGATCAGGATGGTTACGCCAACGTCGCGGAGTTTTATCACGGGCTTGATCCCCTGAGCGTCAACCTGTCACCGCAATGGTTTATCGCCCTGACGGCCGACGGTATCGCCCTGGAGTGGTGGAAGCGGTTGGATGCCTTTGGCGTTCATGCGTTTCCCCAGCGCAGTCCGAACCTTGGGTTGTGGACGGGTTCCACCGCTGTAACCCCGCAACTCTCCACGCGCCTGGGCTTTGAGCGGTTTCGCCACACCATCGGCTTTAATTCGATCCATCGCTTTGGCCGACTCCGGTACGAGCTCGATTAGGAGCTGTTACATGAAGGTGTAGCCGCGGGCGTTGACCCGCGGCGTGCCGGACGCCCCCACCGTGGGCGTCTACAGAAGGTAATTCCAGCCAGCCTGAGTTCCGAGCTGGTTAAAAACGCATAGGCAACTCATTGGTTTGCAGTGATGCGATCGCGTGTTTGGGTGACCCACGTGGATGGAGAGATGATGGCTCGCCGCGTCCGGACGTCGCTCGCACGCGTGCATCGCTGCGCCGATGACGTCGCAGAGAGAAAGAGAACATCACCACGTTCATGTTCCCTTCATCATCCACTACACAAGGAACATGAAGATGA
>DAOLDL010000111.1:0-7806 GCA_035327305.1 Kiritimatiellia bacterium | reverse complement strand
CACTTGTACTTGGGTTAACCAGGTACCGAGGGTTCGAATCCCTCTCTCTCCGCCAGCCTTCCGCAGACAAGTCCGGCACTAGCCAATTAGAAATACAGACAAGAATGTCTGTGTCACCTTTCGAATAACTTCAGCATTGGCAAATCAGGGTGCTTACACAGGGATTCTCCCTGTGTTAATAAACCGGACTTGGAATCCATATAAATTAAATGTAAAGCTAACCAAATTATGGATTTCAGATTGTTTTTCTCGATCGTATTTTCTGTTGTCGGCGGACTTGGAATTTTTTTAATAGGCATGCGGTTCATGTCCGATGGACTGCAAGCCGTTGCGGGCGACCGATTGCGGAAGTTAATTGGCGCTGTCACTGATAACCGGGTGGTAGGTTTGCTGGTCGGCTTGTTTGTTACATGTATTGTTCAATCAAGCACGATCACTACCGTCATGACCGTGGGACTCGTCAATAGCGGTTTTATGACCTTGATGCAGTCGATCGGTGTTATTTTTGGCGCCAATATCGGCACCACGGTCACCGGGTGGATACTTGTTCTGGACATCGGGAAATACGGACTGCCGATTCTTGGCCTTTCCGCTTTCTTCTACTTATTCGCCAAGCGGGATGGCGTGCGTTATGCCGGTATGGCCCTCATGGGCGTTGGCATGATTTTTTTTGGTCTTGAGTTGATGAAGAACGGCTTTTCACCCTTGCGTACCAATGAGGAGTTCCGCGCCTGGTTCCACGCCTTTGATGCCTCCAATTATTGGGGCATTCTGAAGTGCGTCCTTGTGGGCTGTATTCTTACGGTAATTTTGCAATCCTCATCGGCAACTCTCGGTATTACCATGGGGTTGGCCTCCGCTGGAGTTATCCCCTTCACCACCGCCGCCGCCCTTGTGCTGGGCGAAAATATTGGCACCACCATTACCGCCTTCCTGGCCACACTCGGGGCAACTACCGCGGCAAAACGAACCGCCTGGGCACATATTTTATTTAATACTTTGGGAACGGTCTGGTTTGTGATACTCTTCCCGTTTATGATAACGGCGGTGGTGGCATTGATCGGTCATGACCCGAATTCCATGGTTCAAGCGGGTGACAAGGAAACGTTCCCGTACATCCTGCGTGCCATCGCTCTTGTTCACACCGGATTTAATGTAACCAACGCCCTCCTGTTTCTTCCGATGGCAGGTTGGCTCGCCTGGATCGTGGAGCGAATCATCCCCGACCGGGGACAAAAAGAGATTCATCGTCTTACATACCTGGATGTACGCAACGCACTTTCACCTGCGCTTGGCATAGTGCAGTCCCGAGAACAAATACACACGATGGCCGAAGCAACGGAAAAAATGTTCGGCTACCTGAAAAGCATCATGGACAATCCTGCGGGTGATGCGGAGCTGGAGGAAAAATTATTCCGCCGAGAGCAGATCCTCGATCAAATGCAAAAGGAAGTCGTGCTCTTTCTCGGCCGCCTGCTCGGTGGTGAGGTGACACATGAAGTGATTGATGAGGCACGCGGTCAAATACGAATGGCCGATGAATATGAAACCCTTAGCGACTATCAGGCAAATGTGCTCAAAGGACTAATCAAACTGCGCAAAAACGAATTGACGATCAGCGATGAAGGACTCGCCGACCTGAAGAGTCTTCATGCCGCAGTTTCCGAATATGCGCACATGATCAACGTTGCCGTTCGGACCGACAACAAGGATATCATTACCCGCGCGCGCGCCGATGGCGATAACGTTACCCGGATTATGAAACAGATTCGCAAGCGCCATCTTCAACGACTAAGCAGTCGGGAAATTGCGCCGTTAAAAAGCCTGATTTACATGGATATACTCAACCATTACCGCCGCATGAAAGACCATGCGTTCAACGTCGCCGAGGTAATCGCCGGCGAAAAATAAAGCCCGATGTAATTCAGAGACACTCACGCTTGACACCTTTCGAGGGAAACATATGAATAATATTGTCTGCATATCCGGAACAAGCCGACCCGATAATTATACAGTCCGTGCGCTTGCGATTGTAACTGACGAGTTTTCAAAGCGTGACATCCCCTTCACAGCCGTGGATGCCCGTGAATTAAACCTCTCGTTTCCGGGTCATCCTCCCACCCCGGACGCCAAACGTATGGCCGAAGCCGTAAAGAATGCATCCGGTGTAATTCTCGCCACCCCGGAATACCACGGCAGTTTTTGTGCAATGATGAAACTCATAATTGAAAACATGGGATTTCCTTCCGCTTTGGCCGGAAAGCCGGTCGCGCTTCTCGGCGTTGCCGCTGGTCGGATCGGTGCGATAAAATCCATTGAACAACTTAAGGGAGTCTGTTCGCATGTCGGCGCCATTGTTGTTCCGGGCGCCGTATCCATTGCCGGCGTGCAAAGCGCTTTTGACGCCGATGGTTCCTGCAAAGATCCCGCCGTGGAAAAAGCATTGCGAGGTCTCGCTGAATCGTTACAAGGCTTCATGAAGGAATACGTCTGCCCGAAATTCGCGCTTGAGGAGATGGTTCGCGGCAATACTCAAGCCTGGACGACGCAGGTATAATCCAAGGAACAAGTGTCTATGCACACAATTTTGGGCGCCAATGGAACGATTGCCCGCGAATTGTCCTACGCCCTGACTTCGTTAAATTCACCCATCCGGCTGGTAAGTCGTAATCCGCGTAAAGTCAACGCAAGCGATGAGACCGTCGCGGCTGATTTATTGGATGCAAAAGCAACGGCGCAAGCCGTATCGGGCAGTGAAGTCGTTTATTTGGTTGCCGGTTTACAATACAACGCCGCCATCTGGCATGATCAATGGCCCAAGGTTCTGCGCAATGTGATTGATGCCTGCAAACAACATCATGCGCGACTCGTCTTTTTTGACAATGTTTACGCCTATGGTCGCGTCGACGGCATTATGACCGAATCCACCCCCTTTAACCCGATCAGCAAAAAAGGTGAAATCCGGGCAAGGATCGCGACAACGCTTCTGGATGAAATTCAAAAGGGAAACGTGCAGGCCATGATTACCCGTGCGGCGGATTTTTACGGCCCAGGTGCGACACAAAGCTTTCCGCATGCCACGGTATTTGAGCGGCTTAAAGCACACAAGAAGCCGCAGTGGATCGGCAATCCTGATGCCGTTCATACATTTACTTTTACGCCGGATGCCGGCAAGGCTGTAGCTATTTTGGGCCAATCACCCGTATCTTATGGACAAACGTGGCACTTGCCCACCACCAAGGAACCACTGACCGGAGCAGAATTCGTACGCCTGGCATGTGAAATCGCAAACCAACCCGGCAAATTGCAGGTTGCACCAACGTGGATGCTTAAACTAATGGGACTCTTTATTCCTGTACTTCGCGAAAACCATGAAATGATGTATCAGTTTGAATATGACTATCGTTTTGACAGCAGTAAAATCGAGTCGGCTTTTGGATTAAATGCCACGTCATATTCTGACGGTATTAAAATGTGTTTGAAGTCATGAACATCAGGACGATCCAGCGTATTGGCAATTAACCATGTGATACTTTGGTTATTGCCCTTTAGCGTTTGCCGATTTTATCGGAAATCGCGGCGAGCAGTCCGAGCATAATCAGCGTTGTTACCAGACTACTTCCACCATAACTGATGAGTGGCAAAGTGATGCCGGTAAGGGGTATGGCCTTCGTCACGCCGCCGATATTCATTAGCGTCTGGATAGCCAGCATGGTAATCAACGCGGTGGCGAGATTCCGGGCGAATTCCTGTTTTTGCTGATCGGCAATTCGGTAACCCCGGTAAAAGAGCAGTAAATACAGAACGATCAGCCAGACACACCCGACAAACCCGAATTCCTCGGCAATGGCGGCGTAGATAAAGTCGGATGCGGCAATCGGCACCACTGCGGGTGAGCCATGTCCGAAACCACTACCCCACAAGCCGCCGGAAAACATGGCGGATAGTGATTGCAATATCTGCCACCCATATCCGGTCGGACTGGCGAATGGATTTTGCCAGGCCAGATATCGAACATGGGCATGATCAAAGAATTGAAACGCACCGTACGCCGCCATCACTGCGGCTAGAAAACCCAACGCCGGATATCCCCAACGCCCCGTAGCCATGAATACAAGCACCACAAATGCCAGATTAAGCAGAATGATCATTCCCAGATCGCGTTGTGACAGTAACAACACCATCGGTATGACCCACAACACCGCCAAGGTGATTATTGATTGCGCGGGTGGCGCGGGAATACCGGCGACGGTTTGTTGAAGCGGTTTGCGAAAATCCGTGACTACGCCGGCCAGGTAAATGCAGATAAATAATTTCACCAATTCCGCCGGATTGGTCTGGCCAAACAAAAATACTGCGCCACGAAACCGCTGACCGAAAATCAAAATGATGGCAAGCACTCCACACGCAATAAACAAGCTTGGCAAAGCCAGTCCAATCAATTTTCCATATCGTCCATTCCTGAAAAGCATCCAAACAACTACAAACATCAACCATCCGAGCGGGTACGCAAATACCGCAAGCTTGGATAAATCCGACCAATTTACCGATCCCATGCGGTATTGAAGCAACAAGCCCAGGCCAGACAATAATAACGCCAGCGGCGGCAAAACCGGATCGCCTTGGTAACCACCCGCCAAAAGAGCAATTCGAACCACCACAAAAGACAAAGCCACCATGATTATTGGCACAAGATCTATAGCGCGGATAATCGGTGCATGCGCGATTCTAACGGTTAAAATCATAAAGTAGACAGACAGCAATAAAAGAAAGCTGATAACATAAGTCGACAAGGTCGACTGTGTTCGCGTCGCTTTTCTGGCAATTCGGCGGGTCATAACGATGTCCGTCTTTCCATGCTCGAAACCTGATCGAAGACGCCAATTTCCCTGGCCTTGCGCAAAACTGCATTCGCAACCGGAACGGCGGATTCTGAACCATAGCCCCCCTGCTCCACAACTACAGCAAATGCAATTCGCGGCTGATGATCCGGCGCAAATCCAATAAACCAGCCATGATCTTTGCCGTGGGGATTTTGCGCCGTACCGGTTTTACCCGCGACATTCAATCCGGGAATATCCGCGCCCCGTCCCGTACCGCTGGTAACGGCATAACGCATCATTTCCGTTAATTTTTTACTGGCGCTCACATCAAAAAAAGCCGGCAATTTTTGCGACTTTTCCGCTACAGCCAGTATCGGTTTGGGTGGACTGCCCTGGTTACCGATCGCCGCCGCCATCATCGCCATATGAAATGGAGTGACCAACATATCGCCTTGCCCGATGGATACTTGAGCCGTTTTCGCCCGATCTTCCCGCTTCAGTGCATTGAAACGCCCTTTCCGGCTGGAAATGGAACCCGATGATCCATGAAAAACCATCCATGCAGAATTCAGGCCGCAACGATTGGCCACTTCGGTCAATATGTCACCACCTAAATCAACACCCAGTCGGGCGAAATATATATTGGATGACTTGGCCAATGCTTCGCGCATATTCAGGGTTCCATGACCCGGCCATGACCGTCCTCGCCGTTGATAATCATAATACTCATGATCACGGATAGGCCGGTTGCCGGTGCCAAATACAACCCCATCCGCCGGACAGGCAAACGTGGGATTCTTTCCATGTTCAAGCGCCGCCGCCGCAACCAGGACTTTCAGGGTGGAACCTGCCGGATATAATCCCTGCAAAACGCGATTAAGAAATTTCGCATCACGGTCCTCCCGTTCAAACATACCGGAAGGCATATATTCCGGATCAAAGCCGGGGGCGCTGTAAAGAACCAGAATATGACCGGTTTGGGCGTCGATAAATACCGCCGCGCCCTTTTTCCCCATCATGGCTTCGTGAGCCACAACTTGTAATTGTGCGAGCAAGGTAAGCTGAAGATTATTTCCCCGTATATCGTCTCGGTTGATCAAATTTTTTCCGAAGCGCTCCCATTCCGTTACCGAATCCCGCGTGACTCCGCTCAACGATGCATGATCGGCGGCTTCAATCCCGGACATTCCATAAAACGGGTGATCATATCCCACGACATGACAAAATGCGGCACCGTACGGATACCAACGTTGCCCCAACCGTTCGGGATCGCTTTTCGCCAACACATTTCCTCGTGCATCAAGAACTTCACCACGTACGATCCTAGCCACCGGATTGTCGGGACGTCGGTTGTACTTCTTCATGAATTGAACAAACTCCGGGCGGGAAAATCCCGCGAGCTGCCATGTCGCCTGATAGATGAGAATTCCGACAAAAAGAACGCCGATTACAACCATCAGCCGACGGTTCGAAGCGCTGGAAAATGCGCCCTGTTTCTTCTTTCGTGACGACAAGAAAAAGGACAGGAGGGCAATCGCGGAAAGCATCCAGAAAACGCTCCGCCAGAATGGTAAATCCACGGCAAGTGTTTCCATGGGAATCCACGAAGGAGGCGACCATTCCCGGGACAACCATTCAGCTATCATGAATGCCGCCTCATACCAATTCAGAGAATATGCGATCGCTTACGAAAATGCCTTCCGATGTCAATTTCAGTCGATTATCAACTTCCTCCAGCATTCCAATTTCCTTCAACCATTGTATTTCCGTGCGGCATAAGTCATGGTAATCAAATCCGGTATCCCTGGCAAAATTATCGCGCTCCACACCGTCCAGTTGCCGAAGATTCATGACCAATGATTCGCGGGCTTTTGCCTCGGGGGTCAACTCCTCCTCAAACTGCAATACCGACTCTCCGGCCAAAAGCCGCTGGACGTAGTCCTCCAGGTTGCGGATATTGCCGTATCGTTTGCCTTGCCAATGGGAATGTGCGGATGGGCCGCATCCGATATATTCACCGGAACCCCAGTACAACATGTTATGCAAAGATTCGCGACCCGGTTTCGCAAAGTTGGATATTTCGTAGTGATGATAGCCGGCTTGCGTCATAATCTCGCGCACACGCTGGTACTGATTCAACTCTACATCGTCATCCACTTCTTTCAGATATCCCTTGTCGCGCAACTCGGTCAGTGGTGTTCCATCCTCGAAGATCAGGCAATAGCAGGCGATATGATCCGGATTTAATTGCACGGCCTTATGCAAGTCGGCTTCCAGCATTTCCAACTTTTGACCGGGTATACCATACATGAAGTCCAGATTGATATTGTTCACGCCTTTGTGACGAAGTAAATGGTAACCCTCCAAGGCTTCCTCCGGGGAATGGATGCGCCCGACGAATTCAAGCACGGAGGGTGTGAGTGACTGAACACCAAGGGAGACTCGATTTACCCCTGCTTCGAGCATGATATCGACTTTGGAGCCGGTAAGCGTTCCCGGATTGGACTCACAGGTCCACTCCCGAACCTGCTTCGTGTTCACGCATTCATGAATTATCCGAAATAGCCGGTCGAAATCCTGATCCGACAATTCCGTGGGTGTGCCGCCACCCAGGAAAACTGTGTCAGGAACAAAATCTGTTGGTAGTTGCCTAAGCTCCGCTTCCAGCGCTTCAATAAAACCCGGTTGATGTTCCATGGGCATATTCGACAAACGCCCAGGAAGCGGCCCTCTCCCGGTAGGTAGCGAATAGAAGTCACAATACAAGCACTTACGGACACAAAAAGGAATATGAATGTATAGGCCGGGCATGATTGCGACTTCGCATAAATTACGGGAGCCTCGCCCTCCCACTCAATCCAACACCGGGAGGGCGAGGCTCCCGCCGAGCCGTGCGGTGAATAATCCACCGCTTTCAGTATGCTTTAATGGGCGCGGAGGGACTTGAACCCCCACGCCTTGCGGCACAAGATCCTAAGTCTTG
>DAOLDL010000110.1:0-8023 GCA_035327305.1 Kiritimatiellia bacterium | reverse complement strand
ACTCGCGGGGGAATCCCTCGAAGTCCTGAAACATCAATTCGGGGTCGGCTTCGTCCTTGTGCAATTCAAGGCAAGCGTCACGGAAACTGTCGGCGTCGTGGCCTTCAAGGTCGATCCATTCGCCGGCAATACTGCCGTCGTTATATTTGGCATACGTGCCAACATATACGCGGGGGGTGTTCGTGGTGGTGTTCATGTTCTGGGTTCCTATTTGGTGGTGAATACAAGCGGCTTTTTGCAGGTGTGACAGTGTGTCCATGTGGAATCGGCGGGGTACCAGTTCAGGCAACATTCAGCCGGGACACGTCCACGGAATCGGCGGGTTTTCGCTTCGTGTTTCATCCATCGCTTGTGAGCGTTGGCGGATTTCCTGCGCTGGTCCGCCTCGCGACGTTCGGCGGCTCGGGCCGCTCTCGCTTCGCCTTTGGTCGGCGCAATCGCGGCAAGGTCAAAAAGGGTTGCGGTGTACATGGTGTTCCTCGGTTTACGTTGCGGTAAAACTGACCAGTCCGCTTTCACGGAGGCTTAAAAAGCCGGTGGGGTTGCGGTCGTTCGCGCGGCCTATGATCACGTGATCAAGTAATTCAATGTCTATGATGCGCGCGGCTTCGATAAGCTGGCGGGTCAATTTAATATCTTCCCGGCTTGGTGTGGGGTCTCCGCTCGGGTGGTTATGGCAAACCACTACGGCGGCGGCATTGTCCGCGATAGCGGGGCGAAACACTTCGCGCGGATGGACAAGGCACGCGTCCAGTATTCCCAAACTGATCATGTGCCGGTCGATGATTTTGTATTTCGTGTTCAGGGTTAAAACGATGAAGCACTCCTGCGGCATCGCTTCGATTTCCTTCACCGTGCGGTGACAATCTGCCGGGGTTCGGCATTCTTCCCCGCAAGCTTCGCGGACTACGGGCAACGATAAATTAAAGGATAGGCTCGGCATGATTACCCTCTCTTGAATCCGGTGATCTTTCCGCCAAAAATCAAAATCGTGGTCATAAGCTGACCGGTTACACTCTTGCGGTCGTGTTCGTTGGTGGTGATCTGTTGGGCAATCACGCGGGCAGTTTTCGCCTGCTGTTTGTATTGTTCGCGGGTCATGGGATTAAACTCCTTTGATTTCCCGAAGGATTCCGGCCATGTGCCAGCGGGTCTTGTGATCCCGGATCAAACAAACCACGTGCAGGGCAATTCTTCCCCGGCGAGTCTGTGAGAGTTTCAAGGCGTTCATGGCTCGG
The DNA here is from genome assembly GCA_035327305.1 of Kiritimatiellia bacterium. Lineage (GTDB taxonomy): Bacteria > Verrucomicrobiota > Kiritimatiellia > CAIVKH01 > CAIVKH01 > CALMUP01. Next base: position 6,785 of record DAOLDL010000110.1, on the reverse strand, counting down.
ACCTCCTCGGCTTGATTATTGAATCCCGGCCACGGTCAAGGCGGCTTCGGTGATCGCTACGGCGGCTTTGCGGTCGCGTTCGCCGGTCAGGTATCCGCGCACAATCGAGTTGCGGACCACGGGGGCCACAAACTTCAACGTGCGGCCATTGAATCCGGCCACATAGGCCATTGCATAGGCTTTGCGGTGATTCTCGCTGATAATCTCGGCGGGGATTTCCACGTTCGGGGTTTTGATTTCGGTCGTCATTTTCTTTCTCCTGTTTTAGTTGTGCTTTGCACCACGCATCGCACTCGCACTATCAAAGGCGAATCAGGAGAAAGGCCGGTCCCACACCGGCCACATCGAAGGGCGGATTTATGTCACCGAATCGAATAGCACAGGGGCGAAAGCCGGAGGATGGATGTAGCGCACTGGGGGCCGGGGGGTTCCTCCCGGTGCGTGAAGGCCATTATCCGGCCAGCAGCCCCGATAGTGATTGGGAGGGCGGCCCGATCAGAAAGGCGACCGGAACGCAGCGCCTTTCAGGGCCGTTCATGAACACGCGTCATCGCGAGGACCTACCGCGTGCGGTATAATTGGTCCGCTGTTCACCCGACCTTTCACGGTGCCGGTTCGGTGTACCGAACAAGATCCAGCGACGTTCAGGAGCGGAAGCCCGAGCACTGCGAAGGGGATTCTCCACTGGAGAATGGCGGATGGAGACCGGCGGCAGTCGTCTGCCTACCCCAGCCGGCGACGACCAGGGATGACGATGGAGCGTTCGTTCAAAACGCGACACGTGGAAGCGACAGCATCCGCGGAATCGTCATGGAGCACGAGTGCGATTTCCGTCTTACGACATCAGAAATGAATGTTTGAATACGAGGCCGCTTAGCTATTGCGGCCATTTTCCCGCCGTTGTGAAGCAAGGCGGAACACGAATGTGTCATTCGCCTGGGTGGGGAGTCGACGAGATCATTCCGATGCGTTTCGCGATCGGGAAAGCTCGGTGCGGGAGGCGGGCTTCCTGCCCCCATCTTCCGGTTTAACTAAGATAATGAGAAAATATTTCCTTACGGGCATTAGGAGCCGTTCCATGCCTAATCTCAGCCAATGACTTTTTCCGATTCAATAGTTCCGGTAGAACCAATCTTGGATCAATCGTCGCCAGGTGCTCGGCTTCCATACATCCGCACCCACAGGTTTGTGGCTCTTCGAGTTCGCGACAGTAATGGCGTCGGCATCGGTCGCACCAATAAATAAAAAGCAAGTGATCGAATCGTTTGGTCATGTAACACCTCCTACGTTGGATGAAACGGAATGAAAAATCGGATTGGAACAGGCGGAACAAGCCATTTGGCGCGACCTGTTCCACGTAAATCCTTGATGGCACGCGTTGGGAACAAGTAGAACAGGTAGAACAGGTAGATATGATGTCCGTATGCGCGTGATGTGCATCCCCACAGTGGAGAAAACTCTTTCTCCCCAGAGAATGGCCCCTCGACCTGTTCCGCTGTTCCATATTTGCAATGTGTTGATCATAAATAAAATACCATTTATTTTAGGTTGTTCCGTACTTGTTCCGGCCTGTGCCGACTTGATCAAAAAGGTAGTTCTGGTTCGATCTGAGGGCGTGCCGAGGTGAACCAGATCACCCGTCGACGCTCTCCGTCACGGTTCGGTTGAGCCTGCTGGTACTCAACCAGTTCCCTCATCCGAGGCCAGAACCGCTCCCGGCCATGCCGGTGCTGGGTGCGACGTTCATCGCAGTACCGCTGATACCCGGCATACACCTCATCTTTGTCCACGGAATTTTCTTCGGAGTCAGGCCAGTCCCGCTCAACCAATTTGCCGTCCTCATCGGCTAACAGCATCCGTCCCTCATCGCAACATGACTGCCACCAACCGGCCACCGAATCCAACGAGTGCCGCTGCTGCGCCTTCAAGGCATCGGTCTTTGGTGGTGCCCGCAAATTGATGCTGCGAATATCCAGTTCAAGCAGGTCATACATCCAGGCCGCCAATCCTCCCGCCTGCATCTGGGAGAAGAGTGCTTTGAAATAACCGTGGTCCTGCTGACGCTCGTTCAGCACGTCGAGCACGAAGAACCTTCGTTCATCGACTTCCGCGGGAATAACCCATTCTTCATTCGAGGCCATCATCAGGTTTAGAAAATTCGGCACGGTGAAGGTGTTGACGCCCTTGGGTTCCACCTCAAGACTTCGTTCGGTGATGATGCGCTTCAACATACCAACACTGGATCGATCCCCTGCGAAGAGCGCCTCATCGGCAAACAACACCAAGACATCTTTCAAGTGACTATTGAAGCGGCCGACGAGCGATTCCCGTCGCGCCAAGTGCAGATAATGTGGACCGATGATCTGCCCAAAACCGTCGCATACGACTCCTTTGCCGGTACCTTGTCCACCGCGCAGCACAACCGCAACGCCCGGACGTTCTCCACCTGGGTCCTGAACGACGCGAGCCAACCAGGCCATCAGATACTCGTAGTGTTCTTCGTTTCCCCGGCAGATGATGTTGAAGATGTGGTCACGCAACAGGGACCAATCACCCTTGGCCGGTTCGATGCCAAAACCGCGCCACATATTAAACGATTCCTTGTATAGTTTTCCGCTCGGGTCGAACGTCACCCCGTTGCGGAAAGTGCGACGTCGTCTCGATTTCAGCCACAGATCCGCCTTGCCCAATTCGATCACACCACCATCGGTGCGCACGGTGATAAACTCGTTCCGCATCAACACGCCAAAATCCGATACCCCCATGAACTGAATGTCGGGTTTACCCAGCGACTCATTAAACGTTTCCTGCAGAATGACCGCACTGCCATTAATCACCGCCACAGCAAACTGTTCGTTTAATTCATCAATGTAACTGGCCGTGGGTAATCCGGCCTTATCCGCCACGTCCCGCCATTTACGGTCGGCACAATGAGCGTGAAAACATTTGAAGCCCGGCACGCCGGCCTCGCTGTAAAAAACACAGGCGGTATCACCACCACCGGTATGCTCGGTATGCCACGGACAGATGATTTCATACCGGTACGCGATTTGTCCTTCTTGATACCGGGTCTTTGAACGTCCGCCTTTCCATCCGAGTTTGGGCAGAATGTTTTTCTCAAACTCTTCAATCGACTTCAGTCCGTCCGGAGCATCGGCATTGACGGCCTGCGAGACCTTCGACGCTTCCAATTCCTTGTAGAGTTTTTTCAGTTCGCTCTTGCGCGTTTCCACGGTGACAGGTGTTTCTTCGTTCACCAATCCCGTCACGGTCAGGAAAAAGTTGCTGGCGAACAGTTCTACCGGAAATGGAAATCCCGTGGTGTATTTATTGGACGTCACGCCGGGCAGACTGGCCTCCACAAAAATATGCAGACCGTTTCCGCTCGGAGACAACTCCGTATAACTGTTCATCCTCTTGACCAGCTTCTCAGCTTCAGGGTGCCAGTTGCCCTCGGTATCACGGCATTTATCCAGATCAATACCGATGATGTTGGTCTCATGACGCAACTGGAATCCCAACCCGGCATAACCGCCTTTTTTATAAGCGGCCACCGCCTCATCAAACGTCCCCCAGGTGGACGAATCAGCACTGCTTGCCGGTTTACCGGTCTTGGGATTAAACGGGACTTTGTCATATTTCCGGGTGCCATCCGCCTTGGTTTTAATCGGCGCCTTATACACCACCCAGTTGGGATGTTGTTTCAACGCCTCGGGAAAAGCATCCAACTCCGGTGGCGGGATCGGCGGCAACGGACGCGGACCCACTTCCTTATTGCCAGGACAGGTAAAATCGGTGTCATCATTCATATCACGATCAATTCCTTTCTGGCGCGCGTGGCGGCGGTGTAGGCCCAGCGTTTACGATCTTTGGCATAGCCATCCTTAATAACCACGCTGTCCCATTCACTGCCCTGGGCTTTGTGGCAGGTGATGACGTAGCAGTAATCCAGATTCAACGTCCGGGGTTTGCCGGGGTGTTCATCGGAAAAACGCGTGTTGTGCTGGGCTTTGCTGACTTCATCCGGATAAAACGGAAGCCATGGCAATCGGATATCCAGATTGAACACCGGCGACAACTGAATGGTGTGCTCAGTGTAGTTCACTCCGCGCACCACAAACTCACGGCCATTGTGCAGCGACACAATTTTCGAACCGTCATCGGATCGAATGTTGCCGTGGCTTTGAAACAGCATGACTACTTCATCCACCTGCGGTAGTGGGTGTGTGAACCCGAGAAACTCCCGGATTTTCCGATTGTAGGAAACTCGATGCAGGTTGGTGGCGCAAATGATCTTCGATTTGTCGCACAGTTCCGCGATGGATAATCCGCCGGGTTTCAGCATGGAATAGTGGGAACCAATTCCTTTCGGGAATTGACCGGTGTTCCGGATCTGTTGGGCGACCAAAAACAATTCGTCACCCTGACGATGCGGTTCGGTCAAACAGATGTCATGTTCACCCTCGAACAATACTGGCTTTCCGCTCACCGGCGGAAGCTGGGCCGGATCACCGACCAGGATGATATTGCCGGCGACATCGGCGGCATCCAGCAACTGCTCTTCGGTCAACATCGAAGCTTCATCGATGATGAAAACCCGGTTGGGGTCATAAGGCAATTTGGTACGTTCGTACTGAGGTATGATCTTGGACGCAGCGACATAGTCCGGATGCTTCTGGTCGTACCAGAGCCGTTTCATGGTAAGCTCCGCCGCCATGCAATCATCGCCATTGATCAGCCGATTCTGGTACACCGCCCGCTGAATGATTTGCGGATCGCGAATACCTTTGTACCGAAGCACTTCATTGGCCTTGTGGGTCGGAGCGACATAGATCACTTCGCGGCCCTCCGCCGCAATTTCATCGCCCAAGGTTTTCGCCGCCGTAGTCTTTCCGGTACCGCCAAAGCCGCAGAATCGCACGATACTTTTGAGTTTCATCAACAGTTTGGTGCGGTCCACCGCCTCGCGTTGATGGGGAGTTAAGGTACTCATTTGGTGTACCGCTCCTCGATGCTCGACTCGACGGCGATGGGCAAATCAGACGCCCACTCCGGCGGCACACACATTACGCGTTCGATCTCGGCCTGTTTCCCGGCGGCGAGAATCTTCGGAACTTCGCAAATGATTTCATCGTGCACATGCCAGACCACCCGGCAGTCGGTGATTGTCTGTACTCGAAGCAAGGCGGCCGCGAACACTTCGCGGGCAACCGCCTGGGTAACATTCTCGGTCAGCAAGGGACCGGTGATGTACTTGCGCTCCTTCGATCCCTGAACGAACTGAGCGGTCAGACCTTTTTTGGTCTGCACATCGAAGTATTGAATGACGCGGCCACTCGGCAGTTCCAACTGCAACACCGGATTGTTTTTTCTCTGGCTTGCCTTGCGGGCCTTGCGTTCCAGTTCATCCCACATGGCAAGGACCGGTTTGTTTTTCTCCTGATACAGCGCGACCAAACGTTTGCACTCGGACGTATCTAATCCGGTCAGCAGTTGAAACCGTTTCCATCCCATGCCGTAGGCCAGCCCCAGATTTAACCCTTTGATCTTGTGTCGCAACGCGGGATCGGAACGTAGCGATTCCGATTTATCCCACAGCCCCATGGAACGGGCCTGGGCTTCATAAAAATCAGAACACGCATGGATATGTCTCAGCAAGCGGTTGTCCTCGGTCAGCCATGCCAGCACCCGTGGTTCGATCTGGGAAAAGTCCGCGACGATAAACACACAGCCCGGTGTGGGGATGAAACAGGCCCGGAGATTAACGCCGAACATATCGCCCCTCGGTAAATTCTGAAGATTCACCCCGGCATCGCCACTCCATCGTCCGGTGTGCTGGGCTCCGCAGTACTTCAAGTTGTACGACATACAACCTTTGCCGAGGGTACGCCGTTGGATGGCTTCATACTTGGCGAGCAGCATGTTGGTTCGTCGCCACTGGCGCATGGCGGCAACCCACGGGAATTGTTCGCCATAGGTGTCTTCCCAGATCGCGCAGTCCTCGTCATCCATGGCGAGTGACTTCGGCGGTTCGATGCCGGCCTCCCGGCAGGTCAAGGCCAGGTGTCGTTTCGACAGCACAACATCCGCGTCGTCCCGAACCCACGGGATCAGTTGCTGTGCCTCGGCACGAAGACGCGCCAGCGTAGACATGTCGGCAGCTAATCGATCGAGATCAACAAAGACTCCGGCGATACCCCACATTCGCGTCAGGTGTGAAAGCTCCCGCTCATGCGCCGGCCATTGGGGTTCCAACGTGATCCACAACTTTAGGCAGTACCGAGCATCATCGAGCGCATATTCCAGAAGTGATTTGTCGGGAAACAGTTCGCCGGAATGACGTTTGCCGGATAAACGGGATCGCACGGCCTTGTTCAACTTCACTCCGAACAAAACCAAGCAGGCATCTTTAAGCGAACGCGGCTTCTGCAGATACGCGCACAAATCGGCGGTGCAAAGCCATTCGCAGGGCGAAACATCATTTGGAACAAGACCGATGGAGACCAGTCGCAAAAAAACCGGCTGGTCAAATGAGGCATTGTGCGAGACCCACCGATGGCCGGAAATCGCCGACCAAGGCGCTTGAGATGGGTGTCCGACCCACTCGAAGCCATTGTCGCCAACGATGGAGACGAGATACGCATCAAAGCGGGAATCGTTGACATAGGCGACCGGCCCCAGCGTCTTAACGCTGTAGTCCTTGTCATAATATGTTTCAAAATCAATCGCGAAGGTTGTAGGAGTATCCACAGCCCGGAGTCCTTTCGGGTTAGTGGGGGCCGCCG
>DAOLDL010000109.1:0-8269 GCA_035327305.1 Kiritimatiellia bacterium | reverse complement strand
TTTGACGTACACACACTTTCCAGGCGTGCTCCTTAAACCACTCGGACACCTCTCCGCAAAAAAACTCTCACACTTTCCCCGTCCCGATCTGATCGGGACGAGGCCTCGTCCCGCTGATAATAAAGTGCGAAGTAAAATGGTGGTGGGAGAAGGATTCGAACCTTCGAAGACGTTAGTCGTCAGATTTACAGTCTGATGCGTTTGGCCACTTCGCTATCCCACCGCCAAAATGAGTGAGGGAAATTAGTAAACTAAACCAGGTTTGACAAGCGTTGATTCGGTCGGGTTCAGGATTTAAATCGTTATTGATTGAATTCATGCTTTATGGGCGCTTGAGCATTGGCCAATGGTTTGGCATGATGCAGGCGGATGAAGGAAAAATCACCAGACAGTCTTTCGATCATTGCCGGTCGCGGTGCATACCCCCGTATTCTGGCGGAAAGCGCCCGTAAACAAGGTGTATCACGCATTGCGGCAGTGGCATTTAAACGGGAAACCGACTCGGTTATCGAAAAAGTGGCCGACGAAGTGACTTGGGTTCACATCGGTCAACTGCAGGCGATGCTGGACGCCCTGCAGTCCTTCAACATCCCCCGCGTGGTCATGGCCGGTCAAATCAAGCCGTCCCACCTCTTTAATATCCGCCCGGATAAACGTATGTTCGACCTGTTGTCCCGCCTGAAAGAACGAAATGCGGAAACCATTTTCGGCGCCGTCGGCGAGGAACTGAAATCCATCGGCATTGAACTGTTGCAAGCCAGCATGTTCATGGATTCCACCATGCCGGAGATCGGTCAAATCGGCCATATCCCCCCCACTCCCGCCCAATGGGAGGATATTCGACTGGGTCTGCGAATCGCCAAGGCAACCAGCGGACTCGACATCGGCCAGACCGTTGTCATCAAGGAAGGCACCGTGCTGGCCGTGGAAGCTTTTGAAGGCACCGACGCCACCATCCTGCGCGCCGGAGAACTGGGCGGTCCGGGTTCGGTCATCGTCAAGGTCGCGAAACGCGGCCACGACATGCGGTTCGACATTCCGGTTATCGGCGAACGCACGTTTCAAAGCATCAAAAAAAGCGGCGCATGCGTACTCGCCGTCGAAGCCAAGCGCTCGATACTGCTCGATCGCGAGGCGCTGATTAAACTGGCCGATCAACGCGGTATCGCATTTCTCGCCGTTTCCATGGAAAACAACAGCAAAGCTTGAGGTAACTATTTATGACCGATTCCAAAATCATTCTGGTAGGCGTTGCCGGTGTAGGCAGTCTTGGCATCAATCACGCCCGCATTTACAGCGAGTTGCCCGGCTGTAAATTGGCGGGCATTTACGATACCGACACGACGCGGGCGACCGAAGTCGCATCCCAATACAACACCCAGGCGTGTTCGTCTCTCGATGAGTTGATTAACACCGTTGATGCCGCAAGCATCGTGGTCCCAACCCACCTGCATTTTGATGTCGCCTCGCAAATGATTCGCGCCGGCAAACATCTGCTGGTTGAAAAACCCATTACCTCGACCACATCCGAAGCCGAGGAATTGGTAAGGCTGGCCCAGGAACACAACATTGTCCTGCAAGTCGGACACATCGAACGTTTCAATCCGGTGATGGAGTATCTGGAAAAAGCGGCGCGCAATCCGAAGTTTATCGAGGCGCACCGGCTGGCACCCTTCCCGCCTCCCCGCGAAGGCATGCACCCCCGCGGCACGGAAGTCAATGTCGTGCTGGATTTGATGATTCACGACATCGAGGTCATTCTTCATCTGGTGCGCTCTCCCGTCAAGGAAGTGCGTGCGGTCGGCGTACCGGTCTTGAGCGGTAGCGAGGATATAGCCAACGTCCGACTTGAATTTGAAAACGGTTGCGTCGCCAACATCACGGCAAGCCGGATCAGCCCGGAACGCATGCGCAAAATCCGCGTATTCGTGGAAGACGCCTATATTTCCCTGGACTACCAGAAACAAGCGGGGGAAATTTTCCGCAAAACGGAAAAAGGAATCGAGGGCGAGGAAGTTCCAATTCAGAAAGGCGAACCGCTGGCCAACGAATTGCGCTCGTTTGTAGACTGCGCGGCACGGCATGGCGAACCCAAAGTCAGTGGCGAACATGCCGCCGAGGCGCTTAAGCTGGCGGCCCACATCACGCAATTGATGCGTCGTCGCCAGCAGAAACAATGAATCAGGCGCATCAATCGACTCCACCCAATCTTTTGGTCATTGCGGGTGAAGTATCCGGCGATATGCACGCCGCGCATGTCATTGAAGAACTTCACCGACTGCGACCAGGCCTTGATGTGTGGGGCATCGGCGGGGACCGCTTGAATGAATGCGGTGTCGAATTACTCCAGCACACCCGGGATATGTCCGTGCTCGGCCTCGTGGAGGTCCTTAAGAGATATGGTTTCTTCAGGAAAGTCTTTCGACACATTCTTGATGAAGTGGATCGACGAAAACCCGCGGCGGCGTTGTTGATCGATTATCCCGGCTTTAATTTGCGCCTGGCTGCGGAATTAAAAAAGCGCGGCGTGGTTGTGGTGTATTATGTATGTCCGCAGGTTTGGGCCTGGCATCGCTCGCGTATCCCCAAAATGGCTCGCATCATTGATCACCTGTTGGTCATATTTCCCTTTGAAGTTGCTATTTTTTCCGGCACCGGACTCGATGTTCGGTTTGTCGGCCACCCGCTGATCGAAGAGGCGCAACGAATCTTCAACGGTCAGGATATTCCGCTCCCCTGGCCGGGTGAACTTCGCATCGCCATGTTGCCGGGCAGTCGCCGGCAGGAGCTGGAACGCATTTTACCGGCAATGCTTTCCGCCGCAGTTTTGCTCGAAAAACAACATACGGATGTCGGTTTTATTTTGCCCGCGGCATCGCGGGAAATGGAATCGCTGGCCCGCGAAATACTGGACCGCAACCCGGAAAAACCGTCGCGTCTTGAAATTGTCCATGGACAAACCCGCCATGTATTGCGCCAGGCAAAAGCGGCCTGGGTGACATCGGGAACCGCGACGCTGGAAACCGCCTTGATGGAATGCCCGATGGTCGTTGTATACAAAACGGCATGGCTGACGCATGCGATCGGCAAACAACTGGTCCGCGTGCCCCACCTCGGTATGGTGAATTTGCTGGCCGGAAAATCCCTGTGCCCCGAACTGATTCAGAACGATGTCACGCCGGAAAACCTGGTTCGTGAAATCACACCGTTGATTAATGATACACAAGCCCGTACCGAGATGGTGGAAGGAATCCGCAACGTAAAAGCATCGCTTGGTGATGGCGGCGCGGCGAAAAACGTGGCGGCGGTTTTGGGTTCGGTGTTTTAACACTTCAGTAAGCCGCCATCGCCTGCCGCTCACGGAGCGGCTACTACACCACCCGATTCAGCGCAAAATGTAGTCGCGCCCCAGTTGGGCGCAATTCTTCACGTTTGCCGGAAGGCCACAGACAAGAATGTCTGTGTTACATTGTTGCTTACCGCCATCGGTATCGAAGGCGACCGGTTTCAATGGCGCCGCGATTAAGTGGCAAGCTCTTTCAGCATTCCATGCTTGTACAAAAGCCGCATGGCGAGGCAATCAAGGTGGTGACCGGCACGGAACGATTCAATGTGGCCGCAGAAACGACCCTCCTCCAGCAACGCTATCGCGGCCAAAAGATCCAGCGTGGCGCGATGCCACACCGCTTCGAGCGATTTTTTGCCGTGTATCAGTTTAGCCTCGTTTACATAGCCCCACTTGCTGGCAATCAGAATATTGTCCTTTGTGTAACCGAGCTTCCGCACATCCGCGAACAACTTGCCGATGGTCCGGCAGTAAAGCATCTTGATGAACGAGGTATTCGTACGCGCTTCCGAACCGTATTTGAAATGTCCGGGATTCAGTACAAACTTGATGCGTTGTTTTCCAATCGCCGTGGGAAAATCAATGGCGCAATCAATCGTCAGGCGCGGAATAGAAGACTCGCACGGATGAAAGGTCAGGAAGCTTCCATTTGGTGAAGCAACCGTGACTTTTTCCTTCACCGTGAAATAGCGTACCGGGCGATTGCTTGTCTGCAAGCCGGCATTTTCCAGGCTTTCCACCAGATCCAGACTTCCGCGATTAAACAGCGGAGGATCGCCGGACTGCACCCGGATCATGACATTGTCGATGGGCATTCCGCATTTCAGTGCGACAATGTGTTCAACCATGCGGATATAATTTTGCGGAGGTCCACTGCGCAACACGATATTGCTGACAATATCACCGGTGGTCCATACGTTGCGGATGGAAACTTTAACCGGAAGACAATCCGGATGATCATCCCGTACAAACCACCAACCTTCCAGGTCGGTTGGCTCAAACGTGAGGCGGCGGGTGGCCTTTCCCGTAAAAGTGCCGGGGCCAGCCAATGATACGGGCGCGGCTATGGTAGATTGCAGTTTCGGAGCAAAATCCACGCCGCTGTCCATCAAGTCCCAATCAACAGCCTGACGATCAAATGCATCCCGGGCCGGTCGAACATCATCAACTGAACCCGCCAACATAGTTCCAAAAAGTTCTGTGGTCATAATTTACTGGCAGGCACTCTAATGGATTTGCCCGCTCATGCCAACCGCGAAGGCGGGTCGTGAAAAAAATGACCGGAAAGCTTCCGGGAATGAATTGCCGGCACTCTGCTGTTTTACATTGAATGAGTGGCCTTCAACTTGTTACTAAAATGTCCATGAACAACCGGCGTGGAGAGCTTGAAACCAAAATCACCGAGGCCATGATCAAATTCGAGCGCGAATTCATGGGGCGCGGCCCCACCGAAGCGCGCACCTACCTGCTGGAAGACATGGTGCTGATCCGCATGAAAGGCATCATCACACGGGCCGAGGCTCACCTGGCTTCCGCGGATCCAACCGGGCGGGGCCGCGACCTCGTCAAACAAAGCCGGACCGAACTTCTGGAAAAAGCAAAACCCATGCTTAAAACGCTGATTGAGAAAGAGTTGAAGATTAATGTGATCAGCATGCACACCGACATCAGCGTCAAAGCCAGCGAACGATTCATCCTGTTTACACTGGAACGAAAGTTTTCCGATCAAGCTTGACTCGATAATCCGTCGCCATTAGAGTCGCTCTCAAGTTAATGATCAGGTGTGTTTATTGCACACAGGATCGTTGATGAAAATATAACGCATACAAGTTTTCGTTGAGCCATCTGGAGCAACGGGAAAGTGAAGCTGAATGATTCCAATCTGGGAGTTATTCGGCTTTTTTATTGCCCGAAAAGGGAGAAGGAAAACGGAACATGAAATTGGAAAATATAGACTTCGAAATACCTGGCGATCTGAAGGAAGTGCTGGCCGCCTGCCCGGGTTATATCGTGGCCCGCAACAAAATCGACTTGTATAATCTCGCGATACGCGATGCCGTGAACGGCGTCCATGAAGTCGCATACGACGTGCCCGGCAAGGGTCGTGTGGTTGAAGCCACGGTTTGCCAGGTCAAAAACGGCATAGCGGCCAACTACACCGAACCTTATATGCGCCGGCGCGATCCAGATTGCATGGTCATTGCCGACGACCAGCCCACGGACAAACCCCGTTACAACGAACAATTCGGCAAGGATTTTTCCACGCTTCGCAAGGAAACGTTCGATTGGCTCAAGACCCAGGAATTGGCGCTGTTCCCGTTTTTCGCAGGCGCTCCCGGAAAGGGCGCGGACGCCCTTGTGGTCGCTCCTTCAAACGCCGGGTTCTTTGCGCTCGGACTGGCTTTACTGCAAGGCATTCTGGACTCCGATCAGGTTCCGGACAACTTCGATCCCAAAGCCGTGATTTATGTCGCGCCGGTTTTCCGTCACACACATTTTGACGGCAAGCAAATGGTCGTGCACAACCGTCGTGAAAAACGCCACGAGCTTTTCAGCTACAACCTGTACCCCGGACCAAGCGCAAAAAAAGGCATCTACGGCGTACTGCTTTCCCTGGGTGAACGCGAGAAGTGGGTCACCGCCCATTGCTCGACGGTTCAGGTCATCACGCCGTACGAAAACAAGATTTCCATCATGCACGAAGGCGCCAGCGGCGGCGGCAAGAGCGAAATGCTTGAACAGGTTCACCGCGAAAAGGATGGAAGTCTTTTACTCGGCGTCAACGTGGATACCGGCGAACGCCGCACGATCGTCATGCCCCGCAACTGCGACCTTCGTCCGGTTACCGATGACATGGCACTGTGCCACCCATCGTTGGCGCGACGCGATGGACGCCTCGCGTTGATGGACGCGGAACAAGGGTGGTTTGTGCGCGTCAACCATATCACGCACTACGGCATCGATCCACATCTCGAGGAAATGACGATTCACCCCAAGGAGCCGTTACTGTTCCTTAACATCGACGCACACCCTGATAGCACGGCATTGATCTGGGATCACATTCAGGACGAACCGGGCAAACCATGCCCGAATCCCCGCGTGATCATACCCCGCAAAGCCGTCCCGGGTATCATCAATGGCCCGGTTTCGGTAGATATCCGCAGTTTCGGCGTGCGTACGCCGCCCTGCACGAAAGAAAAACCGTCCTACGGAATCATCGGGCTGTTTCACCTGCTTCCGCCGGCATTGGGCTGGTTGTGGCGCTTGGTCGCTCCGCGCGGTCACGCCAACCCCAGTATTGTCGCCACGGAAGGCATGAGCTCGGAAGGCGTGGGTTCCTACTGGCCCTTTGCCACGGGACGTATGGTCGATCAGGCGAATCTATTGTTGCAACAGATCGTGGACACGCCGAAGGTCCGGTATATTCTTTGCCCGAATCAACACATCGGCGCATGGAAGACCGGTTTCATGCCGCAATGGATCGCCCGTGAATACCTGGCCCGTCGTGGCGGCGCCAAATTCTCAAACGATCAGGTAATCGCGGCCCGTTGCCCATTGCTGGGATATGCCTTGCGCAGTATCACGGTGGAAGGTCAAACGCTCCCCAGCATTTTGCTCCGGGTGGAAACGCAGAAGGAAGTCGGCCCCGACGCCTACGACCTGGGTGCAATCAAATTGACCGAGTTCTTCCATCAACAACTCGAGGAATTCCTGCACAAAGACCTCAATCCTCTTGGCCGGAAGATCATCGAAAGCTGTCTCGCCGGCGTGGACGTTGCGGAATACGAAAAACTGATTCCTCATCCGTTCATCGAGAGCGACGAATCGGCCTCGTAATTATCAGCGACGAATAACCTTGAACCCATGCTTCATTCGGAATACCGGTGGAGCATGGGTCTAAGGAGAATATTGTTATGGACTTTCAACTGGTTATAGACAACCTGTTGCAACCGCCGATTTTGTTTTTCGCGCTGGGCATGCTGGCCGTCGCCGTCAGATCCGACCTGGAAATACCCAAAACGCTGACCAAGTTGTTTTCACTTTACCTGTTGCTTTCCATCGGCTTCAAAGGCGGCGTGAAGTTGGCGGAAAGCGGAATGAGCATGGCCGCGGTTCAAGCAGTACTGGCCGGCTTGCTGATATCAACGGTCATTCCGATCTACACATTTTTTCTCTTTCGCAAAATGGTCAGCGTCCCCAACGCGGCGGCCATAGCCGCAACATACGGTTCCATCAGCGCGGTGACTTTTCTGACGACCATGACATTTCTTATCCGTCTGGAAGTTCCATTCGGCGGCTACATGGTGGCGGTCATGGCGCTCATGGAATCGCCGGCAATTATCCTGGGCGTAATCCTTGCCCGAAAGTATGGAAACAATCAGGCGCCCGATGTGCGAAAGCGCGTACTGGTGAGGGAATCATTGACCAATTCGTCGGTGTTCCTTTTGTTGGGAAGCATGGTGATCGGAATGTTGAGCGGATCGCGGGGCTGGGAAGCCATGGCGCCATTTGCGGGCAACTTGTTCCAGGGAATGCTTTGCTTGTTTCTCCTTGAAATCGGCATCATGTCCGCACGACAACTGGATGAAATCCGCAAGGCCGGACTTAAAATCGTTGTATCCGCGCTGACCCTTTCGTTGTTTAACGGAATGCTGGGCTTGTTGCTTGCATACCTGATCGGCATGCCCCAGGGAGATGCCATTTTGTTTTGCATTCTCGCGGGTAGCGCATCGTATATTGCCGTTCCGGCGGCCATGCGGCACGCAATTCCGGACGCCAATCCCGGACTCTATGTTTCCATGGCGCTGGCGGTAACGTTCCCGCTTAACATTGCATTTGGTATTCCATTTTACACGTGGCTGGTCGGCGTACTCTGGGGATAATGATTGTAGAACGGCGAGCTACCGCGAGCCTTCCATGATG
>DAOLDL010000108.1:2280-8704 GCA_035327305.1 Kiritimatiellia bacterium | reverse complement strand
GCACGAAAGCACTGCGACTCTGCATCCACCTTCAACTCCGGTTTTCGGGTTAAATGGAAGGATCAATAGAGGGGTTGATATTCATCTCCATTCCAGTCGGTCGAATGAAACTTAAGCATTAGGGTTTGATTGAGTATTATCCACTCCGGGTGTTTTGTAGAACCGTTTTACTTTTAACTTTCGCAACATCCTTACAATTATTGAACTTGCTAAACTTTTAGTATTATGACAAAAAAATGCCCCTTATGTCGTCGTGGGTTTCAATTTGTGAAAGGAGTAACCAGTGAAGCATTTCGCCTATTCTTTAGTCGCCTGTCTGCTGTTGTTTGCCGTGGGTTGCAGTTCGCCCGCCAAGAACGTTAAAAATCTTCAACTGGGCATGACGCCGGATGAAGTGATTAACGAAATGGGTAAACCCTTTACGATTCGTGCGGCAAAAGTATTTGATGATGGTCAGACCACAGAAGTGTGGGAATACCAACCACGTTTCATGGAATTAAATCCAAAGACTTTCTGGATCTATTTTGAAAATCAAAAGGTTGTTCAGTGGGGCGAACCGGGGGATTTTTCCGGAAAATCGGGCCGCAATGTACCGGTGGAAGAGTATAAGGCGTTCAAGCGGGCCAACTGATTTCACGGCTTGAACATACTTCCAAACGTGAGTCACGATCACATGCAATGTTGAAATTGTGCGATTCAGGCGCTTGCATAAAGTAATTTGCATCTCGGCCGTCGCAATCTCCGCCATGATTGCGAATATGGCGGTATCGCCACGTGCGTCTGGGCAATTTATTCGACTCGCCGGTTTTGATTTCAGCGCCAAAACCGGAGTTGATGCCGTCTATACCACCAATGTGGAGCAGGAGCGAAAATCTGAAGCGACCGCAGATCGTGAAGATTATTATCTGGTGTGGTGGCTTGGCTTGGATGCGATTCGTGAAATAGGGCCAAGCACTAAACTGGATTTGTCCACTGGAATGGCAATTGAAAAACACTTCAATCGCCCGGATCTGGATAACTCTGATCGACCGTTTGCCCGGGGGCGTATTCGAATTGATTCTCAATTAAATCGCTATTTGCTGTTTGCATCGGCTTCCTATGAAAGAACTTCGGAATCTACGGAAAATGTCTTTGTCCCGGGTGGAGGAAAACGAAGGCAAGTCGGCACCACCATTGAATATCTGGGAGGCTTTGATTGGGAATATAATGATTGGAGCGCCGGCGCGAGTTATACCTTAACGCAAGATCGTTACGATAGTGAAGATTTTAAACCGGACGAACAGGACGAAGACAAAATTCTCGCATACATTTATTGGAAAATGTTCGAAAATCTCGGGCTTGGCTACAAATACGAACGGGAAAAAGTTGATTTTATCAATCGGGATGACGGCGAAGGGGATTGGCTTACAACGCAAACCATAACGCTTGACTGGCTCATCACCCTGATTCAAAGACCTCATTTAACGTACTCGTTGGGAATTGAAAAAGAAGACACCGACGAGGAGGATGGCGAGTGGGAATTAACGCATACGTTCATGGTCACCGATGAGTGGGATTTGAGTCCAACACTTCGCCTCAGCGGATTCGCATCGTATAAAATAGAGGAAACACCCGAAGAAGACGAAGTTGAGTTGCAGTACGGAATATTTTTGGACCATGTACTTTCCCAGCGTTCCTCGCAATCGCTGTATGCGACACGCAAGCCGGTTAAAACGTTGGGAAGCACCTTGGATACTGCGGAAACTGTATATGGATACTTATTTAAAACCATCGATTTCTTGATATATGACTTGAGTTTTAACTTCTCTGTAAAATATACAATTAACGAACCTGTCGTGGGCGATACGGAAAAGCTATGGGAATACATGGCATCCCTGGAGCACAGGCGTCAGTTGACGCCGAACTTGTCCCGGACATTGCGTTATACTTACACTCTGGAAGAATCAAACCTTGAATCGGAAAATCTGGACGAGCATGAAGTCCGCTTATCATTTGAATACGTATTTTAATCGACCAATAACGCGACTATTTGAATTCTGCGCAGTTCCCCGGGTTTTCTTTATCATGTTATTGGTCGCATCCGCATCGCTGAATCTTTACGGAGACAATTCCTCGATTCACGTCATAAATTCAGGCGATAGATTATCCATAAATGTCCTGGAGGCATCAGAATTAAACGGAATTTATTCTGTGGCCGGTGATGGCACCATCGATTTCCGTTATGTTGGAAGATTGCTGGTGGAGGGCATGACGCTCGATGCGGCCGCCGCTTCGCTGAAAGCTCAACTTGAAAAAAGCCTGTTTAAAAAGGCAACCGTTCAGCTTGAGGTAAACGAGTATGTTGAAGGGAATCTATTAATCCTCGGTGCGGTTCGAAATCCGGGACTTGTCCCTTACAAAGGTGGCGAAGTTATTACATTGCTGGAGGCGGTTGTTGGCGTCGGCGGGATGACGCCTCGCGCCGCGGGTGATCAGGTTAAAATTTTCCGATGGAGGCCGGGTGGCGCCATGGAGCGTGAAGTTATCCAGGTCGACTTGAAGGCCATGTTGACGGAATACGACTTCAGCAAGGACCAGTATCTTCGTCCCCGCGATATCATTGTGATACCAGAGTTGGGGGATGCGGGCGGATCTTCGGAATTCCTTGCTTTGGGGGAATTTGTTTCTCCAGGGTTTTACGCTCACACGCCCGGTCTGGACATGATACGAGCCGTTGTGGCGGCCGGGGGGCTGACCCGCGAGGCGCAATTGGAGTCCATGCGTGTTCTGCGTCCTGACGGATCGGGTAATTATGCCATGATACCGGTTGATTTGAGCCGTTTATTCGGATCTGCCGATATGACCATGAATGTTCCCGTGATGGCCGGCGACATCTTGTTCCTTCCATCCAGTGTATCGGCATCGGGTGGTCGGGTATACTTTCTCGGAGAGGTGGAAAATCCGGGGATGTATCCATTGCCGGTTTCCGGGGAAACAACCCTCGCTCGAACCATCCTTCAACGGGGAGGGATGTCCAAGTTCTCCAACGGTCGGGCAGTCAAACTTCAAAGAACTTCTCCGGATGGAACTCAACAGGTTTTGATCGTGGATGTCGAAGATATATTAAAGACCGGAAGATTCGAACGTGACGTTCCCCTGCAAAATGAAGATGTAATTATAGTGCCCGCCAAAGTATTGAGTTTATTTTAACTAATGAAGCAAATGATCCAACCTCCGGGATCGATGGATCCCAACGGCGTCGGCGTGAATACAAATGCGTCGGCCTCCTCGCTGGCGGCCAGCCCCGCCGGTGGCGGGGTCGATTTCGTGAAGATCAAGCATTTGGTCCATGTCATAATTCGACGGATTTGGATCGTGGCAATTTGTTTCACTCTGGCGCTGATCGCATCCGTCATCATTACCGCGCGTCAGCAATCCGTTTATATGTCGGCGACATCGCTTCTTTTGACGCGCGGATCGCAATTGCCCAGTCAACTCCAGATGCGTGAACAGGATATCTTCGGTGATTTTATTGAGACGCAAATTCGAATCATCTACTCCAGTCGGGTGGTAAGTCGGGCGCGGGAAATGATGAATATGCCGGCCGACGAAATCGGACGCTTGCTTGTCGGCGTCAGGGTTTGGCCGGTAGCCAAGGCTTCAGTGGTTGGAATCGGGGTTGAATCGTATGACCCGCAATTTGCCGCGGACTTTGCCAATGCCATCGCCGATGCCTACATGGAGTTTAAAACTTCTGAATTGGTGTCCGGTTCGCAAAACACCATTATCAATCTAACGCAACAGGCGAATAAAATTCGGGACGAATTAAGAAAGGCCGAACAGCTTCTCGCAGAATATAAGCGGGACAACTTGTATCTGGTCAATGAAGGAAAGTCACAAACCGCATCTACTATAATGAAGGAAATTTCCACGCGAATTTCCTCGTACCGGCTCGAGCGCATGGTGCTGGAATATCAGCGCCCCATGTTGTCGGATGCAACGGATGATGTTGTATTGACCGCGCTCGGAAGCCGCACACTGCTGAATCCATTGGCTGGCGCTATGGATAATACCCGTGGTCAAGCGGAGGGGGCAGTGGTTCGCAGTCCCGTTGAATTGATTGATTATGGTATCATGGAGCAGGGGGGGTGGCAGGTATTAAAACGAACGAAGTCCAAGTTGGAGCACGACTTGCGAATCGCGAGGGAAAATTTACGTGATTCGCACCCGACCATTCAGGGAATTTTAAAGGAACTAAGGGATGTTCAAGCGCTTATTGATCGTGAAGTGCAGTTTGCCACCGAAAAATACTTTTCCGATCTCGAAGCGTTGTCAATCAAGGAAAATGCTTTATCACGCGTCGAAGCCTACTGGGTTGAAGAGGCCATGTCCGCAGAATCGGTCATGGATCGTTACGGTAGCTTGCAGGGTGATGTGGACCGATTACGTCGCTTGTATGAAATGGTGTTTGCCCGCATTCGTGAGATAGACATTTCGGCCAGCAGTACTCCGGACAATGTCACGATCATCGAGCGCGCAGTGGCAAGAAATCGCCCGGTTTCAGAAAGACAAATTCAAAGTATTTTCTTCTCGGCATTAATCGGCCTCGCCATTGGATTGGGTATTGTGTTTGGCCTGGAATTTCTGGATGACTCGATTCGTTATCCTGAAGATATAGGGAGAACCCTGGGCTTTGATTTCCTGGGTGTTATTCCGTCGGCGAATTGGAGTGAAGGTGATATCCGAACCCATATGCTTTCCCAGATTGATCCAAAAAGCGGGTTGGCCGAAGCGTATCGCAACGTTCGTTCCACGCTTCTGTTGGCCGACCCGACCCGATCAAAGAAAACCATGCTGGTCACATCATCCGTTCCACGTGAAGGGAAAACGACCACCTCGCTGAACCTTGCGATTTGTTTTTCTCAAGCCGGGCTTCGCGTGCTTCTTGTCGATGCTGACATGCGCCGCGGCGAAATACACAAATACTTCGGCTTGGAGGGCGGGCGTGGTTTATCAGATATTCTAAGCGGACAAGCCAAGACGGAATCCTTGATTCAGCGGACGGGAATACCCAATTTGGATATGGTGGCGACCGGGCCTTTTCCATCAAACCCGGCGGAATTGATTCTACGCAACGAATTCAAAAGTTTCATGGAATATGCCAAGCGTACTTATGACAAGATTGTATTCGATGGCCCGCCGGTTATGGCGGTGTCGGAAGCCTCTGTCCTTGCGTCATTTGTAGACAGCGTGGTCATGGTCGTCTGGGCGGGCAAGACCAGCCGCAAGCTTTGTCAAATGACCGCCCAGAATCTTCAACAGCGCGGCGCCAATATAACCGGTGTCATTTTGAACAATCTTGAGTTCGGGCGTGTGGGCTACTATTATTACTCCACATATTACAGCTATTACAATTACGACTACCGTTACGATGAGGAGCACAGGGGAGCTTAAGTGGTGATGGGGGATAAGAATCGCTCATGATGTTTCATCAGGGCAGGAATATATCACTGCGGAGAACATTTCTTCTCACCTCGGATATTGTGGTGATCGTCGGATCCCTGTTTCTTGCCGCCCTTTGGCGATTGGGACCTCAAGAAGGGATTTCGTATATTGATATTCATCGCGCAACGTTACTCGGTTCGTGCGCGGTTTTTCTGATCACTTTTTATGCTTCAGGAATGTATGAACGATCCGCATTGGTTCGCAAAATAAATTCCTACCGGCTTCCGTTGATCGCCGTTTTGTTAAGCTTGGCCATTATCATTGTGGTCTTTTACGCCAAAGCCCAGCTTAATATCGGGCGAGGCATCCTCACCCTTGCCGGATGTTTTATTTTTATTTTCACCTGGGCTTCTCGTTATATATACGGAATGGCGGTCGGGCATGGATTGCTTTCCAAGAAGGCGCTTCTCGTTGGGGAGGGGCGGGAGGCGGAAAGTGCGTTGCGGCTGATTTCAGCCACAGCCGATTCGGGCTTCAAGGTTTTAGGTGTAGTTTCCAGCAAGCGAATTCCGCCCGGTTCCTTTATCAACCAGGTCCCGGTGGTGGGCAACACGGAAAAACTTCGCGAACTGGCCAATGCATTCGATGTGGAAACAATTATTGTCGCAACCTCGCTTTCGCGCGAGCCGGCGGTATTGCGACTTCTCCGCCCATTGCGGTGCGCCGGCGTGGAAGTGATCGATTATGTTTCACTTTATGAAATGCTTGCCCAGGAAGTACCGTTGGATCATATCAACGATGAATGGTTGATGAATGCCGCATTAAATGGCTCCGTGATTCATATCAGGAAGGTCAAGCGCATCATGGATTTCGTCGTCGCCTCGATTGGGCTCATCCTTACTATTCCAATTTGCATGGTAGCGAGCATCCTTATCAAGCTCGATTCGCGCGGACCCGTTTTATACCGGCAGAAACGCTCCGGTATTGATGGCCACCCCTA
>DAOLDL010000108.1:0-2180 GCA_035327305.1 Kiritimatiellia bacterium | reverse complement strand
CTTCTGCGCACGATCAAGACGGTGATCATCGGATTGAAACATCACGATGAACCTGTTGCCTTGGTGGAAGAAAATAAGGCGGTCGACGTTGCGCAGTCCCACCCTCAAGCCGCCAAGAAACACGCCTGATTTCCCATGTCTGACGCCATGCTTCCTGCTCCGGACGGAACCCGAATGTGGGCAGTGGTTCATGCGCGACCGCGATGCGAAAAGAAAATTGAGGAATTCTGCTCCGGTAAAGGTTTGTTTGCCTATCTTCCCATGCTTGCTCGATCCCACCATTATGGCAAGCGTCGACGCATTTACCACATCCCGCTATTTTCCGGCTATGTGTTTATATTTGCCGATCAAAACGGCATGTCTATGTTGAAAAACTTTGATCGTGTGGCCAATTTGCTTCCCGTAGCCGATCAAAACTTGTTGTGGACTCAATTGAGTCAGATCAAACAGGCGCTGGACCACGAGTCGCCGATAGAACTTTTCCCCCACCTGACTACCGGCATGAAAGTCCGTGTTCAAGCCGGCCCCCTAAAGGGTGTCGAGGGTTTTATTGAGCGAATCAAAGGGAAAACCAGGGTGGTGCTGAATATTGATTTCATTCAACAGGCAATCGCGGTAGAAGTGGATGCCGACTGGTTGCTGGCTATATAATCCCATGCGTACTGTAATTAAAAAAGCGCTAATAAAAATAAAGACATGCCTGCCACGCGGTGTTCAACGCGAATTGCGCCGCCGCTATTACCTCCGTGTGGTAAAAAATTACAGGGCCGCTGATTGGGAGTGGATGCCGGTTGTCACGCCGCTTATTCCGCGGGGAGGACACGTTCTGGATATCGGGGCGAACGTGGGTTATCTGTCGCGGATTTTTGCCGATATTGTAGGAATTGGCGGACGAGTCGTCAGCGTGGAACCGATACCCGACACGTTTGATGTCCTGCGACATTCCATGAAAACACTGCATCCGGATATTGTGACGACTCTTCCATTATGCATTTCTGATCGCGCGGGAGAGGTCTACATGGCTGTTCCGAAATATGCCGGAGGGGGCGAAAATTATTACGAGTCGCGTATTGTGACGGATGACAAGGGGCATGATGGACAGCTTTACCGGGTTAAAGCGTCCACACTGTCTGCTGAAGTGGCGCGCCTGGGTTTAATGCCGGATTTCATCAAAATCGACGTGGAAGGTCATGAGCTTGCTGTCATTCGCGGTGGCGCAAACTTTTTTGCCCGTAAACAACCTCCGCTCCTGATCGAAGTCGCGAGCAATCCCGACGAGGCAGGAACTTCCGCCTCCGAGTTATTTGATTTGCTGGGTTCGCATGGTTATCTCGCGCATGTTTTAGACAAAGGAGTCTTGCGTCTACGGCAAAGCGGAGACCAGTCGGTTGATTACCTGTTTCTGAAAAAGAATTAATACAACGACTGAAATCGCGAAAGTACGCGAAAAAGTGTTTGTAGTTTAGTAATGTATGAGTTGCTGTCTGTGTTCGAATGAGGAAATGTTGTGACGCATATTGTTTATAAAGATGAAATCTACCGAATAACAGGTTCGCGTTTTTCGTCGTTAATAATTAGGGGGTAATCAGCGCAATGAAACTTTCCATCGTCATACCGGTTTATAACGAAGAGCGGACCATCTTCCAGATTGTCGACGCGGTGCGTGCGGTACAGTTGCCGCTTGAAAAAGAAATCATTCTCGTGAACGATTGCTCCCGCGACAAAACGGCGGAGTCACTTGAGCAATTGAAGCAGGCTGATTCATCTCTGGTGATTGCTCATCATGAGGTCAATCAGGGAAAAGGCGCGGCGTTGCGCACCGGATTCAGGCTGGCCACCGGTGATATCGTGCTCATTCAGGATGCTGATCTGGAATATGATCCGCGTGATTATCCATCGTTGCTTGCCCCGATTCTCGAAGGCAAGGCCGATGTCGTGTTTGGCTCCCGTTTTGCCGGGGGCGGCGCCCACCGCGTCCACCTTTTCTGGCACATGATCGGCAATAAGTTCCTGACCCTGCTGTCCAACATGATGACCAACCTCAACCTTACCGACATGGAGGTCTGCTATAAGGTGTTTCGAAACGAAGTTTTAAAGAAAATCGACTTGAAGGAAAACCGGTTTGGATTTGAAGTTGAAATAACCGCAAAAGTCGCCAAGCAGAAATGCCGCATCTATGA
>DAOLDL010000107.1:0-8861 GCA_035327305.1 Kiritimatiellia bacterium | reverse complement strand
GGGAGTCTTCGACCGAACGAACGCATAACGCGCGCCGTTATGCGACGTTGCCCGGCCGCCCTGCGCGTAGTGCAGGGCGAGTTCCGGCGCGGCCCCGCGCGGCTTGGCGCTGCGCGTCCGCACCATCAATGACGCCGGATTCACGAACAAGCCGCACAACGCGTAGCGGCACGCATAAAGCGGAGGGACTTCAAGGCGAAGTGGACGGGGACGCCGTAGGCGACAACGGCCGCTTGGCCTTGATGGCCCGGAGCGTCGAGGTGAGCGACCAGCGGGAGCGAACACCGCCCCGGAGGCCCTGGCGCAAAATGTGCGAAAGCAGATTTTGTGTACAGGGCCGGAGGGAGTAGTCACTGTTCAGGCGCCACCGGTAAGTCCGCAAAAGCTTTCAAGGCGGATTGTGCCTGTTCCTTCACTTCCGGTGTCTCGGCATCATCTTGCGATAGCCTGGCTAGCGCTGGCGTGATCGCAGCAATTTCCTCGTTGATTGCCTTTAGTGCATTGCGCGTCTCGGGTTCAAGGCGTATCTCACCATCGCGGACAAGACCATTGACGTTTTGCCACTTCTGCCTGTCGCTTCTGAGCGGGCGGATATTCTTGTCCGAGACAATGACACGACGGTGATTTTCGGCAAGCGCCTGCGTGAGTTCCCGACAACTCAAGACCCTCAATCGTCCAGGCGCGTTCTTGTCCGATAAAACCTCAAGAAAAGTCTGCCTGCTCTGCCGCCGTTGGTCATCGGTCATTTGTTCCCAGTACCGCTGCCGCACAAGTCGAACGAGCGCTTCCCTAAAGAAATCGTTTTCGTTTTTGTCGGCTATACATTTAAGCAACACGCGCAGCCTGTCATTCGCCAGCCCGCCCTGATCAGTTCCATAGAAGGTCAAGGTAAGTCCGACATCCATAACGGCCTCCGCCCAATTGTCCGTCGGGAACTTATTGGCGGCGTACTGGGAATATTCACGAGCAGCTTGAAGCATCTGGTCGGGCGTAAGACTTTTGAGGTACGTTTCCAACTGTGGATTGCCCTGTGGAGTATCGTATTCTTTTACAAGCCGTTGGATATGATTCCAGTGGTCACCTGCACCATAAACGAGTAGCTGGGTCGCAAGGAATATGCCTGTCAACAATCCAGTGTGTTTCATGTCAATTTCCTCCGGTACTGCCAACGGGTTGGCAAAGATTCTGCGCCTGAAACCGTGTGTCTGCTTCGACTGGGGCAACATTTCCACATTGTGTTGCTGGCATCAAGGTGTCGGCCCAACCAATACCGTCGAAGTCATTATGTTCTTCGAGATTGTCCGGACGATTGTTTGCACCTGCTGTCCATGTACCCCATGTGGCACTGTAGCTCCAATTGTCAGCCTGATCGTTGATGGGATAGTGAACAGTGTGGTTGTCAGCGTCTCTTTCCATGCCCCACACATTCACGCCGCTGATCTCATAGCACACCTCAATCAAACTATCGCAACGCAAAGCCGTGATGGTGTTGAGCGCACCGTCCCAGTCGTAGGGTTGTACCGCATCAGTCGCGGTATATGTGATTGGGGCGCGAGCCGCCAACGCGCGTGCCGCTTGGATAATTTGAAGCCGGTGCACGTACGTCATCGCTGGATTTCTGAAACAACCGTAAGCAGGATAGCCTGCCTGTTGCGTGATTGTGGCGAGGGTTCGGTTATCTGTGGGTCCATCCATTTCGATCAGAATGAAATTAACGTCGTTGGTAAGATCAGCCTTTGTGCATGTTCCGGCGTAACGCCAAACCAAGGCCCCATGACCTCGCGAACCTTGTGACCAAATCATGTTGTCCCGGTAGACCGCGTTGGCTAGATTGATCATGACGACCGTGGCCTTACAAACATCGTTGCAAATCTCCGTCCCCCCGCTGTCTTTGTAGCGCAGGGTAAAAGTGACCCCGCGTTCAGCAGTTCCGGCATCCACGCCCTCGATCCAATAGCCGTCATTCATGAAGGTTTGGAAGTCGGCCTTCTCCGCGGAGTTGGCGAGATTCCATGTCTTCTTGTTCGAAGTCAGGGTGATCTGCGTTCCCTTGGTGCTCTGCGTCCAGAGTTTGACCTTTCCCGAGTCTGTGCCCGACACTTCCAGCTCGATGGTTCCGGTATCCAACAGCGGTTCAACGGTGGGTTTCAATTTGGCAAGATTGTCTTCATTGGCAACATAGTCTTCAGTAAGGTCCGGCACAGGGAGGGTTGACCATGAACCATCGGCATTCATCACGCCATCGCCATCATCGTCATCCCAGTTCACCAGCAGATAAGCGCCGACCGTCTCTTCGTCGGCATCAGGCACCTGATCCCCTTGTGGCCCGGCGGTCTGTCCGTTGTCCAGATCGCTGCCGCCGTTCCAAATATTCAAGTCTACAGAGAGTATGGAAAACACATTTACGCTGACATCTCTGGTTTCTTTACACACAAGCCGTGGGCGCCAGAGGCGATCCGCGCGTATCGTAAAGGTTACCGTACCTTGACCTGCGGATAGCGGAGTAAAGGCGGCGGTCCAACCGGTTCCGCTTTGCGGCGAGGATGAAATGCCAGACACGACCCAGCCTTTGCTGCGAAAGTTCTCGTAATAAAGAGGGGCGTAGTTGTAACACCCCGGCGTATGATTCGTAATGTAAGCCGTGATGGTAATCGGTGAACCCCCAGTTGAAGTATAGCCGTATGGCGCGTTGAATTCAACAGCAAATGACGGGCAAAACGGGTGGGGACAATTCGTCGAGGTAGAGCTTTGGGCGCCCGCCAGCGATGCCGACAAAACCAGCGCCATGCATAACCAGCGCGCCATCATGGCAATATCTCCATGTCGCGGAGCAATTGACTTCTGGCAACGGTCAATTCTTCCGCGGAGTAATTGGGCTCGACGTTTTCACGTGCACGATGGCTATCAAGGTCGTGATACATCAACCACGCCTTGGTTTCAACTTCCCGGCGGCCCTGCAACTGCACCCGCGCCCCTTGCGCCCGCTTTAGTGCGGCAAGGCGGCGGTTTCGTTCATCCATTCTGCCTTGCTTATGAGCGGCCAATGCGTTCCAGTACCATGCATGGATGGCAAGCTCGTGCGAGGGCGCTTCCTTTATAACGCGATCATAAAGCTGAAAGGCTTCTACCACACCACCTCGCGTAATCAACCAATCCGCATAGGTCGTCGCAATTTGGACGACGCCTTCCGGCGGTGTTGACGGGTCGCCCAGAATTTCATACGTCCATATTCTCGCCTTCTCGCGTTCATCGTTTCTCAGATAGCCCAGCGCGAGTAAGCCGACATATTGCCAATAGTTGCGATCGGCAGACCATAACCACGCTTTTCTCTGGGACGGCATTTCTTCCCAATAGGCGATGGCCTGTTCGACGCGCCCGAAGTCAATGATTTGCCTACGGGTAAGTTTGAATAAAACCTCGGCGGCTTTTCCGGGAGTTTCCGCCCTTGCCAATTCAACCATAGCCATCCGGCTGCCTTCATCAAGCAGGGTGATGCTCCATTCCTCCAGCGAGGGATGGAGGGCGACCATTTGCCGGGCAAAATTAAGAAGGGTTTCGTAATCGTTCTGAATGCGGAGGACATCTTCAATTTGAGAGCGGGCATTGTTCAGCGCACGCACATTGCCGCTCTGGGCGAGTGAGCGAGCCCAAAGTAGACGTGCTTGCAGCGCCATGCGTGGCGGCAGGTCCTTGTTCTGCCACAACTCTTGATATATTCGCGCGGAAGCCACGTGATTTCCGTTCATGTCCTCAATGCGAGCCAGGGCCCACGCCAGCTTCGCCCGCAGCGAAGGATCGGAATGCGGGGCTTTCATGCCGCGTTCCAACAAGGCCTTAGCCATGTCCCGTCGCCCAGACTCTAAGCATGTGAGCGCCAAGCCGTATTGGGCGCGAATTCGAAACTTGGCATCAAAGCGCTTTTCCGCATCCGAGAGTAAGTTCGGGATATCAGGGGTTTGGCCGGTCATCAATCCAGACAATACTTGTTCTTTGGCTGCCGCGAGCCATTCGCTGCGGCTGAGAGGCTCCGTGCTCAATAAGTCTTCGGACTTGGCCAAGCGCTCAGCATAGCGCCCGGGCATTTCCTTCTCGGACGCCAACAGAATTTTTTTTAGTTCGATGGCTTCGATAGGATATCCAGCTCCTTCCCGCTTCAGCCATTCGGACGCGATTTCGACCCACTGCTGCATTCCATGTCGTCGCAACTCTTGAACGATGATCACGATTGCTTTTGCGCGGATTGCCGGAGTTGCGACCTTCAAACTCTCAATAAGCCGCTCCTTTATCCGCCAGCCACCCAGTCGGCGGCGCGCCTCAATGAGTATGGGCCATCCGGATAGCGTTTTTCTTCTGAATCGGCCTCTCCTGATGGCGTCTTCGGCGAGCGCCAAGGCTTTACCCGCATCACCATGTGAAAGGGCTGCGCGGGCCAGACCTATTCGTGCTCGTGAAGCCCCGCGCGGATTTATTTGCAGGGCTTTTTCGAACAGATCTTGCGCGATGGCGGGCTCGCCCTCCAGCAAGAACAAATTGCCTAATCGCGTGGCGACCACGCTAGGGCGAGGCGGTAATGGCGGTACCGCAACAGATCCTTCATCTTCCAGGCGGCGATTAGCGCTTCTAACCGCATCATCAAAGACAGCCATTTTGTTCTGGGCAATAGCAACGGTATGATATGCCATTAAACGAGCTGCTTCGATGTCAGGCTTTTTTAATAGGGCTAACACATGGCCAATCAATGGGCGTTCCCATGCGTAAACGTCTTGTATGCCCAATTGGGCTGCGGCCAAATGCAATCCCGCAGCTTTGTCATAAAGCCCGCGGCTGAACTCCACATCCGCCGTCAGGCTTAAGAGGCGGGCCTTCGCCGTCGAATTTAAATTCGGAAGCCCAAGCATTCGATCAATTTCGGTCAGCGCAGAGGCATATTTTTTCTTGCCGATATGGATGGATATGCCTTCGATCTGTCCAGATTTCCCCCGTTTACAGGGTTGGACTTGCCGCTTTCTGTACCTGCGTTCTGATTGCATAAAATGCCCCCCCCGAGTCTTGCGAGCTGCATATCCCTGCTTATGATGCGGTATGGCTGATTCAGTCTTTGTCTTGCGTCGTACATGAAAAACCGCACAAGGCGGTGATTACGCCCTACCTTCCCGGAAATATTCACGCACATTCTGCAAATTACGACCGGTAAGCTAGGTCCTCGCAGGCACCTTCGCGTCCCAGCCATTTTCGTCTTAGAGAATCAACGGGCTTCGACCCGACACCCTTAGACAAATCAAAAACGATACGCTTCCACCTTTCCGCCCTTACGATGCGCAGCCGCGCGCACTGCATCCGCCGCGCTTTTATAGCGCTGCTTTTCACAAAATGAGATGACGGAAGGACTCGGGTGCATTTCACCACCCACGGGACGCAGAGCAATGGTTTTGATGGGATAAACGCTTGCCTTTACCGAGCTGCGCAGAAAGAAAACAGAAAGCGTTCCAGCTGCCGCCAGACCGCCAAGATGAATAAATGCTCGACGCGTTATGGTAAATTTTGATTTCATGCTTATTTGCATATGTAATCGATTACCATGTACCATTTCGCTTGTCTACTAATTATTTGCGGTTATATGGGGTGGCCGCTTGTCGGTACCGAGGCGTCAGGTGATACCATTGCTCTATTTTATGCGCTTGATCGTGATTTGACCGCACTGAAAAGAGAGGCCGATGAGTTTTACTCAACGATTAAAGTTGGTCGGCGCTCCCTATCCGAATTTCGTGTTGGAGATCACAAGGTTGTTGCCGTGCAGATGGGTTCCGGGAACGTTGAAAGCGCATTGTCGGCCCAGGCGCTCCTGTCACAATTTCGATGCGACTTGGCTATTTCCATAGGCCCCGCAGGTTGCCTTGATACGTGTGAATCTTTGGTCGGGACGTGGCATCGCGTAGACAGAGTCACGTATGCCCCCAAGGGAACCGAAACCGCCTCGGGTTTTCAATTGCATGAACGCAGCACCCTGCACCTCAACGTATTTTTTCGTGATCCGGCAACTGGCATTAATGACGACTGGCCTTCAACACCCACAACATTGGTTTCCGGTGAAGCCTTCATCTCATCGCAAGCCGCTCGCGAGAAGCTTTATGCGTTAACCGATGCGCCATTGGTCGACATGAACAGTTACGGTGTCGCAATGGCATGCATTGATCATCGTGTTCCCTTGCTTTTGCTTAGGGTTGTAAGCGATATGGCTGATGAGTCAGCCGGAGACTCCTTTCGCAACTTTATTGCTTCTTACGATGGCGAGGGCGCTCGCTTGGGTGCCCGGCTTATCCGCAAATTAGATCCGAATCCAGATGCGCCCGAAAGTTATCCCAACATAAGAAGAGTATTATCCGCCGGAACCCTTGACGAAGCGGAGAAAGCCATGCAAGCGCCGGATACCCCGGCAGTGGAATAACAAGGCGAATACCTGAACATGACACGCGGCGCGGCTTTTCTTTGGACAGGGCGCTTCGGTAAAACGGCTCAAGGCGATCAGTCGCGCCTCAGAGTTGCGTGGGGACAGAGAGGGCGCGGCGGGTCAGGAAAGCGCAAGCGGATGGAATAGCGGGGGGGGGAGGTCATCGTGTCTTTGATTTTCCGCGGTATGGTCATTGTCATGCTGATACCAGTCTAGTACTATGTTGCCATGCCGAAGAAAATCAGAGAGCTGATACGAGATATCCTGTGCGCGGGATTTGTGGATTGCGGCGGCAAAGGCAGTCACCGCAACTTCGCGCATGCCCGGGGCGTGAGAATCACCCTCAGCGGCAAACTTTCGCAGGATGCGAAGCGTTATCAGGAACGTGATGTGGAGAAAGCGATTCGTGAGGTGGCGGAATGAAAACGAGCGATCAGTATATCAAGCTTGTTGAATGGTCGGAAGAAGACCAGTGCTATGTTGGCGTCTGCCCAGGTCTTATGCTTGGTGGCGTTCATGGAGATGAAGAAGCCAAGGTGTACAAGGAGCTTTGTCAGGCCGTGGAGGAGTGGATAGCGTTATGTGAACAGGACGGAGTCCCGCTTCCCGAAGCAACAGCGGGTAAAGAATATTCCGGCAAGTTTGTCGTCCGGGTGGGCAAGGATTTACACAAGGCCCTGGCCATTAGCGCCCTGCGCCATGGTGAAAGCCTCAATGAGCATTGCGTGCATTTGCTACGCGAGCGGAGAGCGCCCTACACGTAAGAGATGCGCTGGGGACAAGAGGTCGTGGCGGTTCCGGAAAGCACGAACGGATGAATTGTTGGAATAGTGGAAGTTGACTCTTGTTTCTGTGCCACCGATTTTCCATACGGTATTCAGGTGAACAATACAGAAAGGAAACACGCATGACCCATCAACATCTTTTCTGGAGTCTAATTCTGATCGGCGTGCTGTTGATGCTCAGCCGCATGCTGAAGTCGCGCATACCCTTGTTCGAGCGCCTGTTCCTGCCCAGCTCGATCATTGCCGGGGTGATTGCGTTGCTGATCGGCCCGCAGGTGTTTGGCGCCTTTTCCGTACGGTGGCCGGACGGACTAATCCCACCAGAGACCATCGCGGTGTGGCGGGGTTTGCCGGGGTTACTGATCAGCGTGGTATTCGCTGCGTTGTTTCTCGGCAAGCCTGTGCCGGGTCCTCGCGAAATATGGTTGAAAGCAGGACCGCAAGTCGCGTTCGGCCAGACGCTGGCCTGGGGGCAATACGTAGTCGGCATCACCCTGGCCCTGTTGGTGCTGACGCCGGTATTCGGTATGAGTCCGCTCGCCGGCGCGTTGATTGAAATCGGTTTTGAGGGCGGGCACGGCACCGCCGCCGGCATGGCCCAGACCTTTCGCGACCTCGGGTTTCCCGAGGGCGCCGACCTTGCCCTCGGCCTCGCCACCATTGGTATCGTCTCCGGCGTACTTCTCGGCACGATTCTCATCAACTGGGCCGCCCGGCGCCGGATCATTGACCCCGCCGGTGACAGCCGCGCCGCGGCAGTCGCGCCGGCGGACGGCGACAGCCTGGAGGAATTCAAGGAATTGCAATGGGAAAAAGAACAGGAAAGCCGGCCCACCGATCCCCTCTCGATTCACCTCGGCGTGGTGGGTCTCGCCATCGGCATCGGTTGGCTGATCAAGGAAGCGCTGTTGTGGATTGAGCAGACCACGTGGGGCGGCGAAGGCGGTGTCACCTTGATACGGTATGTACCGCTGTTTCCGCTGGCCATGATCGGCGGAGTCATCGTGCAGGTGGTCGTCGACAAAACACGGCAAGGCCACCACATCAACCGGCGTATCATGAACCGCATCTCCGGGGCGGCCCTCGACTTTACCATTGTCGCAGCCCTTGGCACGTTGTCCTTAAGCGCCATCGGCCAACACCTGGGCCCGTTTCTGCTGCTCGCCGGAGCGGGGATTGCCTGGAACGTCGCCTGCGTTCTGCTGCTGGCTCCGCGGATCATTCCGGCAAATTGGTTTGAGCGGGGAATCGGCGATTTCGGCCAATCGACCGGCGTCACGGTGACCGGAATCCTTCTGATGCGGATGGCCGACCCACGCAACAAATCGGGCGCGCTGGAAAGCTTTGGCTACAAGCAATTGTTGTTCGAACCGATCGTCGGAGGCGGATTGTTTACCGCGGCATCCATGCCATTGATCGCGCAATTCGGCCCGGGTTTTGTGCTGATCCTGACCAGCGTGGTCACGTTGTTCTGGATCGGCTTCGGTTGGTGGGTTTTCGGAAGGAAGCGGTAACCCGTTCCGCATGGTTCACAAGAGCCCGCCTCCGCTCTCCGCGGTGCGGCGAGCGAAGGCTGGCGGAGGGAGTGGGATTTGAACCCACGGTACGGTATTAGCGTACTCACGATT
>DAOLDL010000106.1:0-8876 GCA_035327305.1 Kiritimatiellia bacterium | reverse complement strand
CGCACGAAAGCACTGCGACTCTGCATCCACCTTCAACTCCGGTTTTCGGGTTAAAATTTACTTTTGTAGCGATTCTTCATGATTTCGAATGTCACGCCAATACTCTTCGGCTACATCTTCATCAATATGTACCGGTACGGCTTCGCCGTAAAGCCTGTCTTGACCGTTTTTCTTCGGGCCTGAAATCCAGAATTCTTCGCCAGTATTGATATCTATGTAATTGGATTTGAAACCGGTTCCCTTGAGAGAACGAAAGGTGCGGCCACCATAATAGAGTGTGCTTCCAGTCTTGGAGAAACTCACTCGGCCAATTCGCGCGTCACCACCGGCAAGTCCGCGGGACTTATTCTCAATATACATGATGCGACTTTTCATTTTAGCGAACTCCTTCATGTTTCGAGGTGACGCCTGATCATACCATATAAATCAGGCTTGTCCGGACGCGTTACAAGCTCAAACTCAACGCAAACGCATGTGTGATGTGCTTTCCGGTTATAAACCGTCCTGCTGGATGATGTTGGCGCCGATCGATCCGAGCCGCGCGTCTTCGTTTTAGTTATTGTGAATGCGGGTTTCGGATCAACAGGGCTTGCTCTTGTATAATCAGCTCCACCAATGTGGACGCGGTGTGATTTCGAACGAACAATCCGACAAGGCTTCCACAACCAGGTTGCCGGCGGCTTTGGCATTATATGTATCACCCGGCTCAAGCACGTGATCGCCGGGGTTTCCGGTTTGCGTGATCCACAAGCGACCGTTCAGGCAAACGAGTTGACCCTTGCGTTGCATTCGGAATGTTATGACTCTTCCAGCCTTCAGGCTGGTTGGAATCTCCACGTGCCGGACATCCAGGGCACATGAAAAGCCCGCGTTCACAGTTTCGGGGCGATCTACCGTGGCTTTGGCCCTTCCGTAAAACAGGATGGATGAAATAAATTCCAATGCTTTCATTCCGATAACATTATCGCGGATTGTGATACAGATACAGATATAGATAAATTGAATTGTAACCATAACAGTTATGAGTTATGCTAAACTGTACTTGCTTGAATGATGGCGATCTGTATCTATTCCAAAAATGCGGCCGATGGGTAATCTTTGACGACGAGAACAACATGATCAAGGCGACCTCCAAACCCAGGGATTTGTTATACGAGCGAGTTTCGAACTCCATTCGTCGGTTGATCGAGGAGGGCAGTCTAAAGCCGGGTGATCGTGTGCCCTCGATCCGACGCCTTAGCCGTCAGCAGGGGGTCAGTATTTCCACCGTGTTGCAAGCGTTCATCCATCTGGAAAACGCCGGCTTGATCGAGGCGCGGCCGCAATCGGGTTATTATGTCCGGGCGCGTAGGCTTGAGTGGCCGCCGGAACCGCGCATAACCCGACCGCCAAAAACCGCAAGCGTGGTTTCCATCGACGATCTTGTCTCGAATGTTTATGACGCGGCGCGTGATCCTTCGATTATTCCGCTTGGCGCGGCCTGCGCAAGCGCGGGCTTGTTTCCATATACGAAACTCATGCGCTTGATGGGAGCCTTGAGCCGGCGACTTGGTTCGCGCATCAACGACTACGATCTTCCGCCCGGGCTTTTGGAATTGCGCCGACAACTCGCGCTTCGATCGCTCGACCTGGGTTGCCGGTTGACCAGCGATGACATTATTACGACGTGCGGATGCACGGAGGCGGTGGCCGTTTGTTTACAATCGGTGGCCGGGCCGGGTGATGTAATCGCTGTGGAGTCTCCGACGTATTATGGTTTTCTGCGCACAATCCAAAGCTTGAAAATGAAAGCGTTGGAAATCCCCACCGACCCGCGAACCGGTATACAGCTCGATTCGCTTGAACGTGTGTTGCGGAGAAAAAAAGTCAAAGCCTGTCTGGTTATTTCCAATTTTCACAATCCGTTGGGAAGCTGTATGCCGGATGAAAACAAAAAGCGGCTGGTTCAAATGGCCGTTCGGCATGATGTGTCGGTGATTGAGGATGATATCTATGGCGATTTGGCGTTTGATGCGCACCGCCCCCTTGCGGCAAAAGCTTTTGACTCCACCGGGCATGTAATGTTCTGCTCATCGTTTTCCAAGACCCTGGCGCCCGGTTTCCGCGTCGGTTGGGTGGCGCCGGGGCGTTATTATGATCGTGTTCTGCGGCACAAGGGAAGCCTGACTCTTTCAACCCCCACACCAACGCAATGGGCGGTGGCGGAGTTTTTGAAGTCGGGAGGTTATGATCATATGATCAGGGGCCTGCGCCGGGCTTTTGAACGCCAGGTTCAGTGCACGATCGAATCGGTGGGCCGACACTTTCCCGCCGGAACCAGGGTAAGCCGTCCGATGGGCGGTTTTGTAATATGGGTGGAGATGCCGAAGGGCGTGGATGCCATGAAGCTTTTTTACGCGGCCATCCATGTAGGAATCAGCGTAGCGCCCGGCCCGATATTTTCCGCGCGCCGGGAATTCCGGAATTTTATCCGGCTTAATTGCGGTCACCCCTGGTCGGAACGCCTCGACCAATCTGTCGCAACGCTGGGAAAACTTGCCGCCAGCCAGATGCGCCGCCGGAATTCGTAAACCTCAACGAAGGGTTGACTTCTTTGTGTGAGGATCTTATGCCATGCCGCCAACATGATAAAAATATCCCCAAAATCTTTGCTTGGATTAACAACCATGGCCGCTCCTGTTTTGATCGAAGCCGCGGCGGCCGACCTTCCGGGGCGCGAGCTGTTGAATCATCGGATTCACAACGGTCAGTTGAATATGGATGTGACGGACGGATCGGTTGTGGTGTCGTTCCATTCGATGAATGCCGTTGAGATTGTTTTCACCCCAACGGACACGGAGTCACAGCCATCGTCCTTCGCGCTTGCCGGCGAACCCCGGTATGCAGATTTCGAGTTGGAAGAGTCGGATGACATGGTGCGCGTTCGAACAGATGGCCTGACCGTGGAAATAAACAAAAAACCCTTCCGCCTTAAGTATCATCACCTGAACCGGGAGCTGATGGAGGAATCTCCGGGATTCGTGCGGAACCAATCCCGCGCGGGGTTTCGCTTCCGCGTTGGCGAAGAAGAGCGATTTTACGGAGCCGGATCGCGCGCACTGGGCAGGATGGACCGGCGCGGTGAACGACTCGAACTTTATTCGCAAAGCGCCTACAATTATTCGGATCACGCCAAACTCATGTACTACTCCATGCCCGCCGTTGTTTCGTCGCGGCGATACATGTTGGTGTTCGATAATGCGGCCCGCGGAGAAATTGATATTGATTCCGACGGAAACCGCACCCTGCAATTCAAGGCAGTTGGTGGACGATGGGCTTATATTGTTATTGCAGGTGAAACCTGGCCGGAACTGTCCGCCGCCATCGCCGAAACTACGGGCAGGCAACCCATGCTTCCCCGCTGGGCGCTGGGGCATCTCGCATCACGCTTCGGTTATCAGTCGCGTTCCGAAGCCGAGGCGGTCGTGGCTGGTCATATTGAGGACGACATCCCGATCGATGCCATCATCTTCGATCTTTATTGGTTTGGACCCGATCTGCGTGGCTACATGGGCAATCTCGATTGGGACCGGAAAGCCTTTCCTGATCCCGAGGAAATGATCGGCAACTTCAAGCAACAAGGCATTAAAACAATCCTGATTACAGAGCCGTTCATCCTTTCCGAATCAAAGAATTGGGAAAATGCCGTCAGCCGACAGGTATTGGCCAGGGACGCTGAAGGAAATGCGGCAACGTTTGAGACGTTTTTCGGGCAAGCAGGTCTCCTGGATGTATTCAACCCATCCGCGCGCGAGTGGTTCTGGTCGTTTTACAAACAGCAGATGGATGCGGGTGTCGCCGGTTGGTGGGGCGATCTTGGCGAACCCGAAACTCACCCCGATGACATCCGGCATGTGAACGGTCGCGGCGAAGAGGTTCATAACGCTTACGGCCACACCTGGTCGCGGATGGTGTATGAAGGGTATCAACATGATTTTCCGCAATTGCGCCCGTTCAATCTCATGCGCTCCGGATTTGTGGGCACGCAACGCTACGGCATGATTCCGTGGAGCGGCGATGTCAATCGCTCATGGGGAGGTCTGCGCTCGCAAATTGAAATCTCTCTGCAAATGGGGTTGCAGGGCGTGGCGTACATGCACTCTGACCTCGGCGGATATACCGGAGGAACAAAAGACGCCGAATTGTATATCCGGTGGATGCAGTATGGCGTCTTTCAACCCATCTACCGGCCGCATGCGCACCCGGAAGTGCCGCCGGAACCGATTTTCTGGGATGACGAGACGAAACGAATCGTTCGAGACGCTATTCGCCTGCGCTACCGGTTGTTACCCTATCACTACACATTGATGTTCGAGAACGCCACGGACGGCTTGCCGTTGATGCGACCGCTGATGTTTCTGGATGACCGACCGGAATTGGAAGACCGCATGGATGCCTACCTGTGGGGCAATGATCTTCTGGTTGCCCCCATCCTCGAACCGGGTGTGACCGAACAACTCGTACCCTTTCCCAAGGGATCTCACTGGTTCGATTTCTTTGGCGGAAAACGGTACAAAGGCGGACAAGCCGTCAAAGTGCCGGTGACGCTGGAGCAGATTCCTGTTTTTGTCCGTGGTGGCGCGTTTCTGCCCACGATCCCCGTCATAACCAATACAGATCACTACGACCCAAGTGAACTGCATGTCGATTTCTATGCTGATCCGCTGGTCTCTGTTTCAAGCGGCAAGGTATATGACGATGACGGAACGTCGCCCGAGGCATTCCAAAACAAGCAGTTTGAACTTATGCAATTTCGCTATGAACGTGCGGCAAGCGGCGGGCACATCATTCGCATTGAAGGAGAGCGACACGACTATCCGGGTCGGCCCGACCAGCGCACCATCCAGTTTCGTATTCATGGTCTCGAACGACAACCAGGCGGTATCCGTTTGGATGGAAGCGACGTCTCCGGGTCGGCTCATTGGGATGAAGATAACCTCCGACTCGACTTGCCAGTGCTATGGGACGAAAGCCCTCGTATGATCGAAATCGACCCATAGCCCTAAATACGGCTCAAATATGGCGGAATGTGAAGCCGTTTACCACGTTGCCAGAATAAGTCCCGCCAGAACGGGATATGTTTTCATGATGATTTTTCCCTTTTGCTGGACACAAGCATCGCCCGGTTTGTGTGCATTTGGAAATTAGGCCAACGACCCAGGTCAATAAGGGGGGTGCCAGGGCGGACCCGCCGTGATGAGTTCCGGGTGGATTTAATGTCACCCCGGCAAGATATTTTTTCCTTTACCCGGAATGGTTCGCGGATAAATTGATCGTCAAGGAGTGCGCAATTTGAAGATTAGCATTTGGGCTTACGGCCTTGTTTTTTTTGTGCTGGCTTTAACCGGCACAAATGCTCAAGTCACCAACTTCAGCGGTTCCCTCACCAATGTTCCCTACGTGTACAACCGCCCCCATGACACTGTCACATTTTCCGGAACCGCCGCCGTTTACAGGGTCTTTCAATTTACCAACGCCTCCTCGGCCACCATCAGCGCGCGCGTAACCCCGACCAATTACTACCTGTACATTTACCAGAACCTGTATAATCCGCGAAATCCGCTCCAACAGTTGTATTCTATGGGCGTCGGCCAGGTTGATGCCGTCAATCTGTTCCCCGGTACACACTACCTGGTGGTTTCCGGGCCTTCCACCAATGAAACCGCCGACTTCTCCGGTGCATTTACCAACGGCACGGTCGGTATTGTCACGGCCTTCACGACCAACCTGACGATCCTGGCTCATCCCACCGGCGGCACGGTGCTGACCGGCAACACCGTCGGCGTTTCCGCCATCGCCAACGGCCGCTTTCCCCATACATTCCAATGGTACCACGGACCGAAACCCGAAGGCACAAATGCGCCCGTCCCGGCGCTCGCGATCCCGGGAGCCACTAACTACATCTATAATTCTCCGCCCATTTTCAGCAATGTCAGCTACTGGTGCCTGATAACCGGAAATGAAACCATTCCGCCCGAGGTCCGCAGTTCCGAGGCGCACTTCATTTCGGTTACCGGCCCGGCCACGTTCAGCGGATCACTGACCCCGGAGCACGACACCTGGGACCGCATGATACAGCTTGGCGTACCGAGCGGTAATATTTGTCCGTACGAAATCATCACTTTTTCCGTGTTCTTTTCCGGTAACTACACCATCGGGTTGACGTCCACCGGATTCCCCGCCGCCATCAATCTGTATGCCCCGTATTTTGACCCATCGACACCGAACCTGAATTTCTACGCTGATGGTGTGGTTGACAATGAACCCGGTCCGCTTTCGCTTACCACGTTCCTTGCGGCAGGGCAGTACAGCCTGATCATCAGCTCGTCTAACGCCGGCCAGTACGGCACATTTGGCGGCACCATCACGGGAACAAGCATCCCGTTGATTCATCCGCCGCAGTCCAACCTGGTCATCGTATCGCAATCCTCGGGCGCGACCTTCCTCACGAACCATAACGCGACGTTGCAGTTCGCCACGTGGGGCGCCGTGCCGCGGCGATACCAGTGGTTTACCGGCGAGACCTACGAAGCCTCGGGCATGATATCCGGCGCCACCAACAAGACCTATACCACGCCCGTTTTCACCACGCCGGGCAGTCGGTATTTCTGGGCCCGCGCCACCAATATTTACGGCGAAGTCAAAACCGGAATCATGCACGTGCGGGTATTGAGCCAGGTTCCGGTGATTCAAGGCAATCTGCGGCCGGGCAACCGCATCTGGCAGAGATCAAACGGTTCCGGCGGCGTGGTGACCAATCTAACCTATTACAAAATACAAGCGTTCCAGATCCAACAGCAGGGAGTTTACAACTTCAAATTCGGGTTGGGCGAATTTGGCTCCAGGATCGATCTGTATTCGGCCTTCTTTGATCCCGAACACCCCAATCTGGGGCTTTACCATTACGGGTCCGGCAACGCCACATTCAGCAACAGCCTTCCCGTAGGAAATTATCATCTGGTGATCAGTTCCGGCGGCCTGGGCAATTCCAGCATTTACACCGGCACCATCACCGGGCCGCTCATCGCGAACCTGCTCGATACGCCGTACTTCACGACGTTTCCCAATCCAACATCACAGGTGGTGTGGCCGAACGATCGCATGACCATTACGGTCACGCAGAGCGTCCCCGTTTCGTATGAATGGTATCCGGGTGAGGCGCCGGGCGTTCCCGTGGATGGGATGTCCCCCCTTCCCGGGGAAAATTCAAACACCTTGTATCCGCCTATGATTCATTCGTCGCGATGGTATTATGCCCGGGCATACAACCAGTACGGCTACGATGACGGCCCGCTGACCCACGTTCATATACGACCGCCCCCGACTATCACCATTCCGCCGAAATCCACCAATTTTCTATACCGTCAGCCGGGCGTTGTCTCCGCGCAATTTTCCAACATTCCGTTCCGGATCGTATGGCAGACTCCGCCGGCCAATGATTTTGCAACGCATTTGATTCAAACGACAGCGACGGTGAATTACGTCAACGTGTCCCAGTCCTCCATTCAGCTTTCCAACTTCAACGCGGGCACCTATCAGTTCCGCTGTGTCGTCACCAATCCTTCTGGCGCTGTCACGTCGGACTTTGTGACCGTAGATATCGGCAAGCGCCCGTTGACGTATTCGGTATTCGCCAATTCATATGTCTACGACGGGGAACCCCATTCGGTTTTCTCGCCTACCATCACGGACACCAACTTGCCTGCAATTCCCCTGCCATCGCCCCTGATGGTGGTCACCCAGTACCATGACGCATTTCAGACGATCACCGGTCTCCCCGTGAACGCCGGGTTCTATTTCGGCGTGGTTCGCGTGGAGGAGGCGAACTATTCCGGTTCCTCCACGGGATTTCTGTTGATCAGCAAACGGCCGCTGGACGTAACCGTTTCGAACGCCACCAGAATTTACAACGGACAACCCCAGAGCTTGCCGGTCCACATGGAGGACCCCGATGACGTGGTGTCCGTACCGCCTCTCACGCCGGTATCCAATATCTTTATCGATGTTGTCGGCAACGTGTACAGCAACGCGCCGGTCACAACAGGTATCTGGACCCAGAGGACCGTCATAGCCGACCCCAATTTCAGCGGCGGCGGCACGGGCCGTCTGGTGATTGTGCCGCGGACGCTGACGATACAGGTTCCGAACGACACGAATGTGTACAACGCACAACCGCAATCGCTGGGCGCCATCGTGCAGGATGAGAATCCGCCCATGCCGCCACCGCTCCCGTTGGTGACGCAGTACTTTCACAACGCAATCCTGTATACCAACGCGCCGATCAACGCCGGACAGTGGACCCAGGTTGTATCCAGCACCGACAGCAATGTAACGGGGTCGGGAACCGGCATTCTGCACATCCTGGTGC
Organism: Kiritimatiellia bacterium; assembly: GCA_035327305.1. Lineage (GTDB taxonomy): Bacteria > Verrucomicrobiota > Kiritimatiellia > CAIVKH01 > CAIVKH01 > CALMUP01. The sequence continues at coordinate 469 of DAOLDL010000106.1, read as the reverse complement.
GCCCGCTGTCGATAGCGATCAGCAATCAGTTCCATTTATACGACGGCACACCCAAGGCATTGACCAACATCGTGGTCTTCGATCCGGATCCCGACCCGGAACTTCCGGAGCCGATGCCGTTGGACATCAGGTATGACGACGGTACGCACCTGATTGCGACGCCGCCGTTCAACACCGGTGTGTGGACCGGGCTGGTTACGATCATCCACAGCAACTATTCGGGATTTGCCGACGGAATCCTGGAAATATTCCGGCCGGACAGCCGCACCATCCAGTTGCATCCGAAGGACGGCGGCATCGTGGTGCGATATATTGGTGTGTGGGATGACTTGGTGAATTTTGAACTGAACGACGACTTGTTGACGACCAACTGGACGCCGTTTTCCACCGGGCATGTGGTAGATCAGGCGGAAATCGTCGATGTGCCCGATCCGGATTACCAGAATTACACCCAGCGCCACTATCGGGC
>DAOLDL010000105.1:0-8882 GCA_035327305.1 Kiritimatiellia bacterium | reverse complement strand
AATACCGTTGTTGGCGGGTACATTCCATCGCGACCACTCCTGAAGGTTCGTGCTTTTCTCTATCACGACCCGACGGTTGAACAGGTCGTGGCCGACCTCAAGTTCGCCATCTTCGGTAACGGAGACAATGCCCACCCAATAACTGCCCGGGTCCAAAGGATCCGTGTAGGCCAGAAACTCCTCCCGGTTGGTGCGGCCATCTTCATCGGGATCGGCGTCCGGCGCGGCCAATACGTTGGTGGTGGAACCGAAATGGGCAATCTGCCACTCCATGTAACTTTGCCGGGACGCAAGATCGCCGTTGATCCACTCCGCGACCAGTTGAATGTTCACCGGATCCAACTCGCTGGTGGCAAGCGGCGGCATGCGCGTAAATCCATTGGTCGCGGCCATGCGATTCCAGATAACGCTGTGGTCGGCGTCGGCCGGAACAATCAGGAAGTGATTGGTGCCGCCCCCGGAAGCCAGGCCGTAGAGCATACCGGTGTCGTCAAGGCGAACAAAAGTCCGGCCATCCCAGTTTCCCGGCACGGTGCTTTGCGCGCCCATGTGGCAATAGCCGCAGTTTACCTCGAGGTACGAGCGCGACCGAACCTCAAGGCTGTATTCCGTTTCATCCGGACGAATATGCCGGGGCAGAGTCGCGGGGTCGTCGATGTCGTTGCCGATGTATCCCGCGACCTTCAGCAACGAAATGCAATTGCCGGACGCTCCCGCGATTTCGCCCGGAGCATTCAACTGCCGCGTGTTAAAACTCAATGCATGCCCGCCGCCCGGAGTGTGACAGATCATGCATTCGGCTCGACTGGGGATTCGCCACTCCTGCACGACCGGCGTTTCGTTGTTGGTGATGGACAGATTAAAGGTTGCGCCGGCATCGGGAACCAGATACGCCTCGGTCTCATCTTCATTCCACTGGTAACTTACGCCATAAGCGGCGGCAGGGGTCTTGACCAGCACCCTGGTCTCGATGCGGCGTTTGGTATCCGGGTTGCCGCGCTCCATGGCCAGGTCAAAATGTTTCACCCACATCATGCCGGCGGGAAACAGCCAATGTCCATCGCGCACATACTCGACGACATCGGTTACATTTGTAAGTGCGAACCAGCGCCGCTTTACCGCGTGGTCGGACCAGAAGGAAAGGTTAGGCTCGTAGGCAATCACGCCGGGATTTGGCGAAAGCGAATCAAGCTCGGCAAAAAAACCGGTTTCCGTAAGCGTGGCCGGAAATGCATTGGTTTGCCCCTGAATCGTGAGTGATCGAACTCGACCGTCACCAATATCCAGCATGATGATTTCATCGCGGGCAGGATGTAAGCCATACTGGACCACGGCGCCTTCGCCGGCAATACGCACGACATTGGTGATGCCGACTTTTCGTTCAATCGTCCACATATCGCCCGAGACATAATCACTACAGATATATTTGCCGTAAAGATCTGGATAAGAGTTCCCCCGGTATACAAAGCCGCCAATGATGGCGCGGCGTCCAGGCACAACCGATGCGCCGTACTCCCACACCGGTTGGACAAATTCAAAACCATCCGGCGGTTGGCGATTGGGACGAGGCCCCGGGTGCGTGCCCTCATAGAAAACCCAGCCGCCATTACTGCCCGGAGGCATAATGGAAACTTTTTCCCACAGATCGTTCCCCACATCGGCGACCCAGAAGTCCCCGGTCAATTGATCAAACGAAAAGTTCCAGGCGTTTCTGATTCCCACGACATAAAATTCGGTGCGCACTTGCGCGGGGTTTACTGCAATACCATTGAATTGCGTGGTTCCGATAAAGGGATTATCGGCAGGAATCGAAAACCGCGCCGTGCCGCCATCGAGAGGTATCCCTGCGTGTGAATTCGGCTCAAGATTGCCGGGGCGTTTATCCACATCAATGCGCAGTATGGCCGACCAGATGTTACTATTGATGACCTGGCTGTTATTATAACCATCTGCGGTGGATCCTGAAAAGCCTTCATCACCGATGCTGACATACATATAATCATCAGCGCCAAAGTGGATGCCGTTGATGTTGTGTACATCACTTTTATTGATTTGGTTTATCAGGATAAATTCGGAATTTGGATTTCCAATGTTCGGATTGTTCTCATCCATTTCAAACCGGCTTAACCTAACGCGACGATTAGAACCATCCCAATGGCAATACGTCAGGTAGAAATAGCGATTGGTGGCAAAGCCCGGATGAAACGCTATGCCTTTCATGCCCAATTCGTTGAAACCAAATTCATCCACACGCGAACTGATATCCATGAACAGCACTTTTTGCGGAGATGCCGTCCCTGCGCCGTTGATGACATAGACCTGACCGTTTCGCTGGGTGATGAACAACCGGTTGGTTTCTCCCGGTGGTTTCGCCATTGCGGTAGGCGAGGTAAATGTAATGCCGGGAAATGTTTCAACAATGCTATAGGTCGTGGGTGGCGGCGCGGCGGGCATGGAAATGGTTTTGTTCGGTATTCGCAAATCGCCGGAGAATTCGATGGTTACCCTGGCGGGAGCAGGTGCGGGACTCGCGTCCGGTTGATGGCGCGCCAAGTAGGTGAACGAATCCTGCGCAGGTGATCCCGACAAATGCTCGTAGAGGATTCGTCCACCGGGCAGAATGGTGGCCGTTCCATATTCAGGAAGATCAACCAACTCCAGCGTTGTCATATCAATCGGTCCGATGTCGTTGTTCAGCGCCGGGATGGAGACTTTTGAATGGTGATGCATGACCACTTCATCATCAAATAAAGCGGGAAAACCGAATCCTGCAGGCGCGGGCAATGAATCCAGTTGAAGAATCCACGAATCCAACGACGTTCCATCCTCACGCGGAACAACTCGAAGCGTGTAGATGCCCGGATCATTGATGGTCCACACCATCGGGTTTTGGCTGGAGGTCGGTTGGTTTTGTTCGGCGCCACCGAGACCATCCCATGGCTCGGAAGCAAAATTCGCGGCACGATGATCGGAATCCTGATACCAGTCGGGCACGCCACCGGGGCCGTCGGCCAGCTCAAGAATGCCGGCATAAATGGAGTCCGAGTCAAAGTCGTGCCCATCCCAGCGTAACCACAACCGATAAACGCCGGCGTTGGTAATGGCTATTCGGTAGTCGATCGTCGGACCCCCATTGACTCCTTCGAAATTTAGAATACCCGTGTTGATGGTGTGGGGAAGAACCTGGACATAACGATTGCCGCGGGCATTTGCATAGGCGCCGGGTTGCGTGGACTCAATGATTGTCCATTGCTTGCCAAGCTTGGCTTCCGTGGCGTGGTATCGTTCACCTTCACCCACAACCCGTCCGCCATGCTCAATGTACGGTCGGTCAAACGGCAAAAGTTGGGCCAGCCCGGTTCCCACCCACAACACCATGGCGGCGAAAATTATGTATAAACGCATGTCCCGTACACCATACCCGATTCGCCATCACATGTATAACGTTTCGATGGGGCGAGGCGCCCCCCCTCTGAAGCTTAAGGTGCGAAACGGGTGCGGAATTCTTCGGGCACGGGGCAGACCTTTTTCTTCTGGTAATCAAAAAAGACAAATCCTGACTGGGCGCGCCCCACTTCCTGGCTCCTGGCGTTCGTGGCGCAATATACGAGATCAAATCCGAGGCGCGTCCAATCCACGGCGGCCAGCGAAACCGTCAGTACATCGCCATAATGCGCCTCGGTTTTGAATTTCACGGCAACATCGATCATGATCAGCCCCACCGGATCGAATATCAATTCGGTCCACCCGTAACCCGCAAGCCAGCGCATTCTCGCTTCGTGCAAAATGCCGAGAAACGCGTCATTGCCCATGTGATTTCCGTAATTGATATCGGTCACGCGGATGGGAATTTCCGTCTGAAACAGCCAATTTTCCGGCAGATCAATTTTCACCCGTGCCATATCGAATCTCCTGTACAAGAATTAACTGCTTCGTTTTCCGGGGCGATCCGCGCCCGCGCATACTTGCATACCGCTGACTAAAAAAACCGCGTAGGGAATTGCCGGAGCGATGACATCCAGGCATTCGCGAATCGCGGCGGGCTTACCCGGAAGGTTGATAATCAAGCCCGACCCTCGTGAACCGGCAACTTGCCGCGATAGTATGGATGTCGGAATCCGCGCAAACGAAGCCATGCGCATGGCTTCACCAAAACCCGGCAATAAACGATCACACACCGCCATGGTGGCCTCGGGTGTAACATCTCGGGGTGCGGGACCCGTGCCGCCCGTGGTCAACACCAGACAACAACCCGCCTCATCAATCATGCGCATCAGCGTAGCGGAAATTTTTTCCTGATCATCCGGCGTTACGGCATATTCAAGCGACCAGCCGTCGCCATAGTTTTCCTTGAGCCAGGCAACGGCTTCCTGTCCGGGCGTATCTTCGTAAACTCCGGCGCTGGCCCGATCGGACACATTGATCACACCGATTGAAAATTTTCCGGCTTCGCCATTCATGAGCGCTTCATATAATGGCCACGTTCAAAAAGCAACCGGCATTGTGTGAGTCACGCCGCGCCAACCCATAAAATCCGTCCCGCCTGCCCGGTTTCGAGATTTTCGCTTGTGCGTCAACTTTGTTAGTTTAAGGTTAAGGCTTGAGCTGTGCGTTTGTTTATCAGAATCAGGAGATCGTAAAGCCATGACGACAACGAACCGTAAGTTAAAAAACTGGGTCAACGACATGGCTACACTTTGCAAACCTGACGCCATCCACTGGTGTGACGGTTCCCAACAGGAGTATGATCGCCTGTGCGACGAACTGGTTCGCAACGGCACGTTTGTTCGCCTGAACAACGAGAAGAAGCCCAACAGTTACCTCTGCCGCTCCAACCCAGCCGATGTCGCCCGTTCCGAAGACCGGACTTTCATCTGCAGTCGCCATAAAGATGATGCCGGCCCCACCAACAACTGGCGTGATCCCGAGGAAATGAAGCGGGAACTCAACCAGGTGTTTCACGGATGCATGCGCGGCCGCACCATGTATGTAATTCCTTTCAGCATGGGGCCGATCGGATCACCGATTTCCCACATCGGCGTGGAATGCACAGACTCGCCCTACGTGGCCGTCAACATGCGTATTATGACTCGCATGGGCAAGGCGGTTCTTGATGCGCTGGGCGATGGCGACTTCGTTCCCTGCCTGCACTCCGTAGGCGTGCCGATCGAGCCGGGGCAACAAGACGTGCCATGGCCGTGCCGCACCAACAGCGATGAAAAATACATCGTCCATTTCCCGGAAGAGCGGCTCATCATGTCGTTCGGAAGCGGTTATGGTGGAAACGCCCTTCTTGGAAAAAAATGTTTTGCGCTTCGCATTGCTTCCTGCATGGCCCGTGACGAGGGTTGGATGGCGGAACACATGCTGATTCTCGGCCTGACCAATCCTGCCGGCAAAAAAATCTATATCGCGGCGGCCTTTCCAAGCGCTTGTGGAAAAACCAACCTCGCCATGCTGACCCCCACCCTTCCGGGCTGGAAAGCCGAGTGCGTGGGCGACGATATTGCATGGATGAAATATGGCGCTGATGGCCGGCTTTATGCCATCAATCCGGAAGCTGGCTTTTTCGGCGTTGCGCCCGGCACTTCCAACCAGTCCAACCCGAATGCCATGGCCGCGTTAAATCGCAACAGCATTTTCACCAACGTGGGACTGACTCCGGATGGCGATGTCTGGTGGGAAGACATCGACGCGACCCTGCCGGAAAAACTCGAAACCTGGCTTTATGAAGAATGGTCGCCGGGAGCGGGTAAAAAAGTTGCCCACCCGAATGCCCGCTATACCGCGCCGATTTCCCAATGCCCGGTTGCCGATCCCGCCTACGACAATCCCAACGGCGTCCCGATTTCCGCGATTTTATTTGGAGGGCGACGCCCATCCACCATTCCCCTGGTGTTTGAAGCATTGAATTGGCGGCACGGCACGTTTCTTGGATCCATCCAGGCCTCCGAAACCACCGCGGCGGCGACCGGTGCGGTCGGGCAAGTACGTCGCGACCCGATGGCGATGCTTCCATTCTGCGGCTACAACATGGGTGATTACTTTGCGCATTGGTTGATGATGGGAAGCAAGCCGGACGTCACCCCCCCGCGAATATTTTATGTGAATTGGTTTCGCAAATCACCGGAAGGAAAATTCCTGTGGCCGGGCTTTGGCGATAACAGCCGGGTCCTGAAGTGGATCTTTGATCGCGTGGAAGGAAGTGTGTCCGCGGCGGAATCTCCCATCGGCTTATTGCCGCGAAAAGAAGATGTTGATGTCAGCGGAATTTCCCTGCCGCCCGGAGCAATGGACGAACTTCTCCGGCTGGATATTGACGGATGGAAGCGCGAAATCGAAAGCATTCGCGACCACTACGCCCGCTTCGGCGACGATCTTCCCGGCGAATTACGCGACGAGCTGGAAGCCCTGGCCAAACGAATCGAAAAAGCATAAGCGCGTTTGCTCTCGAATTTTATTGATTCGCCATCCTTGTCTCATGCATAAGGACGCGAATAATTTCGTGGTAACAACGATGCTTCACATCCCGAAACATCGTCATCATCCCCACATCGAAACGAATCGGAATTTTGAACATGCAACGATATGAACTGCCAGACCACCAAGAAATATCGCCATCGTTTTGGCGGCGGCATGGATGGTGGTTGATTCCCATAATTGTCATTGATGTTGTCGCGGTATCTTGGTGGTTGCTTCGCCGAGGCAAGGTGGACGCAGAAAACGAAAGGCCCGCCATTCATGCCGCAAGCAACATGGCGCCATCAACCCACGTGGATCATGAACCCGCCGCTCCACCACCCGCAGAACCTCCCGGCCTGGTGTTTGGATTCCCCACACCCCAGCAACAATTGCTCATGACCAATTCCGAAGGAATTTACATGCCCACGGCGTCCGGCCGGCTGGAATCAGCGCTCTACGGAACGGTCCGCACCTCGCAACAAGGCAAACACTTGCTTCCGTCTTTTCATGAAGGACTTGATATAGCGCCAACCGGCCGCGACCGAAGGCAAATGCCAACCGACCCGATTCTTGCGGTTGCCAACGGCCGGGTGGCTTACGTCAACCATATCGCCGGCAACTCCAACTACGGAAAATACATCGTGTTACTGCACGACGATCCACTGGGCGAAATTTACACCTTATATGCCCACATGGCGGACATCGCCCCGGAGATGCGTCCCGGACGCATCGTGACGCGTGGCGATCGCCTTGGTTTGATGGGCAACAGCGCTTCATCCGCTATTCCCGTCGCCCGGGCGCATCTGCATTTTGAAATTGGCATCGTGAACAACCTGCGGTTTCAGCAATGGTACCGCGCGCAAAAACTCAAGCCTGACCACGGTAACTTCCACGGACACAACCTGACGGGAATCAATCCGCTGGATGTGTTCAGCGCTCAAGAGCGCCAGGGATCGTTCAGCATGCTGTCGTATCTGCGCAACTTGCCGCCGGCGTTTGAAGTCGTTTTCCGGGCGCCGCGAATTCCTGACTATTTTGTGCGCTATCCGGCTCTTTGGGGTGGTGGCCGGACCGGTGGCGTACTGACCATGACGGTTTCCGAAGGCGGCGTGCCGTTGTCTGCTCGCATGGCATCAGAGTCCGAAAAATCGGCGCTGGGCAATCGCGACCATCACATTCTTCGCGCTGACGAAAACGTGCTTGGCCGCAACGGGTTGCGCCTGGTCGTAAAACGGCAGGAGCAATGGGTACTTGGAAGAAACGGCGAGCGGTGGCTGGAAATTTTAACCTACCATTGACAAACGAAGGCAATCCGACAACATCTAACATCAAAACCATAGAAAAAATTTATCATGAAAAAACTATTCGCTCTTCTTGCTTGTCTGATGCCGGCCTATGTCATGGCCGACGAACTTCTTCCTTATGACCGCCAGGGCCGGCCAAATCCCGACGCGTTCGATTGGACCGGCGTCGCCGCCGGCGTAAAGATCGGAACATTGGGGCTTGGCGCCGACGCGTCAATTTATCTGGCCGACTGGGTCAATTTTCGCGCCGGGGTAAACATTTTGTCCTTCGAATACCGGGATGACATTGAGGACATTCGCTTCGATCTCGACATGGACTTTCGCTCGCTCATGTTGTTATTTGACCTGTATCCCTTCGACAACGGCAACTTTCGCCTGACCGGCGGCGTGGCGTTTCAAGACAACAAATTCAGAGTCAAGGCCACGCCGAACGAGTCGGAAAAAATTGGCGACAACCGCTACACGCCGGCCCAGATCGGAACCATCCGCGGCGACATTGAATTCGACAGCGTCGCGCCTTATTTCGGCATTGGCTTCGGCAATGCGGTTCGCCCGGATACGGCTTTAAGTTTTTCATTCGACTTTGGTGTGGTTTTTCAAACGTTCGATGTAGCCTTGCGGGCAAATGGAACCGCCTCCGGAACACCCCAGTTCGAGGCAGATCTGAACAGCCTTGAAGACGACATCCGGGATGAAATGAATAGATTCAAAATCTACCCCGTCATCAGCTTTGGCATCTCTTATCATTTTTAGCACACCTTCCGTCGTGGTCATCGGTTGCGCACAATTCAAGATCAGCATTCCTGGCGCCAATTCGCTCAAGGACAAACGAATGGTCATCCGAAGCCTCAAGGATCGGATGCTGAACAAAATGAATATCAGCATCGCCGAAGTGGATTATCAGGACACATGGAAATCCTGCGCGCTTGCCGTGGTAACCGTCGCCGCGGAGAAACACATCGTGGAAACCCGGCTTTCCGAAGTCAGCGAATTCATCCGCTCAAACCCCGCGATCGTCGTGCTGGACATGATGGTGGAAATGATTTGATCCCGAAAACCGGAGTTGAAGGTGGATGCAGAATCGCAGTGCTTTCGTGCGAGAGGTGTTGCGAAAGC
>DAOLDL010000104.1:0-9068 GCA_035327305.1 Kiritimatiellia bacterium | reverse complement strand
ACGGTGTGACCGGCATCGGTGGCAAGGTGGGCTTGGATCGGGCGGGGGGATTTTCCGTTCCCGGCGACTGGACCACCGCCACGGTGGGACTATTTCCGTTTCCCCAACCGGCCGATGCGACATGGTTTCGCCCCAATCAAGTGGCTGACTTCGGGGAATTCTTTGCGTATGGCACGTATTTTTTAAGTGGATTCAACGAAACCGTCGGCAACATGTTCGGTTTTTACGAAGCCACCATCAACAACGGGACGATCAGCCTCAATGGCGACTTGACTGCCGGCAACTTGGTGCCCGACCCACCCTTCACGTTCAACGGCACTGGCCGTTTGGGTTTTAATGCCGGAGATCACCTGATCGTTCAAACCAACATGAACTCGACCATCATGATGGATTTAACGGTTACCGGGCCGGGCAATATTACCAAGATCGGAACCGAAACGCTTTTTCTTGTCCGCTCCAACGACTTCAGCGGCACATTTACGATTCTTGACGGCCCGGTGGTGATCAGCAATGCGTGGTCGTTGGGCGCCACCTCCGGAAGCACAATCGTAGGACCGGGCGGTAGCCTGATTATGGGGGTCTGGTTTACCTTCCTAACCGTGAGCAACGAGCCTTTGGTCGTGCAACCCGGTGGCTCGCTGTCGCGGCTCGGGAATTTTACCGCGACCTACGCCGGCCCAGTTTCCCTGCCTGGTCCCGGCAGTTCCGCCGTCTTTACCAACCCCTCCACCTTTATAACTTTTGTGAACCTGGCTCGCGCGATCACCGGTTCCGGTGGCGTGACCATCGCCGGGAACATCGGATACACGGGGACGGGAAACAACACCTACGCCGGTCCTACGCTGGTGCAACGAGGCGAGCTGGTGCTCAACAAGCCGGGTTTCCAGGCAATCTCGGGTACGCTGGTCATTGGCGATGGCGATCCGTTCGATGATGAGGAATATGTCACATCACTGGCTTCGGAACAAATCGCCAACTCGGCGGAAGTTATCATTCACAACGGCTCGCGCTGGGATCTGGGCGGCCAGATCGAAACCATCGCCCGCCTCTCCGGCGGAACCGCCACCAATGGCGGCATCATGCAACTAAACAGTCTGGCCAGCGCGCTTATCGTGGGCGCCGGCGGCAACGACTTCCATTTCGCCGGTCAATTTGCCGGCGAGGGCTATCTCGAAAAAATCGGCTTCGGCACCGGCATCCTCTCCGGCAATAGCAGTGGGTACACCGGTCAGACCACGGTCAATGACGGTACCCTGGACGTGCGCGGAAATCTTGCCGGGAGCACGGTGTCCATTATCCCCGGCGCCCGCTTGACCGGGAGCGGCTCGATCGCCGACCTGTTCGCGCAGAACGGCGGCATCTACGAACCGGGCCGGACCGGCCTCGACGGTCTCAACACCTTGACATCGTCAAACCTCAATCTCTCCCCCGGATCTGTCCTCCGCATCCCCATCTGGGGGAGCGCGACCGGACAATACGGGAAAGCTTCGGTCAGGGGTACAGTCAATTTGACGAACGCGGTTCTCGATATCGTCATGATGACCCCGCCGGTGGTCGGCGCGTCTTACCGCATCATCGAAAACGACGGAGTAGATCTGGTCAACGGAACCTTCGCAGGATTGCCCGGCGGCGCGTTCACCGGCCCCGGCGGATTGTTGTGGAGCATCGAGTACGACAACGATGTGACAATTACCCTGTTATCCCAGGGTCAGTCCATCCTGCCGCCGACCCTTGAAGGCGAGGACTTCCTCGACATCGTCATCGAAGGCGGCAACGGCGACGGCTATGCCGACCCCAACGAATGCATCGATGTATTCATCCCGCTGTTCAACGACACTCTGCAAACCAACCCGGTCATCGCGGCCATGTTGTCCAGCCCGCATCCCGGCTTGATCGTGCACCAACCCTTTTCCCTGTATCCCGAAACCGCTCCGGGCGATGGTCAATACAACCTGACACCGTTCAAGGTTTCGGTCCCCACGAATTTCCTTTGTGGCACCAACCTGCCGTTGGTGCTGACCATCAAGAACGGCACCAACGCGCTGTATGCCATACCGGTCGGCTTGCCCACCGGCAAACCCGCGGATACGCCGGTGCGTTACGACTCGGACGGACCGTTTGCCATTCCCGATGAGGCCACCTTGATCGACCTTGTATTCGTGACGAACTTCATAGGCCATCTGGCCAAGGTGGAGGTGTCGCTCCACATAACGCATCCCGCCCTCGACACCTTGAAAGTCACCCTCGTCGGACCCGGCGAGATTATACAAATACCGCTGGCCTTGAGCCAATCCGGCACATCCTACGGCAGTGGTTGCGCCGATCCATCACGAACGGAATTCGCCGCTGACGCCGCCACCTTCATCGGCGCCGCCGCCGCGCCGTATGTGGGAACATTCCGACCCGTGGGCATTCTGCCGCTGGTGCGCGGCATGCCGGAAAGCGAAGTGAACAACCGATGGTACTTGTGGGTGGAAGACATGGTATCGGGTGATGTCGGAACGATGGAATGCTGGAGCTTGTTCCTTTATCCGGCGGAATGCGATGATGGTGGAGGCGAATGCCTGCGTTGCCCGGAAGAAATTGAAGATACAATAGCTACTGACGGAACGATGGCCTTTGCCCGATTGAGCGATCTGGATCCCGAATCCCCGGCCACGTCCTGCCTTGAAGGTCCGGGTGCGTATATCGAAGTCCCCGGCGCGTACTACTATAGGTCCTACTCTTATTACAACATGACCACGAACGAAGTTTGCGCGGTAGTGACGCTTGAAACAGCCTGCCTTGGCATCGATTCGATTATCAGCATGGCCTACCTGGGCATGATCGATCCATTCAACGTATCCGACAACCTGCTCGGCTTCATGGGTCAGCCTCCAACCACGAATACGCCGCAAAGGACTTATTCGTTTATCGCCCCACCCGAATCACATGTCACTGTGGTGGTCATGGGAATCAACAGCGGGGAGGGCTGCAAAGGTTTCACGCTCACCGTAGATAGTTCTGACTTGTGCACGCCGGAGTTATTCATCTGGCACGCCGGTCAAGACAAGGTTCGATTGGACTGGAGCACGAACCATATTGGATTCCTCTTGTATAAGAACACCAACATGTTGACCACCAACTGGGTTTTCGTCCCCGATGCTCCGGTGGTTTCCGGAAGTCGATTTGTCGTCACCAACGAGCCTGTCGATCCCGAGGCATTTTTCCGTTTGTTCAAGCCGTAAGCCACCGGCATTCAAAACAAGTTCGGATTCCGCGATTGTCGAGCGATTGACAATAAGGTACGCTCCCGTCATCAACCATATTCCCCGGAAAGGACTGTGTGCATGGGTGACGATGCTAAAAAGAAAATTTGGGTCGGGTTTGACCTCGGCGGCACCAAGATGCTGGCGACCGTGTTTGACGAAAAGTTCAAACCGCTCGGACGGAAACGGCGAAAAACCAAAGGCGCGGAAGGGGCCGCCGCCGGACTAGAACGCCTGACCCGCACCATCGATGAAGCGCTCGAAGACGCCAAAATCACATCAGCTCAAATAAGCGGCATCGGTGTCGGACTTCCCGGACCACTCGACCTTGAAAAAGGCATCATCATCGAATCCCCCAATCTCGGTTGGAAAAACGTCAAGCTTCAGCAGTTGCTTACCGAACGTTATAAGTGTCCCGCCGTTCTGGCCAACGATGTGGATGCCGGAACTTTTGGCGAGTATCGTTTCGGCGCCGGCAAAAACGGACGTTGCGTACTCGGCGTTTTCCCGGGGACCGGAATCGGCGGCGGTCTTGTTTACGAGGGGAAACTTTTCCGCGGCAAGAGCATTTCCTGCATGGAAATCGGCCACATCATGGTCGATGCGCGTGGACGCATGTGCGGTTGCGGTCGCCGCGGATGCCTGGAAACCGTGGCAAGCCGACTCGCCATTGCCGCCGATGTCGCGATGGCGGCCTATCGGGGTGAAACGCCGGTTATCTTTGAAACGGCCGGCACGGACTTGTCCGATATTCGCAGTAGCCTGCTGGCGGATGCCGTGAAGTCAGGCGACAAAGTCGTCGAACGCATCATCCGCAACGCGGCGAAACGAATTGGCGAAGCCGTCGCCACCGTTTCCAACCTGCTTGCTCCGGACACCGTTGTTCTGGGCGGTGGCCTTGTCGAGGCGCTCAAGGACATTTTTCTGGAAGAAGTTCGCGATACCGTTTCCAAACGCGTCATGGAGTCGTTTGCCAAAGGTATGCAAATCAACGTGGCTTCCCTGGGCGACGATGCCGCCGTCATGGGCGCGGCGGCCCTGATCGCCGACAAAGTTTCAACAACATAACGAAATCAAGAGACTGATGGACTCATCACTTCGAAATACGGGAGATGCGGTTGCTCCGGCCAAGGCCGAGCGCGACCCCGCCGTGCGTTTATTCGCGGTGATTGATGTCGGCGCCACGGCGGTCCGGATGGAAATCGCCGAGTTGACGACCGATGGCGCGATTCGCACCATCGAACAATTGCATCATGCCGTGCATCTGGGCAAGGACGCTTTCACGTTGGGCCGCATTCAGCAAACCACCATTGAGGAGTGCGTGAATGTGCTGAAAAACTTCCGGCGCGTGATGGAGGAATACGGCATCACGTCTGAATCGCAGATTCGCGCGGTCGCGACCAGCTCGGTGCGCGAGGCATCCAACCGCGACATGTTTCTCGATCGTATTTACATTGCCACCCGCATCAACTTGAATGTAATCGAGGAAACCGAGGAAACACGACTGACTTATCTGGCCGTGCAGGACATTTTGAGCCGCCAACCGGATCTGCAAAAAGGCGATGTGCTGGTGGTTGAGGTTGGGGGCGGAGATTCGGAATTGCTGTTGGTGCGCGACGGTTTTGTCACTTTTTCCAATACATATCGCCTCGGCTCGTTGCGCATGCGGGAGACGCTTGATGTGCGGCACACGCCCGCATCACGACTTTACGAAACGTTTTTGAAGCACATTCAATTGACGGTCGACCAGATTCAACGCAGTGTTCCGGTGGATAAAACGCCCTGCCTGATTGCCATATCCGGCGACGCGCGATTTGCCGCCACTCAACTTTCCCCCCGGTGGCAGGAAGAACATATTGTTCGTCTCGACGTAAAAACATTTTCGGCATTTGCGCGTAAAATCGCATCACAAAGCGTGGATGAAATTGTCCGCAAGCACCGGCTTGGATTTCAGGAGGCGGAAACCGTAGGCCCGGCACTGATGGGCTATGCTCAACTGGCCAAGGCGTTCGGGGTGGAGCAGGTGATTGTTCCGAAGTCGAGCCTCCGGCACGGACTGTTGCGGGAAGCGATCGGTCATGGCGCGTGGAATGAGGGACTGGAAAACCAGGTTATTCACTCCGCCGTTTCCCTTGGCCACAAATATGGTTTTGATGAACGGCATGGCCGTCAGGTCGCGGATTTAAGTGTGAGGTTGTTCCGCGAGTTGCAACCCGATCACCAGTTGCATGTCCGCTATGAACGGTTGTTGCGCATCGCCGCGATCCTTCACGAAGTCGGCCTTTTTATCAATACACGCAGTCACCACAAGCATTCGATGTATATAATTCTCAACAGCGACTTGTTCGGGTTGAGCCGCGCGGACATGAATCTGATTGCCCTGGTGGCCCGCTATCACCGGCGCGCAACGCCGCAACCCTATCACGATGGATATACCCTCCTGAACCGCGATGACCGCATGGTGGTTTCCAAGTTGTCCGCCATTCTGCGGGTGGCCGACGCGCTTGACCGCAATCACATGCAACAGGTGAGGGAGTTGTCTTTCCGGCGCGCGCATGGACAATTCGCCATTTACGTACACGATGTGGAGGATTTGTCGCTGGAGCGCGTCGCGATCAAGGAAAAAGGCGGCATGTTCGAGGAAGTTTACGGAATGAAAATCGTCCTGGAAGTGGCGAGCAGTAATGAAGGATTGATACCCGATGTCTAAATCCAAGCCGGAGTTTGTTTTTAATAATCGTGAGTTGAGCTGGTTGCATTTCAACAACCGGGTCCTTGAGGAAGCGCTGGATCCCGCAAACCCGATACTGGAGCGATTGAAGTTCCTGGCGATCACGGCATCCAACCTCGATGAATTCTTCATGGTGCGGGTCGGTGGGCTTCAACTACTTCTGCAACAGTCGAAAACCGACACCGACAATTCCGGTTGGAACCCGGCGACGCTGTTGAGCGAAGTCAGCAAACGCGCCCATGCCATGGTGGAGCGGCAATACGCCTGCATGATGGATGAAGTAAAAGTCAAATTGCGGGAAGCCGGCATCCGGCGCCTGCACATGAACAATCTGACGCCGGAGTTGTACGAATACCTCGAAGGGGTGTTTGAGCATGAGCTTTATCCGGTCATCACGCCGTATGCGATAAAAAATGCCGAGGATTTGCCGCAACTTCCCGGTTTGACCGTGATGTTGTTTGTCCGGTTGAAACCGGACGAAAAGAAGTCGAAAAAACCGCGTTTCTCCGTCGTCATGATTCCGAAGCGGTTGGGGCGTTTTATCACCGCGCCGATTGAAGACGGACATAACTATGTGCTGGTGGAGGATGTGGTCGGGGAGTTTATCGGACGTTTGTTTCCCGGCGAGCCGGTGACCGAGGTGGTTCCGTTTCGAATTACCAGAAATGCGGACATGATGGTGCGCGAGGATTTGGCCGGCGACTTGTTGAGTCGGATGAAGGACATCCTGGTCGCGCGCAAACAAAGCAACTGTGTGCGGCTGGAGGTCAGCAGTCAGGTTTCCAAAACCAGTCTTGCCATGTTGAGTCAGCTGTTTGCCGTGAATTCCGAAAGCACGTATTTGATTCCCGGCCCCATTGATTTGTCGGCTTATTTCGGAATTGCGCGCATGACGGGATTCGATGAATTGCGGGAAAAGCCATGGCCACCGCAACAATCGCCATCCGTTCCGCCCAATACATCCATTTTTGCGGCGATCACAAAAAAGGATATTATTCTTCATCATCCCTACGAAAGTTTTGATCCGGTGGTGCGTTTGGTGGAGGAAGCCGCAGACGATCCCAACGTGCTGGCCATAAAACAGATTCTTTACCGGACCAGCGAGAACAGTCCGATCATCGCGGCGTTGACCCGCGCGGCAAGTCGTGACAAGCATGTCACGGTTATCGTGGAGCTTAAAGCGCGCTTCGACGAAGCCCGCAATATCGGCTGGGCCGAATCGCTTGAACAGTCCGGCGTGCAGGTGATTTACGGCATCAAAGGGTTGAAGACCCACGCGAAAATTTGCGTGGTGGTGCGAAAAGAGCCGGGGGGAATCCGCCGGTATGTGCATTTCGGCACCGGCAACTACAATGAAATCACGGCGCGGTTGTATACCGACACCAGCTACATGACCTGTCATGAGGATTATGGCGCGGACGCCACCGCGTTTTTCAACATGATCACCGGCTATTCTCAACCGGTTTCATTCAGGAAAATCGAGGCCGCGCCAATCGGAATTCGACCGCGATTGCTGGAATTGATCGAAAGCGAAACCATGCGCAGTGAGCAGGGGCAACCCGCGCGCATCATGGTCCGCATCAATTCCTTGGTGGACCAGGACATCATTGCCGCATTGTACCGCGCCTCGCAGGCCGGCGTTAAAATTCAGTTGAATGTGCGCGGAATCTGTTGCTTGCGTCCCGGGGTGCCGGGCGTAAGTGAAAACATCGAAATCGTCAGCATTGTCGATCGTTTTCTCGAGCATAGCCGGATCTTGTATTTTCATCAGGGCGGCGAACCGATGCTGTTTATATCCAGCGCCGACTGGATGCCGCGAAATTTGGATCGCCGCGTGGAGTTGCTGATACCCATTGATGACGAAGATGCGCGCCAGCGACTGATCAAGAGTTTGGAAGTGATTTTCAAGGACACGGCCAAGGCCCGCCGCCAGAAAAACGACGGCACCTATGAGCGGGTAAAATCCGCCAAAGGCAAATCGCCTTTCCGTTCGCAGGACTGGTTTTACCAGCAAGCTTGCGAAGCGAACCGGCAGGCAAAATCCATTCAGCCGCTGACATTTCAACCGGAGCGCCCCAGCGCGCTTTGAACATGAAGCGCGGAAAACGCGATTCCGGCAATGTCGCCGCACTGGTTCCCGAAATGCCAAGGCGCGCCGCCGTACAGTTGATGCTGGTCGGTTATCTGGCCCAGGCTCGGCAAATGGCGGAAGCGTGGGAGGTTCACCCCGATGATGAGCGCCTGCACCAGTTTCGCATCGCTCTGCGCCGATGCCGCATGTTGTTGCGCGTATTTAATGTGGATGTGCGTGATCATGGGGGCGATGACCTGCGTAAAGCATTAACCAAAGTGGCGGATCGGTTGGGGGCGGTTAGGGATACGGATGTTATCATCCAGTTGATTCGCGAAAGCCGGTATAATCGCTCCGGACGAAACGAAACGGAAGTCGGGCGGATATTGAAGATGACCTGCGATATCCGCGAAATGAATCTGGCGAAAGTTCGTCGTATGGGCACGGGCCGTGAATGGTCGAAAACCATTGTTTTCACGGAACGGTTTATCCGGCGCTTGATGACGGATAAAAGCGATCCCGCAGACCGGACCATCCATGCGTTTCTTGATCGTGAATATGCCAAATACCAAAAACGAATGGCCGGCATGACGCATGTTGCCAGGACGGATGATGGTGTCATGTTGCACGAACTGCGCGTGCGATTACGGCGTTTTCGATATTTGGGCGATATGCTGTCGGCCTTGGCGGACAAGGAGCAGTCCCGGATTTTCAAGCGTGTGCGGTCCTGTGAAAAAGTATTGGGCCAGATACATGACATTGATGTGGCATTGGAGTTTTTTGTCCGGCACATGAATCAAACTCCGTTATTGCTCAAACGTGAGTTAATGGAGTCGCGCCGTGAGAAGCTCGCCCGTTTCCGAGAGAAATGGGCCAAGTACCGGCGAAAGTCTGAAAAGTAACTGGAAGAATTTCGTATTGCTCGTCATCCCAGCGCTTAAGTAAATTATACAGACATTCTTATCTGTGGAGTTCTGCCAAATGTGAAGAAGATGCGCCTCGCGGAGGCGCTACTACA
>DAOLDL010000103.1:0-9348 GCA_035327305.1 Kiritimatiellia bacterium | reverse complement strand
TTCCCGATGGAATCGGGACGCTCTAGCCAGTCCCGCGACTGCGGGACACGCCCCGTGTTGTTTCAACGGATATGCTGAAACAGCAGGCGGAGAACGTGGCAAAACTTCAGGATTTATGCAAGTCTTGTTCGTAATTAAACGTTTATTTATTTCCATCAAGGCTTGCTATCAGGAATCTATCCGCATATATTCGCGGCCTTTTGATGGTAATTGCGTCTGGAGGATTTAATGGTAGGTGGCAAGGAAGATATTCTGGAATTAGATGGCACGGTGGTAAAAGTACTGCCGGCGACCATGTATCGTGTAAAGTTGGACAGCGGTCATGAAATACTTGCCCATATCTCGGGCAAAATGCGCAAGCACTTCATCAAAATTACCACGGGCGACAAGGTCAAAGTTGAAATGTCGCCGTATGACCTTACCAAAGGCCGCATTACCTACCGCCACCGCACTTGAACGGCGCGGTGTCCGGTTTACAGTCCAAGCTCCCTGGCGGCCTTCCGATAGTCATCGGGAAATCCCGCCTTTACTTCAATGTGCTTTCCTGTTTTTGGGTGGGGAAATCCCAGTGTCCGGGCATGTAACATGTGTCGACCGAATTTTCTTAGCTGACTTTGCTCTAAAACCGTAGCTCCGTATTGTTTTTCCCCCGCGAGCTGAAGATCGTAGGCGTTTAAATGCCGACGGATTTGGTGCGTTCTCCCGGTTACCAATGTAAATTCCACTCGCGATGCCTGTCCCCGGGATGCCACCACCTTCAGCAAGGTGACAGCTTCTTCTCCTTCAATCCCCCGATTGATAATGTTTAATTCCCGGGGAATTCGCCCAATGACCAGGCCTTCGTATATTTTCTTCACTTCCCGGCGCTGGAAAACCGGAATCATCAATTCCATGTCCGGCTTTTTCCACGCGAGTAACATACATCCGGAGGTGTCACGATCAAGCCGATGCACGGCATGCAAAGGTTTTCCTGTTTGTTTCCCCAAAATTTCCTCAACACTGCCGGATCCGTTTGAAAGCAAACCGGAAGGCTTGTTCGCGATCAGATAGTATTCGTCCTGCCAGATTATTTCACACGAGGATTCTGATTTTGTCTTCCCCGTATGGTTGATCTCAATTCGATCTCCGACGGACACTTTGTGGCGGGCCATCCATATTCTTTGTGCGTTGACAAAAACTTGCCGAGAATCGATCAGGCGCTTGGCTTCATTCCGTGAAACCGAGAGTTTTTGCGATACCAGATCAATAAGTGCGGCGCCTTTTTGCGGCCCGGCAACTTTAAACGTAACAGGTTTGGTCATACCGCGATCTTTCCATGCCGATACCGGATTTGACAAGCCCCAGCTTGAAATTGGCATATTTTACCACCTCCCCGTAAGCAAAAGCTTGTCTAAAACACGGTTTTCCCGTAGGAAAACTTGCACCGGCACAGGTATAACCAAATCCTTGCCCTTAAATTGGAATTTTTGATTGGAGTTTATTATGGCGGATGTGTTGGGAGCGGATCAGATTGAACAGGCGATAACGAGTCAGGACTGCGATTGGGCGTCCGTCGGAACTGGTTTGATTGCCCTTTATAAGTCGGGAAGTAATGATCAGGCCGACCTGTTGGCCGAACAAGCGGTTGCGATTTTAACCGAACAGGCCGGCATTGACGGACTCCTTCATATTTTCGAGGCACAGGCCTATGCCAAAGATAAGGCGCCCGGGGGTATATCATGGGCACAAAGGGCTTTGGCCGCTTTGGGCGGGGAGTGGGAACACAAGGCTTTGGTCGAACAAGCCGGTTTCGACACCGGTGTGCCTTCGGATCTCTGCTTCCGCCGCCTGAAACTTCTCCGCGCCCTCAAGGAAGGCGCCGTGTGCTACGACAAGACGTGGGGAATCGGCGTGGTTGGTAAAATCGACTACTTCTATAAAAGAGTCGACATCGACTTTCAGAAAAAGCGCGGGCATCAGCTCGCGCTTTCTTATGCATCCGAAAAACTTTTGCTGTTGGATGATTCACACATTTTTTATTGGAAACATCAGAAGCCCGTGGAACTCGCGGAAAAAATAAAATCCAGCCCCGGCGAAGTTGTAAAGCTCGCCATCCGGTCGTTCGGTCCGCTTTCCGCCATCCAATTACAGGAAAGGCTGGTTCCGCAAATCGTTGAAGAAAAACAATGGAAGACCTTTTGGGAAAACGCGCGCAAACAACTCAAGGCCGATAAACTGGTTCAGATTCCCACGAACCGCAAGGACGCCATCCGCCTGATTGAAGCCGCCGAAGGCGATGATGTCAGTCACGATTTGAACGGACTGGTCGCCGAACGCAATCTCGAAACACTGGCGCAACGTTTTGAGGAAATCGCGGATGAAGTCGGTTCCGGCGGCCTGACCGAGCAACAACGCAACATCCTTCAGGATCGCCTGGCATTTATCGTAAAGGGGGCCTGGCCAAGGCAACCGACACTTCTTGTTCGCGCTAAAATGGCCGCGGTTTCTCTCGGGGTGGACGAGGAATCCAAGCCGGAATTGGCGGCTATCAAGAAATTCTTTGATGCCGATACGTTCATGGAAACCCTGAAAAAGCTTCCGGTCAAACATTCGGCGATGTTCCTTCGCTATTTGTCCGCGCATGATAAGGCAAAACTCGACCAGATGATTCTTTCCCTGATGACCAAAATGGACATCGGCTCCCTGGCCGAGGTCATCAATTACCTGATTGAGCAGGGTCGTGAAAAAGATGTCGCGGATATTTTCCGCGCCGCAGTCGACACACGCGAACCCGGAATTGAAATATTAAGCTGGCTTTCCCGCAGTATGGATAAGGTTGGCGCCTGGAGTCTGGGGCATATGTACCAGATACTTAATTTCATGATCGATGAAATCGAGAAGAATTATTCTGCTGATCAGTTAAAGGCCCAGAATCAACTGAAAGAGCGCTGGACAAAATCCGATTGGATGAAATCGGCATTGGCGCAACTCGACGGCCATCAGCGGGAGGCTCTTACCATGCGGGTGAAAAATTCTTCCGGTTGGACCGTCCTCGACAAACAATCCCAACTCGCAACCATAGTCAAGTTGTACCCGGATCTCGAGGAATTGATGGCCAGGTCAAGTCGCCAGGAACAGGCAAAGCCCAAGGGACCGATGACATCCATCCGTTCCTACGAGGAACGCAAGGAACAGTTGCAACGAATCATCAATGTCGAAATTCCAAAAGTGGCGAAGGAAATCGCGTTGGCCCGTGAGTACGGTGATTTGCGTGAAAACTTCGAATACAAGGCCGCCAAGGACGCCCAGGCCTTGCTGTTCCGGCGTCGGGACGAAATCGGCGCCATGTTGACGCAGGTTACTCCCAGCGACTTCAAGGACATGCCGACCGATCGTGCCGGACTCGCCACGGCAGTCGAAGTGACATACGGTGACGGCCGGGCCGAGACATTTTACCTGTTGGGCGAGTGGGATAGCGATCCCACCCGAAATATCATTTCCAGCAGTTCCCGTATGGCCCAGGTGCTGAACGGGCATGTGCCGGGCGATAGCCTGATGATTCCAACCGAACAAGGTGAAGCAACCTGTACAATTACCGGAGTGAATCCGCTTCCGGACACCATTCGGCTCTGGATTGAGCGCAAGCAATAGGTCGAATGGTGGAAGAAATTCTTCAGCAGTTCCTGCAAAAGGATTCAGGACCGGTCGTTCAATTCATCAAATACGCGATTGCGGGCGGCTTCGCCACCTGCGTCGATGTCCTGGTGTTTTATCTGATCGCCTGGAAATTATATCCCGCGCTCCGCGAAGATGATCCTTTGGTCGTTCGGCTGAAACTCAAGGTGAAAGCCGTTACCGAAAAACAGCGGTCCTTCCGGTTCGTCATCATTACCATGATTGCCTTCATGTTTTCAAACTTCACGGCATACATTATCAATGTGCTTTGGGTTTTCGAGTCGGGACGGCACCAGTGGTGGGTGGAACTGCTTTTGTTCTATGCCGTTTCGGGAATCAGCATTGTGCTGGGAACCGCGGTGGGGTGGGTGATGATCAAATGGTTTCATTTAAGCACGACCGCTTCGTACATCAGCAAAATGATCGCCTCACTGCTGATTAATTTTGTCTGCCGGAAATTCTTCATTTTCAAGGCTTAGGTTTTCATCCCCCTGCTTCAGGCGATGGCACAGCGCCGTTTTCCGTTGCATGACATCGTGGCGATTTACCGCCATGTCGATGGCCTTTTTTGAGCCGACGAGAATTACCAGCTTGCGTCCGCGTGTAATTGCCGTATACAGCAGGTTGCGTTGAAGCATCATATAGTGCTGGGTGTGAACCGGGATTACCACGCATGGATATTCACTGCCCTGGCTTTTGTGGACGGTAATGGCATACGCCGGAGCCAACTCGTCCAATTCGTTGAAGTCGTAACGGATAAAACGATCGCCAAACCGGACAACCATCTGTTGCTCGTCCACTTCGATACGGAAGACGATTCCGACATCGCCATTGTAGACATCCTTGTCATAGTTGTTTTCCAACTGCATGACCTTGTCGCGCTCGCGAAATTTTGTTCCGAATCGTTCCAGAACATCGCCATTCGGGTTCAGCGTATCCTGGAGCCGTTCATTCAGATTGCGGGCGCCGAGACTTCCGCGAATCATCGGCGCCAGAACCTGGATGTCCTGAATGGGGCTGACTTTCATTTTGCCTGGAATCTGCCGGTGCACCAGCTTCAAGATGATGTCAACCGCGCGTTCCGGATCATTTTCCTCCATGATGAAAAAATCGGAGCCGGAGCCGGGTGTTCCGGATACCGGTGGCTTTCCATGATTGATTGCATGCGCGTTGACCACGATGGCGCTACCTTCAGCCTGGCGAAAAATTTCATTGAGATGCGCGACGGGAAAACATTCACTTCGGATTATGTCCTTGAGTACGGATCCCGGACCAACCGAAGGAAGTTGATCGACGTCGCCGACCAGTACCAGAGCGGAGTGCCGTGGTAACGCTTTGACCAGCGAACACGCCAGAGGCAAATCAAGCATACTGGACTCGTCGACAATAAAGACATCGCCTTCCAGCGGCGATTTTGAATTGAATTTGAATTGGCCGCGGCCCGGTTCAAATTCCAACAGCCGGTGAATGGTTGTTGCTTCGAGTCCCGTTGACTCGTTGAGTCGCTTGGCCGCCCGTCCGGTCGGTGCGCACAACCGGACATTCACTTTCTTCGCCAGCAGGATTTTTATGACCGCCTTGATCAACGTGGTTTTACCCACACCAGGCCCCCCGGTAATGACGCTGACTTTATGTTTCAGCGCGCCGGCCACGGCATTTCGTTGAGCGGGTGCAAGGCTAATCCCGATTTTTTGCTCGGCCCAAGCAATCGCCTTTTCTATGTCGATCGGCGGGCTGGGGTGGCGTCCTTGAAAAAGCGATTTCAACCGTCGTGCCAGTGAAACTTCGTTTTCATGCAGGACGGAAAGATAGATCAGCGTTTCACCTGCGATTTCATCTCGAACCAAACGGCGTTCGGACAATGCATGGGCAAGAGCCTGCTCAATGACAGGACGATCGATGTTGAGGATGGAAACCGACTGCTCGATAAGTTCATCAACCGGGCATGCGCAATGACCGTTTGATGTGATTTCCTGCAGAACGTGTTCGATGCCGGCGCGTGCCCGCAATTCACTGTCCGCGCTGATTCCCATTTTCATTGCCACGGCATCCGCGCTTTTGAAGCCGATTCCTTTGATGTCGCGGGCCAGACAATACGGATCCCGCTTCACGGTTGGAATGGCTTGATCGCCGTAGCATTTGTAAATTCTGAAAGCCCTAGCCGTGCTTATGCCATTTGCCATAAGGAAGGCCATGATCGCCCGGATTTCCCGGGCTTCATTCCAGCCTTCCTTGATTAGTTGCCGGCGGGTTCGGCCAACACCTTCCACCTCCTCCAGGCGGGCCGACTCGCGTTCGATAATGTCGAAAACCTCCTTGCCGAACTTGCTGACTAATTTGGCGGCATAAACCGGGCCGATCCCCTTGATGAGGCCGGAGCCAAGAAATTTCTCAATACCCTCAAGAGAGTCCGGCGGTGATACTTTCAGTGACTCGGCTTTGAATTGCCGTCCGTGCTGGCGGTCGGTAATCCACTCGCCTTGTGCAATAATAGTTTCCCCGGGAACAACTTGTGGAAGACTTCCCACCACGGTAACCAGTGATTTTCGCCCTCCAACCAAAATTTTCAACACACAAAAACCGGTCTCATCGTTGTGAAATGTAACGCGTTCCACCGTTCCGGTTACTCCCGGACGATCCCTGGTCGGTTGCGGCTGTTCTGGTGGTTTGGACATATTTCAGATGGGGCTTATACCATGATTGGTTCTCATACATAAAAAGATTTTGTTATGGAACTATTATGTATAGAATGCCGCCATAGCGTATGTACGTTAAAGAAACATTTTCTCACCTCGCCACTGCTGAAATCACGGATATAGGATTAAAGCGTGCGCGTAACGAGGATGCGATCATTCGCGTAAACGAATCCGGTGTATTCTGCGTGGCCGACGGAATTGGCGGCGCCTCTGCGGGCGATGAAGCCAGCGCCATGGCGGTTACAACCTTGCGCGATGAATTTCTTGCCGCTGATAAAAAATCAACTTGCCGGAATTTTGAACAACGAAAGAATCTTGTCCGGCAAGCCATGAATCAAGCCTGCCAGACCATCCGCATAAATTGCCATAAAAATGGTTATCGAGAATCCGGTACAACCGCTGTCACCATGGTATTTGATATGGAAAACCCCGGGAAAGCGGCGGTTTTGCACGCCGGTGACAGCAGGGCCTATCGGTATCGCAACGGACATCTGGGGCGACTGACAAGAGACCACACACTTGCGGTTGAGGCCGGATGGCCGGAAGAAAATGCCTGGGTGTTTGGCATGAGAACCATCATCACACGAGCTGTGGGGGTGCGACCCTTTGTTGATCTCGATGAAACGGAAGTCGATGTATGTTCGGGTGATGTTTATCTTTTGTGTTCTGATGGTCTGACCCGGATGTTACATGACAGAACCATTTCCGACATCATTCGGGAATCCGGCATAAAAGATTTGGAAAAAACCGCGCAAGAATTGGTTCGCCAGGCCAACCTCGCCGGTGGTCGCGATAATATTACAGTTTTACTTGTTCGGGTAGATGACTGCGAAGCGGTTCCGACAGATAATTCATATTTAACAACCGGCAAACATTCATATCTGCGTATGTGCGTTAACTGGTGCCAGCGATTCTTCCGACTTAAATCAAAAAAAGTTACCTGTAATCCAATTCGATAACCTCTTCATTATTAGATAGAAATGCGGTTCACAGGCAGTGGGTAAAGCGATTTACTTGACAGGTGCCAATCTAATGGTTACTTCTAAATTAATCAGGAGAGCAGGCAGGGTAGGGATATGTGGTATAGGGCATGCGTTAGTTTTTTATTTCTTTTTTTCCCAGTATCGGCGTGGTGTGACGGCATTGTAGACGGTCGCATCGGTGAAATCTACGGATCTACCCGGGCGATCGATGTCGGAAACGATATCACGGGTGATGGTGAATGTGCGAATACCGCAGGGCGCGGAAATCTCATGGATTTTTATGCCGTCTCTTTGCCCGGCACTCCCGGCCAAACAAACGAT
Source organism: Kiritimatiellia bacterium (assembly GCA_035327305.1). GTDB lineage: Bacteria > Verrucomicrobiota > Kiritimatiellia > CAIVKH01 > CAIVKH01 > CALMUP01. The sequence goes on along the minus strand of DAOLDL010000103.1, from coordinate 1,694 downwards.
CCTTGGCATTTCGCCTGGACCATTGATTCATCCCATCCGCTTGATACCACCACCGGCGATTTTTTCGGAATGCCGGCAACCGTGCGCGTGAATTATATCATCGGCATTGAGACCGGCTGTACCGGCGCGCCTCGCCTTGAAATGTGGCAAAATGGACAACCATGGGAGCGGGAATTTGCATGGAATGTTCATTATTTCGTCGCCATGTTTGCCGTAAGTCCCGACACGATGGAAGCCCAACTTTGGCGCAATGACGGCGGAAATAACCGATCCATGATCCAGGGCGGAATCGCCGTAACCAGTCGGGTTGTCGGATTGCGGCGACAATTTGAGTTATCGCTTCCCGCAACATCTACTGTTCCGCCAGAACTGCGTAATAATTCCACGCTTTGTCTGTATCTTGTTTCCGTTGAAGACATCGAAGCGGATGGCAAAGTCCTGGACGGAGTCGGCATGATGAATCACAACATCAACTGTCCGGGAGCGGGATACGATCTTACCACCTTGGGAGCTATCTTCATCAACACCGAATTGAACGCGAAATCAACTGGTCGCCCAACGGCTCCGGGAAGTAACGACCGCCAGAGTTTAAGCCTTTCGCGCCGGGATATCTTCAACACAGTTAATGGGCAGGGGTGTTCAGCGCCTTTCGGTGTAAATCTGGCTGGTACTGTTGATCCGGTTTATACCTTGCTTACAGAAGCCGGCTTTGCCGCACCATATACCGGAGGCGCGTCAGACGCGTCTGACTTTTTCGGAGAATCTGCCGCCCGGACCTACACTTATGTTCGTCCTGACGGAACCACAACCTCGGTCGTGCTTCCCGTCGCGACATCTGCTGAAACCCATGGTGATATCCGGAATGTTCACGTCTACGGTGATACAAATTATTTTTATGTGATTGTTACCGGACCGACCGGACTTGGCTGGGAGAACGAGCCGGATCGCTTTAATCTTTATGTCGCCATCGACATGCCGGGTCAAAACAGCGGGAATGATGCAGGCGGCTTGAATGATCTGGCGCCCGGCGACGCAACCGCGCCAGCTTCACGTTTGGTGAACTTCAAAGGTTGGGATCCTGATCATGTATTGGAGCTGGTCTGGCGCGCCGATACGTTCGGGCAAACCCCGGCGAATCTGTATAATGCAATTGGTCCGGGCGCATGGTCGTCACCGCTAACTTTTACGTATACCAATGTCGCCAATACCGCCACGGCTCCGGTAAGGCGTTACTACAGCCGGAGCTGGCCCTGGCCCGCCAACCCCATCTACGAATTTGCCATTCCCTGGACAAATTTAGCCCGATCAACGCCACCGGCGCCGATGGATGTCATTCGAATCGGTGTCTACACGACCGGCGATGAAAATATCGAAAATTCCAGCGTCAGTCGCTGGGATGTAGCTGACCAGGCGCCTGGCGTCGGACAGGGATGCCATGGCGAAGGATGTCACGAACGAATCGGGGATGATGCATTTGACGATGATTCATTAACCTCCAATGGGCAAGGCGATCGCACACCGTATGATGGCCGCTCATACGGCGTGCCCGGTTATCCGCCAGCCACGGATAATTCAACCAATGATGTGGACACGATAGAGAGCTATTTTGCGTTCCGACTCATGATTCAGAACTGCAATGCGCAGATATCGATTGAAAAATCAACCAACGGGCAGGATGCGGACAACGCGCCCGG
>DAOLDL010000102.1:0-9455 GCA_035327305.1 Kiritimatiellia bacterium | reverse complement strand
TCGGCAAATCCCGGTTGCTTGTCGAACAACACATAGCCCAGCAATTGCGTATCTTCACCCTTGATCATCTCGGGTCCGCGTACATAACGTATTTCCGCAAGTTGACCGAGAGGAATTTGCGCACCATCCATCGCCGGTACTTGAATACGCGACAAAGCTTCAATGGAATCGCGTGCTTCACGTACATACCGAACCCGGACCGGATACCGTTCCCGTCCTTCCACCGTGCGGGTAACTTCTTTTCCGCCCACCGCAACTTCCATGACTTCCTGAAAGGCCGCCATGGATATGCCATAACGCGCCAACGCCTCGCGGTCGGGGTTAATCTCCAGATACGGCTTGCCGATAATCCGATCAGCAAGCACCATGACTGGATTGATGGACGGCACATCTTTCAAAACCTGCTCGAGCATAAGCCCCGCCTCCTCAATTGCCTCCAGCGTCGGTCCCCGCACCTTCAACCCCATCGGCGCCCGCATGCCACTTTGCAACATGACAATTCGGGCGGAAATCGGCTGTAGCCACGGCGCCGAAGTCATTCCCGGAACGTTTCCGGCACGGACTATTTCATCCCAGATATCCCTGGGCGACTGGATACCGCTCCACGCTGACCGGTCTTCATTGATTTCCGGATCAAGCGGGACACGCCACTGCCGGAACGGATGACCCTTGCGATCCGGAATCAAGCGCCCACCATCGTCCCGCATGAACTTGCCACGCACAAAATAGGGTTCACCGTCAATCGCCGGAACAGGATTGCCATCGGCGTCACGGAACAAATCGATTTCCGACGGATCATACTTGAATGACATTCGCCTTCCCGTCTCATCCGTCAGGTACTCGGACTTGTAATTGATGACGGTTTCGATCATCGGAACCGGCGCTGGGTCCAGCGGACTTTCAGCCCGACCCAATTTTCCGACTGCCAACTCCACCTCCGGGATGGTGTAGAACGCCATGTCCTGAATTTGCATTAAATCAAGAACTTCATTAATCCCGGCATGGGGCATGGCCGTGGGCATATAAAGAAATGATCCTTCATCCAGCGGCGGCATGAACTCTCGCCCCAATCCCGGAAAGGCATGATACAAAGCGCTGACCGGACGCCATTGTTTCACGCCATCAGGAAGCCAGGCAAACATTTTGGGGAATCCAATCCAAACCAAAGTTCCAAAAGCGATGATAAAAACCGGTAGGGCCAGAAATGTTTTCTTGTGGTCGAGGCACCAGCGCAAAATACGTGGATAGAAGTATTGATAAACCAGCAACAACGAAAGCACCACCCCCACCAAAACGCCGACCAACACCGTATTTCTTACCAGGCCTCGATCAGGCCCCAACGGCATCCAATCGCCGGCCAGGAGAATGGCAAGGATACCGGCCAATACATACGGAATTAAACGGCCCAAGCGCTGACCCGCCTTTGCCTTCGGCCGAAAGGTCAGGTGTGCCAATGCGGGAATGATGGTCAACGCCACAACGACAGAGCCAACAAGAACAAATGTTTTTGTGAAAGCCAGAGGTTTGAATAATTTTCCCTCGGCGGCCTCCATGGTGAAAACCGCCAGGAAACTGACGATGGTGGTGGCTATGGCCGTAATTACGGCGCCACTGACTTCGCTTACGGCCCGGTGAATGACTTCGCGGCGTTCCGTTCGACCGGACGGGCGGTCATCCTCCAATCGACGTAGAATGTTTTCACAAACAATAATCCCCATATCGACAATAGTGCCGATCGCGATGGCAATTCCGGCCAGTGAAACGAGATTCGCATCTACACCAAATCGCCGCATGGCAATAAAACAAAAAAGAACGGTCAGAGGCATGACGATGGAAATAAGCACAGAGCTGGCAAAGTGACGAACCATGACCAGCACCACAATGCAGGTCACCAGAATCTGCGCATACAATGCACGATTCAAGGTGCCCAACGTTTCCTGAATCAACTCGGTTCGATCATAAAATGGAACGATGGTCACTTTGCTGACGGTTCCGTCCGACAGAATTTTCTGCGGAAGCGCCGGGGATATTTCGGCAATTTTCTTTTTTACATTCTGAATGGCGGCCAGCGGATTTTCACCATACCGGACCACCACAACGCCGCCCACCGCCTCCGTGCCTTCCTTGTCCAGTGCGCCGCGCCGGAATTGCGGACCAAGAGCAACCGTTGCCACATTCCGAACGTACACGGGAGTATTATCGACAACTTTCACCACGGCATTTTCCAGATCCGCCGTGGACTTGATAAAACCGACACCACGGATTGCATATTCCGCTTGGTTGATTTCTATCACGCCGGCGCCGACATCAAGGTTTGATTGCCGCACCGCATCAATCAATTCCATCAAGGAAACTCCGAAATACCGCATGGCATCGGGATCGGCGTCGACTTGATATTCCTTCACGTATCCGCCAATGGAGGCCACTTCGCTAACCCCCTCGGCGGATTGCAGGGCGTACTTAACTGTAAAATCCTGAATACTGCGCAATTCCTGCAAATCCCAACCTCCAGCAGGATTGCCTTGCGCATCGCGACCTTCCAACGTGTACCAATAAACCTGCCCCAGCGCGGTGGCATCGGGTCCCAGCGATGGTTGCACCCCATCGGGCAATGTGCCGGCGGGCAAACTACTTAATTTTTCCAGGATGCGTGATCGCGACCAGTAGAATTCGGCATCATCGCTAAAGATCACAAAGATCGTTGTGAAACCGAACATGGAAATGCTTCGGATGGTTTTGACTTCCGGAATTCCCAGCAATGCCGTGGTCAGTGGATACGTGACTTGATCTTCCATGTCCCGTGGCGAACGCCCCATCCATTCCGCGAAAACGATCTGTTGGTTTTCGCCGATATCCGGGATGGCATCCACCGGGACAGGGTCCCGCAATTCGCGCGCGATGTTCCAGTCAAACGGGGCATGCATAACTCCCCAGACCATGATGAACGTCGCGAGGAGGAAAACCACCAGCTTGTTATGGAGGCAGAAGCGAAGGACGTTATTCATGCTATTCCTCCATTGGCCGAACAATTTCGTATGCCACTCATGGAGCGGATACTGCACCTTCGATCAATGATGTTCATGGCCACCCCCCTCCACGGGCGACTTTTCCGGTTCGATTCCCTGTGCGCGCATCTCGGATAAATAACGCTCAGGATCTTTCAGAAAGTCCTCGTCACAACCCGGGCAACAGAAATATATGCGCATACCTTTGTAATCAACGTAATCGTTGCGATCAATCCGTCCACCCGCTATGGGACAATGCGTTTGCGGGCGCATCGCGACGCCATCAGAAGCCATGCTCATCATCGAAGGCTTGGCAAGAATCTGAAGCGAACTATCAATCCGCATGGCCCCGCGCGTTACAACCAACTCACCAACCGACAACCCGTCTACGATTACATATTCGTCACCGGCTCGTGGCCCCAAGGCAACCACTCGTCCTTCATAAACCGCTTCGTCATCAGGCGACTGAACATATACCATTGCCCGCTTTCCTGTTTGCAAAACGGCTGTTGCCGGCACAAGCAAGGCGCTGTCGGCAACTCGTGCATTTACCGTGGCGCGCACAAACATGCCTGACTTCAGCTTCCCGTTCGGATTCGGAATATCAACCCGGACAGGAATACTGCGGGTCATGGGATTAATTTCGGCCGGCACAAATGTAATGGATCCGGCGAAAACCTCTCCCGGGATTGCTTGCACCGATACCTCCACAGCCAAGCCCGTCGTTACAACACCCATGTCGATTTCGTATACATCCAACAAGCCCCAGATGATGGACGTGTCGTACAACTCGATCAGACTGTCGCCCTTCATCAACCAACCGCCCGGCAAACCGTTGATTGAAGCAACGATGCCGTTGATGGGGCTATGCAAAGTAAAGGTATCGGTAGCCTGGCCATCATTGGCGATGCGATTTATTTCCTGCTCATCCACGCCAAGCAAGGTCAGCTTGCGTCGCGCGGCATCCGCGAGACCCGTGTTGTTGCCGGCCACAATCAATTCCCGCGAGGCGGAAAAAACATCGGGACTGTATATTTCAGCGATGGGTTCGCCAACACTGATCCTCATTCCCGGCACATTGGCATGAAGCACACGAATTTGACCATCGGCAAGCAACGCCAACTCACGTCCCCGCGATCGATCATATGCGAGCGTTCCTGATAATCGAAGCTTTGTCTCTGCGAGTCCCTGGCGAACCGGACTGGTTTCAATTCCGGCGAGCACCCGGGCCGATGGCGACATGGCAATCGCTCGTGGCCCGGGGTCAATGCCCTCATTCCCGCCTACCGGGATCAAATCCATGGCACAAATTGGGCAAAGCCCGGGGTTCGGCTGACGAATTTGCGGATGCATGGAGCATGTATAGATGGTTTCCTTCCCGTCATCCGCGACCGGGACATCATGAACCCGTCCCGACCTCATGCCCCCTAAAAAGTATCCGACCACCAACCCAATCAAAAGTACAACAATCCATGGCAATTTTTTCATTGCTGATCTCCTTCCATGTGCAACGGCAACCCAAAATCAAACTCGTCAACGGCCCACGGTTGAGCCGTTGCCATCAATCGGGCAAAGGCTCCAGCATAAGCCGCGCTTTCCTGATAGAAATTCATCCACGCATCGAGAAGCATTCGTTGTGCATCAATTACTTCCATTACCGATAACGATCCGGATATGTAGGCTTCTCGTGATGTTTCGGCTAATGCACGAGTTCGAGGAATAATGATTTCTTCATATAGGCGGAGATTGCGCAGTTTGTTTTCCGCATCGGTGTACATTTCCTGGATATCGGTCAGCGTCATGGCAGTTTCCTCCTCCAGCATGGCTTGTGCCATCAAATACTCCGCCTCCGCTTCGGCCTTACGACCACGGTATTTTCCCTGCCACAACCATGGAAAACTAAAAGCCACACCGGTGTCGTATTCCTCGACATTTCCGCTATCTCGAAACTGACGGGCTTCGATACGGAGCACCACATCGGGACGCTGTTCCAACCTTGCGGACTTTCGTTCCAGATCTCGGGCCATCTCCCGCCAAAGCGTGGCCATCAGAATACAGCAATATAGTCGGGCGTTTTCCTGAAGTTGTTGGAGCGACATGGTAAACTCTGGCAAGGTCGGCATCTCCTCGGTGGATCGAAAAGTTTGCGGGTCATCATTTAATAATGAATTGAGCCTGGCCAAAGCGACATCAACTTCACGCTCCATCGTGATCACTTGATTCCGAATGCGCTCAGATTCGATTTGAAGTCGCAACACCTCGACTTGTCCGACCTGACCTGACTCAAGCCGTGCTTGCGCCGTGTCGACCAGAGATGCGGCAAGTTGTTCCTGCTCGCGCATTAGATTGCGGGACTTTCTGGCCGCCCATAAATTCCATGCTTCTGAAGTTATTTTCGCCCGCGTTTGCCGACGAACTTCAAGCAATTCAAAACCAACTGCCTCGGCTTCCAAGCGGGCAATTTCCCGATCGACCCGCAATCGACCCGGCCACGGGACTTCCTGCTCAAACATGTATTCAAACCCCATGTAATCCGTGAATCGGGTATTGTTGCGCTCAACGTTGAAGCCGATCATGGGATCGGGCAAACTTGACGCTTGCGACACCATGGCTTTTGCCGCCAGCCAGCGCTGTCGCGCCGCGATCACGGACGGATTGGATTCATCGACGTCATCCAGCCAAGTCTGAATATTGTCAGCGTGAGTCGACGTCGAGAATTCCGGCATGAAGAAAACCATCAGGCAAATCAGAATAGCTCGTGTATATACCTTCATACTTCAATCTCCTGAACTTCTCCACAAACACATCTTCAACTGTTTTCTTGCTCGATACAATTGATTCTCCACTGCTTTGATGGAGCAACTTTTGATCTCTGCGATTTCTGAATATGAAAGGTCGTGGTACTCATACAGGATTATGGACTCCCTGAGTTCGGGCGGCAATTGTGCGACACATTGACGAACTTCGTCAGCTCGTTCCTGACGCAACAGATATTCGGCCGGACTCTCGACGTGCGCAATCAACGTATCCTTCACGCCATCCGACCGATCAACGTCCTGACCATCCAGCGCGATCTCCGGGTGCCTTATACGCCATCGAATCTTATTCTTGGCCAATCGCATGGCAATTGTGAACAGATAGGTCGAAAACTTGCCCGAGGGATGGTAAGATTTTCTGTTTTGATAGAGTCGAACAAATGTCTCCTGGGCAATGTCAACGGCATCACGATGATTGCTGATCGTTCGCACAAGAAAACTCACGAGCGGTTCCTTCCAACGATCCATCAATTCATTGAGGGCTAGATCTTCACCACGCTGTAAACGCAACATGGCGTCAATATCCAGATCTGTATTGACACCCGACATTAGTGAAGTCCAACTCCTGACACACTAAATGGAATGTCAAGGACCGAGGGCAACAACATTTCCAAATATCGCCTTCCCTGCTCTGGTGACATTGCGGCGCTTACTTCGTACATATACGATATGACGGCTTCGCGCGAACGCTTGTGCAATTCGCCAGCTTGTTCCATAGCAATCGTTATTTCCGGCGTTATATTGGTATTATCCGCAATCAACATCGCCAATGAGGCGCTGACCTCTGAAACCTTAAGGCAAAGCTCGTCGCATTGCGGCATGAAACTCTCATGTATCGCGGCTATTCGATCATACTGATCGTCCGATAGCTTGAACTCTTTCTTTAGCCATAACATTTCCCGATGCGAATAACTGTCGCGATGATGAACGGATTCCGAGCACCACCAATAGCCAACACCAAATGCAATTAAACCAATAGCAAGAGCTACCACAAGAACAACGGATTCACGTTTCATCGCAACATCTCCATGCGCGCGGAATTCAACGGATTGATTGCCAATTCATATTTAGATTTGAGTGATTCGTATTGAAATTCAGCCTTCATGCTTCCAGCAATCCCTCCCGCCGCCAATCCGCCAATAACCATGAGCGCAACCATGGTGATCGCCACGGCGGGTCGCTGAAGCGATTGGTATACGGAGTCCATCCAGAAAATATAACTGAACGACCATTTCCGATTATTCTTTTCTTCTATTTTACGCCAAACCTCATGACTGAATGATGTTGGAATATTTGGGTTCACAGTCCACTCATTCAATCGTTTCTTGAGTTGATCATCATTCATGCTAAATGCTCACTTTCTATTGTTTGAAGGCACATCCGATACGGGCGGATGCGCCTATCAAAACAGCCTGCATATCACTTGTTCAACGCCCACCAGCGGAGCGCATCACCCGACTCGAGGTTCGCCTGGTCGTTTCCCGACTTTCTTTTTGATCCTTTTTTTCAGCTTCAATCTGCGTCGCAGAGCGTGAAGCGATTCGTTCGCGAGCAGAGACATTCACTTGTATTTTACTGGAGGTAAACGCCATGACATCAGATGCAACACCCAAACCCATCGTGATCAATGTGCACCAAATTACTACTCGTTTGATTCTCGCGGCACCTTTAACTTTTGCTTTCATTTTCCATCCCTATCCATTTTAGCGGTTGGTTTAACTCCGCATCTACTCGGTTAAACACCGCATGTTCGGGAAACCCTCATGTAAATTTCCAATGACGACTTTTTCATGGTCATTATCGCCATGAGAGCTGATCAAGTCCATGGACCAGAGAACCGCCCAGTAATCTGATCACACTACCAGTATATCCCCAACGAGGATAAGGACAAGGTACGAGTCAAAACACGGCTGATCCCCAATCGCCACCGTTTAATACCCGTTGCGAGAAGCAGGATCGACAAGACGGCGACCGACGTACCCAATCAACGATGCGTTGTCATAACCTAATCACCATCTTTTAGTGAATTCCAGCATGTAACCAACCCAGGATAATCGCAAACATCGCGCTGATACTTCACACCCAAAGGCAGAGGTAAACCCCCTCCGCCAGAAGCTTTCGGCTAAATCGAAACCTCAGTAATTCCGTTCCGGTGGCTTCAATTAACAGGGCGATGGGGAAACGCACAACAGATGGATGCAGTTTACCCAGCCAGACCAAATTCGTTCAAATCTTCTCCCTTGTTTTCGTCGCCGAAAGTCGGCACGGCCATGATTCACAGCAACGCAAACGTCAGCGCACGTATCACGCGAATCACTCGGGATGCATACGCGGCCTCAAGAGTGCATTTTCGACAGCATTGGGTTTCAGTGGCCATGATTGTGTCGACCATGATCATCTTTCTCCGAAGAACTATCATGGTCATGCTGGTGCGTTGGTGATTTTTCCGGAGCTTTACCCTGATCAAGTTTCTTAAGATAAGTATCAGGTTCCTTCAGAAAGTCTTTCACACATTCTTCACAACATAATCGGACCAAGCGATTATTAAACACCACATTTACGGGATCACCCCGCTCTTCCAGTGATTCACCGGACACGACACAAACATCCAATGAATATTCGGACAATTGCGACTCAATGATCATTTTGTCCAACTTTGTGAGATATTCATCGGCGTTCTTATCGAACCGCCCAATGCATCCGTCGCAACAAAACATCACAATGCGCCCATTGTATTCGTATTTAAAGGGATCCCCCATTGAACCCAGCTTTTTGCCTGATACTATACAGGTATTAATTGGATATTTCTCCGCTACTTCTGTCTTAACATTCGAGGCATAGACAAAAGACCAAGTTAACACGGACACGACCAATCCCAATCGAAACAATTTATATACTTTCATTGAAATTCCCTTTCATTTGAAATATCAGCCGTTTTTCCTGCACCTTTAGGTTAAACACCAGACACAGGAAAAACCCTCATGGATTCCTAAACTTATTATTAGGATGCAAATGTTGAAATTCCTCGATATTGGGGCGTAATTGAACCTGAATTCAAAAGGATGAATGATGCCGCCGAAATGAAACGACTTAGCAATCATAAATTAATTCTTGTCTGAGAAATCTGTGGTTAGACTTCTTTGGTTTTCGTGTTTAATCGATCCATGTTTGAAAACACAAAACCCCGTTCCGGATTTCCCGGAACGGGGTTTGTAAGCTTCAATTCAGCCTTGAATTAGACCGCGTTTTTCAACGCGTCGGCGCGATCGGTTTTTTCCCAGGGGAAGAAACCGCCGTTGGTCTTGCGGCCAAAGTGACCGTACGCGGAGGTCGGCTCATAAATCGGGCGCAGTAGATCCAGTTGGCTGACGATTTGAGCAGGCTTCAAGCCGAACACTTTACGAACGGCTTTGGACAATTTTTCCTCACTGACCTTGCCTGTGCCGAAGGTATCAACCAAAACAGAAACCGGCTCGGGATAGCCGATTGCGTAGGCCAATTGCACTTCGCAACGGCGGGCCAAACCGGCGGCCACAATGTTTTTAGCGACGTAGCGGGCCATATAAGCGGCGCTACGATCCACTTTGCTGGGATCCTTGCCGGAGAAGGCGCCACCACCGTGACGGCCCATTCC
>DAOLDL010000101.1:0-9653 GCA_035327305.1 Kiritimatiellia bacterium | reverse complement strand
CAATCGCTTCCTTGCAAATCAATGAGTTACGAAACGATTTTCAGATCTCTCGGAATTCAGGAAACAAACTGCTTGAGAAAAAAACGCCGAAGGCGTATCGATTGATGTTGGGCAACTTACCAATTCTGCCCAGTATAGGAATATATGCAGTTTCAGAAGTGCCGCCGCCTGGCGGTATCGGTTGTGGGGTGTTGGGTTTCTTTTTGTTCACTTGCTTTCGCCGGGGAATTTCAATTTCATGACGCGGGACAAGTGCGCTCGTTTGAGCTGGCTCTCGATGAAATTTCTGTTTCGCGGGGGCAGAATCTTCGCATTCAAACCTTTATACCGGCCAAAGCCGGATTAGCGGAATTAAAAACAGAAATCACCCGCCGCAAACGCACACTGGGTGATGATGTAGAACTTGTGCTGTATGAAGTTGTGGATGGACAGCGCACACAAAATAGACGCATCGTCACGACCGGCGTTTATTTTGAAATCAAACCCGGCCAAAATGCCGCGGCGATTGGACGATCCGCCGGTGCATCACGCGTGGAACCGGCCGAAGCAGGACCGCTGTATTGGATTGCCCACGCAACAGACTCCGCATCCGCGCTGGAACTTGCGGAAACGCTCAAGACTCAATCTGGCGTGGCCGAGGTCACCCCCCTGCTGGCTCGCCAGCAACACCGCAAATTTGTTCCAAATGACACGCTGTTTACCAACCAGTGGCACCTGCTCAACACCGGTCAATTTAATGGAAATGCCGGCGTCGATGTTCGCATTACCAATGCATGGGATACCTACCGGGGTAGCAACATCCTGATCGGTATTGTCGATGACGGACTTCAAACCGCTCATCCCGACCTGGCGGCCAACGTCAACACCACCATTGACTGGGATTTCAACTTCAACGACAACGATCCCAATCACACATTTGAAGAAGATGGGCACGGCACGGCATGCGCCGGCGTGGCCGCCGCCGTCGGCAACAACAACCTCGGCGTAAGCGGCGCCGCACCGTCCGCCACTCTGGTCGGCCTGCGGTTGATTTCACTCGAATCCACCGATGCCCAGGAAGCCGCCGCGATGAATTGGAGCAACAGCATCATCCAGATTAAAAGCAATAGCTGGGGTCCTTATGATGACGGCGCACGGCTTGAAGGCCCCGGACCGCTTACCGCCGCCGCTTTGTCAAATGCATGTACGACCGGAAGGGGCGGTTTGGGCATTCTGAATTTTTGGGCCGGTGGAAACGGGTTGCAGGCATTCGACAACTCCAACTATGATGGATATGCCAATTCCATTTACACCATCGCCATAGGCGCGGTGGGCAACACCGGAACCCAGTCGTATTACAGCGAGCCGGGCGCCAACCTGGTTGTTTGCGCTCCCTCCAGCGGGCGCAACAACGTAAATACCATCATCGGCATCTGGACCACGGATCGCACCGGAAGCGCCGGGTACGTATCCGGTGACTATGACAATGCATTTGGCGGCACATCTTCCGCAACCCCGTTGGCCGCCGGCGTAGGCGCATTGATACTCGAATCCAAACCGACGCTGGGCTGGCGCGATGTTCAGGAAATTCTGATCCGCTCCGCCACTCGAAATCATCCCGCCGATTCCGATTGGCGGGCCAACGGAGCGGGCATCTGGTTTAATCACAAGTATGGCGGCGGCATGATCAACGCCACCGGCGCTATCGCCATGGCTGTAACCTGGACCAACCTTGGCCCCCAGATAGTTGCCGTTACCAATCAAACAGGATTAAGCATCGCCATTCCCGACAACAACCTGACCGGCATTACGCGTACATTTGTCATAACAAATACCATTCGCCTTGAGCATGTCGTCGTCAATTTCAGCGCCACCCACACCTACCGTGGCGACCTTTATGTTGAATTGGTATCTCCCTACAACACCACCAGTGTTCTTGCCGCAGGTCACAACGACAGTGGCGACAATTTTAACAACTGGAAATTCATGAGTGTACGGCATTGGGGAGAATTATCCGTGGGCACCTGGCGCGTTCGCGTGGCTGATGTATTTGCCGCGGACACCGGGACCGTGACCGCGGTGGGTCTTACCATGTTCGGCTCCACAAGCGTAGCCCCTTCCAACCAACCACCCGTTTTGGCCGCCATTGGCAATCAATCCCTTGTAGTCGGTCGAACCCTGGCCTTTGAAGTCTCGGCAACCGATCTTGTGGATAACGATCCCATCACCCTGACCGCAAGCAACCTTCCTCCGCTGGCCACATTCGTCAGCACCAATGGCAATGGATGGTTCAATTGGGAAAATGCCGGCCCCATCGGAGTGTACACGTCACAATTCCATGCCGCAGACAAGGACGGTTCTGCGTCGGAAAGCGTGATCATTACCGTGATATCAAATCAACCGCCCGTGTTGTTTCCGGTTGGAAATCGCCTGGTGATCGCAAGCAATAACCTGGCTTTTGCGGTGACCGCGACCGATCCGGTTGGCGATGATCCAATCACCCTGACCGCCAGCAACCTGCCGCCGGGGGCCACATTCGGCGCAACCAACGGCGCCGGATATTTTGCATGGCCAAATGCGTCTCCAACCGGTGAATACAGCGTTTCTTTCCATGCCGCCGATCTTGCCGGCGTTGACAGCGAAACCATCGTGATCTCCGTGGTGGCACAGCCGACTTCCATCACCTATGCGGAAACGTTCGACGCCACCGAAAACTGGGGCGGAGGCAACGCCGGCCAATTCACATCAAAAACGTTTATAAACAACGGCATGAAGCCGGATGGCGACACATTCAGCGCAAACAGCGCCATTCGAGACACAACCGATGTGATAACCGGAAATGCATGGCGATTGGGCGCATCCGGAACCGCCAACCTTTATTTCCGCTATACACTCACCAACTCCGTCACAAGGTTTGCCTTGCGTCTCGCGCGCTGGGACAACAGCCCGACGCCGAATTTCTCCATCCGATACAGCACCGACAGCGGGGCGAACTACACAACACTGCTGAACACCAACGGATCGTGGTTTACCGCCGATAGAAGCTACAAGCTATTTGACTCGGATGTGTTGAACATTTCCCCCGATCCTGGAAAACAAATCTGGATAGAACTCTTTCGTTCGTCTGGAGAACGCATGTTGGTTGACAATTTCGAGGTGGATTACATCGCCTTCGACACGGGAGAAGAAAATGGCGGCGGCGTCATGACCAACTTTTTATTCCAGGGTTTTGAACCCGGCGACAACTGGACCATTGTGGCGGGCGCCGCCAATGCATCCTCGTCCACAGGGCCGGGAGATACTCCGGCAAACCAACGTATACGCACGGGAAGTTTTTCATGGCAGGTGAATAATGCATCTCGAACTGTTCAACTTGCACAGGCCTCGATCGCCGGTTATACGGGTCGCACGGCAAGCGTCAGAGTGTCATCAACATCAACCAATGCAACCAACGGGGCCGATGTCGGAGATACATTCCGACTATACATTGCGTTGAACGGCGCGGCGTTTTCGGCGACACCGGATATCACCATGAGCGGGAACAACAACTTGCGATGGGGGTATTGGGCCACCAACATCATCGCCACCACCGCCGGGGTTCCGGTCAGCAGGTCGGGATTATTATCCAACACCACGACCACCAACGCATACGCCAATCTATTTATTTCAATACCGGACACCGCGACATCCATGGCCCTGCGGATTGTTGTCACAAATAATGCATCACAGGAATACTGGAATGTTGATGACATTTCCGTGTCAGGTTATGCAATTCCAACCGACCCCGATGCCGATGGCGACAGCATTCCCGATGAGTGGGAACTGTTTTATTTCGGCAGTATCACCAACATAAATCAAAATTCCGACTGGGACGGCGATGGCTTCATCGACCTTCATGAATACCTGGCGGGAACCGACCCGACCGACATCGCCTCATTCCTGCATGTGGATGACAGCATGATGGATGCTGACGGCGGCATTGTTATCCAGTGGCCGGGCGTGACCGGGAAATTCTATTCACTGTCCAGGGCGACCAATCTCATGGAACCGGTGTACGAATGGATTGCCACCAACTTGCCGGGCATTGTCCCCATGAATCTTCATACCGACACTGCGCCTGTCGAGGCGGGAGCGACGTACCGGATCGAACTGGTTCTGCCGCCGGGCGAATAACGCCAAACCCGGTTTTTTCCGATCGCCAACTACAGGTTGGATAAATCGCTCCGTTCAGGGTACGTTTTAAGGCGGATTATATGCCGGCCTTACGTAACATCATTTTCTTGTTGGCAGTGTTGCCCCTGCTTCATACAGGCGCAACAGCAAGTGAACCCGTCTACAAAATTCGCGACGCCGGGGCACAACGCGAGTTTGTGCTGGCTCTGGATGAAATAGCGGTGACCAAAGGCGATCAAAAAAATGTCCGCACACGCCTGACGCCCCGCCCAAACTTCCGGGAAATGAAAGAGGAGGTCGCCCGCCGAAAACGTGATCGCGGCGAAATCGCGCAACTGGTTCTTTACGAAATTGTCAAAGGCGAACGAACCGGAAGTCGACGTATCGTAACTTCAAGCATTTATCTTGAAACACGGCCGGGGGTATCCGCACCGGCGCTTGCGCAACAAGCCGGCGCAACATCCGTGCGGCATTCCGGCGCCGGTCCGGATCAATGGATCGTGGAGGCCGGAGATTCCGCCACCGCGATGGAGCTGGCCGCCCTTCTTCGCGGCATGCCCGGAGTAAAAACGGCCGAACCAATGCTGGCCCGGCAACAAACAAAAAAATTCACACCCAACGACCCGCTCTTCTCCAATCAATGGCATTTGCGAAACAGCGGGCAATTCAACGGCGTCGCCGGCGTGGATGCACGCATCACCAACGCCTGGGCGCAGTACCGCGGCACGGATGTTTTTATCGCCATCATTGACGATGGCCTGCAAACAGCCCACCCCGACCTGGCCGCGAACGTAAACACCGAGATCGATTGGGATTTCAACTTCAACGATAACGACCCCAACCCCGGCTTTGGCGACGACCACGGGACAGCGTGCGCGGGAATTGCCGCCGCCGTGGGCAACAATGGAATCGGTTTAAGCGGCGCGGCTCCGGAGGCCACGCTGGTTGGCCTTCGGTTGATATCGCTCGAAGCGACCGATGAACAGGAAGCGGCGGCCATGAACTGGAGCAACAGCATCATTCAAATTAAAAACAACAGTTGGGGACCAAGCGATAACGGCGCCACGCTTGAAGCGCCGGGACCACTCACCACCGCGGCGTTATCCAACGCCGCGGTTCATGGGCGCGGCGGACTCGGCGTGCTAAATTTCTGGGCGGGCGGCAACGGACTGCAAGCGCTCGATAATTCCAACTTTGACGGTTATGCCAACTCCATCTACACCATCGCCATCGGCGCGGTGGCCAATACCGGGGTCCAATCCTGGTACAGCGAACCCGGCGCCAACCTCGTAATTACCGCGCCTTCCAGCGGCTACAACCTGCTGGGCGCCAATACCGGGGTTTGGACCACGGATCGCACCGGAATACCCGGTTATTCAAGTGGCGACTATACGGGAAATTTCGGCGGCACCTCGGCATCAACCCCCCTCGCCGCCGGCATAGCCGCACTGATGCTGGAGGCAAATCCCGCCTTGAACTGGCGCGACGTGCAGGAAATTTTTATTCGATCCGCCACACGTAATCATCCCGTTGATTCTGATTGGCACCCCAACGGGGCGGGTCTCTGGTTTAATCACAAATATGGCGGCGGTATGGTAAACGCATCGGCCGCAGTGGCCATGGCGGAAACCTGGACAAACCTCGGCACGCACCTCGTGATTATCACGAATCAACCGGACCTCAACGTAAGCATACCCGACAACAATCAAAGCGGCATCACACAAACATTCATGGTGACCAACGCCATGCGGGTTGAACACGCCGTGGTAACCGTCGACATACAGCACACATGGCGCGGCGATTTGCGTATTCAACTGGTATCCCCGGCCAATACAACCAGCGTCCTTGCCATGGTCCGCAATGACAACGGAAACAACTTTGAATACTGGAGCTTCATGACCGTCCGCAACTGGGGTGAATCATCTGCCGGTGAATGGAAACTATTTATTGCCGACCTCCTCGATCAGGATACCGGACAACTGAAATTCGCGGGTTTGACCCTGTACGGAAGCGATGCCCCCACCCCGCTGAACGTGCCGCCGGTTTTTTATCCACTGCCCGACCTGAACGTATTTGATGGCAACAACATTTCGTTTACCGTCAAAGCCGTGGATCCGGTTGATCAAGACGAAGTCACCTTGAGCGCAACCAACCTGCCTCCGGGCGCCGACTTTGTTCACACCAACGGGCACGGAACATTTTACTGGCCAAACGCAACCCCCACCGGCGTTTACCATGTGACATTCACGGCCACCGACAAGGATGGAGAAAACAATGTGACGGTTGCCATCAACGTGCAGGACAACTCCAGCGGCACTCCACCCATCCTGCTTCCCATTGGAAACAAAACCGTGCCGGAGGGCGAATTGCTGGAATTTGTCGTCGCCGCAACAGCGACCGAGGGGGATGTGATAACCCTGACCGCGAGCAACCTTCCCGGTGACGCGGTGTTTATTGCCAACGGAAACGCCGGATCTTTTATCTGGACCAATGCCATGCCGTCGGGCGTTTATACTACGTCCTTCCATGCCGTGGACAAGGACGGCATGAGCGAGGAAACCATCCACATTCATGTCGTGCATCCCGGAACCGGATGCTATGACTATGTCAGTTTCACCAACAGCGCGCTGGTGGAATTACGCGACAACCAACAAGCCCACCCCTATCCATCGATTATCATGGTGTCCGGGGTTACTGCGGAAGTGACCAAGGTCACGGTTACGCTTCATGAGTTAAGGCACACATTTATCTACGATCTGGATGTTCTATTGGTCGGTCCGCAAGGAGATGCCGTACTTCTGTTTGCCGCAATCGCGAACGGACCCACGCCAAATCCGGTTACGCTTGTATTCGATCGCGAAGCGGACACATACCTTCCACCCACGCCGCCCCTATCCTCGGGAACCTACCTGCCATCATCCTATGCCTCACCCGGCCTGACGCCGCCGGCGCCTCCGGGACCCTACTCGCTGGACCTCGGTGATTTCGACGGAATATCGCCCAACGGCGAATGGAAACTGTACATGATCGACTTGGAGGGCGGTGATACGGGTACGCTACACATGGGTTGGTCGATTGACTTCCGCCTTGCCAGCGCGTGCGAGGAGGAACCACCGGAAACATGCGGATTGATCATATCGGAATATGTTGAAGGCAGTGGCGACAACAAAGCCATTGAGTTATTCAACGGCGCCCCGGGAATCATCGACCTCGCCGAAGATGATTATATTCTGGAATTCTATTTTGATGGAAACTTGTTCCCAGGCACCACGATTGCGCTTACCGGCACGGTTAATTCCGGAAGCACCTACGTGATCGCGCCACCCGGCGCCGGCGCCGCCATCATGTCCGCCGCAAAACAAATCAGCGGGGGCGATTGGTTTGACGGAAGCCAGCCGATTGTCCTGCGATCCGGAACCAACATCATTGACTCCATCGGACAGGTTGGCTCCACAAATACATTCGGTGAAGACGTAACGCTGGCGCGTCGTTCCACCGTAGTGAATGGCGATGTAAATATTTCCGATGAATTTACCGTCACCAACCAATGGTTACAGTACCCGCTCAACACTTTTTCAGGACTGGGAAATCACTCGATGAACTGCGAACAGGACAATGACGACACGGATGGCGACGGCATTCCCGACGCATGGGAGATATTTTACTTCGGAAGCCTTACCAATGTTAACGCCACTTCCGACTGGGACGGCGACGGCTTTATCGATCTTCATGAATATCTTGCCGGAACCGATCCGACCGACCCGACATCCTACCTGCAAACTGTCGACGTTTATCAGAACGATGAGTCCGGCGTGATCGTTGTGTGGTCGGGGGTCTCGGGAAAGTTTTACACACTAGGCCGCTCCACCGACATCGTCCACCATGTATACAGCGTCATCGCCACGAATCTGCCCGGCATAGAGCCTTTTAATGTCTATACGGATTCCGTGCCCCCGGGAGCGGCGGGCGCGTACCGGGTGGAATTGGAAATCGCACCATGACGCCACATCAACGCCGCAGTCGCGACAGAATATAGCCGATCAGAAATCCGACCGATAGTGTTACCGGCAAAAGAATCGCCAGGGAAAGCGACATATCCCACACCAGGAAACGAATGCTGACCGCACGGGCATTTTGCAATGTCACCACCGATGCCAGAATCAGAAGCGCCACAACCGCGTAGAACTTAATTGATTTCATCAGGACAGCTTAGCAGAAACCACATTATCGTATAACCACGAATTCGTCGTTATCATATTTTCCCGTGTTTTTCGCACTTTCAGCAGTTTCCCATTTACAGTTTTCATAATCCGCCGCTCGACAGAAGTTGGCAAATATGTACGCTAGTGCATTTGAATCGGGTATGGCAGACAAACATGAGCATTGCAGATAGAGCAAAATTAGGGGTCGCACGGCGGATCGTGGTGAAAATCGGAAGCCGGGTGCTGGTTCAGCGCACCGGGCGTCCAGACATTCGCCGCATGCGCGAACTGGTAAGGCAACTTGCCCGACTACGGGCGGAAGGTCATGAACTAATCGTCGTCTCCTCCGGCGCAATCGGCGCCGGCATGGAAGCGTTGGGCATGAAGAAGCGCCCGACAACGGTTCCCGACTTGCAGATGGCGGCGGCGGTCGGGCAGTCGCGGCTGATGGCAACCTACGATGAATTATTCGACCGGCATGATATTAAGATCGGACAGATCCTGCTGACCCACGACGACCTCAATCATCGTACGCGCCACCTGAACGCCCGCAACACCATGCTGAACCTCCTCGACAATTCCATCGTCCCGATCGTGAACGAGAACGATGTTATTGCCGTCGACGAAATCAAGTTTGGTGACAACGATCTGCTCGCCTCGCTGGTGGCGATCATGATGGAAGCGGACGCTTTGATTTTGCTTACCACCGTTGATGGCTTTCGCATTCCGGCGGGAGCCGGCAAAACACGCCGCGCCTCGGTACTGGAAGGTGTCGACGCCAAAACCCTGTCGCACGCCATCGGAAAGGGAAGCGAACTATCCACCGGCGGCATGGCCAGCAAACTGCAGTCCGCCGGCATGGCGCTTTCCACCGGCATTCCCGTGGTTATTGCCAACGGTCGAAAAGACGGAATATTGAACGATGTGGTGAACGGAAAAGACGCGGGCACATTTATCATGCCCTCCCGCGTGAAAGAATCTGGCGGCATCCCCATGCGAAAGCGATGGATTGCTTTTTTTCACAAAACACGCGGCGCGATCATCATTGATGCCGGCGCGGTTTCCGCTCTTGCGGAAAAAGGCAGAAGCCTGCTGGCCGCCGGCATTAAAAATGTCGAGGGTGAATTCGGAAAAGGCGCGGCGGTCAACATTGTCGCCGAAGACGGGCGTGTCATCGCACGCGGGTTGACGGGATATCCGAGTTCCTCTATTCGACAGATCATGGGCCGAAAAACATCTGAAATCCAGGGATTGCTGGGAACCCGGGACTATGACGAAGTTGTGCACCGTGACAACATG
>DAOLDL010000100.1:0-9678 GCA_035327305.1 Kiritimatiellia bacterium | reverse complement strand
AACGCGAGGTTGTTATGCCTCCGCTTTCGCAACACCTCTCGCACGAAAGCACTGCAACTCTGCATCCACCTTCAACTCCGGTTTTCGGGTTAAAACCGGTCGTCCAGCACCCAGCGCTTGTTGTACCAGAAATATTGTTCGGGATGTTTTCGAATTGCCCGGTCAAATATCGCCATAACTTCCGCCGTCATCCGGGCAATATCGGCGTCTTTGTCCAATGACTGATCCGGGTAGATAGGGGTCTGCACATCCAAGGCGTGCCGCATCCAACCCTTCCTCACCACAATTACCGGAAATATCGGTGTATCGGTGTGCCGGGCAAACAACGCCATGCCCGCGTTCAGGTATGCGTTGCCGCCCAGAAATGGCGTCAGGATCGCCCCGTCGGGCGATTTGGCCCGCAGATCGGGCAAGATCGTAAATACTTCTCCGGCCCGGATCCGTTTAATGATCGACCCCAAGGCGCGGCTGTGGCGCTCAATCGCCCCCACCCCAAGTTGCTCGCGGATGCGGTTGAGGTAGTTGGTTACATACGGATTGGTCTGTCCGCGCATCATCACAAAAATCGGCAAACCCAGCATGCGAACCCCCACCCCCGCCAACTCCCAGTTGCCCATGTGGCTTACCGCAATGGTGAACCCGCCTTTGCTTTTCTGGTAATCCATGCACGTTTGAATGGATTGATGATCGATCACATCCAACAGCGATTCTTTTTTCCATCGGGGCGTCCGGGAAATTTCCACGACATTGAAAAAAATGTTCCGCCAGGATATCCACGCCCACCGCTTCAGTTGTTTTTCATCAACGTGTTCACCAAACACCTGGCGCATGCGACGCCGCGCCTCGTGCACACGCTTTCCCATGAAACAATACGACAGCCGGGCCAAAGGCCAAACCAGCACAAACGCCAGACCGCGCGGCAAAATTGCCACCACTCCCGTGACGGTGCGCAACAAGGCGTATTCCACGATATGTTTTGTTCGTTTCGACATGCTTAACCACCCGGAACGTTACCGGCTTCCACCACGATACGAAATCCTACATCGCGGTCACGATAATCCTTGGGCAGCGCCATCCGATGACTGATGCGCAAATAGCGGAAATCTTTTTCCGCCCAACTGCCGCCCATCACCGGCGCCACATCAACTTCGTCATCACTTAAACACCACTCGGCCATATTACCACACATATTCCATAATCCGATCGGGTTGGTTTTCCCGGATTTGATCGGCTTCGGACCGTTGGTGGCAAAGACCGCCTTGCCTACCGGGGAACCCCACCCCCAATGGTAAGCGACACCGGGCGTGCCAGCCCGGGCCGCCGCCTCCCACTCGTCTACCGTCGGCAATCGAACCCGAACCCCCAATTGTTCCGACATCCATGAACAAAACGCCATGGCATCGTGATAGGACACGCGCTCCGCCGGCATAACCTTGCCTGATCGCGAGACCTTTTCCTCTCTGAACCTGACCCACCACGCTTCCGGCGTCTCCACTGGCCATATATAAAACCCGGATAAATTCACTTTTCGATTTGAATAACAGCCCGGCTCCCGACTTCCAAGCTGGTGTTCGCCCGGGGGAATCCACACCGCAAGGCGCAGTAATTCCTTTGAATTTGCAGGAAATTGATGCTCCGGCGCACCTTGTAACATCATGGCGGTCGCAAAAAACACACCCGGCAGGCCAAATAGACTGGCAATCATTAACGGAAATTTCATAAACGTGGGTTTTGACATATTTGACTAAAACTCTTACTTTTGTCGGCTGTGGCGGGGAACACAAACGCTGCATCATTAAAAGGACATTTCAGTTATGGATGCAAATACGATCATTCTGGTTGCCGGGGCCGTCAGCTTGTTAACGTTGGTCATATTGGTTATTGCCATTACCAAAATCCTCGCGCTAAGTAAAAACATCGTTCGCCTTTCCGAACAAATTCCCGGCACAGGAATGACGGCCAAGGAATTGGCGGCTGAACTCGGCGGCTCCATCGAATCCTCGTTCCAGAAATTCATGCCCCAGCCCGACAAGGTCTCCGCGGCAATCACCAGCTCGGTGGAAGCTTCGCTGAAAACCGCATCCGCCGGAATCGAAGGTGTTCACAAGAAGTTGATGGATGGCCAGGACGCTGTGCTCGACAAATGGGTCGCCCACGAGAAAAACTCCGCCGCCGGACTCGAAAACATTCGCAAGGCGCTTGATGCCGCCTCCCAGCAACTGACCTCCGGCCTGACCGGCGGAAGCCAGAAAATGCAGGCTTCCCTCGACGAAGGCGCGAAGAAAGTCGCCGACACATTCTCCGCCTCCTCGGCAAAACTTGAAGCGGCGCTTCAAGATCACGCGCAAAAAACCACCAAAGCGGCGGAATTGCTGTCGGCCCAACTGGAAAAAATCGCCACGCTGGAAAAGGAAATCGACAAGCTTTTGAAACTTCAGCAGGCGACCGAAGGCACGATCAAGTCTGTTTCCTCGAGCGAAGAATTCCGCAACCTCGTCAAAGAGTTGCGAACACATCTGGAAGCTTCGGACACGGTGTTGCGCGAGATCGCCAAACCGCGCACGATTCGCCTGGTCGAACAGGAAGCGTAATTCCGGGAATTTCGGCGCTCGCATCGGGATATGCCTGTCGCACCCGGCGCGACTACCACACCAAGCATACATCGCACGGGCGGTGTAGTAGCGTCTCCGTGAGACGCAATCGGGGTTTTACCGGCAACCGCCCCCGCTATGCGCGGGTAATATTGGCGCCCAACGCACGCAATCTTTCATCAATCGCTTCGTAACCGCGATCGATGACTTCCGCGCCGTCAATCACGCTTTGACCCTTGGCGCACAACGCCGCAATCAACATCGACATCCCGGCGCGAATATCGGGACTGCTCATATGTATGCCGTTCAGGCGCGACCGCCCCTGCACCAGGACCCGGTGCGGATCGCATTGCACAATCTGTGCGCCCATTTCAATCAGGCGATCAACAAAATACATGCGGCTTTCAAAAAGTTTTTCGAAAAACAACACACTGCCGTGCGCCTGCGTTGCCAGGACGATGGCGACGCTCATGAGATCGGATGGAAACGCCGGCCAAATGCCGTCCTCGATTTTCGGAATCGCGGAACCAAAATCATTCACAACGTCCATGCGGTCATGCGCGGGAAGTTTTAAGATGTTTCCCCGCGCCGACCAATGAATCCCAAGTTTGGAAAATGTGCGGCGAATAATTTCCAAGGATTGGAAATTTTCCATGCCCCGGATTTTTAATTCCCCGCCCGTGACCAGCGATGCCGCCATGAAGCTTCCCATTTCGATGTAGTCGGGACCGATGGTCATTTCCGCGCCGCCCAAAGAACCGGCGCCCCGGACACGAAGTAGATTTGTCCCGATGCCGTCGATACGTGCCCCCATTTTTTCCAGCAGGCGGCACAAGTCCTGCACATGCGGCTCGCACGCGGCGTTATATAGGGTGGACTCGCCTTCGGTCAACGCGGCAACCATGAGAATGTTTTCGGTTGCGGTTACACTTGCTTCGTCGAGCAACATGTCCGCCGGTTTCAATTTCTTGCGCTTGAATACAAAAGCTTTTCCGGTCTGAACGCTCACGCCCAGCGCCTTTAATCCGGCAAAGTGCGTGTCGAGGCGGCGGCGGCCGATGACATCGCCACCCGGAGGGAAAAATTCGGCGCGACCGGTGCGGGCAACCAGCGGGCCGGCCAGCAAAATGGATGCGCGCACGCGCCGGCACAATTCGCGATCCAGCCGGACCGGTTTGATGTTTCGCGCCTGCAGGACCACGGTGCTACCCGCCCGGTTGATTTCCACGCCCAATGAAGCGAGCAACTGCAACATCACTTCGACATCCTTGATCAGCGGGATGTTGTGAAGCGTCAGCGGCTGATCCGTCAACAGGCATGCGGCAAGCGCAGGCAAGGCGGCGTTTTTGTTTCCGGTGGGCGTGTATTCCCCGGAGATCGGATTGCCGCCGGTGACGATCAAAGTTGTCATGCTTTAGAAAATGCCCCGAAAAGCTCTGAAACGTCCTGACACCTGAACGCTGAAAGTTTCATTCGACGGTTACGCTTTTGGCGAGGTTGCGGGGTTTGTCGATATCGGTCCCCCTTGCTTGCGCCGCATAGTAAGCCAGAACCTGCAACGCCACGACATTGACCAGCGGACTGAATTCATCAAGGACCTCGGGAACATAAATGATGTCCTCGGCCAGCGACTTGATATCTTCATCACCGTCGGTGGCGATTGCGATGATGCGTCCGCGTCGCGCCTTCACTTCACTGATGTTGGAAATCATCTTTTCGTAAACTTCGTCGCGGGTCTTCGTGCAGATGCAAATCACCGGCAGGTATTCGCTGATCAGCGCGATCGGGCCATGCTTCATTTCACCCGCCGCATACCCTTCGGCATGCTGATAGGATATTTCCTTGTTTTTGAGCGCGCCTTCGAGCGCGGTTGGGTAATTGAATTTGCGACCGAGGTAGAGGGAGCTTGGCCCATCGTGATGCTTTTCCGCGATCGGGCGGATCTGGTCGATTCGCTCGATGACATAATGAATGGCATCGGGCACGGTGCGAAGATGGCTGACCAACTCCGCTTCCTGCTCTGCGGAAATATCATCGCGGGCGCGTGCGATGGCTATGGCAAGTAGCGCGAAAGCCATTTGCTGTGCGGTGTATGCCTTGGTGGAGGCCACGCCGATTTCCGGACCGGCTTCAGTAAACAAGACGGCATCGCTGTCGCGGACCAGACTGCTTCCAGGCACGTTGCAGATGGAAAGACATTTGCATCCCTTGCTTTTGGCCAGCGTCACCGAGGCCAACGTATCCGCGGTTTCGCCCGATTGCGACACCGGAAGAATCAAGGTATCGTGATCGATCTTGGCGTCGCGGTAGCGGAATTCGCTGGCGAGATCCACCTCGACGGCGATGTCGCATAGATGTTCAATCAGCAATTTTCCGTACATGCCGGCGTGGCAGGCTGTGCCACACGATACGATCATGATGCGTTTCAGCTTCAGAAAGTCCCCGGTGGTCATTCCGGACAAGGCCAGGGTTACACGGTTTTCAGTGGTGTGTCGGTCGAGCAACTGACGAAGAACACGCGGTTGCTCGTGGATTTCCTTCAGCATGAACGTTTCGAAGCCCGCCATCTCGGCGGCATCGGCATGAATATCCACCGTGGCAATCTTGAGCGGAACCGGTGTTCCGTCGAGTTTCATGACCGAAACACCATCCGGCTTGAGCACGGCCATTTCACCTTCGTTGAGGTATATGACCTTTTTCACACGGTTCAAAATCGCCAGAACATCGCTGGCGATGAAATATTCGTTATCCCCGAAACCGACAATCAGCGGGCTTTTCAATCGCGCGGCAATTATTTGATCCGGCTCATCTGCCGACAAAATACCCACGGCGAAAGATCCGCGCATCCGTGTCAAGGCCTTGCGGGCCGCGTCAACCAGGGAAAGCCCGCCCTTCTTCATCTCGGAACTGATGAGGTGAGGAATAACTTCCGTGTCGGTTTGCGAGCGAAACGCGCACCCCTCTGCGGTCAGTTCTTTTTTCAGTTCCTGGTAATTTTCAATGATGCCGTTATGAACGACGGCGATGCGGTTGGGTCCGTCAAAATGCGGATGGGCGTTGATTTCAGTTGGTTCTCCGTGGGTTGCCCAGCGGGTGTGGCCGATGCCGCGTGTTCCATGAAGCGGTTGGTCGCGTAAACGATTATCGAGGGAGGAAAGACGCCCCACGCTTTTCGCAATGGCGATGGCATCCTTCTGGATCACGGCTACACCGGCTGAATCATAGCCGCGGTACTCGAGGCGGCCAAGTCCGTCGAGCAATAACGGGACCACATCGCGATTCCCCACATATCCGACAATTCCGCACATACAAAAGTCCTTCTGATTAAGCGGATAAAATAAAACTCGCGTCAGGCCATGTAAAGCCTGACGCGAGTTAATGTAGAACTATTTTCGAAGCTGATTACAGTTGACCGCCGCGAGGATATAGTGCGGTGCCGGCAGTCGCGGTCGGGTTGAAGTTGGTTCCCAATGCGGTGTCCTGATCGATCGAGAAGGCGCTTCCGCCATATCCGACGATAACCGCCGCCTTTTCGCCATATGGCTTGGCATCGGCGTTCAAATCCTGGAACAATGTGATGTCGCGGGTGCCGCCAAGCCTGATGTTCTGGGTGAACAGAACGGGCGAGCTGGCTTTGAAGCGGTCATCCACATCCAACACAATGCACCATGCGTTGCGCAACTGATTAGCTTGCAGGAATTCCGTTTCCGAGGTTGCGGCGCGAATGCCCGGTGCGGCGAAGAAATTATAGCTCAAGTTAAACGCGGCATTGGTGACCAAAGTCGCGAAATATACCGTGGCATCCGCAAAGTTGTCATCTTCGGAAGGCCATGCGGCACTGCCACTTGCCGTGGCCAAGCCGAGCGGGTTATCCATTTGCTTGGAGAACAGCAACACGAACAAATTGCGTCCATTGCTCATGGTTTGGGTGACCTGGCCTCGCAACAACGCCTTGGTTACCGCCGGAGCCAAAATGGCGGCCAACAGAGCGATAATGGCGATTACGACCAGCAATTCAATGAGGGTGAAGGCCTTGGTGCGCTTCGAACGTAACAAACGGTTCATGGTTATCTCCTGTAATCTTCGTCTATCTGCGGATTTATCCGCGGTTAATAATTAATAAATACCCCAAGGGGGGCAAAGACGTCAACAGGCGATATTCTGTATTGATGATCGCAAATCCTCATCTTCGTAATCTTAATCTTGATGGAGAGTTTAAGAGCCGGATCAGGATCAGGATTTAGCCCGTGTGGACAACCTTCACAGAATTCACAGTGTTAGAACAAAAGGCAGGAATGTCTGTTTTACGCGCATCTGGGATTGATTCATGCGTTAAAAATCAATACTTGTTGCGTCCACGTCAGCCATAAACCCATGAAAACAAGCGATTTTGACTATAATTTACCCGAGGCGTTGATTGCCCAGCACCCGGCCCAGCGGCGCGATCAATCCCGTATGATGGTGCTTTACCGGGCGGAAAAACGGTGGGAACACAGGATTTTCGCCGATTTACCGGAATTTACCCGCCCCGGAGATGTGGTTGTTGTCAACAACACCAAGGTTATTCCCGCCCGGATGATCGGAAAAAAATCCGCCACCGGCGGTAAGGTGGAGATATTCCTGCTCGAGGAGCGTCCGGACGGTAACTGGGATGTTCTGATGCGGTCGTCACGACGCCCCAAACCCGGCGATCACATTCTGTTTGGCGATGGCAAGCTTGCGGCCAGACTTCTGGCGGACGGAGAACTTGGCCGGGCGATGGTCCGTTTCGAAACCGACCGGTCGGTCGTGGACTGGGCACAGGAACTGGGTGACACGCCTTTGCCGCCTTACATCAACCGGGCGGCTGGAAGTCTCGATGAAGATCGCGACCGTTATCAAACCGTGTTTGCCCGAAACGCCGGAGCGGTGGCGGCGCCTACCGCCGGACTCCATTTTACCCCGGAAGTCTTGAGTCAATTGGAACAGGCCGGCGTCAAGAAGGTCGAGCTGACGCTCCATGTCGGCCTCGGAACGTTTCGCCCGGTCAGCGCGGAAAACATCGATGATCATAAAATGGATGAAGAACGGTATGTTGTCACAGCCGATGTGGCGGAAACGATCCGGCAGGCCCGGCATCATGGCGGACGTTGCCTCGCCGTGGGAAGCACAAGCGTGCGCACGCTGGAATCCGTTGCCGCGCGGCATGGACAACTTTGCGCCGCGACGGGAAGAACGGATCTTTTCATTTATCCGCCTTATACCTTTAAGGTGGCGGACATGATCCTCACCAATTTTCATCTGCCCAAATCCACCCTGCTTATGATGATGAGCGCATTTGCCGGGCGTGAATTGATGATTGCGGCCTACGAAGAAGCCGTGCGCGAGCAATACCGTTTCTTCAGTTATGGCGACTGCATGCTGATCGTGTGAAATGAATCACATCTTCATCCGCTGACCGTCGCAAGAAAAACGTCGCGCAAATCGGATTCAGACCATGAAACCGGATTGCCTTTCATACTGCTGGATTTTGCCGCCGCAGAAATGACTTCGTTTTCGTTTAACTCACGGACCCGATAATCACTCAAATTTCCGAGCGGCAACCGATTGGCGAGCGCCTCCAGCCAAACGATTAAATCATCAGGTTGTGCATTGTCCCGACCGGTCACGATGCGTGCGAGTTCACCGAATTTGATCAAGGCGGGATGATCAACCGGCATTGTGCGTATCAACTCAATATTCTTGCGGCAAACCGGGGCAAGAAAACGCGCGCAGATCAAGCCGTGCGGCGCCGAACCGAGGCCGCCCAGAGCCGCGGCGAATCCGTGAACGCCCCCCAACCCGGCATTGGCCAGCGCGACCCCGCTCCACCACGCAGCCAGCGACATGTCTTCACGGGCGGTCAAATCATCCGGGTGCGTGCAAGCGCGCTCCAGCGATCTCGCTACGCGTTCGATTCCCGTCCGGCAGATGGCATCAGTAAGCGGATTTGCCCGGACAGAGACAAACGGCTCAATCAATTGCGCCATCGCATCCATTCCGGTTTCGGCGGTAACCGCGGCCGGTAGAGACAACGTTGTTTGCGGATCCACGATGACGGTATCCGGAATCATCAAATGGCTTCGCAGGCTGACCTTGGCCCGGGATGTGTGATCCACAAGCACGGCATTGCGGGTCGCCTCCGCGCCGGCGCCGGCGGTCGTGGGAATGGCGATGAACGGAAGCGATGGAATGTTTACCGGCAAACCTGCGCCGATGACTTCCGCGTAATCAAGCGGGTCGCCGCCATTGGTTATCAACATGGCGACGGCTTTGGCGGCATCAATCACACTACCGCCCCCCATGGCAA
Organism: Kiritimatiellia bacterium; assembly: GCA_035327305.1. Lineage (GTDB taxonomy): Bacteria > Verrucomicrobiota > Kiritimatiellia > CAIVKH01 > CAIVKH01 > CALMUP01. Next base: position 759 of record DAOLDL010000100.1, on the reverse strand, counting down.
TGATCACATCCGGCTTCACTCCTGGCGCTTCCGCCGCCAAACGGCGCACGACATCAAACGTCGGCTCGCCGCGCACCGGATATATGGAATAATCGATCGCGGATTTTCGAAGCGATGCCAGAAGCGTTTCGCATCGGTTTGGATTTTGACCCGCAAACACCATCGCGCATTTACCGAAAGAGGCGGCGAGTCCCCCGGCTTCAGCAACGCGACCGCATCCGAAAAGGACGCGGCGCGGCGTCGTGAAATCGAAAGCCATGGTCATGGATAGGACCAGCGGTCGTCGGACGGATCGATGTTGGTGAATTTGGCGCTGGCGCGGGGCGAGGCCATCATGTCTGCCACGGTATCGCGCCACACCTTGTAATGAGCGGTTTCCTTGTGCGCGGCCACGGCTTCCTGATTCCGGTAAATTTCCACCAGAAGAAACCGGTGCGGATCATCGGAGGACTGCAGGACATCGAACCGGACCACACCCGGCTCCTGGCGGCTGTTGCGGGCATTTTCCCGGGTGGCGGCCACGAAGGCCTCCGCTGTGCCATCCTTCACGTGGACCGTGACATGAATCATGATGAAGCTCATGGCCTGATCATAAGAGGATTCCCCACCGCAAGCAATAGCGCGAAAGCATTAAGGCTTTGTTTCATGCGTTGAAATTCCAAATTATGACTGATTCGTGCATATAATTCGTGTATGCATGAATTAGAAAAACAAAGCGCAGATGAAGCCCGGGTTCCATTTTCCGGCGCTCACTCATGA
>DAOLDL010000099.1:0-9989 GCA_035327305.1 Kiritimatiellia bacterium | reverse complement strand
AATCGTTTATTTCCATTGCGGCAAATGGAATAAGGTTCCACTATGTGACTCAATTAGTCATGCCTGACTCCATTTCATCCGAATACCTGCGCCACGTCGTTACGGAAATCTGTGAGAAGTTCCCCCGGCGGCATGTCTGGAACCATTCGGATCTGCTTGGTTGCCAGGAGTGGATTGAGCGCGAAATGGCCCGCATCGGCCACCCGTTTTACCGTCATTCGTTCACTGCAAAATTCTGGACTGATGACCAAGGTACACCAGGCAGTTTGGAGGTATCCAACATTTGCCTTGATGTACCCGGAAGTGAATCTGATTCGGGGACCCTTGTTATCGGCGCTCATTACGACTCCCGACACGGAATGGAAGCTCGGCAATCCCGGGCGCCGAAGTTCAGCTGGCCTCATCTATCCACCGGCGATAATCCCCCGCTTTATTGGGATACACCGGGAGCTAATGACAACACATCCGCCGTTGCTTCGTTGCTAGCGCTTGTGGAATCCCTCAAGGATTTTAAACCCAGGCAGTCTCTTCATTTCGTTTTCTGGGTCAACGAGGAATATCCGTTTTTCCGCAACTACTGGAAAAAGGGGCGAACGGTAAAGGGCATTCGCTACGTTGCTGATGGATTGGGTAGTTATTACCACGCTCGAAAGCTAATTCAAGAAGACAGGCGACGTATTGCCGGCTGTATCGCACTGGATGCCCTCGGTTGTTATGATGATGGTCGCGGTTACGCAAGCACCGATGCGCCCTGGCTAAACCGTCATGCCTATCGATTGTTGTTTCCAGCAGATCATGATTACGTCGCTTTTCTATCCAATCGCCCCTCGCGTCCGTTCGCCAAGCGGGCCGCGGATTTATTCAGGAAAACCGGTAACGTACCTGTTCATGTGCCCCCCATCCCGCTCGGTAAACGTCCGAAATCCGGCTGGTCCGATGATTGGTCTTATTGGCAATTCGACGTGCCGGCGTTCTGCGTAACCGACACCGCTTTTATTCGCACGCCACATTACCACCAGATCACCGACACACCGGTTACTTTGAATTATCCCACGCTGGCAAAAGTTGTCACCGGTTTGCGTGATGTCGTGACCCGCATGGCATCGTGACCATTGCTAGACAGGCATGACCGGTTGCTGGTACTACTATGCCCGCACGAATAAAGGAATTTTGCTCATGAACAACGATAATATTGTTTTGGATAAATCAAAAAGCCGCACGCTGAAGGATTACGCAGGCATTGCCGGGGCTGGCATGGCGATGGGCGCCGCAGACGTAGTACCAGGTGTATCCGGCGGCACGATGGCGTTTATTCTCGGTATTTACGAGGAACTGCTTTCAACCATCAAGTCTTTCAACTTGGGTTTCATTCAAAAAGTGCTCCGGTTTAAAATCGTTGATGCCCTTGAGCACGTCAACTGGAAGTTCCTGCTTTCATTGGTCATCGGGCTGGCCGTATCCATCCTTTCACTCGCCCGCGTTGTAACCTGGCTGTATGAACACCATCAATCCATGCTGTTTGCGTTTTTCTTCGGCCTGATCCTGGCATCCATTATAGTCATTGGCACCCATGTGAAATGGAATCTTCCCACCGGCTTGTCCCTGATTGCCGGTAGCGTCATTGCCTATGGAATCGTACGCATGGTGCCGGTAAACATGCCCAACGATCCGTTGACCTTGCTCTGGTGCGGCGCGATCGCGATTATGGCCATGATTCTGCCCGGCATTTCCGGCTCTTTTATCCTGCTGATTCTTGGGCAATACCATTATGTGATGTCAGCGGTGAAATCGCTGGATATTGTGGTCATGCTGCCGTTTGCCGTCGGCGCGGCAATCGGATTGCTGGCTTTTGCGCGCATATTGAGCTGGCTCCTCAAAAAGTTTCACCAAACCATGATCAGTTTTCTGGTCGGTTTCATGGTGGGATCGCTTTGGAAAATATGGCCGTTCCGCAATGTGCTGGAAACGATGGAAACATCGAGCGGCAAAATCGTGCCGATCCGCGAATCTGTTTTCATGCCCCCGGTTGCGGAATTGATACTCCCGCTGTTGCTGTGCCTGCTCGGCTTTGCGGTGGTGATCGGACTTGATCGACTGCAGAAAAAGCTGTCGCCCGGTCATACGCTGGGCGGTTGACTCTGGCTGGATCTGCCGCAATCATTCATCAATCCGGGAGGGCGAGCCTCCCGGCGAGCCGGGTTAATAAAAGAATGTTTTTTTACGCCGTGGGGGGTGTGCGACGCATTTTGCGTTCGTGCGCGAAGTGAACAAGCATGATGAGAAAACGAATGGTATCCATGATCGGATTGATTCGGCTTTTCTCGCCGCGGTAAATGGTGGTAATCCGAATCGAATCCATGCGGAAGCCGCGCAATGCCAATTGTAAAAGTATTTCCGACTCCATCGCAAAGCGTTGTGAGCCGGTGGGCGCATAGTTCAAAATATCACATCGATACAGCCGGAATCCGCATTGGGTGTCCGGAAGATATTGTTTCATGATCCGGCACAACAACCGGCTCATCCCCAGATTGGTCCAATACCTTAAAAGCGGCATGCCGGCAGTATTCCACATGCGGTTGCCGACCAGCACCGGGATGCGAGTGCGTTGATACGCATCTAAAAATCGGGGAATTTCCTCCGGATCATGTTGTCCATCAGCATCCAGCGTAATCACCAGGTCATACTTGTGTTCGCTTCCGTATTTAAACCCGGAGATAAGCGACGCGCCTTTGCCGAGATTATTTTCGTGACGGATGACCACGGCGCCGGCGCTTTTTGCTTTTTCCGAAGTATCATCGGTCGAGCCGTCATCGACCACCACCACGGTCTCGGCGATCTTACGCACTTTTTCAATGACCGGGATGATTCCCGCGCTCTCATTGTAGGCGGGAATAATTACACAATAGGAGGGCTGTGGCTTCTGAACGTTTGCACTCATGGCATACATGGATTATGGACCACATGCCGATGTGAATAAATAGTAAAAATGACTGAAAACGGCAAACTCTGGCGATTACACTGCAGTACAGCGGGCGGCGTACAGTTCAGGGTCCTGCTTGATCGCGTTTTCCAGCAGTTCCTCGGCCTTGTAGGAGGAACGAACCATCGGTCCGGAAGCGACGCCGGCAAATCCAATTTTTCGAGCGAGTTCCGCAAAGGCATCAAATTCCCGCGGCATGACGTAACGATCAACCGGGCGATTGTGGCGTGTAGGTTGGAGGTACTGGCCAAGCGTTACGATTCGGCAACCGGCATGATGAAGATCAATCAATGCTTCCTCCACCTCCTCCGCTGTTTCTCCCATACCCAGCATAATTCCGCTTTTAATCGCCATTTTTGGGCGCCACTCCGCAGAAGCTTTCAGCACGGCAAGCGAACGTCCGTACGATGCCTGCGGGCGTATGACCGCCTGCAGGCGCTTTACGGTTTCCAGATTATGACTGAATACATCGGGCCAAGCCTGGAATACAAGATTCATGGCGGCTTCATTACCTTCAAAATCCGGGGTAAGCACTTCGATTTTCAGTCCGGGGCATTCGGCACGCATGCGTTGAATGGTTTCGGCAAAAATAAAGGCGCCGCCGTCGGGTAGGTCGTCCCGGTTTACACTGGTCAACACAATGTGCTTCAGGGACATTCCCCTGGCGGCTTCGGCAACCCGGCGTGGTTCGTCCCTGTCGACGGAAAGCGGGCGCCCGTGAGGAACCGAGCAGAACCTGCAGTGGCGGGTGCACAAATTGCCCAGCAACATGATGGTCGCGGTTCCGGCGCCCCAACACTCATGGATGTTGGGACAGCGTGCGCTTTGACAAACCGTATGCAGACCAAGTCCGCCAACCAAACCATGTACTTTGGAAAAGTCGCTATCGACTTTCCATTTCAAACGTATCCATTCAGGTATTCGAGGCATGGTGGGAATCTATGCACGACCAGCAGATTGTCAAATAAAATGGTGGATTTCATGGTTATAGGTTGGAGACGCGGCGCCCTCACCGTGTCATGGTTCTATCGCACATTTTACCGGCTTGCGGGATCGCACGCTTCCCGCCATGATCAAGGCATGGAAAAAGATGATTCATCTGAAACCAGCGACTTGTTCCACCCCCATCGCTGGTTTATGAGAAAAGCCCTGCAACTGGCGCGAAAAGCGGCGGATGCCGGCGAAGTACCGGTCGGGGCGGTCATCGTGCATGAAAACCGGGTGATCGGTCAGGCATGGAACCAGGTGGAAATGCTCAAGGACGCAACCGCGCATGCGGAAATGATTGCGATTACGCAAGCCGCATCAGCGCTCGGCGATTGGCGGCTTGCGGAAACAACGCTTTACGTCACAAAAGAACCTTGCCCGATGTGCGCCGGAGCGATTGTCCTTGCGCGCATTCCCACGGTTGTCTGGGGAATGACGGATCCCGTGCGTGGCGGCGCCATTTCCCAATTCAATATTCTTCAGCACGAAGCCTTGAATCATCGCGTTGACTGCATTACCGGCATACTGGAAGAAGAGTGTAAGGAAATGATGCAGGGATTTTTTCGCAAACTGCGGGAAGCGTCACGCAAGCGGGATCTGACGGAAAAGTTGGAAGGTCTTGAACTTCCCGACAGCGACCGCCAGCGAAATTAGACAGGCGCTTCTATTGATGAAAGAGGCGGCGTTCGATGGATTCGATCACGACGACAGGAACCCGGACTTTATCGACCCAGTATTCGCGGCCTTGAATGATCAGATACTGATCCAGCATTGAATCCAGTTGCCGGGTATTACCGCGCAAGTAGGCGGTGGTCACCAGCCGGTTTCCATCCCGAATTACCAGTCGGTGGGCGCCTGGTGCGCTGAAATGCAAAACGGGAGAGCGTTTAAGTTGACCCTCCTTTTGGACAATTCGTCCCTGACCGTCAAGTGGGATCAAGTTCAAATCCGCCGGCGGAGCGGGAGCGGCTGATGCGGGCATTCTCCCAGTCGGAAGTGCTGGTGGCGCGGTCTGCGCCACCGGTTCGTCGTTCGAGCGGGATGTTTCCATAATCGGAACACGAACCGGAGGCGCCGCCACGGGAGGGGGAACCGGCGCGGCGGGATAGATCAAATCCACGAGGTTTCGATAAACCCATATCGAAGCATCCTCCGGAGGGGCAACCTTCACCCATTCGCCAAAACTTCCCCGCCGCACGACGCGGTCGCCTCTGGCAAATGACCCGACCACGTTGTAGTTAATCCCTGCGCCACTGCGGACATTCAATCGATTAACCAGCACCACGTCGTCTTTGAGAAATTCCCGATGCACCCACATTTCCGTTTCTGCCGGCGGTATGACCTGCACCCAGTCGCCTTCAATGCTTCGCACCTTGAGAAGTGTGCCGGCGGCGACCTGACCTACGGTTTCGGATTGCAAGTCGGATTTTGCGCGCAAATTTACGCGGTCGGAGTTAACGCGGGCATGGATTTGCGTGTCGGCAAAACCAGCCATCGGCAGTCCAACAAGAAGAACTAATAAAATATAAAACCTTGGCACAGTTATTCTTTCCTGAAACTTTGAGTTTGCTACCATATCCATAAATGTACGAATACGCTATATGTTTACTACATACGGCAAACGAACAAAACATGATTTTGATTGATTTTACATGGGCTACATGAGCGAACCTTCTTCCAGAGATCTTAACCATTGGGTTTCCGGATGGAGCTTAAGTTCACGACCGGAAAGTTTATTCCGGGCAACCACCAATTACCTGCATGCACAATTATCAGACCAGGTCGGTAAACTTTACGTTCGTTTTCATGGTATGGAATTAAACGTTCACCTGCCAAGTTCTGCTCAAACAACCTGCCAGATTTGTGCATGCGGCCTGCGCCTGACCGGGGAAGCGGACGGTCATACCGCGATTTTATCAATTTATAAACTCGAGCCGGGTATTCTGCTGATCGAAGCTGATGCGCAATTTCACCTACAGCTCGAAGCAACGGGAATTCCGGAGTCCACACACGGGGAGGTGCGTATATGGACAAACGAAGCGCATCAACTGATCCATTACGCGGAGACCGGAAATACCTCTACATCACATATACTTGTTTCGGGGTCCGGGCGGGTAGAACCCATAATATCGCGAGCGCGAACACTACTGCAAAACGCGCACGGCAAGCTCGATGCTGCATTCCGGGAACAAAAAGGTTCTGCCGACTCGCGAACAGCGACAGAACACTTGTTGAGTCGGCTCCGTCCGGCATCGCCCGCCATTCCATGTCCGTGGCTCGCCAATCAGGATGAAGATCCCATCTGGGACATGGGGAGTTTATTTCCGGTTTGTGAGGCGTTTAATTTGATAAATCCCCCGGTTGCCGCCGGTTTAATCAATAACTACCTCGAATTGATGCAGGCGAACGGGGAACTGCCCGTCAGAGGGGGAAACCGAATCCCTTTGGCGTTTGGCACAACGACGACACCTTTGTTATTGCAATTAAGTCGACGATATCATGATACCACAAACCAATGGCCATTCGATCTGGAGTCAACCATCGAACGACTTGATCGTTATATCGAGCGGCAATTTACCGTTACAGACACATCAGAGATTGACCCTGATGCGGCACTATTTCGCCATACATTGTTAATGAACGAGTGTTCCCAGTGGGAAAACCTTCAAACGCATATTACGGGAACACGAGATAGTTCCAAACGAACGCGCGAAATTATTCGACACGCCGCCCTACCCCATCACCTGGAAAAATGCTCTCCCGAGTGGTTGAACTGGTTGCAGGGAATCGCCAGTGAAAAGTTAAAGAAGCAGATGGTATCAACCGGCAATGAACCATCAGCTCCGATGGTCATTGAAAACTTCACTGGAGTCACCTATTCGGCCAAACAGGTATCGGCCTTGATGCTTGCGCAAAAACGAGCCGACGAAAATGAAGATGAAAGCGAGGCGGTGGAGAAATCAATACCTGGCTTGGCCGACCAGTATTTTAGCCCGAGGGGTTCGCAACCGGATAATCTTGCCGCTTCCGGCCTGAAAGTCCGCATTGAATCGCTAAACAAAACCGGGACCACGGATAAAGCGGAACGCAACTATCCCAAAATGCTGATTTGGATGAACCGCCGGCGAAAGTGGCTGGCCATTGCCTGCGGCGTGATAATTCTGATAATTGGCGGATGGCTGATATCAGTATTGACCCGAGAAACCATGCCCGTCTCGGTATTCGAGACCAAAATCGGCCTTGCCTTGCATCATTATCGATCCGGCGAATTAACCAATGCCATGGCGGTTGTGGAAGAAATGGAGGCACGAGGAGCTGGAAGTCATGCCACGCTTCAAATCGTAAAAGGAAAAATATTTTTCAAAAAGGGTGAATATGAAGAGGCGCGCCTATGCTTTGAATATGCCTTGAAAAATCGTCCCGGCAATCCCGCATTGGAATTCAATATAGGATTGACCTACTTTTACCAAAAGAACTTCACCAAAGCCGCGGAGATATTTGAAGCTTCGTCCCGACGTTTTGCCCGGAATCAACCGATCTATGCCATGCGCGCCAAACGGGCGGGGGAAATTTCAAGGGAGTTTGACCGAACCTACAAGCATCTGAACTAAAATTTAAAAAGAGAAGGGCGCGGCGCGCCAAGGAGGTCGGGGTGAGGAACCCCATAGGGATAAACGCAACCACGCCCTTCAGATTTCAAATATATTACAGTCTGACCGGAATTTCCATAAATTGTTCAAATTAAATTAACACCGTGTGAATTTGACGTCCGATCAAAAAATTCCTATGGTTGAAACCTGAACAAAAACCTCGAACAAACAAGTTGATTTATGAAAATATCAGGCTTTTTCTTATTTATTGCGTTAATTGTGGTCATTTCCAGCGGTTGTTATCGAAATGATACACGTACAGGCCAGTTTCACGTTCCGCAAATGACTACACCCGAATGTTTTAACATCCTGTCTGGAAGAGTTCGTGGTGTCGAGGCCGTTCAAGATGTGAAAGTTGACTATGCCACACAAACCGTTTTCGTTCAATTTGACGGTCTTAAAGCCGCGCTCAAGAACATAGAATTCGCCATTGCCGCCGCTGGATTCGATGTGAACGACACTCCGGCCGCCGCCGCTGTCAAAGCCGCATTGCCGGAAGGGTGCCGGTGAGCATGGGTAGCGCCGAACCCCTTATATCTATTGAATTACCGGGGATAACCAAAGTCCGCTCGGGTAAGGTACGGGAGGTTTTTGATCTCGGACCGCATTACCTCCTGGTCGCTACGGACCGGATTTCCGCCTTCGATTGCATCATGCCGAACGGAATACCCTGCAAAGGTGAAGTGCTTACCCGGCTGGCGGCCTGGTGGTTCAATAAGCTGGAACACATCATTCCCAATCATCTGGTATCCACCGATATAAATGATTTCCCGTCCGAACTTCGACCCTACGACGAATTGCTAGAAAATCGATCCATGCTGGTGAAGAAAACAAATGTCATTCCGGTAGAATGCGTGGCCAGGGGGTATTTGATCGGATCCGGATGGAAGGAATACAAGGATTCGGGCATGGTTTGTGGAATTCCGTTGAGACCGGGATATCGGCTCGCCGATCGGCTGGATGAACCAATTTTCACACCCGCCACGAAAGCCGAACATGGCCATGACGAGAACATTTCTTTTTCTGAAATGATCAATCAGGTCGGCCGTGACACCGCGATCAAGTTGCGCGATTTCACCCTGCGTTTGTATGGCGAGGCATTTATTCATGCATCTAAGCGTGGTATTGTCCTAGCCGACACCAAGTTTGAATTCGGTATAGATTCCAATGGCCAGATCATTTTAATTGATGAAGCGCTGACACCCGACAGCTCCCGTTATTGGCCAAGAGCTTCGTATATCCCAGGGGATTCCCCACCCTCATTTGACAAGCAATATGTGCGTGATTACCTCGATCAGTTGGACTGGGATAAAAAACCCCCGGCGCCGGCATTGCCGCCGGAAGTGGTAAGCCGGACACGTGACAAATATCTGGAAGCACTGCATTTGCTAACCGGCGAAAAAATCGCCGGATGACCTGGTTTAAACAATTTCATGCATACCTTGGTCGAGCAGTTTCTTGATTTCATCCGGCTCGAAAAGGGATTGAGCGGAAACACCGGCTCCGCCTACCACCTCGACTTGAATGACTTCACCGGCTGGTTGCGGGGACGGAAAATCAACTCCATCAACCAGGTGAATCGTCGACACATCATGAATTATCTTCTCGATTTGAAAGAGAAGAACATGGCTCCGACCACACTATCGCGACGCCTCGTCGCCATTCGCATGTTTTTCAAATTTCTTCAGCAGGAAGGGCTTTTGGACAGCAATATCACCGACGCCATGGATGCCCCCAAGCTGTGGAAAATTCTGCCCGCCACATTAAGTGTCGCGGAAGTTGATCGCCTGCTTAAAGCGCCCGACCTCAAAAAGCCTCAAGGAATTCGCGACAAAGCCATGCTGGAACTGCTGTACAGCACGGGATTACGGGTAAGCGAACTGGTCGGCCTTAAAGTAGACGATCTGCACGCGGATTCGCGGTATCTTCGTTGCGTCGGCAAAGGCAACAAGGAGCGAATCATTCCTTACGGAAAATCCGCCGAGGATTATGTGCAACGCTACCTGAACGAAGTGAGACCGCTGTGGAGTCGGAATCTGGCCCGGCGAGACTTGTTTATCACACGTCGGGATCAAGCCATGAGCCGTAAAACCTTCTGGAAATTAATAAAAAAATACGCTGTGGTGGCCGGAGTCAAACACGACATTTCACCTCATACGCTTCGGCACTCGTTTGCCAGTCATCTACTGGCCAACGACGCCCCGTTGCGTGTCATTCAAGAAATGCTGGGGCATGCCGATATTGCCACGACACAGATATACACACATGTCGATTCCGGGCGCCTGAAGTCCGTGCATAAGCAATTCCACCCGCGTGCATGAGTACGATCAGGATCAGGATTAAGATGGGACGCGGGACACCCCGTCCAGCAA
>DAOLDL010000098.1:0-10650 GCA_035327305.1 Kiritimatiellia bacterium | reverse complement strand
GGGCCAGCCCCCAGGCCGGGGGCTACGGCCCAAGGGGGACGCTAAGCGAAGCGCCTTTCAGCGCGCGCCGGGTGGCGCCGGAACAAAAGAGCACATTATGCGACGACGCGGGAAACGGCGAAGCCGAGGGATTCCCGCGACGTGTGAGGAGTCTTCGACGAACGGACGCATAATGTGGCTTTTGTTTCGGCGTGGGGGTGTAGCAGGAGGCGTGACAGGCGGTTCTCGACGCTTCGACGAGTACCGACTGGCGCGGCTCCTGCGGGCGCGCGCGTCGAGCGTAGCGAGCTTGCCACGCGCTTCGCGTGGTCCGCTGGGGGCGGAGCGCATGACGCGGGCTTGACCGAACGAGCCCCAAGCGAGTGAGGGCAAGAGCGCGTGATGCGCGGAGGGGCGTGGGGTCTTCGGGGCGGACTGGCGCGGCATGTGCGACAGCAGATGCCGTGACAGGCCGGGGGTCGGGGGTTGGGGCTTTCCCGAGGCCCGGCTCGCTCCGATCTGAGGTTGAAGATCACATCACGAAGCATGCCGTTGTCATCGGCGATGTTAAACTTTTCGGCAACTTCGGGCATCATTCGTTTCGTGACACTACGAATAATAATCCGAATGCCACACCAGGAACAAATATGTGCATCAAGAGCGGTTGAAATGATGAGTTCAACACACTGTGAGACCTCAGGAAGAAATAATAACCGATCAATCCCCCAAGGAAAAAACCGGTTGCGAAGCGGATCAGCCGTGGAAGGATTCCACTATGAGGCGACATCCTGATTTCTCGTGTGTTCGGCCAACAACAAAGCATAGCATCGAAAATTCCCTCTGACAGCCAAGAGAAGTACAGTAAGAAGTAGAATTTCGACAAGGCCCAAAACATACGAATGGGCAAACTCCACAAGATGACCAGGATAACAGCGAGCTTTGTTTATACCGCCGCCAACAAACATTGAAACAGCCTGCCTATAATCGAAAACTCCACGCTCATATTGAACAGCCGAAACAAGGCGGTATCCATGAGTAAACAACCTGAGCACCATTAATCCAATGATGATGGAATACACAATTCGCCTTCTTCCATAACGCCGTCTTATAGAATTGAGATTAGAACTGTTCTCGTTGGCCATCATCATTACTATCGACCCCGAATTGCATCATTTTCTGGATATGGCGCGGTTGAACCCTCTGAACGCCGATAGTATGAAGGAACATGCGTGCCGTCATCACGTGTGTAGCCTTTTACTCTATTGTAGCCGGGCCTACCTAGTTGGTAGCTCGATGGACCAGCCTCCATAAAATCGGGCGACTTAGGACCAGCGCCGGGGGGCATTCCCGTAATACTTGTTCCCGGAACACCCTGAATAATATTCGCGGCCATATCTGCGCTTAGTGATATCATTTCACTCCTGCATTTCTCTGCACGCTCGAAATCATTGGCCGATAGCGCGTCTGAGTAATAATCACTGGCTAGCTCGGCCTGTTTGTAGTCAAGCCACGCATTATACAACTTAAGAGCACTATCTACAATTCCATATACTGCCGCCGCGCCCAAAGCAAATTCCAGTATAAAGCGGCCATCAGGATCGATAAGGTTGATCGGATTACTTCCAACGTGCTGAAAGAGGTTAATCCCTCCATCCTCACCTATTAAATCACGACTCAACCACCTGCCCGCCTGCGGATCGTACCATCTCAACGGCCACGCGGTGTAGCCCGACCTGCCATGATAAAGTTTTGTCTGGAACCGGAACGGCTGGCTGTAAGACCCGGTGTCGGTCAGCAGTTGGCCGTACGGAGCATAGGAATAATTCGCGACCACCGCGCCGTTGGTACGCCTCACTTCGGTCACGTTTCCGCGACCGTTGGAGCGGACAAAATAGTTCGTCCCCGGAATGTAACTGCGGATACCCACCAGTCCGCCGATGCCGCCCGCGCCGCCTACGGTGCCGGACACATCAAGCCCCCACGTGAAGGTGCGAATCACGCCGTTGGTGGAATTTAACTCCGCCCACGGCAGATACCCGTTCCACGCGTAGCGCACCAAACTGGTCAATGTCCCGACGGAGTTATGCTCGGCGATTTCCCGCAGTCGTCCCCAGCCGTCGTAACGAAACCGGCTGCTGCCGTTCGTGTAGTCAACGCGAATCAAGCGATTCTCGGCGTCCCACGTCAGGGTGCGCAGATTGAGTCCCTCTTGGAAAAAGGTCTGATTGCCGTCGGCATCGGACGCATAAAACCTCGTGGATGCCGGACCAGTGGTGACTACCTTGACCGTGCTGGTGGACGTGTTGCCCGCCGGATCGGTGGCGCGAACAAACACCGTATTCGTCACCAGCGACAGATTCGTCGCCGTGCGCACGTTGTGCGCCTCGTAATATGCCTGGGTGTGGCTGATGAATCGAGTCGTCGCGGGAACCCAGTTCGTGAACGCGCTGGTGCGCACGGACACCAACGAACCCGGTTCATTGACATAACCGCGTACGCTCAAGATGTTCGTGCGCCCGGAGCGGGTCAACTGGTTGTTGGCGTTGTAGAGCAGTTCCCGCTGTTTCTGCCCTTCGGTTTGTTTGATCCGGTTGCCCGCGCGGTCGTAATCGTAGTGGAACGGATAACCGGAAACAATATTGGTTCCCTTGACGCCCCTCGCCTCGATTAATCGCCCGGCTTCGTCGTAGGCGTAAGTAAACACGTTATTCGTGGGATCGACGCAACGGGTCACAAAATCGCGGGAATCGAAATCATAACTCCACGATTCGCCGGTGGAATAAACCAGATTGGTCATTCGCCCGATGGCGTCGTAAAAATAATTCGCGGTTTCACCGTTCGGATAAACGAGTTGCGACACCTGCAACCCCGCGTTGGTGTAGGCGTAATTGAAACTGCCGACATCGCCGGTCACGTTGGTGACGCGGCCGAGTTCATCCAAGCCGTACGACACCCTGAACAAGTTTGTGTTGCCGGTGATGCGCCATGTCAGGGCGGTCATTCTGCCGATGGGATCAAAGGCGTAGTTCCACGTCTGCGTGCTGGCGCCGAAGACTTCCAGCATGTTGGTAAGACGGCCTAAATCATCATAACGAAGGGTATTGGTGGACCAGCCATCGGCCATGCTGACGAGCAAATTGCGACTGTTGTACCCGTAACGAACACCGGGCGTGTTGGTCGCGGAATAACTGACGTTGGTCAGCAAACCGGCGGCATCGTATTTGAGGGTGGAAATAAAGCCTCGCCCGCCGGTGTGGGTTATGGGCAATCCGCGTTGGTCATACGTCATAGAAACGGTATCGCCCAACGGATAGGTTTTCTGCGTGAGCCGGTCGCGAGAATCCCGCGCAAACCGGGTCCGGTTTCCCTTGCCGTCCAACAGGGCGGTAAGGTTGTCGGCGGAATCGTAATCGAAACTGACAAAACTGTTGTCGGGCAACCAGACGCGCTTGGTGCGTTCCAGGGCATCGTACTCAAATTTGGCCCGGCGACCGGTGCGGTCGGACATGGAGGTTCGCAACAGGCTGTTGGTTTCGTAGATCCAGCGATAAGGCTGGCCGTCGCCGAAATTCAAGCTGGTGAGCCGATTCAGATCATCGTAGGAAATCCCGGCGGAAATATTCTCCGGCCCGATCACGTTCGTTACGCGACCGATGGCGTCCTGCTGATACGTCGCCAAGGTGAATCCGGCACGGGAAACACTGGCCAGCCATTGGTTCGGGCCGTAGGCCAGCACGGTTTCGATATTCAAGGCATCCACGATGTTGGTCAGGCGTCCCAAATTATCGTAGGCAAAATATGTGGCTTCGTTGAGCGCGTTGGTCACGGTTTCCACATCGCGTTTTGACGTGTAGGAAATCGCGGCCACCACAATGCTGGTCGCTTCGGTCACTTTTGCGAGATCGAACCCGCCGTTGGTGTAGGCGAAATCCAACCGGTAATTGTTCGGCATTTGCAATGCAGTCAGACGGCCTTGATCGTTGTACGCATACCGCCAGTTCTGATTGGCCTCGTCGGTGATGTTGGTCACCTGCAACGCGGCGTTGTATTTGAAGGCCGCCGAGTTTCCGTCCGGGAAAAGCGCGGAGTTGATCCGGCCTTGATACGGAAACGCGGAACCAATGCCGATGTCGTATTCCACGGTGTGGCCGTTGCGGTCAGTGAAAAAGGTTTTTCGGATTCCGTTGTAAAACAGGACTTCCGTCGATCCGTCGGCAAAGGTGGCGGTCAACGTGCTCCGGTCCCAGGTGCCGGTGGACTTTCCGTCAGCCAGCGCATAGGTAAACGTCACCTCGCCGCAATCGGTGCGCATGGACTGTACGTAATCTTTTTCAAGCCCGTTCGTATAAAACGAGTAGCGCGACTCGACCCCGCCCATATCGCGCACCGTGGCGACATAGTTGTTGGAATAAACAACCACCGTGCCACGCCCGAACGGGTCCACGATGTTGGTGATAAATCCGCTCCCACCGTAATAAATTCGCGAGGTCTGCGAGAGCGCGTCCACCACCGCGATCAATTTGGGATTGGGCTGGCCGTCATAGGCCAGCGTCACCGTGTTCGAGTGCCGGTCTTCGATGGCGGTGAGCAATGCCTGTTGAACGTTCGTCGCGCCGACCGGTTGGCCGTAGCGGTAAACGGTTCCGTCCGGCATGGTGAGCGTGAATTGATTCGTTCCCAATTTTACAAGTTGGTTGAACACCCGGCCCGGAGGCGTGAAGGTGTTGGTTCCGGAAATAGGCGAATACACGTCGTTTCGGCCATCGGGCATGAAGATCGTGATCGTGCCATTGCCCGCCGCCGGGGTCTCCACGGCGTAGCTGTGATAGGAAAACATCCACTTGGGACCGAAGGACGGGAGGTTGTTATCCGCGTCAATCGCGTTGTAACTCATGGTGAATTCGATGTCCGGGCCGATGGCCGGTTCGTACCACAGCGGCGTGTCGGAGGCGTAAATATTGACGCTGCTCGGCGCGAAGGTCCAACCGCTCAAGCCCTTGTTGCCGGATTTGGGACAACGACTGCCGCCGACCGTGGGCACGTTGCCACCTTCGTCGGTGTTGGGGTTTTCGATGCCGCAACAGCCGCCGGTAAATTCCTTGAGGGCAGACATCGCGAGCAACAGCGGGGCGTCTTTCGAAGGGGAGCGCCAAAGCCGGGCGACGCCGTTCCAGATTCCGGCGAACAGGCCGCGTTTTTCTTTCGGCACCAGTGCGACACCGGACCACTCGCGCGAAAACTCCTCCGAGGTCATGACGGTTTCAAGGTTCAGGATCGGATCGAAGACGGTGACATTTCCATCCGCATCCCGCCCGGTCACCGCGACGAAATGTTTGAAGTCGTAATGGGCGAGAAAGGGCGTGGGCAGATGATCGGTGTTCGATGCCCTGACACCGTTTAATTTCACGCCGTGTTCACGGGCAAGCGTGACCAGTTCATCGGCGCGGAAACCGTAGTCGGGATTCGCGGGCAGGGCCAGGATTTCACGGGCGGCTTGATCCTCGCCGATGCGGGACAACAAAACGGAAAGGGATTCCGTGCCGCATCGCCGCACAAACTCCGCGTTCTGTTCGTAGAGTCCGACACGATAGAGCCAGTGCCGCGCGTAGTCGCGGCGGGCGCGGTCGGGATCGTTGCGAAGGATGGCCGCCCACTTTTCCCGCGCCGCTGAAAAATCGCCGCGCATGGTTTCCAACATGGCCAGGCGCAACTCCGCACGGTGCAAGACTTCGCCGTCCGCCGTGCCCTGCTTGTCGGCATGCTCGGCGAGGATGGCGGTAAAATAATCCTCCGCCTCGGCATAACGGCCGTTAAACCGCGCTTCGCAGCCTAGATGCAACTCCGCTTCAGCTTTCCACGGGCTGTTGCGGAATTGCGCGGCGTGTTGCTTCAGCAACACTTTCGCGCGTTTGTAATCGTGCCGGTTCCAGGCGTCCATGGCCCGGCCAAAGGCCATACGGTCTTCCGGCGTAGTTCGATTTTCCGGGCCGGTGGGAGCGAGATTGCCGCCCAACTGACCGGATAAGATCAGTTCTTCATGGCTTGGTGCGCGGGAAAGGTCGAGCGGTTTCAGGGAGGTCTGCTTGCAGGTGTCGCAATCGTTTTTGGCGAACGCGGATATGGCAAACAGTGCAAACGAGAGAATGGAAAAATATTTACGCGCGATCATGGCAAAGCTCCTTCCACGGGTTCTATAATGATGATGACGGGCGGCGTGGTGTCCGCGCCCTGGGTATCGGGGTCAAGAGGGTCTGCGTCCTCGCCATCAGGTACGCCATCGCAATCGGTGTCAGGATTGTAAGGGTTCGTGCCGAGGATCAATTCATCGTCGTTGGAAATTCCGTCGTTGTCGATATCCGGATCAAGTTCATCGGGTAAGCCATCGCCGTCTTGATCGCCTTGAGGTGAATTGACATAGGGATCACAGCCGTCAAGTATCCCGTCGCCGTCGGTGTCGGGGTTGAGCGGATCGCTCCAAATGCCCCATTTCGTGCCGTTGACTTCTTCGCCGTCGAGCAACCCATCGCCATCAGAATCATCTGAAAGAGGGTCCGTACCATAAAGAAATATTTCGTCCCAGTCGGAAACGCCGTCGTTATCCGAATCGCTGGAGTTTGGATTCAAGCCGATGGCCTGCTCATATAAATCGCTCAACCCGTCGCCGTCGCTGTCCGCCACAAATTGCCGGGCCTGTAACTTGTGATTGGAACCGCTCCATTGGGCTGCATAGATCGCTATCGGCGAACCCAATGAAGTCAAACCGGCGACCGCGTTGACGCTGGCTCCGGCGTAATTAACGCCGTTGTTCGTGTAGGAACCGCCCAGATCAAACCAGTTCGTCCCCTGGGCGCGGCGGGCGAAAACGAACGGCGATGACGCACCGGTCCATTGCGCCCACACCGCCAACGTTTCGCCGGTACCCCGGCAGGAAATCGAGAGACTGCGGGAATCGATTTCGCTGGTGATGTCCTTGTGCAAACCGATGCCGGAGCCGGAAGAGCCGATATTGGCCCACGAGCCGCCCACGAAACGGCGCACCCAAAAACCATGCTTCGGCGGCAACAGGACGTTGTTGGTCATGATCCGGGCGCGATACTGCAACCAGCCGAAATGCACGATGTTGCTCTCGTTGACGGACAACGAACAAAGATCGTACGCGCCGTGGGTGTTGTCCACCACGCCGATGTTACTGCCGAGATTCGGCCACGAAGATGAACCGTCCCACTTGCGGCAGTAATAGGCCCAGGCGTCCCAATACGTCACGACCGGTCGATTGTCGGGACCGATTTCGATTTGCGGATTGAAATAACTGCCGAGGCCGGTGATTCCTGAATCTTGGGCGGACCCGGAAATGCCCACCCAATTTGTCCCGTTAAACCGCCTAAGTTGAACCGCCGTCGGATTCGCCGGACGCAACGAAACGACCACCGGTTGATTCTGCGTGTTCACCGCGACGGCCACACGATCAAACCAATTCGTCACCCGTGCGTAGAAGATCGTGCCGTTGGTCACACCATTGATAGCGATCGTGTTCGTGTGCTGCTTGGTGCTTGCCGAAAACGAATTCACCAACACATCGGCGATACCGCTTGAATACGAATTTCCATTCTGCACCCAATTGGTCGCGCTCCACCGGAGGAGATATACGCGGGCGGGCGGAGTTCTTTGTTCCACCCAGGTAACGACCGGGGAATCGTCGCGGTCCAGCGCCATGTCGAAGCTGAAGATTCCGTTAGTGGCCGCCGTTACCCCGCGATTGATGGCCGAACCTCCGAATTGCTCCCACCGCCCGGACAGGTCAGCCCAGCTTTCAAGGCTGGCATCCATCGGTGCGCCGAACCACTGCATCACGTACACCTGCGCCTTGCCCTGATCGTCGTTGGCCTGCCACGCCACGACCGGGCGACCGTAACGATCTTCCTTCGCCACGATGCTACGTCCGGCTTTCGACACATAGCGAAGAGCCAGATTGCCGGGCGCGGGCGTCAACGGATTTGGGTCGGGTCCACGGTAGATGGTCGCCGCTCCGCTTCCCAGCGTGTTGGTTCCATCGGAAATAAAATCCCCATCGCTGTCAGGGTTGTCGGGAAACGTGCCGCGAAGATATTCGTCCACATTATTCAAGCCATCGTTGTCGATATCTCCGAAGGCGTCGGCGGGATCAAGCGGCGCAAGGCCGTAGAGAATTTCCCAACCGTCCGGCATGCCGTCGCCGTCGGTATCGGGATTATCGGGGTCCGTCCCGAAAAGGAATTCCTTGTAGTTTTCCGCCCCGTCGTTGTCGCGATCAAGACGCATATCGCCATCGTCGAACGGATCAAACCCATATTGCCACTCCCACCAATCCGGCATCTCATCGCCGTCGGAATCCAGATCGAGGGTAAAATCAATTCCCGTCACACGGTTGCTGACGGGAATTCCATTGGAGGCGTATTGTCCCGCCGCTTCGCCCAGCGAGAACATGGCGTTTGCGTCCGAATCGATAAACGCGCGTATGAAATAATTGGAGGACGGCAGTCCGGTGATCGTGTACTCGACGGGAAATGACACATAGAACGTGCCGCCGCCCAGGTCGTTGGTTTCACCCTGCGACCACGGAATGACGGTTTTATAGGTCATGTCCCAACTGTTCGAGGACGTCACCGCGATGACATAGATATCGCCGGTCGCGCTTCCAATGTAGTCGATGGTTCCCCATATCGACGGAACATCGGCCATCGTAATGTTGACCCCGGAAATATCGCCGGTGATCAAGGTTGAGTTGTCGCTGTAAATTCCCCTCGGCTCCCACGCGTCGAGCGTGTTGTTTCCGTTTGCATCGCGAAACGCCTTGATCCAGTAGCTTTCATTGTTGCCGACTTCTTCGTTGGTATAGGCGGCGGGGCCGGGCAACGTGATCGATTTGGCAATGGACCAGCTATTCGAGTCGGTCACCCATACGACAAAGATCGAACCGGTTTCGATGCCGGAGTAACTGACCGTGCCGGACACTTTGACCGGGTGGGAATCGATGTCCTCATGATCGGTTTTATAAACCATGATTTCCCGCGCGTCGGCGTAGCCGTCGCCGTCGGTATCCAGATCGGCATTTCCCGCTGCGTAAAATCGTACCGGCAAGCCGGTCTGAATCCATGCATTCGTGTCGATCCAGGTGATTTGATTGGTTCCCGTGGTCGGCAATTCGCGGACGGCAAACGACCATATTTCCGCGAGCAGGTCATTGCAGGTGTAAATATCCAATCGGTTGGTAAAATCCTCCGGGTAGGCGATGGTGACGGCCACGCTGTTGGTTTTATAAATGGCGGTAAACACAATGTTGCTGTCGGATTCGCCCTCCATCAGCATCATCATGCCGCCGCCTTCATCCTCCTCCTGCATCATAGCGGCGGCCTCCATCACCTTGGCTTGGGCAAACAGGTACGGCTCCACATTCTCAATCGGAATCAACTTGGTCCGCAGTTGAACGCGGGCGGGATCGTAAATCCCTTGCCAATAATTCACGGCTTGCAAAGAGGCTTTGCCTGAATACAGGGCCGCCCAACGGCTTTTGAGGTAGGCGTATGGATCGTAACCCGGCGCGGGCGGAAGACTGTAGATTTCCTTGCCCTCGGAATTGAGGAAAACTATCTCGCGTGTTTTCGGCTCCTCGATCACGACGAGCGGATAAACCAATGCGCTGTATTCGTACGTGCCGACAAGTCCGGCGATAAATTCTTTAGGAAACGCCTTGCCATCGAACGGCAGAACATCGGGCATGCCGGACTGTTGCAGGATGAAATCCGCCGGGGGCGGCGTGATGGGAAGATAATCGTATTGATGAAGCACGAAATATTGTTCGAGGTCGTAAATATCGCCGACCTTGAACGACATCAGGAATTCGTATTCGTCAGGGTTGATGACGGAATCACTCTCGGTTTTTTCGACGTTTGAAAACGCCAACGTGATCGCGGATACACCGAGCACGGTTATCAGCGCCGCGAAGCGGCGACCATGCGAAACAATAAATTTCCTCATTTTATCCTCCTTTATTTGCGCCTCAAAAAAGAAGAGGCGCGAACTCCTAGCTCATGCCTCACACGAGGGACCGCGAAGCCCCATCCATGAAACATAAGACAGGGAGCCGCGCCCGATGGGGCGCGCCTCCGCATGTCTCGCTTCATGGATCAAAAGTTCGCGGTTTTCGTGTGAAACGACTCTGCGTAAAACGCAAAAACTAAAATGTAAAGAACAAGTCGACGGGACAATTGACCCATCGCGGTGCTCATCATAGAACGCGATTCGCAACGAAGGCAATCCCCAAGATCGGAAATATTTTAAGACATCCTTCGTTTGTCGAGAACCGCAAAACATGGCGTAAGTGTCAGCCTGAACCGCAAAACCCAGCAAGGGAAAGTTTCGGGAAAAAGTGGTCACATGAATGGTCGCAGATCAAATTTCCGACATCAGGGCAAGGACGGGTCACACCTGGAATTCACCTGAATACATGGGCAAAATGGAATTCGATTGCTTCTAATTCCGTGGCGGTGATCCTTTCCTTGACATGGAAACGGAAACGGTGAAACGTCGACTTGGTAAGCGTACAAGCGATTGTGGTGTGACGGGGAAATGGCTCCGGAGGTAGGGCTCGAACCTACAACCTTGGCGTTAACAGCGCCCTGCTCTACCATTGAG
>DAOLDL010000097.1:0-10763 GCA_035327305.1 Kiritimatiellia bacterium | reverse complement strand
CCCGCGTTTTTGACGGGTTCATGGATCGTCATGATCAACGAAATAATCGGACACCAGACCACCTGGTCATTTAAATAAAAATGCGTTGCGGAAATTGACGCATCTTTTAGAGTGTGCTTTGGGCAACACGCCGTCAAGACCTGACCCCATTGCTCTGTACAAAATAGCGGCCGATGGTATAATGGACGACTTTCATACCATCGACCGCCGCAGGTACGTTTGTAAATGGATTAATTTGATCTGTATATCGTGTCTTCAGCAAAATAGGCGGCGCTTCCGTCGACCCAATATTGCACGACCACATGATTGTCCGCATTCAAGGAGCCGCCCAGAGTCCATGTGGATTGATTGGTGTAGTTCATCCAGTCGCTCCACACACCGCTTGCCGCATATTGATTGGCGACTCGGAATTTGACGGCACCCGCTGCGTTGTGGTTCAACGTAACGACAGTGGACGTAGTCGACCCGGCGCCGTTATTGATCAGGCTACTTTGAAACACCCAACTCTCAACCGGGTTGGCAATCGGATTCGAATCCGAACCCTTCCTGAAGCGCGATCGGAAACTCCCAAACATGGGCTTGCCGCTGGTTGCGGTTGCCGTATCCAGAACCTCCACATGATGTACGCCATCCGCCACATTTGTCATAGCAAATGTCAAGGTGCGGTTGGTATACGAAAGGTGCGCTCCGGACACACTGGAACCGTTAAAACGAAACGCATTCGTCAGCGTCGACCAGCTCATGTCTTCACTGAACACCATGGAAACATTCAAAGACGCGTTGGTTACCCTGACGTCATGAGCCGGAGAACAGGAGGTAACGACCGGGTTCAATTGTTTAAGATTATCACTGCGAACAAACACCTTCGTTTCATAGCCGCCCACCCACAACGAGCTAAGCTTGCCCCATGAGGCCAACGTATATGTTTCATTCGTATTGAAAACATTCACAATGACGTCGCTGCCATTCCAACCCGTCCAAAAATCACCATGCGATCCACCGGCCTCTACGCTACCAGCCCACGTATTAAAGGCGACCAAAACCCAATTGGATACATTTCCCCAGGCGCGCGAGTATGCATAAATACCGTTTTGAGCACTGCTTTGCACCCAGCGTTCATACATTTCGTCCGTGTTGCGAAGTGCATGATACTGCCGACGAATATTCATGCATTTTTGAACATACTGATAATGCGGATTGCACATGTCGAAGTTGTCGCTTATCGCCGGATTTGTCGCGGCCAATCCGTACGTTGAGACCTGGTACCAGGCCTTGCTGGTCATAAAGTCCTCCCGGGCCCATCCATCAAGCGCGGTTCCAGCCGAACAAAAACCCTGTTCATCGCCATAGTAGAAAAGCGGAATTCCGGGCCAGAAGGCGATGATTGCACTGCCAAGGTCGGTTTTTTGAAAACCATCTCCCTCACCTCCGGCATGAACCATGCGCCACTGATCGTGATTATTGTAGAAGTTGCACATGGTGTAACGTACTTCGCTGAGATTAGGCTTATAGAAATCAAATGACGACAGATCGTCATCAAAGGTTTGTTTTGCCTTGCCTAGATTGCCATTTGCCTGCTCCTTCACGGCGGGCTGAAAAAAGTCAAAATACATGCGATAATTCAGACCGGCATCCATGGCGTAATTGGAGTCGAGAAATGCATAAGGATTACCCCATTGGCTTGGATCTTTCCCCCGACCAACCATGGTGGCGGCCCGCTCGCGATTGCAAAAAAATTCACCGAATACAAAAAAGTTACTCTTGCCCAGTGTCGCGGCATAATCGCGCACGGCAGGCGTCCAGCGCTCAAAAAAGTACCTCGGCACCTGCATCGGCGTATCCATTCGGATGCCATCGATATCCGCAGAGGCGATCAACGCCTTGGTCATGGCAATTATTTTATCCTGCGTCCTCGGATGCGTCGTTCTCAAGTCGTCATAGAATCCGTAAATTTCCCCGAGGTGATTCTGCCATACATCGCTGTAGTCGTGAAGATCACCATTATGATGAAAATCGCTGTCCCAATATGAGCCGGACCCTGTATCCACCACCCGATATCCACTATCGCCGAACACATCGCAATAGGTGCCGCCGGAATAATATGTGTTATCTACTACGAAATCCGCGTACACCGCATTGGTATCCCGGTAATAAACATTGTACTCACCAGTATGGAACTTAAAGGGTGCCGAGCTGAACTCATATCCGCCATAATACAAAAGATCTTCCATATGGTTCACAACGATATCAATGATGATATACATGCCGCGCGCGTGAGCAGCCGACGTCAACTCCCGAAGTTCCTCCAGGGTGCCAAATCGGTCATCCAGCAGGGTGAAATCAATTTGTCCATAATTATGATATGAATTAAATCGATTTTGAAATATGGGAGATATCCAGACAGCGGTGTATCCGAGCGATTTGATATAGTCCAGACGGTCTTTTACCCCTCGAAAATCGCCACCATGACGATAGCCAACGCTATAAAGATCATACCCGCCATATTGCCCTTCGTTATTTTCGGGCGATCCATCGCTGTAGCGATCCGTGATCAACTGATAGATGGACTCATTTCGCCAATCTACCGGTGACGGGTGATAGGTGTGATTGCTCCACACGCCATAGTAGTTTGTCGGTATGGCGCTTGGATAAAAATTTACATTGTGCGCGGCATTATTGGTTGTCCATGGCGCCGCCCCCAGCGGCAGATTTAACAGTAGCGCCATCCCCCCCATCATTCCCCATGTTTTTATATATGTTTTCATGCTTTCCCCTTTTGTGTTGCGGCGTCCATTCAACCCCTGAATGGTCACCTGGTTTCCTCAATTGGTGGACGATGTAGAGCTTGCTGGTGTTGCTCGTAGTGCAATCGCCTTCGCTCGGCGGCCGTGGTTTCGCGCGGGTTTCGAACCCCGACGACGGCCGCTCGCAAATGTGAAAACTTGGATGAAGTGAATAACGACGCCTGAGTATTCTCGACCATCGCGGCCAAAAATAGTCCGTCCTCGTTTCGCAAAACCACCACCTGGCGGTCCAAGTCGACGGAAACCAACTCCAAACCATTCCGTTTCTTGCGAGTGGAAATTAGGAAGCTGTGGCCGCTCTGCTGGTCAATCAACCCAGCATACATCTCGACTGCACCGCCATGATCCAACTCTAAAAGCGCCGTTACTTTATAAATGTCGGTTTCTGGATATCTCTCAAACGCCTTGCTACCGGATAAATCACTTATCGGCTGGTCCGCCTCTTTCGCATGAACCTGACCGAACACAGCAAATCCCACGCAAAAAAACAGGGGGACGCCAAAAATAAATCGGCGCAATGTTGGTGTGATCAGCAAAATCATGGCGCAAAGCACCCCCTGTATCTACATAACTATACACGCCCAGCCCGGAGCGTTAATTTGAATCACTTGACAAATATCGCTGAAATTCCGACGAAAATTGACCTTTGATGGCGATAATTTTCTTATGCTTTCTCACAGTGGGAGTTGCGACATTTGATGCACTTTTTGCGACAGATTCGGAAATGAACAACGTGTTTTATTTTTTCTCGTCTCACAAAAAAAATGAATTTATCAGTGGAAGTACAACGTGACGGTCCGGCAGTAGAATAAACAGCAGGAAATGTGATGGCTGAAAAGAAAGCGTATGCAAATTGATCATCCAAATGCCTTGAACGGGCGGGTGGGAGACCGTACAGGAATATTAATACACCTCCGACCCCTATTGATGGCTGTAAAAATTACTCACCCATGCAGAACAGAAGCGTTTCCTGGCCCTATTGGTTAATTCAGCCACCTTGTTTAATTCTCAAATTAGAACAACTGATGCGCCAATTGATATATCTTAAAACTATTCAGACACGACTCGAAAACAGCAGAAGGCCCTGGCGAATGTTTTCAATCGCCAGGGCCAAAACTCACGTAATGTTATACCGTCCGATGGTGCGTATTATTCATCAGCCTCCACGATGATATCATCCACCCGAAGTTCGGCGCGGGCGCCGGATGAACCCGACAAGAGGTAGTACCGCCAAAGCAGTTGGACATATTCCTCACCGATAGCTTCAGGCGGCAATTCAACCGGACCAATCACGTCCGAATGCCCTGCGGTGGCATTTCTCACGTATTGTACCGCATTGGTACCATCAAGTACGTCCAGGAATTCACCCTCGACTCCCACGCGGTACTGCAACCGAACAGCATATACGCGCACATTGGGCGTGACCGTGCCACCGACCCAGGTGACCCAGGCGCCTGGGATATTGAGCGTATCAATGGCCATCAAGGCACCGCCCAGATCCCGGCCCCGACCGGTGTTGATGAACGAAATACCGTTGGTACCCAGACCATTGATGCGGGTACGCGATGTGGCCGCATACGGGAAGTTTGCATCGTTGGTCGAAGCGGCATCAGCCAGAGGAATATGATAGGCATGTTCCAGCTTTGATGTAATGGTCGTGTCGTTTTCCGTGCCCTGCAGGAAGATCATATATTCAGGATAAGCCCCCGTCGGTTCGCTGGATGACCATTCCGTGAAGGAGGCGATTCCGCCTTCGAGAATGTACGGTTCCGGATATACCAGAACACGGAAGGATGTCTGTACGGGCGCGTTCACGCCGTCATCCGCCGAAACCGTGATATTCGCGTCGCCTCGCAATAGCGGAACCAGTACCAACTCGTTGCCGCTGATGCCGGCCAGCACCACATTGGTGTTGTCCGAATTGGCGCCATAGGTCAGCGAGTCGTCATTCGGATCGCTGAATACCAAATCCAGATCAAGGTTGGTAGCCCCGTCATTTTCAATCAGGAACTGCAATCCCGGAGGATCGTCCACTACGGGCGGAAGATTGATTTCGCCCATGGAGCGGCCATCCAGCGTGAAGTTATCAAAGCGATTGTTGCCGACGGTGCCGCCGGAACCCTGTGCAAAGGTTACCCGGAGGGCAAAGTTGGGATTGTCGCTTACGCCGGATACCGCGGAGAAGTCGAACGTTTCCAGTGCCGGCGTGCCGTCCACCGGCGAGATGGTGGCAAATGCCGTATAGTTCGTTCCATCGATCGAGTAGTCGACATATTGCGTGCCGGCGCCGGAACCCGAACGGCGGGTTTCATACTTCACGAGGATGTCCTCGTAGTTCGTTGTCGGCAACCGCACGATCATCGTCGCGCCAATCGGATTGTTGACGCGAAGGTGAGATCCGACGGAATCGCCAAACCGCGCATTTTCCCCGAAGAAGTCCTGGCCGGTTCCGGAGAGCACTTCCGTGGAGGGTCCGTTGGTGATGATCCAGGTAGCGCCGCCGACGGTATAGGAGGCCGTCAACAGACTGCCGGAATCATTGAAGTTCCAGTAGTGAACCACGGTCCGTTCCGGAATGGGAGGCACTTCCTCAAACACGGCGACAAACTCGGCATCCCCATTCAACGTAACCGTGATGGATTGATTGGTGCTGTAGGACGCCGGGGCCGACTGCGTCTTCGTCACTACCGACAGGTTCTGCAGGTACAGGTTGTTGTCGGCGCCCGCGTTGTAATTCCATTCGCGGAACCGGGAAATGGTCTGATTGGACTGTGATATCAGATTTCCAGTGAAGGTATGCACACTTCCACCCACGGTAATTCTCGCAGAGTAGTTGGTGGAGCCGGTCAGGGTGACTTCAACGTCGATCGATTGCGTAGTGAAGCCGATACCCGAGGCCGCGCCATTGAGGCGATAGCTCGATTCGCCACCGATGAAGTAGAATTCCCACAACGGTTGACCCGATGAATTCTGCAGTGCGATACCCACGCTTCCCCCGCTACCGATGTAGCTGTTCTGGAAGCGGGCACGGAATGATTGGCCCACGCTCATGGAGGAACTCAAATTGCGGATGGCATTCGCCTCCTGACTGCTGTTGGCATACATGCCCCATCGCTTGGGCGGACCCGACGACAGGAAATGTCCATTCTGGCTGGAATTGCCGCTGGTGGTTTGAAGCGTCCAGCTTCCGAATCCACTTCCGCCATTGCTGTTGTTCGTCCAACTGGAATAATTTTCCGCTGCGTCCGTGGCCTGCACGGAAACCGAGGATGTAACGGCGATCCACTCCACAAACCGGTATCCCGGCTTCGGTGTCGCGGTTAGCGTAACCGGCAATTCCGTGAAGTATGATCCCGTCCAAGGGTAACCGCCGCTGACACCCACGGTGTTGGTGTCGATCACAATACTATTGACGGTTATGGTTCCTTCGAGGGAGTTGGTGACGTTCACGGTCAGCGACACCGGAGTGGACAAGTTGAACCGGTCCCGGATATGTCCCCAGACATGGCCGGAGCGGGCATTCAGAAAACTCCTTATCCGGCCAATGCTGGAATTCCAATCCGTCGGGTAGTACCAACGCGCTTTGTGTTCCGCCATTTCCGGGCTGTACAGGGCCTGCATATCGTTAAGTACCGACACCGTTCGACTCGTAGCCAGACTCGTGTTGAGCAGGTCCACGAATCGGGAGGCGAACTTCTCCTGGAACACCGGATTATCGAGCGACTTGCGCAGCAATCGCGTCGCATTCAGGCTGTTGCCGAACGAGAAGTTGTTGGTCGCGGTTGCAAAGGCCAGACTGTTGAAGCTGGCATGCACCGCCGGATCGGAATTGTAGCCCGGATTATAATTATAGGGTAGACCGAAGCCGAGGTCGGCATCGAAGAGAATCCACCGCCAGCGGCCGTCGTGCCGGGGATTGGCGCCCAGGGATGTGTCCGGTGTAACGGCCCGCCACACGCGGGCATTGTTGCCCGGCCAGTCGGTATTGCCGGAGAATATCTGATAGATATTATAATCGATATAGTTGTCCACATCGATTCGGCTGTTCAGCGAAGTGAAGCTACCAGAGCTTGCATACTCGTTGTTTTCCGCGCGATTCAGAATATCAAGGAAGTCATTGGTCATCGCCGGGGACGGATTGCCTCCGTCGTAAACCGGCAGATGTTTCCATGCATCTGAATGGTGATGGATATCCAATTGCGTGTACTCCATTTCATCCAGGCCATTGTGCTGGAGGTGATATCCATCATCAATGCGATCCCGCACTTCATGTACGCCCCAGTATTCGCCATCGATGAATACGATAGCCGGGCGGGTGTATTGAAGATCCACGCCGGTGTGCGCGGCGATCTTGGCCATGAAGGAATCGCGCAGGATCGATTGCGCCCAGTCATTGCCCGAATTACGGAGCTGGAACGTCTTGAATGTGGATATGTTCTTGTCCGAGAATATCTGGTAGTTGATTTCGTTCGGCCCATCCTGAACCCGGGCGTATACCCGCAGGCTCTTTCTGGGATGACGACGGCTCATGTTGCCGCTGATACGAAGACCGACATCGGACTGGAAGCCCAGCGAACCATCGCTTTCGTAGAATTCGAGGTGTCCGCGGCGTTCCCATGCCCGACCCCGTTGATTGTAGTTCACATTGTTGCCGGGCACATAGATACCGCTGGCGCTGCTGAACAGGTTTGATGGCGCCGTGGCAATGGATATGACCGGCAGGGAGTAGCGGTTGGCGCCGGCCGTATCCACCAGATAGGAACGCGTTGTCGTCAAGCTGGGCATTCCATTCGTGCTGAACGCACGAGCACGCACGACATTCAGTTTGAATACCTCGCCCGGTGCAACCCAGTTTTCTTCGTAGGTGGCGCCACCGGTACTGGTTTGAATGTTGGCATATTGATTGCTTTGACCAATACGACTGCCGAGAGACAGGGCGTTGGTATAGATGGGTGATGCGGTCGTGGGTTCGGAACCGTCCAGCGTGTACCGAATAACGCCCGTACCGGAAGTAAGGGAGATGCTGACGGAAATCGAAGACGTATAAAAGCCGCCGGCAATCGAAAAGACCGGCGCACTCAACAATTCATCATAACCGACGGAGCTGTTGGCATATCCGGGCGTCGCCAAGTCCTTGTCATAATAGTACCAGACATTGGTGTCGCTCGGTGAACGTCCATAGGAAACGTCGGTGATCAGGGGAATGGGAGGCACCTGGTCCAGAATATCGCCATTTGGTTTGGACAAGCGAAGCGCCTCGCCGCCGACGCTCAAGCCATAACTGGTGTGAAGTTCAGGCGTATGGAACAGCCGGTTGCCGGGAATCGGACGTTCCATGGTCGAGCTGGGCAATTGCCAACCCACCGCCAAATTATCGCCGCCTGTTCCCTGCTTCATGATGGCGGAAATGTAGTAAGCCTGACCTTCAACCAACGGTATCAGCGCAGACTGCTGCTCGCTGTATTTGTCCCATTGACGCGAGGTCGTCCAACCGGGTACCGAGGCGATTTCCGTGGCATTGGCCGGGTTTTGATCCGTGCTGAGCAACAAGACTGAATAATCATCGCTGGCGATCCAGAAGCGATAGTTGCCGGTAGCCGGCGCCACGACATAGCCATGCACTCGTTGTCCATAGTTTACGCCATGGCTGGAAGGCGCCTCGAATAGATCGGCAAGAATGTTGCGTTCATCCGGCCGATGCGGATACCGGACATGATCGGTCAGAGCCGTAACGGTATGACCAGAAATATTATTCCACACATCCCGGCGGAGGCCATTGGTCAAATAACCGTCGTGCGGCCGTCGGTTCTTGCTTGAAGCCCAGACCAGCAGATGCTCTCCCGAACCAATGGTGACCGACGGGAATGTCCACTTGAAAGGATTGCTTGGATTATCCGTCAGGCCGTAACCATCAAGATTGACCGGATCCACGCCGGCGTTGAAGATTTCGATCCAATCCTCCGAATTTCCGTCCTCGTCCGGAATCGTTTCGCTGTTGGAAGACATGAATTCGGTGATGTAGAGTTCCACCTCGGCATCGTCACGCACGATGGTGATGGAATCGGAGCAGGAGTCGCCCGCCTCGGGTGGCGAGACCAGCGCGAGATTGTTCACGAAGAAGTTATATTCCGAACCGGAACCGGCATTGTTGTTCCAGGCGCGCATACGGCTAATCGCCTTACTGCCACCGTTCCCGCCGAGGTTGCCCGAGTAGGTTTTTGTCGAACCGCCAATCTGGGTGACTTCCGCATAGAAGGTATTGGTCGCGGTCAACGTCACGGAAATATCGAATCCGGCGCTGGTCCATGCAATATCCGTCGTACCGCCGGTAATTCGATAGTATGTTTCGCCACCGATGAACCAGAATTGGAAGAGATTGGTACCCGTGCTGTTTTGCAGCGCCACACCGACACCGCCACCGGATTGAATCCAATTGTGTTCCATTCTGAACGAAAAGGTTTGCCCGACCTCCATGGCATTCGTAAATGTCCTGATTCCTTGGGATGTATGGCCGCTATTGGCATATATGCCCCAACGCGATGAACCGATAAAATGGCCGCCGTTGGCCGGACTTCCCGCCGTTGTACTCAATGTCCAGGCGCCAAAACCCGAGCCGCCATTGGAATTGTTGGTCCAGCTTCCACCATAATTGCCTCCGTTATCCGAAGCGTTGGTGCTGGCTGCGGTCAATTCCACCCCGTTGACCGTGATGATATTGGTGCCCGCCACAAGCGGAATGTCGTTTATGGACCACTGGGTCGAGGCGGAAATGCTTCCGGATGCCGCCGCTGCCGCGTTGGTCCACGTCAACTGGCCGGAAACGCTCGCATCAGCCGTTCCCTGCAACGAAATGGAAGAAGGAGAGGCTGGAACAGATGTTGAAGTCGGCGGATTCGTTATGCTAACCGTGCAACTGGCCTTTGCGGTTTCTACGACAAGGCCCGCCACCAAGGCCATGGTAGACACGCGAATGCCTAACGAACACCAACTACTTGTTCTACTGTGATATTTTCTCATCGGACGTCTCCTCGCTACATGTTGACTATGATACAGTTAACGCTATGATTCTGGTTCTTGCACAAATCGGGGGAAGCTTCGAATTGGAAGTCGGTGGGATGGCAACTAGATAAAGGGGAGGAAATTCGAGTTTCGCTTACGGCAAACTCAACCATTCGAGCTGAACAGAATTTCTTGTCGTCATTCATATCAGGTTACCCCTTTTCCTGCATTCCGACCTCAAAACGTGCGCGCACATAGAGCGCAAGGGTAAACACTACCCGAACCTAATCTGATAAAAAAACTAAAACACATGTCAGAAATTGCTAAAAATCTGTCAAAAATGCGCCTGACTCGGTGAAGCCGCTCGAAGGAATGCCTAATCTATGGCCGCATTTATATACCCGTCGAATATCAATCTTTGACACAAAACCCTGACGAACAACCTGTTCGGCGCAACATGTATGAGAAAAATCAAGATCGGATGGATTTGGTGCTTCAAGAAAACGGAACGCAAAACAACCAACCCCATCTTTCGCTGTGACGGTCAAGTGCCGGTAACGTTATTAAGCAAGCCGTTTCTTTGTTTGATTGACCCGAAACGGCACAGTTCGCCCTTGATTTAAGCACTTAAAACATCTCCAAGACCAATTTCGCTGTCACACTGCAACCAAAATCAAAGAGACTAAAACCGAAAAGGCGTGTATGACTCTTCTTCAGCGACCCCGGCTTGCCAGCGAGAACATCAACCTTGTGATTCTGCGTGCGCATTGCGCCGAGATTCGCATGAATACGAGAAATGCGCGCACGGTACGCCACCTCGGTCATGGCCGTTGCGCCGAACACATAGCAAGGTCCGTCCCATTGCTTGTCGATTTGGTCATAGAACGGAGTGTCGAGTTGAAGCATCCCGACGCGAAGAAAGTCACGGCGCGGTTCTGCTAATGGTATGTCCGTAACTTT
>DAOLDL010000096.1:0-10838 GCA_035327305.1 Kiritimatiellia bacterium | reverse complement strand
CAACTCCGGTTTTCGGGTTGAACCATGCCAAGCCATGGGTATACGCCCATGGCTTTTTTATTTTCCAATGACCGGTTGCTGTCGCTCAAGGAGCGACTACTACATTTGTGGACGTGGTTGCAGGTGGTATTCTTTAATAACCGAAACCGAAGGCTTCCAATGTTCCCTCACCGGAATGCTTGACAGCAGGACAAGGGCAGGCAAGTCTTCGGTTTTGTCATGATGAAAACTCATATTGTATCGGTTGCCAATCAAAAGGGCGGGGTCGGAAAAACCACCACGTCCGTGAATTTGTCCGCCTGCGTCGCTGAACGTGGACGTCGCGTACTGCTGATCGATTTTGACGCCCAGGCCAATGCCACCAGCGGACTCGGCCTCGAAAAAATTGAAGGGGTCAGCTTGTATCCGGTGTTGATTGGCCAAACCGATCCCCGAGAATTCATCCGGCCGACCGCGTACAAACGCCTGGATATCATTCCCGCAGAAGTTAACCTCGCCGGCGCCGAAATCGAGGTGGCGCGGCTTGATGGCTACCTGCACCGGTTGAAACACGCCTTGCGTCCGCTCGTAGACGAAAATCGCTACGACCACATTTTTATCGACTGCCCGCCCTCGCTGGGAATCCTGACCATGAACGCGTTGTGCGCGTCCGATGGTTTGCTGATGCCCATCCAGTGCGAGTACTACGCCCTGGAGGGTCTTTCGGTCATGGTCAAGTTGATCCAGCAATTGCGGGAAAGCGGCGCGAATCCCGACCTCGAAATCGAGGGAATCATCATGACAATGTACGACAGCCGGACCAATCTGGCCCAACAAGTCGTGCAACAAGTCAGCGAATATTTTGGCGATAAGGTTTACAAATCCGTCATTCCGCGCAGTGTGCGGGTGAGCGAAGCTCCCAGCTTCGGAAAACCGGTGGTTGAATACGATCGCCACAGCACCGGGGCCTCCGCCTATCGCCAGCTTGCCCGCGAATTTCTGCAACGCCGGAAAGGCGCCGGCGCTTCGGATGGCCCGGTCACCCCGCAAGCGGAGCCGGCGGGCGTGGATACGGATCAACCGCCAACGACACATGAACAATGAACTCATCATGGATGCCGGGCCGGTTCAACTGTCGGCCCTGCTGACGGAAATGTTTTGCTCGGTGCAGGGCGAAGGACCCTACGCCGGAGTGCGGCAAATTTTCGTGCGTTTTTACGGATGCCACCGCCGATGCGCTTATTGCGATTCACCGGAAACCGTGACCGCCTGGCAACCTCCAGGCTTCAAACCTAAAACTTTCCGGTTCGAACAAACACCGGGCCAGCGGGACTTTGAAGATGTTGCCAATCCGGTTTCAATCGCAATGTTGTTGGAAATGTTCGGACGGTACGATCAACCACGCGGCTTGAATCATTCCATTGCCTTCACCGGTGGCGAACCGCTCCTGCACGCGGACTTTCTTCGAATCCTTTTTCCAAAACTGCGGGATCGCAGTTGGAAAACCTATTTGGAAACTTCGGGCGATTTGTACCACGAATTGGAAAAAATCCTCCCCTGGCTGGATTATTGCGCGATGGATATCAAACTTCCCAGTGTGACAAAAAACGAAGCGGCCTGGTCCA
The DNA here is from genome assembly GCA_035327305.1 of Kiritimatiellia bacterium. Taxonomy (GTDB): domain Bacteria; phylum Verrucomicrobiota; class Kiritimatiellia; order CAIVKH01; family CAIVKH01; genus CALMUP01. The sequence continues at coordinate 9,234 of DAOLDL010000096.1, read as the reverse complement.
GTCACGGCAAATTTCTTGAGCGATGCATGGCCGGCGGAGTCGATGTCTTTACCAAGATCGTCGTCAGCGCGGAAACGAATATCGACGATGTTTCAAAAGCGGTGGACGTTGTGTCCGGGCATGCCGCCGACATACCATTTATCATACAACCAATGACGCCGTTTGGCGAAGAGCGAAATCCACCCGCCGCGGCGCAACTGCTCGACTGGCAAAAGCTGGCAAGGGAACGCCTGGGCGACGTTCGCGTCATACCCCAATGCCACAAAATGATGGGCCAGCTCTAACGCATCGTCCACGACTCACTACGACTGGTAGGCGATTTCCGGATGTTTGGGCGGCTCCGTACATTCCTTGAGCACACCAAAATATGTGTTCGTTATATGTGCACGCGCCCGGAATTCCGGATTTTTGAGCAGGATGGCATGCGCTTCCGGCAACCGGTAAAAGGGAATGCTTGGATACAAGTGATGATCCAGGTGATAATTAATGTTGTTCGGAATCAAAAACCATTTTTCGAGGATGGACGGATACGTGGTCCGCGTGCGATTAAGCTGGTGTTCATTCTCAACGGCAAAATGTTCGGCGATACTGCGTATGTGCTGGGCCAGCGGAAACCACGTCACAAACGGCACAATCCAATAAAGCAGAAACTCCTTCATTACGCCGAGGCGCACCATGATCGTGAACGCAACAACATAGAAGACGACGCGCGCCACGTGGTATAATATATCCATTCGCCGCTTGGCCGGGTCTTTGGGAAGCGGCCACCAGGACAAGTAATAGACGGCCAGCGCAATCATGCCACAACCCAGGCCGATGATGTCCATCAACAACATGCGGATCAAATGTCCGCGACTTTTCGGGAACTTCCACGCGTCTTCGTTGTATTTCATTTTCCGGTTCCAGTCCGGATCCTTGTCGGTGTTGACGAATCGGTGGTGGGCAAAGTGATTGATGCGGTAAGCTCGGGTCGTGATGAAAATCGGCCAGGCCGTGAAAACCTCGGAGACAAAATCATTCCAGAAACGGTTTCGGAAAATGCGCAGATGCGTCCCTTCGTGCATCAAAATGGCCAGTCCGTGCTGTCGGGCGCCCATCCACATCACGACCACGATGTATAACAAAGGATTCCAAAACGCCTCGCACAAAATAATAGCCCCGGCAATCAGTACCCACTCAAGGGCGATCTGCAAACAGGTTCGCCATGGCTGTAGCTTCGAGAGGCGCTCAATATCCTCGGGCGATAATTTAATCGTGATGCCGGTGGCATCTTCATCGCCCCGAATGGCGGGTGTTGCTGGTGTTTGTATGGTTGCTGTCACTGCCGTCATCTGCTTTCCCCTTCATCTGGCCCGGATGGTAATGGACGATCGCGGTAATATCAAGTTCGATGGAATCAAGCGGCGGGCTTGATTCGTTTATGACAACTGATTAAATATCCGTCATGACTTCGAATAAGAAAAAAGCCGTGGTGTTGTTGAGCGGCGGATTGGACTCGGCAACGGCTCTGGCCATCGCAATCAAGGAAGGCTATGAATGTCACGCGTTGTCGTTTCGATATGGTCAGCGCCACTCACTCGAATTAACATGTGCGGAACGACAATCCCGACGCATGGGCGTCGTGGAACACAAAATTGCCGATATTGATCTGCGAATATTTGGCGGATCGGCCCTGACTGCGGAACTCGATGTGCCCAAAGGGCGCTCGCATGATGACATGTCCGCGGGTATCCCCATCACCTACGTGCCTGCGCGAAACACCATATTTCTTTCGTTTGCCCTCGCGTGGGCCGAAGTCCTCGAGGCGGGTGATATTTTTATCGGGGTGAATGCGTTGGACTACAGCGGATATCCGGATTGCCGGCCCGAGTATATTGATGCGTACGAAAAAATGGCCAACCTCGCCACCCGCGCCGGGGTTGAAGGAACGACAAAGATCACCATCCACACGCCGTTAATCAGCATGACAAAGGCGCAAATCATCCGAACCGGCCTTGATCTCGGCGTGGATTATAAACTCACCATCAGTTGTTACGATCCGATGAAGGATGGAAAACCCTGCGGCAAATGCGATGCCTGCTTATTGCGCCGCAAGGGATTCTCTGAATTGGGCATCGAAGACCCCTCCTGCGAATAAATATTCTTTAGAAGATTAATCACGGATTTCGTAGCGATGGAGACGCGGTTCCCTCACCGTGTTCAGAAATGTATTCATAATCATCGCCTGATGCGATGGTGAGCGGAAAACGGTATCCAGATGCGCCTGACGGAGGCGCTACTACAACAACATAAGATCAACCTTTTCGGATTGAGCGCACAAAAAAGCGCCTCCTTTTTACGAGAGGCGCTTTTTTGATTGGCTGAATGAATCGCTTACGATTTCAGCGCGGCTTGAGCCGCGGCAAGACGAGCGATCGGCACGCGGAACGGCGAGCAACTGACATAGTCGAGTCCGACTTTGTAGCAGAACTTCACCGAGGCCGGATCGCCACCGTGTTCGCCGCAGATACCGCACTTCAGGCCCGGACGTGAATCGCGGCCCTTCTTGACCGCCATCTCGACCAACTGGCCTACGCCGCTGACATCCAGGCTTTGGAACGGATCCTGGGGCAGGATTTTCTCATTGAGATAATCCGGCAGGAACGTGCCGATGTCGTCACGGCTGAAACCAAAGGTCATCTGGGTGAGGTCGTTGGTGCCGAAACTGAAGAACTCGGCGGTGTCGGCGATGGTGTCGGCCACCAGCGCGGCGCGAGGCACTTCAATCATCGTGCCCACCATGTATTTAACCTTGGACTTGGCGGCCTTGATGATGCCGTTCGCGGTTTCACGAATGACTTTTTCGCAGAAATCCAACTCGGCCTTGGTGCCGACGAGCGGAACCATGATTTCCGGCAGAACCTTGATCTTCTTTTTGTCGACGTTGACCGCGGCTTCAATAATCGCGGTGGTCTGCATCTTGATCAATTCCGGGTAGGTAATGGACAGACGACAACCACGATGGCCCAGCATCGGATTGAATTCGTGCAACTGCTTCACGCGGTCACGAACGGTTTCGAGCGGCACGTTCAAGCGCGATGACATTTCCTTCATGTCCTTTTCGGAATGAGGAAGGAATTCATGCAACGGGGGATCCAGCAACCGGATGGTGACCGGCAAACCGGCCAACGCCTTGAAGATGCCTTCAAAGTCGCCGCGCTGAAATGGCAACAACTTCTCAAGCGCCTTTTCGCGTCCGCCCTTGTCGGTGGCGAGAATGAACTCGCGGACCGCCCAGATGCGCTCGCCTTCGAAGAACATGTGTTCGGTGCGGCAGAGTCCGATACCCTCGGCGCCGAAGGAGCGGGCAATCGCCGCGTCCTTGGGCGTGTCGGCGTTGGTGCGGACCTTCATCTTGCGATACTGGTCGGCCCAATCGGATACCTGCTTGTACATCTTGTAGATCGGGTGTTTGACCGAAGAGGCCTTGCCGTCAATAACCGCGCTGACCACCGGGCTGGCTTCGGTCGGAATCTGACCGATGTAGACGACGCCGGTGGAGCCATTGAGGCTGATCCAGTCGCCGGCCTTCAGCATTTTGGTGCCGCAGGAGACCGTCTGCTTTTCGTAGTCGATCTTGATCTGGCTTGCGCCGACCACGCAACTCTTGCCCCATCCGCGAGCCACGACCGCCGCATGGGAGGTCATACCGCCGGTGGAGGTTAGAATTCCCTGGGCCGCCCACATGCCGCCGACATCTTCCGGACTGGTTTCGTGACGGACGAGTATGAGCTTGGCGCTGGGGTTCTTCTTGACGATTTCTTCGGCTTCATGCGCGAAGAATACGATCTGACCGACTGCGGCGCCGGGGCCGGCGGGCAAAGCGGTGGTCAACTTCTCGGCGGTTTTTTCCACTTTGATGTTGAAGATCGGGAACAACAACTGCTCGAGGTCGGAACCGGTAACTGTGGCCAACGCTTCCTGCGCAGTCAGAATCTTGTCCTGTTTCTTGCCGGTCACGAAGTCGCGTCCGGTCGCCATTTCGACTGCCCAACGAACACCGGCCAAGCCGACGCGTTTGGCGTTGCGGGTTTGAAGCATCCACAATTTGCCCTGTTGAACGGTGAATTCCACGTCCTGCGGGTATTTGTAGCGGCGTTCGAGCCGGTGCATGATGTCGGCAAGATCCTTGTAGGCTTTCTTCCAGATAGGATTCTTTTCCTTGGACATGTCGTCGAGATTCTTCGGTGTGCGAATGCCGGCCACGACGTCTTCGCCCTGGGCGTTGATGAGGTATTCGCCCATCGGTTTGTCTTCACCGGTGGAGCCGTCGCGGGTAAACGCCACGCCGGTTCCGCAATCATCACCCATGTTGCCGAATACCATGGTGCAGATATTGACGGCGGTTCCCAACAAGCCGCTTACCTTGTTGATCTGGCGGTATTTCTCGGCGCGTTCGGAATTCCAGGACTTGAACACGGCCTGAACAGACAGGTCGAGTTGCACCCAGGGATCCTGCGGGAAGGGCTTCTTCACCTTCTCGTGATAAACGCGTTCATAAATCTGGCACAACTCCTTGAGTTGTTCAGCAGTCAGATCGGTGTCTTCGGTCACGCCATATTTTTCCTTGAGGCGGGCCATTTCGACTTCGAAGTCGTGGTGGGTGAGACCGGTTGAAGGACCCATGACCACATCGCCGAACATGTCGATAAAGCGACGATAACAATCCCAGGCCGCGCGTTCGTTGCCGGTCTGCTTGATGAAGCCAAGCACGGACTTGTCGGTGAGGCCGAGGTTTAACACGGTGTCCATCATGCCCGGCATGGAAATCGCCGCGCCAGAGCGCACGGAAACCAAAAGGGGATCGTTCGGATCGCCAAGCTTTTTGCCCATCATCTTTTCGAGCTTGCCGAGTTTTTCCTTGATCTGCTCGACCATGCCTGCGGGATACTTGCCGCCGTTTTTGCTGTAGTAAGCACAAGCTTCCGTGGAAATCGTGAAGCCGGGAGGAACGGGCAATTCAGCAATCGCCATTTCCGCGAGGTTGGCGCCTTTGCCGCCGAGAATAGGTTTCAGACTAGCTCCACCTTCGGTGTGTTTCTTGCCGAAGCCGTAGAAGTACACATACTGTTTGGCTTTTTTACCAGCCGCTTTTTTCGTTGCCATTTCTAGAAGTCTCCTGTCGTGTTAATTGCCCGAATACCGGGAAAAAGTAGGCAGAGACTAGCAAAGCAACCTGTAGAGTCAAGGTTACAAAGACGTGAAACAGCTGGATTTAAAGCTCGGGAATCAGGGAAAAGCCGATGATGAATCTGTACTGACCCGTTACGCCGGGCGAGGCTTGGTCGTTACATCCACCGCAACCAGGCAGACGTCATCCTCCAACGGCGCACCCTTAACAAAACTCTCGATCGACTGCATCAGCGCATCGAGAATTTCCGGCGTCGTTTTGTAAATGTTGGATTGGATGACTTTTTCCATGCGCGCCAGACCAAATTCCTCACCTTTAGGATTGGCGCATTCATAGACGCCATCCGTAAAGAAGATAAATGTATGGCCGTCGAGCAGGCGGACGGTTTCTCCCGGATAATTTTCCTGCTCGATAAGCCCCAAAGCCGCTCCGCGGGGCTGGGGATTGGTCAGGCGGGAAACCCGCGCCCGGTCGCGGTGAATTTGAAAGGGAGGCGGGTGCCCTGCGCATGCGTAAGTGGCTATCCTTGAGGTGGTATCGGCGACAAGGTAGAATGCCGAAGCAAATAGCGGCGCCGGCAATACCGCGAGGATATCGGCGAATTCGCGGTTGATCTCTTTTAGGAAATGTGATGCGTTTCGGGCCTGTGGTTGCAATTCGGAGATTAGCGCCCGCAATATGGCGGTTATAAGCGCGCTTCGAACCCCGTGACCCATAACGTCGGTCACAAAAACACCTGCACAATCGTTGCCGATGGGGATAATGTCGAAGAAGTCCCCCCCGACCGCCATGGTCGGCTTGTAACGGTGATGGAATTCAAGCCTTAGCCGCCCTTCTATATGGACCGCCGGAACTTCCGGATAGGGTCGGTTCAACATCGCGAGCTGGAATTCCTGGGCAAGTTCCATGTCGCGCGCCAGTTCATTGGACATCGCGGTTGATTGTGCCAATGCGTCCGCCCGGATTTTATCCAACCATTCACCGATTCGTTTTCCGGCAAGCCCGGTTGACGTCAAAGGCCCCCTTACCCATGGAAATTCATGCACGATGGGATCTTCGTCCGGTAAATTTCCAAAAGCCGTTTTCATCATCCAAATCCCGGCCTCGGTTGCGTCATCAGTAAGCGAAAGCACATATTTTGATGTGCGTGACCACGACAGATACAACATCGGCAACGAAATCAAGAGACTCAAGACAAGCAAACCGACAAGGAATATGGAGAGAAAATCACCTTCGCCCCGCCCCAAGGCATTGGACCGCAAAAGTACTATAAGTGCGATGGCGCCGGCAATAATGGCCATGATCGACGGAGTCAGAACATGCCAGATAAACCAGCTTCGCACAGTTCGTTGAAGCTTATTCATGAAAACTAAACGCCCCGGCTGAAATCACATCATAAGGGTTTAGCATGATTTATCAATGATTTTGCATGATGTTCGGCAATATCTGTATGCGCCAGTCACCGCGATGCGGCGGCGAGCAGGCGCCGAACCGACCCCGCCAAGGCTGTCCGCAAGTATTCGAAGTCTTCGTCGCGCGTGAAACGGGACGAACTGATTCTGATCACGGCGTTGTTGGTGACATCCGCCCCCATGGCCGCAAGCACACGGGATGGTTCGTGCGCCCCCGATGCACAGGCGCTACCGGATGATGCCGCAACGCCCGCCATGTCCAGCAACGCCAACAACGGCTCGGTCTCCACGCCGCTGATCAAGGCCATGGTGGTGTTGGGAAGCCGGGGAGCCTTTTGCCCCGCGATAATGGCGCGGGGGATACTCGACACCAGCCACGATTCAAGTTCATCGCGAGCCTTCTGCTGGCGGGAGGAATTTTCACCGGTCAGCCATGATTTTGCCAGTGTCGCCGCGGCGCCCAGCGCGACGATTGACGGGACCGGCTCGGTGCCGGGGCGCCGCCCGAATTCCTGTTCGCCGCCCAACATCAGCGGGCGGAACTTTTTCGCATCGCGAATGTACAAGGCCCCAATTCCCTTCACGGCATGAAACTTGTGTCCGCACACCGTGGCGAAATCAACGCCCAATGCCCGGAAGTTGACCGGAATTTTTCCCGCGGATTGCGCGGCATCGGTGTGCACCAATGCGCCGACGGCATGTGCCATGTCGGCGATTTTATTCACGGGATACAAGATGCCGGTTTCGTTATTCGCCATCATGACGGAAACCAGCGCGGTGCGTTCGTTAAGCAAACCGGCAAGCATATCCAGGTCAAGGTTTCCATCGCGATTGACGGGTGCGATGTGGACCTTGAATCCTTGTTCGATCAGGCGATCACACCACGCCATAACGGACACGTGCTCGACAGCGGAAAAAACAACTTCGTTGCGTGGTGATGATGCTTGAAGCGAACCGAGCACGGCCGCGGCATTGCCTTCCGTCCCGCCACTGGTGAAAATAAAGTGGGACGGCTCCGCGCCGAGCAGGTCGGCAAGTTGTTCGCGGGACCTGGAAATTGCCATCGCCGGCGCGCGCGCAAATCCATGCGGACTTGAAGGATTGCCATAATGCTCGCGCAGATATGGAAGCATGGCATTCAAAACGGTATCGGCAACCGCCGTGGTCGCATTGTTGTCAAAATAGACTCTACCGCCATGTATCATGGAAAAACGCTATCACCGGATGATGTGAAAGACAAGCGGACGAAACGGCAAGGCAATCGCACTGGAGGACAGAGCTGTGCGACGCCCAAAGAATGACGGATCAAGAGGCGACGACGTCACTCTATCCGTGCGCCTTGACGAATCCAGCGACCCAGCAATTCGCGGTCTTCGTCCGGCATTTCCTTCATGTTGGCGAATGGCATGGTCTTTGTTTCCACGGCACGCACCATTATGCGATCAGCGTATTGTTGGATTTCCTTTGGAAAATCAAAATGCACACCACCCGTGGCCAGCGATAACACCTTGTCCGTCGGCCAGGCCGAGTGACACGACAGGCAATGCGCGTTGATCACTTCGCGTGCCTGGGCAAATTCCACCAACTCACCCAAATCTTCATCTCCGGGAGCAACCGCCTTGACCCCCGGATGCAGGATTGCCATCAATGCCACTGCCGCGACACCCAACGTGCCGCCGATACCGGCCTGCCAATGTACAAATGTCCAGCGTATGTTCATAAAGTGACGGACCAAAGCGCCGGCCACCATGATTATAATAAGAATCAACCAATTCAGCGAATGGCCAAAAAGTCCGGCAAAATGATTGCTGATCATGGTGAAGATCATCGGGAACGTGAAATAATTGTTGTGAATCGAGCGCGTTTTCGCGCGTGTGGAATACTCTTTGTCGAAGCCGCCGCCGGCATTGATTTTATTGATCAACAATTTTTGCGAAGGCGTGATGTGCAGAAATACATTTCCGGCCATGAACGTGCCCAGCATCGCGCCGACATGCAGATAGGCCGAACGTCCGGTGAAAACCTGATGAATGGCATACGTGATGGCAAACAATGCGATGAGTGACAAAAAGCCGACAAACGAGCCGTGTTTTTTAGCAAACGGAGTTCGCCAAACCAGGTCGTAAACCAGAAATCCGCCAAAAACCATTCCCAGCCCCAGAAGCAATGCGGCGCGCGGTGACCATTCGGATCCCGCGGGAATCAGGAAATTGCCGCCATCGGCATAATACACCGCGACGAGCAAAATAAATCCCGTGACCCAAGTGGTGTACGCCTGCCATTTGAACCAATGCAGAACAGGCGGCACCTTGTCCGATGTATACTTTTCAACATGATAAAATCCGCCGCCGTGAAGCAACCAGGTTTTGCCGATGGTTCGGGAGTTCTTGTCATCGGGAGGAATCAAACTGCGATCCAGCCAGTTGAACAGCATGGAGTTTCCGACCCACATGATGCCGGCAATCACATGTATCCATCGACCAACAATGTTAATCCATTCAGCTAATACTGCATCCATTTCCGATATCCCCCGATGATGCCGATTCTCATTTAATCTGTCACAGACTAGAGCGTCACTTATTCCACATAAAGCAAAAACTTCACCACGTGCCGCACCGGGCAATTCAGGGGTTGTAGTAGCGCCACCGTGTG
>DAOLDL010000095.1:0-10888 GCA_035327305.1 Kiritimatiellia bacterium | reverse complement strand
AGGATTACGAATATGAGCAGGAACGATGGGGTATCCCACAACCCATCTTAATCCTGATCCTGCTCGTAATCATGACAGATGGTTGGGAAAGTATGAATGTCTTGCAACGGCGTGCAGGCATGGGTGGGCGTTGTGGCGCATCCTGGCCCAAGGGTGTTTTTCGGTTCAAGTCGTTTGAGGAAGCGGATGAATGGTGGACGAAGAAAATGGTTTGGCGATCATGGCATGGAGCCACCAGCGACCTGATTCATCTGGCGCCGTAGATGCAGGCGGTAACCGCATCCCGTCGATGCTACGCAGGCTAAGTGAAAAGTGGAGGCAGGGTGGTTGGTCAGATCAGACGTTTGCGGCAGAGACAGTTCCGTTACTTCGTCACCACCGACGGCCAGCAATATAAGACTGTTTTAGCCGAGACCGCCACTCGCTCATGTAATATCCGGGCTAATCCCTGCACCCAGTCCGCAGTGCTTGACGGTTAATGAGTGCTTTTGAAAGACCAAGTGTCCGGATTAAGTTTGGAGATCAGATGGCGCAATACATATGTAAAAATAAACAAAGAAAAGATACATAGTCATGATCAATAAAAAGTTTCTTATCATAGGAGCAGGCCCCACCGGCTTGGGTGCGGCATGGCGATTGCACGAGCGGGGTGTTACCGATTGGTTGTTAATCGATCAAAACCCTTATCCGGGGGGGTTGGCGGCATCGTTCAGGGACGATCGCGGATTCATGTGGGATTTCGCCGTGCATGTGGCCCACTCGCATTATCATTATTTTGATGCATTGATGGATACACTATTGCCGGACGGCTTCTATCATCATCAACGGAAATCCTGGGTGCGCTTGTATGACGCATGGGTACCGTATCCTTTTCAATATAACTTTCACCGGTTGCCGACGGCCGCACGGGATGATTGCCTAAATGGTTTGAGGAATCGAGGGACAATAGACCATAGACAAAAGACGACGAACGAAGCACCAAGCACAACAAGCGGGGCGCAGACCAATTTCCGCGAATGGATATTGTCTTCATTCGGACAAGGCATTGCTGATCACTTTATGATTCCATACAACCGCAAAATATGGACGGTTGACCCATCGGAAATGAACAGCCATTGGTTGGGTGATCGTGTTCCCACGGTGGATCTGGAGAAAGTTGAGCGAAACACCCGCGATGGTATTGATGAAGTTGGCTGGGGGCCAAATGCTACTTTTCAGTTTCCTAAAAAAGATGGAACTGGGGCAATTTGGACAGAAATGTTTAATAGGCTTCCTGATAATAACAAGCGTCTTTCAACCGCTTTGATATCCTTGGATGTTGCAAAACGTGAAGCAACCCTCGGTGACGGATCAATTGTCCGGTACGAACATTTGGTTTCCACGATGCCGCTCAAGGAATTGGCAAAATTACTACCCGATAAGGCAATCAATCAGAAGATTGCCCGATTGAAGCACAGCCATGTGCAAGTCGCCGGTGTCGGTGTATTCCAGCCGATCCCGGATGAGTTGGCCGACAAGACGTGGGTTTATTGCCCCGAAGAGAAGGCTCGCTTCTACCGGGTAACGCCTTTTTCCACATTTTCACCCGATCATACTCCTGACCCGGAAAAATGTTGTTCATTCCTCTGTGAATTCGCCAGCCCCGGTGACGGGCCATTCATTTCTGGTGATATAGGCAAAATGGCAGTGGAGGGTCTGCGGGCCTTGGGGTTCATGGATATCAATCCAAAGGATTTGCACATTTATACCATGCAGTCGGAGTATGGGTATCCGGTGCCGACGGTAGATCGTGACGATGTGTTGCATGATGTCCTGCCCGCCTTGGAAAAAATCGGCATCTATAGCCGGGGCCGTTTCGGCGGGTGGAAATACGAAGCGGCGAACATGGATCACTCGGTGATGCAAGGTGTAGAAGCCGTGAATCATGCATTGGAAGGCGAAGATCAACCGACGATTTACCGCCCCAATGAAGTAAATGCCGGGAAACGATAGCCGACAGGCAATGAGTGATCAGCGATGAATAAAGTGATTAAGACATTTCGGGAGATGCCGGCCTGGCAGGATGCTTTCGTTTTTCGGCAGGAGAAAAACCATGCCACGAAAATGGCCGCAGAACGAAATTGATGCTCTCGCCGAACTCGCTCTCCGCCTGTAGAATGGAATAGTTGGTCATCAGGCTCTATTTTTTTGTCTTCATCCCATTTCTGAATAAATCATGACAGCAAAGATTTCATTTCTTGTTCCGGACATAAATGGTCCGGTGTTGGGTCCTGTTACTGTTCTGGCCGGCCATTTATCCGGAACCTATGATGTCGAAATCGTAGGCCCCGATCTTGGACATGGTGTATGTCCCATGTATCGTGGCGCGTGGAATTATCGCGTTATCTCTTGTCCGAAGATTTACCGATTTCCTGACTATATTTGGGAATCCCGTAAACTATGTCGGGCTATCAAGGGGGATATTACGATAGCGGTGAAGGCTGTGGGCGATACAGTACCTTTGGCGCTATGGCGTCGGTGGAGGCATGGCGCAAAAGCCATGGTGTACCTCGATGAATGGGATGGGGCGATCATGGCACAAAAAGATCCTTTGGAGAGGTGGCGACACCGATTGCGTCATATGCACCATCCACTCGATGAGTCTTATTATCCGTCAGTTGAGCGACTTATCCCCCGTCTGGATCATGTAATTTCCACCAGCACGTTTCTTCAGAAAAAATTCGGTGGTTCGATTGTTCCCATGGGAGTGGATTGTTCGTTTTTTTCACCCCGTCCGCTTGATGAATCATCGGCACTGAAAAAATCATTGGGACTTGATGCCAACAAGGTAATTGTATTTGGCGGTGTAGTTAGGCCGCACAAGGGTATCGAGGAGTTGCTCGGCGCGCTGGCCTCGCTCAATGATCCCGCCGTGCGATTTGTAATTGTCGGGCCGATTAATGAACATGTGCAAAAGCTGATTGCCAACCCCGCGTTCGCTCCCCTTATTGTGACCCTGGGTCCGAAACCTCGCACTGAAATGCCCGACTATTTAAGCCTCGCTGATCTGGTGATATTGCCTCTGAATAATTCCCTGCTTGCCCGATCGCAAGTGCCCTGCAAAGTTTTTGAAGCGATGTCCATGGCGCTTCCAATCCTGACTTCAGACGTTTCAGATATGTCGTTGATACTTGACGGCTGTGGCTGGACAACGCCCCATGGTGACGAGGCGGCGATGGCCGCAAGCATCCGATACATACTCGATCATCCGGCGGAGGCGAGAGAAAAAGGGCGAGTGGCGAGAGAAAAATGTAAACGCAATTATAGTCGGGAAGTAGCTCGCGATTTGTTGCTGGAAATTGTCGGTGGCATGTTGTGATTCCAACTGACACCCGTTTAATCGATCAATGCTATAATTATTCATGCGTGTTTTAATTGTTAATCGCATGGCCGCAATGGTGCGCGGCGGCGGCGAGACATTTGATCTCGAAATGTCCCGTCATTTGATGGGGCTGGGGTGCAAGGTGACGGTATTGACCGGTCGACCGGTAGTAAAGGCACCCATTCTTGGACCGGGTGAATGGTGGGGGAATGAAGCGTCTGCAAAAGATATAACAAGATCGACCGACCTTCAACCATCAGTCATCTTTCTCCGGACGCCATGGCTTGGTTGGTTCCCGTGGGATAAAATACGAGGTGGGTGGCGCTTGCGTCACTTGGATTTGCTGATGTTTGAACAACGCGCCGCACGATGGATCATGGAGCATCAGCATGAATTTGATATCGTGCAGGTTTGTGAACTCCCGGAATTAGTCAAATGTTTGAAAAAGTGGAGATGCAGAATCCCGGTTAGCATGCGTCTTCCGGGACCGCAACTTTATCCGGGATATGGCAACGGAGCTTTGGAAATTGTGGATCTGTTGATTGCGAGCGGTACGTCCATCGCGTTTTACAAAGGCAAATTAAATCGGGAAGTTGTGGATATTCCCAATGGCGTGGATACGGAAAAATTCAGACCGTTGCACGAGCAACATGCCGGGGTTTCTGATAAACACAAATTACCCCGAATAAACCGGGATGGGGAAGTTCATTCAGCATCCAATCCCATGTCCATGATTTATGTCGCGAGGCTGACGCGCGTTAAAAATCATGCAATGTTGATCAAGGCATTGGCCAAAATCAAAGAGAGGGGGTTAACCTTCAAAATGGCATTTGTCGGTAGTGGTCCCATTTTGAGCGAATTGGTCCGGCAAATCAGGGATGCCGGGTTGACCGGCATGGTAACGCTTTTGGGCGAAACAGGTTATGATGAAATGCCTCGGCTATACCAATCGACGGATTTAAGTGTCATAGCCAGTGATTATGAATCATTTGGTTTTGTTGCTTTGGAGGCAATGGCTAGCGGTTTGCCGGTTGTAAGCACAAGGACCGGCTGGATCCCCGGATTAATGGGGGAGCGAATTGAAACAGGCGTTCAAGGAGCTGATTTCAGTGACAGGGTGAACATCAGTAAAGTGCCTGGTGGATTGATTGTGCCCGTCAACGATGCCGAGGCAATGGCCGATGCAATCCTGTGGATGGCAGAACATAAATCCATCAGATCCGATATGGGTTGTTGGAACAGAAAGCATGTCGTGGAAAATTTCAGCTGGGATAGCAGTGCCGGAAAGTTGTTGGGATTGTATCGCGAGTTGAAGGTAAACTCGGTTAATGTAACATGAATAACCGCTGTATTTCCTCGCGGCAAATAAAATGATCCCCGTGATCAGCGGATTTGAACGAATCATCTCCGGCGTATAACCGTCCGCAATAAACCTGAAATATTGAACTTCTGATTTAAACCATCCCCATGTGTGGCATCGCAGGTTATATTGGTTATGATGATCGCCTCAACGAATCGATGTTGAGACGCATGCTCAATGCGCAAAAACATCGAGGACCGGATGATTCCGGCATCATGATGCAAAACCTGCCAGCCGCTGGTGTTGCTCCAGCGCTCCGAGTGGGCATGGCCCATAATCGCCTAAGCGTCCAGGATCTGACTTCGGCAGGTCATCAGCCTATGTGCGATATGGAAGAACGCTGTTGGATTTGTTACAACGGTGAGTTTTACAACTCGCCGGGAATTCGTGCGGAGATGAAAAGTCGGGGATCCGCCTTTCGCTCCACTTCGGATACCGAAGTGTTGTTGTATCTCTGCCGCGACATGGGTGTTGATCAAGCATTGACCAACGTGAATGGAATGTTTGCATTTGCTTTTTACGATGGTCCATCCGGAACGATGCATCTATGTCGTGATCGAGCGGGGCAGAAGCCTCTGTTTTACCTGCGTTTGGCCGACGGATCATTGGTTTTTGCCTCGGAAATTCCCGCATTGCTCGCGACCGGACTTGTAGATGATAAGGATGTTGATTCCATTGCCTTTGACCAGTACTGGACATTGGGATACACCGCAGGTGAGAGGACATTTTACCGACAGATTCGTCGACTCCGTCCCGGTTGCGCCATGTCCTGGTCAAAGGGCATTACGGATATCCGGTCATACTGGCATATCAATTTTGATCCTCATTGTGATGATGGGAAATCTCTGGATCAATATGCGGATGAATTGCTGTTGCTGTTGGAGGATTCGGTTCGCCTTCGTCTCCTTGCCGATGTGCCGGTGGGTATTTGTCTGTCTGGGGGTATAGACTCTGCGCTAATGGCGTTAATGATTTCGCGTTTGCGCGCGGATGTGCCGGCATACACGATTGCTTTCAAGGGAACATCCGTCGATGAAGCGCATCATGCCGGCGCCATTGCCCGCCACCTCGGGATTGAGCACCGGATACTGAATGTGGATGAGGATCTCCGGCAAGAATTTCCCAAAATCGCCGGATGGCATGGAGAACCTTTTGGAGATTCATCGTCTATTCCCATGTATTTTCTCTCTCGAATGATCCGCGAGCATGCCACGGTGGCCTTGACCGGGGATGGGGGGGATGAGTTGTTCGGGGGGTATCATCATTATCGGGATGGTATGAGGTTGTGGGGGAGGAAGGTTTCAGGTTTTAGGTTTCAGTTCGGCTCTAACATGCCCAGAGATTTGGTGATGCGTATGCTTGGGGTGACAAGTGGGTATATCCGGATGCAGAGGCATGTAAATCAGGGGTTGAAGAGGCGTATCTACAGCGATGAAGTGTTGGCGGAATTGCAATGGTCGGGCGGAAACGATGAACGCAAGCCATGGCTCGCCTCGACCGGGGATCCGCTTGCCGCCATGCAGAACAGCGACTTTCACGTTTATATGACCGATGATGTCCACGCAAAAGTGGATCGTATGAGCATGGCGCATGCCTTGGAATGCCGCAGTCCGTTCATGGATTATCGGATTATCGAGTGGGCGGCAAGGTTGCCGACTCGGGTCAAGTTGGCCCCGGATGGACGGGGCAAGTTGGTCTTGCGGGAACTGCTGGGGAAATTTATGCCGGGAGAGCTTTATGACCGTCCGAAACAGGGATTCACTCCACCGTGGGAGACGTGGTGTACGGGTGAACTCAGGAAACAACTGCGACAGGATTGGGTTAACCGGGATGATCCACTGATGCGGAAGGAAGCCCTTGATAGGATGGTCCCGGAAGCCGGGCCCGTTTCACCGGTGCTTTCGTGGATGGCCTATTCGTATGGGGCGTGGAGGAAGAATCTTAACCACGGATTACACGGATAACACGGATGGGGAGAGGATCGGCAGATCGACAGACGGTTGAGCTTGTCGAGACAATAAGGAGCATTGAAGCCACATGATTCATGAACAGATAAGTCAAAGTATCATTGGTGCGGCGATGGAAGTTCTCAATACCCTCAATCCGGGTTTGGATGAAAAGCTATATGAGAATGCACTGGTTATCGAATTGGTCGAGCGTGGTCACAAGGTTGAGCAACAGCGCATTTTTCCGGTTGAATACAAAGGGCGATTGATTGGACGGTTGATTCCCGACCTGATCGTTGATGGATTGGTTATTGTAGACCCGAAGGTGGTGACCGTGTTTAACGAAACCCATATCGCCCAGATGATGGGCTATTTGGCCATTACCGGGCTGCAACTGGCCCTGTTGATTAATTTCAGGAATGCAAAACTAGAGTGGCGCCGCGTGGTAAGGTGATCTTTGCCGGTTTTGTCTTGGAAAATGGGTAGTAACCACGGATTTCACGGATAGCACGGATAAGAAATGGCATTGTTGAGTTTTGGTAGTACAGCCTTGTGTTGCTCCGTATGGTGTCCCGATCTTTGGTGAATCAATCATCTGGTGATTTGCTTTCCCTATGGGATTCATAAAATTATCCGTGCTATCCGTGTAATCCGTGGTTAAATTCGACCTCACTTATGACCCAACGATTTGCCTTTGGAAAAAACTGGCGCCGGTTTCTTGAGCACCTCAACGAGGAACGCATCGAGGAGGCGGTGAAGTCTCTGCGGACCATGCTGGGCCGCGATGCCCTCGATGGTTTAACATTTCTCGACATCGGTTCCGGTAGTGGTCTTTTTAGTCTGGCCGCCCGGCGGCTGGGAGCCACAGTTCGGTCTTTTGACTATGATATGGACTCCGTGGCTTGCACGGAAGAGCTCCGTCGCCGGTTTTATCCGGAAGATGCGGCGTGGGTGGTATCCCGGGGCGATGTACTGGATGAATCTTTTATGACCACACTCGATGCCGCTGACATCGTTTATTCCTGGGGCGTGCTTCACCATACCGGAAACATGATGAAAGCGCTGGATCAGGCTGGTCGGAAGGTCAAGCCGGGCGGGCAGTTGTTTATTGCAATCTACAACGATCAGGGCGGAATCTCTCGCCGCTGGTTAAAGGTCAAGCAGTTATATTGTTCAGGATTGCCGGGTCGCTGGCTGGTAACGGCTTTGGGGTCACTATATTTCTTTCTTGTGTTGCTTAAGGAAGACTTGATTCGTTTCCGCAATCCCGTCAACCGCTATCGGGAATATAAAAAGAACCGGGGGATGTCGATGATAACGGACTGGATTGATTGGTTCGGCGGGTATCCCTTTGAGGTGGCAAAGCCGGAAGTGCTGTTCGAATTCTACAAGGATAGAAAATTTGTCCTGGAGAAAATGGTCACGGTCGGGGGGAGTCTTGCTTGCATCGAGATGGTATTCCGATACCCCCGGTAATCTGTATGCATCCTGCAGGATAAAGCGGGTATCTCAAAGTTTCTCCGATTCCTGCATTTTCATTTCAAAGCATTATTGGCAAGTGAAATCAGTGTTGAAAGCATTACAATCTCGCTCCGGCATCGTCGTCCTGGCCGTGCTTGCGGGGGGGCTTCTTTTCGTCCACCGTCTAGAGCCGTGGGGAGATGCTGTCGATTACTTGCTTATGTCAAAAGCCCTGCTCGCCGGGCAGTGGAATGAAGTGTTGGCGTGGAGATATCCACCTCTTTATCCCGCCTGGATTGCGCTTTGTAGTTTGCCCTGGTTGCCTGAACCTTTCGGAGGTATGCGGTTCCAGTTATCCAGCGGCTTGATCTGGTTTATCAAATCGATTGGCGTAGCCTTATATGGGTTTGCGATATACCAGGTTTATGAATGGTTGAAGCAGGTCGTTGGCACAGGATATTCGCTGATGGTCGTTGCCATGGCAATTGCTTTAAACCAGCATCTGGCCATCGTCGGCAGTTTAATCGGTTCTGAAATACTTTTTCTTTTATTATTCTGGGGGGCGCTTGGCTCCATTCATGTGCGTGCCGCTGAAGAAGCCTCGACGGCGAGTCATGTCATGAAGTTAACCATGCTGTTTTCCTGCGCGATTTTGACACGTTCAATTGGTCTGTCGCTTGTGTTGGGATTCGGGATTTGGTGTGCATCGATGTATATAATGAAAAGAAAGTCACTCCGAACACTGCTTTCCTGGTGGCCGGCATTGGTGATACCGACATTGATTTTCGCGGGAACCACATTTTTGGGATCCAGCGCCAATATCCAATTCATAACGACAGGTTCCGATTATCTGGCTTTGGAGTACGATGTGGAGCGGACATGGATTGGCCGCGTTGTCTATAATGCCTTAAACATGCCGATGATGCTTTTCAATCTGTGCATTCCGAAAATCGTCGATGAATCCGGGGCGCTGGCAAGGTTGAACCTGTTGGAGGCCGCTCCGCTTTTATCATGGTCCTTTTTCCTGACGGTTGCGATTGGAGTGGGTTCCACGATTAGAAATAGATATTCCCCGGTTCATGCCGTGGCGATGGTTTATATCGCGGTTGTTTTGATGACGCTGGATCCCAAAGGCAGGTATTTTTATCCGTTGATACCCATAGTATGGTGGTGGTTTGTGGCGGGGTTGATATCCGCTTCATCTTACTTTCGCTTGCCATGGGATCGTGCGGTCAAATTCACCGGAATTGCATTGGTCGGGTGGATTGCCTCTACAACCCTGTTTGCCGGTATCAAGAATGTTAATAATATCCTGCGTTATTCCGGAACCGAAGCGTGGGCGACGGAAAGATATATTGTGGCTGGTGAGACGGATTATGCCGGTTTGACGGCCATGGCGAGCTGGGTGGGGCGTCACAGCGAGGTAAATGATGCAGTGATTTCGGTGAAGGCTCCATTGGTTGAAGGGATCAGTGGGCGTGAAGTCAGGTATATTCAATCGTACTACATGGCGCCTGAAAAGATTGAGTCGCTTATCCAGGAGCTTGGCCGAAATCGTGTGATTTGGTTGCTGGTTGATGTATTGCCGGAGACATCCCGGGTAAGCAAAAGCCGGCAGGTGGTAACCGGACAACTGAAGGCGAGAAGTGAAGTCCTTTTTAATGAGGTATTTCGATATCACGATAACATCGTTTATCGATTGCAGTATGAACCGCCAGGCATTAGCCTTGGGGAATCAATTCCATAACTATAAATGCCCATCAAACTAATAATTCAAATACCTTGTTATAATGAGGAGGCGTCACTACCCAGGGCCTTGGCGGAATTGCCCCGGGAGATTTCGGGTGTAGATATCGTCGAATGGTTGATTATTGATGACGGAAGCTCGGATAAAACCGTCGAAACTGCCATCAATCTCGGTGTTCACCATGTTGTCCGCCATCCGAGAAATCTCGGCCTGGCTAAAGCCTTTATGTCTGGTATCGAGGCCTGTATTTCTCTCGGCGCCGACATTATTGTGAATACCGACGCCGACAATCAGTATTGTGCCGCAGATATTCCCGGTTTGATTGCCCCACTTCTCGCCGGTGAATGCGACATGGTGATCGGGGCGAGGCCAATTACATCGATAGAGGAATTTTCCTGGATCAAAAAACGTTTGCAATTGCTGGGCAGTTGGATGTTGCGTGTCGCCAGTGGCACGGGTGTGGCCGATGCGCCCAGTGGTTTCCGGGCCATAAGTCGCAAGGCCGCCATGCGCATGAATGTTTTCAATGACTATACCTATACCCTGGAAACAATCATTCAAGCGGGCTACAATGGCTTGTCCATCAAATCCGTTCCAGTGCGTGTAAACAAATCGATCCGGCCATCACGTCTGGTGAAAAGCATATCCAGTTATGTTATTCGCTCGATAGGCACTATACTGCGGATATTAATGGTTTACCGTCCGCTTAAGTTTTTCCTGGCCTTGGGATCCATTCCATTTACTTTGGGATTTGCTATAGGTGTGCGTTTCGTTGTGTATTATGCCATCGGCCAGGGTGATGGCAAGGTGCAGTCGTTGATTCTGGCATCATTGTTGATGAGTGTGGGTGTATTGTTGTTTGTACTGGCCTTGGTTGCTGACTTGATCGCGGTAAACCGTAGGTTGTTGGAAAAGCTGGAGAGCAGGATTCGGTTGGTGGAAGAGCGTCTTCCAGGTCGGCGGGAGAATAACCGGTAAAAGTTCGGTTGAATTAGTTCCGGGCAACCCGGTCA
>DAOLDL010000094.1:0-10963 GCA_035327305.1 Kiritimatiellia bacterium | reverse complement strand
CAAGCCGATGGTCATGGCCGGAATTCAATCGTTGATTGATCGCGGCTTGTATCCGGCAAAACTTTGGGAATAAAGATCAGCATCCCGACCAGCGTGGCGGTGATCCTGTTTCACGGCATCGCTCAAGGTTTCCTTGCTTCCGCATTTGAACAATCCATATCAGAAATTTCTGGATGGCCTGAAAACGAGTTGTTCCGCGTTGCTTGAGCCAGGCGGTAAGCCGTCGGCGGGGAGTCGTCCGCCCCAGCAAGCCGCCAGCGTCGTTGTCGCGAGCGGCGCGGTCACTAGACCAGCGCCACCCGCTCCGCCTTGCTGGACGCCGGTCGCCGACGACAGGCTCGGCCCGCTGGATCAGCCAACTCCCCGGACCCGCTGACGCGGGACTGCCCGACGGCTAACCGCGGTATCGCATGCGCCTGCGGCGCATAAAGAAATATGGCGCGTTTAAGTTTCGACTTTATCATCCTTCATCGCATCCGGGACACCCGGTTTCGCATTACGTTTGTGAACAAGCAACGACTTTTATTTGAATTCTCAAGGTACTCGGAAATCAAGTCTGACGGTAAAAGGTGACCACTCGTTTCCACGTGGACTGGTTCTCAAAGGCGATGTGGTTTACGAATAGACCACAGGTTTTCAGGTTTAATCGGCGCGTTGCTTCAAGAAATCAATTATCGCCAAAAATTCCGCCTCCGTACGAATTCCATTCAGATCGGCGTCCTTCAACATCCAATCAATGTCGTCATACCCGAGGTTAACTGCGCGCTTGATTGCGGTGATGGCGGTTTCCTTTTGACCCAACAAACTGTAACTGCAGGCAAGATTATACCAGTAAGTTTCGTTGTCCGGGTGGCGGCTGGTGAGTTCGCGATCAATCACCAATCCCTCTTCAATCATTCCGGTGCGGGTATAAAGATCACCGAGACTTTCCAATACGAGAATGTTGTCCGGGCAACGGCGGCGAACGCCTTCGAGAAAACGGCACTGCATTACATCGGAATCAAGTTTCTTGTCGCTGGCCATGACCGGGATTTTGAACGATCAGAGCGTGCAAATCAAGAGCGCTGATCGATCGGAACAAAATCGAGCTTGGTGGGGCCGATGTAGACCTGGCGGGGACGTCCGATTTTTTGCGCGGGATCGCCATGCAATTCGTACCACTGGGCAATCCAACCCGGCAAACGCCCGATGGCGAAAAGTACGGTGAACATGTTGGTTGGGAAACCCATGGCGCGATAGGTGATGCCGGTATAAAAATCCACGTTCGGGTAAAGCTTGCGATCAATAAAATATTTGTCGGACAAGGCTCGTTCTTCCAGCTTCTTGGCTATGTCAAGAAGCGGGTCTTTTATGCCCAAGCGACTCAACACTTCTTCGCAAACTCGTTTGGCTACTTTGGCGCGTGGATCGTAGGTCTTGTAAACGCGATGTCCGAAGCCCATCAACCGGAAAGAATCCTTGGGATCCTTTGCTCGCTCAATCATCTTGTCGACATCTCCACCATTGCGCTGGATGGTTTCGAGCATGTCCATAACTTCCTGATTGGCGCCACCATGAAAAGGGCCCCAGAGCGCACAAATTCCGGCGGCCAGGGATGCATACAGGTTTGCCCCAGTACTGCCAACGAGTCGAACCACAGAAGTCGAGGCGTTTTGCTCATGATCGGCGTGCAGTATCAGCAACTGATTCATGGCCTTTACCAGAATGGGGTCAATTTGGTAATCGGCCACCGGCGAAGCAAATGTCATGTTCAACAGGTTTTCGCAGTAGGTCAATTTACTGCTGGGATAAACAAAAGGTTCGCCGATGAACTTTTTGTAGGAAAGAGCCGCCATCGTGCGTAATTTGGACAACATACGGGTCGCGGCGATATTTTTTTCCTCTTCGACATCTTCCAATTCAGGATAGAAACTGGATAGCGAAACACCCATGGCCGACGCAATGGCCATCGGATGCGCCCGTTCCGGGTAGTTACGGAAAAAAATCTGCATATCTTCATGAATCATGGAGTGCTGATTCAGAAGCCGGGAGAATTTTTGCAGATCATCACGGTTGGGCAGTTTTCCGTGAATCAACAGATAGGCCACCTCGATAAACGTGCAGTTGGTGGCCAAGTCCTCGATATCATACCCCCGATAGCGGAGTATACCCTTGTCTCCATCGACAAAGGTGATGTTGCTCTCGCACGATCCGGTGTTCATGAACCCGGGATCGTACGTGATCAAGCCGGTGTTTTTACGCAAATCACTGATATCAACAGCCCGTTCGCCCAGCGTGCCTTCCCATACATTCAGGTCAAGCGTCTTGCCTTCGAACGTCAATTGCGCGGTGCCGATTTTCTTTTTTTCGCATGCCGCCATGATTCAGTGACCTCCGGGACGTTTATGCTTTTACGATTTTCCCAGCTTTAATGCACGATGCGCAAACCTGCGCGGTTTTGGTGGTGCCGCCAACCTTGATTTTAATCCGCTGTACGTTGGGCTTAAAACGACGACGGGTTATTCCGGTCGTGTGCAAACCGATGCCACCGGATTTTTTCGGTAAACCGTGACGTATGATACGGTTACCCATAAACGATGATTTTCCACAAATACTACATTCCCTAGCCATAACATTACTCCATTAAGAAGCGTGAGAACATAATCGCAGAATATCGTGTAGGCAAGTGCAAAAGCTGTGTTTTTTATGTTAATTCGCGGAAATCTTTTAAATGCATAACTGTTTTGGTTTGCCCGCGGAAAGTATCCTGTTTGATTTGAAATGCGACTTCCAACTCGCTCCTTGACAGTGGTTTGCCATAAAGTCCAAATCCGATGGCCTCTATGATTGTGCGGCCGAGGGAAAATGAGGTTTTCAAGTGTCCTTCTCCGACTTCCCGCGGCTCACCGACGATTTTAACACCCCGACATCCCCAGACCGGCTCCGGATTACCCATTCCGAATGGCCCGAGTTTCTCGATCCACGAGACCGTATCTTCGCAAAATTCTTCGGCTTCCAGCCAACCGTCGAGTGAAAGAGATTTCTGTGGCAATTCACCCCCCAATTGCCGGGATACGCATTCGGCAAACTGCGACGTGAATTCATCCACCCGGTCCCATTCGATTTCAATCCCGGCGGCCATGGCGTGTCCACCGTATTTGACCAGGATATCGGCGCACCCATCCAAAGCTGTAACCAGATGCACACCGGATACTCCGCGGCAAGAACCTTTGGCACGCCCCTGGCCATCGCTTCCTATTACAATCGCGGGTCGATGATATTTCTGAACAAGTCGGGAGGCCACAATGCCAACGACTCCGGGATGCCAGTCGGGATCGGCTTCCACGATCGCATACCGGCTTCCGACAGTTTCGCCAATGCGTAACATAATCGCATCGACCATTTCCCGTTCCACCATTTGGCGCTGTCGATTCGCGGCATCCAACTCCACCGCACATTTTCGAGCTTCTGAAGGATCTGATGTCGTGAGCAGTTGCAGGGACATCCGGGCTGTGCCCAGCCTTCCTGATGCGTTCAAACGCGGCCCAAGCAAAAATCCAACTTCATAAACTCCAATCTCGCCCTTGGGCCGGGCAACTTCAATCAACGCCTTCAAGCCCAGCCGTTTTGTCCGGTTCAATTTTTTCAGACCATACGCAACCATGATCCGGTTTTCGTCTTTCAGTGGAACGATGTCAGCCACGGTACCCAAAGCGACCAGGTCTAGTAGTTCACGAGGATCGTACATCGACCATGCGGAGAATCGATTATCCGCACGGGCATCTTTAAGCAAGGCATGCGCCAACTTGAACGCAACACCAACGCCGGCCAAGACATGATGGCGTGTGTCCCCAAGCCTTCGGGGATTCACCACAGCCATTGCCGGAGCGAGTTTTTCGCCGGTATGGTGATGGTCGGTTATAATTACATCGACCCCCTTCTCTTTGGCCTTAAACACGGCATCCACCGAGCCGGTGCCGCAATCCACGGTAATGATCAACTGCGGAGTCGTTTCCTCAATGCACCGGGACAATGCCTCCATCGACAAGCCATAGCCCTCTTCAAGGCGATGGGGAAGAAATGGCGTAACCCTGGCGCCAATAGCTTTGAACAAATCCATCAACAAAGCGACGCTGGTCAAGCCATCCACATCGTAATCGCCAAAAATCGTAATACGTTCCTGATGAACAATCGCCTGCAAAATACGGGACACCGCAACTTTCATGTCGGGCAATTCAAATGGATCGGACAGATCGGCCAGCTTCGGATTCAGCCAGGATTCTGCTGCGTCGTGGTTATTCAACCCCCTGTTTACCAGTAAACGTGCAAACCAGAGCGGATACGATCCCGCCTGCGCGAGGTTTTTCGCGCAGGCGTCGTCCACGGTGCAATCAACCCAGGGATTGGTTTCCGGGTTTTGCTTGGCGGTCATATATCAACGGTTACGATCAGGCTTTTTCAGCTTCCGGCTTTTCGCGATGCCAGAGCAACATAACCGGAGTCGCGACATAAATGGTGGAAAGCGTTCCGACCACGATTCCGATGAACATCGTCAATGCGAAGTCGTTCATTGCGCCACCGCCGAATATCAGCAACATGCCGACGGTCAGCAATGTGGTAAATGACGTAAGGATGGTTCGACTCAATGTCTGGTTAATACTGATGTTGCAAATGTCGACATATTTTTTGCCGCGCATCAGCTTCAGATCTTCCCGGATCCGGTCAAAGACAACGATGGTGTCATTGACGGAATAACCGACGATGGTCAAAAGCGCCGCGATGATCGGCAGGCTGAATTGTTTGCCGAAAAGGCAATAAATACCAACCGTCAGAAGCACATCATGAATGGTTGCAACAATGGCGCCGATGGCAAACGCAAACTCGAACCGGATGGTGATGTAAATGATGATTCCGATCAGTGCGGCAATAATCGCGATAATACCACTGCGTTTCAGCTCCTCGCCGACCTGGGGACCGACGCTTTCTGTTTGAGCCAGACTGAATCCCGCTGAAGCAAACTTCTCCAAGATGATTTCACGCGCGATGTCGCCCTGCTCATAACCGACTTTAACTTCAAGCAGGTGCTTGAAGGTTCCACCATCCTGAATGCCAATATCTTTTTGATATTGCATTTGGGAATTCGCCACGCCGCCCTGTTCCAAGGCTGCGCGCAAAAGATCCATGGGCTGTTCTTCGTCGAAACTGAACACCAAAACGGTGCCTCCGGTGAAATCGACGCCGAAGTTTTTCTCCCCTTTCATTACGAACGAAGTCATCGTTCCGGCAATCGCCAGGACAGCGAAAACTGTATAAATCTTGCGTTGGCCAAGGAAGTCAATGGAGGTGGCTTTTACCACCTGCATCATTTTGAGGGTGTTAACACCGAATTTGTCAATCAGCACCTGGAAGAACATCTTCATGTACACCAGTGAAACCAGCATGCTGATGATGATACCCGCGCAAAGGGTAACAGCAAAACCCCGAACGGGGCCGGAACCCTGCCAGAACAGGATCATGGCGGTCAGCGCCGTCGTGACATTGGCGTCCAGAATTGCACTGAACGCTTTTTCATATCCTGCCTGAACGGATGCACTCAACGATTTGCCGGCGTCCAACTCCTCGCGTATTCGTTCAAAGATAAGTACTGCGGCATCCACGGACATCCCAATAGTCAGCACAATGCCCGCGATACCCGGCAGGGTTATAACGGGAAGTCCGACGCGACCGCCATCCGCCCCACCGATAAAAGTACTCAAAAATCCGGCGGACAACCACATACCGACCGGCAACAGAAACAGGATCAAAAACAGGGAGAGATCGGCGATGATGCCGGCCTTCCGGTAATAAAGAATCATGAAGGCAAAAACCAGAAAGCCGCCAAACATTGCGGCTTTGACGCCGCTTTCGATCGAGTCATGACCCAACGAGGGGCTGACTTGTCGTTCTTCGATAATGCGCACGGGTACCGGCAAAGAGCCGGCGCGCAATACATTCACCAGACGGGCCGCCTCGCTCGGAGAAAACATACCGGTGATTTCCGCCCGCCCGTCGAGAATCGCGGTCCGGATCACCGGCGCCGAGTACAAAGTGCCATCCAGTACAATGGCCAACATGCGACCATCGTCGTTGTTGAGATTTTTCTCACCGCGTGGACCATAGTCCTTGGTTACACGGGCGAAGTCACGGGCGCCTTTGGAATTAAACTCCAGGGAAATGCGCGGTTCGTTGAACTGACCGTACTCCACTTTGGCATCCTTGAGCGCATCACCGGCGAGTTGCCTGCGGGTTTCCACGTAAAAGGGTCGATAAATGGTGGCGCCTTGACGCTCGTCGCGCATCAACATGAATTCACTGCGCGGACGCGGACTGAAACGGCGCAATTCCGTCCAGAAATTGCGATCCATATCCTTGTCGGTAACACGTTCAAAATCCCGCACATAAAAACGTTCGGCGGCATTGGCGATTTTGAATCCGCGCGGCGCTTTCCCTTCCGTGAAAAGCTCCCCCACCCACGTATCGTTGTTTTCGTGCACCAGGCGGAATTCGAGAAAAGCCACGCTCATGATTGAGTCACGGGCTTCGCGTTGCTTGCTTTCATCAATCCCCGGCAACTGGACAATGATCCGGTTATCGCCTTTGGGGTAAATGGAAGGTTCGGCGATACCGATGGTATCCACACGGTTGCGAATGACTTCGACCGCGTTGTCCTGTGAATCGACTATGATTTGCCGAACGTCGCGGGTGAGTTGATCTTCGCTTAATTCACGATTTTCCTCGCGGTATTGGCGAAGCAGTTGCTCTTCGTCAATCTGTACGATAAAGCTTATACCGCCCTGCAGGTCGAGGCCCAGCTTGACCTTCTGCTGAATCGGGGTGACCAGCATGAGGGAGCTTAGAATGAGAAGTCCGAGAATAATCCATTTCCACTTTGCGTTCTTGTCCATGGTGCGTTCCGCTTTAAATAATAATGAGGGTTACTTGGTGGATGAAAGTTCAGGTTCAAGATCGGCAGGCAATTCACTCTTGTCGATGATCTGGGTTACGGCGCCGCGCAGAACCTCGACTTTGGTTTTTTCCGCGATCTTGATGACAAATGTCTTTTCCTTGACGTTCGCGACGATGCCGATGATGCCGCCACTGAACAAAACCCGGTCGCCGGACTTGATGTTTTTCAGTAGTTCCAGTCGTTCTTTTTCCCGACGACGTTGGGGACGAATGATCATTACGTAAAAAATAGCGATCATGATGGCGATCCAACCGAAGAAAAATGCGCCGGATGCGGGTTCGCCGCCGGGTCCCGGTTGGGGCGCCATAGCCAATACAATATCAAACATACTCATGCTGTTTCCTTTTCCCCTAACTGCTAAAACGCGGATTTAGCACTGTTCATTTCGCGGCAATAGGTTCGGATATCTTCAAAAGTTCCATTCCTGATCGCCGCACGTATTTCTTTCATAAAATCATTATACCTATATAGATTGTGGATGGTGAGCAGGCGTATTCCCAGCACTTCATTGACATTCAACAAGTGCCGGATATATGCCCGGCTAAAATGCCGGCAGGCATAACATCCACAATCTTCCTCGATCGGCGCAAACGACAGCTTGCACGTGGCATTCCGCATCGAAATGCGGCCCATCCGCGTGACTGCGGTGCCGTTGCGTGCCACACGCGTCGGCATGACACAGTCAAACATGTCCACGCCCCGGGCGATCGATTCCACCATTTGGGCAAAACCGCCCACGCCCATCAAATAACGCGGTTTTTCCCAAGGGAGGTTGGCAATGCCCGCCTCAACTCCGGGAATGATCAATTGATCAGGTTCACCGACGCTTACTCCGCCGATGGCGTATCCATCGAAGTTCATGCCAACCAATGCTTTCGCGCATTCAGCTCGAACATCCTCAAACAGACCGCCCTGTACGATGCCAAACACCAACTGCCCTTCGGCCCTGGGTTGTTCCGCACATAAAGCCGCCCAAGATAGGGTTCGTTCAACGGCTTGGCAAGCGTAATCCCGCGTACATGGATAAGGGGGGCATTCGTCAAAAAGCATGGCGATATCGGAACCGAGGATGCGCTGAATGGCCATGGATTCGCGGGGGCCGAGGAAATGCTTGCTCCCATCATTGTGCGAGCGGAATTCCACGCCGTCTTTGGATATTTTGCGCAATTTGGCCAGACTGAAGACCTGAAAACCGCCGCTATCGGTCAGAATTGCCCGGTTCCAGCCCATGAATTTGTGTAACCCACCGGCCGCTGATATGATTTCCATTCCGGGGCGATCATTCAAATGATACGTGTTTCCCAGGATAATGTGGAAATCCAGATCCTCCATTTCATGTGGAGCCATGGCCTTGACGGATCCCTGGGTACCTACCGGCATGAAAACCGGTGTTTCGACAACACCGTGGGCGGTTTGCAACCAGCCGGTGCGCGCCGATGACCCGGGGTCGCGGGACGTTACGCAAAATGTCCCGGGCTTATGTTCAATGGGTTCTTGTTCTTGCATCGAACCGGGACAGTCTCATAAACACCCATCTTTCATCAAGATGGGAATGCAGAAGGTCATTTTGTCGGCTTGCCGACCTTTGCCGTTTGCGAATAGTATTCCAACCAACAAGAGGTAGTCGCACATGGAATTCTTTATCTTTCTGGCCGTCATCTCAATTGTGTTTTTACCTTTGATTCTCTCCATTGTTGCGATGACAAAAGTCGGCGGACTTCGAAACGAACTGCAAGCACTGCGACGCCAAATGGAAATGAACGACTTGTTAAAAAGTCGCCCGGTGGAAAAGCCGCCAGCTCCCGAACCGATCCGAAACCTCCCGACAGAGTCCAAATCGGCACAACATCCGCCCCCATCTACACCAGCAATCTTTGTTGAAACTGAAAATGCCAATCCGGTTGAACCGATCAAAGTTTCGCCGCCCATTACCAAACCACCATCCAGCGGGGAGTTCGTGTTTGGCGGACGAGTCGCCAGTTTTGCCGGCATCGGATTGCTGTTGATTGGCGTCGCATTATTAGTCGGCTATGCCATCAAACACGCCTGGCTTGGTCCCCAAGCCCGCGTGATTTTAGGATTACTTTCCGGACTAACCCTGGTTGGTCTTGGTCATCTGGCGGAAACCAAAGGGAAAGGAAAACTGGCAATCCTGGCCCGTTCTTTAACCGGAGGAGGTTCAGCCCTGTTTTATTTCTGCGTCTTTGCCGCATTTGGAATATACCATCTTATCGGAGCAACAACTGCCGGTATCGGACTAGTGTTGAGTGCGGCGGCGGCATTTGCGTTGGCTTTTACCTACCGCAGTCAAGCCGTTGCCGTGATCGCCGTCATTGGCGCCTTTATCATGCCCCCGCTTATCGGCCGCGAATTACCGAATCTATTATTTTTACTCACCTATATGGCTGTGATCAATGTTCCGGTTATTATCTTCGGCATCTATCGCAATTGGCAGTCCCTGTATAACGTGGCCTTTGCCTTCACCGTGGTTTATATGATTGGGCAAATATCCATCCATGGTCAAAGTGATGGTGGATTACTTGCATTGTTTTCCGTCGTTTATTTCCTCCAGTTCGCCGTGCTCGGCCTGTTCAAACTTCGCGCGGAAAGTGATATCTCGGGGCGCGACCTGGATGTCGTTCGCCTCCTTATAAATTCACTGGGATTGCTTGGCGCATTGTATGCAATCATGGAAAAAATGGCGTGGGATGCCTGGACTGGCACCACCTTCCTCGCCGCTTCCGTCCTGCACCTCATCCTCCTGCGCATCGGATGGAAATGGCGACCCTCGTTTGACCGGGACCAACTTGCATTTCTGGTCGGCGCTGTAACCTTTGCCAGCCTGGCATTGCCCGCGCAACTGGATGGCGCCTGGGTGTCACTGGGCTGGGGTGTGGAAGGCGCAATACTCTGTTGGTTTGCCCTGCGCGCAAGAATTCCCCTGCTGAAAGCAGTTGCACTGGTATTGGGTTTTATCGGTTTGATGAAATCTCTGGTTTTTGACCTGCAACTTTATTTGTCGCCTCCCCCGCTTTTCCTGAATGCCCGATTTGGATCCGGTCTGCTTGCGGCCGTCTTGCTTGGAGTTCAAAGCGTTCTTCATGCGCGGTATTCGGATGCAGACGAGGACAAGGCCGATGACTTATGGACCATACTTCCGCCCTTGGCTGTTCTTTCCGCCCTGCTGGTATTCGCCGCGGATATATTCTGGACACTTGGTTCGCGAAACGAATGGGCATGGATACTGTCGAGCATTATCTTGATCACCGTAACCACCGCCAGTGCTTTGACCATGAAAAAACTGCCGTTCATGGATTCCATGTGCCGTTGCCTCCTCATTGCCATCCCGTTAAAACTCTTATGGGACATGCTTTCGTTTTCCAATGCGCCCGGCTGGGCCTCACAAAAGCTTTTTATCAGCGCTCCATTTATTTCATTGGTGATGATGTCGGCGTTTTCCCTGTTTTTAATACCACGCCTGCTGGAAAGTCGGGCCAACATAATCATGACCGGGGCCAAAAATTTTTCCCAGGCTTTGAAGATGATATCGCTATTCTCAGCCATCATCATAGTTACCGCGGAAATATACCGCTTCGACAATGACTGGCATCAAGCTTTTGTAACATTGTGGTGGGCCGCATGCGCCATTGCTCTGGCAATAACGGGTTTAATTCTAAAACAGCGACCCAACCGATATGCCGGTTTATGGTTGTTCGGCCTGATGACGGCCAAGGTGTTGTTGGTTGATCTTGCCGCATTGAGCGGTTTGGAACGTATAGCGGCCTTCATCGGCGCCGGAATCATCCTGCTGATCCTGTCATTTATTTATCAGAGGGCCAGCGCAACGTTGATCGATTAACCCGGATACTGCATGAGCGAGTGGCGGTCTCGGCTAAAACAGTCGTATATTGCTGGCCATCAGCTGAAAATGGAAGCCCGGCAATAGATGCGCTTTGTTTTTCGACGAGGAATACCCGA
>DAOLDL010000093.1:0-11365 GCA_035327305.1 Kiritimatiellia bacterium | reverse complement strand
TGGAAGCTTGAGTTGGTAACCGGGTCGTGGAATCGTACGTTTGCTCCACGGTTGGATGTATTTGATGCAATACATTATCTGTCGCCTGACTTGACCCAGCTCCATCGCGGTCGACGAGCTGACGTTCTTCCTCTCAAATACGAGCGTCGTTTCATCCAGCAACTTCGCCATAATGGTATGGATGTGTTGTTTTGTCCGTCCGTGCCCCAACTTGCAGAACTACCTCTGATATACGCGCTTAATCCCGGGATTTATATCGGCTATGAATGGGAACTGGAGCATGTCGAGTATTCCGGGATAAAACACACACAGCCTTTTAATAGTCGCCATTATGAAATGGATGCCATAGCCGACTTTCTTCCTGAATTTGGATTGGAACGAAATGGTGTTCAACTTCGATACCGTCCGGCGCAAGAAGGTAAATTGCGCGTTTCCGCATGGTTGCGGGAGCAGGAGGTTACGGACGGCTACGTTGTGGTGTTTCCGGGTAGTGGTTGGCCCGGAAAGTGCTGGCCAACGGATCGATTCGCTACAATTGTTAGTCATATCGCGAATCGGGGGCTAAAGGTTATTCTTGCCGGTAGTGCGGAAGAAAAAGTTTTATGCGACGAGATTCGACGGTTGTCTGGCGGCAAGGCGCTTGTTGCGGCGGGTGTATTTTCCATCGATGAGTCGGCGGCATTGATAGAGCTTTCCGTGCTATTGCTGGGCAATGACAGTGTTCCAGTTCACCTTGCCGCCGCCATGGGTGTTCCCAGTGTGTCGTTGTGGGGACCAACATTCGTGGAAAAGTGGGGTCCACGCGGCGAGAAACATCGTTGCATTAAAAGTGTGGTGTTGTGCCACTGTATTTATTGGCATCCGAATGCAACGTGCGAGCGAGCTGGCGAATGTATGAAAGCCATTCAAACCAGAGAGGTTATTCGCGCTTTGGATGAGATGTTGGAGTCAAGACCTGATACCAGTCCTGCATGCCTTTAGAAATTGGTCATCAGTCTTTCGTGCATAGACACATTCTCTAATGAACATTACCTGCTATCTGCATCATCCTGGCGATTTGTCGTCGCGATCCGGCATGTTTCCTTTGGCAGAAGCGTTGAGCGCCTCGGTTGTGTTTTACGAAGGCACGTGGTGGAAGATACAGGAACGAAGTTTTCGATTGGGTGACTGGGCCAGGCGGTGGGGGCAAAAGGTATATGGAAGTGAATGGAATTCCTTACTGCCCGGCTGGGATGAGCGATGGATTGCCGCCAGAACTCAAGATGCTCAAGATGTCGCACATTTTCTGTGGGGTGAGTTTGCCGCGCCGATCCACCCGGCCCGGTTCAGAAGAAAAGCCCGGTTGCTTGTGGCCACGTTTCATGCCAGCTCATCTCGGTTACCGACCATATTGGGCAATAGCCGAACACTCCACAATCTGGATGGCATTACCCTCATGTCGGAACAACAGAAATCCTTTTTTATGGAGAAGGGGTTTCCGGAAAAACGTATTCAAACCATTTTGCACGGTGTGGATACAACATGGTTTTACCCCTCGGATGATTCGCAGGCAATTTGTGGGGGAAGGGATGCCTTGCAGGGATTTATGATCGGAGTTACCGAACGTGATCATGCGTTTCTGGCCGATGTCATGCGCTCATTACCCCCCGGAATTTTAAAGTTGAACGTGGCGACATCCGAGGCGCAACGCGTTCACTATCACAATATACCCGGTGTGGAGATTTTGCCCCGCTTGTCCGATGATGAATTGAGAGAGCAATACCGCCAAAGTGATTTGCTCATGATGCCGGTTATGGACTGCACCGCGAATAATTCCATCCTGGAATCCATGGCATGTGGAACGCCGGTCATGGTAAATCGCATAGGCGGCATTTCCGAATATGTTCCCGAGACAGCCAATATCGTCATGCCGGACAAAAATGTTGATGACTGGGTGGGCCGGATTCATGATCTTGCCGCACAACGGGATCAACTGATTATTAAACGTTCCAAGGTGCGGGCTTGGGCGGAAACGCTGGACTGGCATCTTGTCGCAAGGCGATATATTGAGTTTTACTATAGACTGGGAATAAACTGAAGACCAAAGACTGAAGACGATGGGCGATAAGCGATGAGTAAAAGACAAAACCTCAAGCTTCAAACCGATAGTATTGAAATCGCATGGTCCATTTTCCGGACACCCGACACCCGACACCTTGTACTTCATGACTAAAAAAGCATTCCAACAAATTCTCGGTTCGTTTCCCGATCAAGGACCTAAAGATCGGGCGTATATCCGGCTGGCCATGGATCGGATGTGGTTGACGCTTCAACATCTTCCGAAGGGGACCGGGGTGGAGCATCTGGTCGATGTCGGCAGTGGTAGTGGATTAATGGGGCCTGCATATATCCGCATGTGGAATTATGGGAAAGTCAGTTTGCTTGGTTATGATGTGAAGTCCGGAGGTTCGGTTGAGCGGTCGGATGATACGGGGCGAAAATACAGTTTCGACACGTATCACGCCAATATCGAGCTGGATCGATTTCCGATGGATGACAACGCGGCGGATGCTGTTGTATGCACGGATGTGCTTGAACATCTGATTTTTGATCCGATGTTCGCGATGAATGAGATATGCCGCATCTTGAAACCCGGCGGTATTGCGCTAATCGCCGTACCAAACGCGGTTAGCGATGAAGTAATGTCCTTCCTTCTCAATAACCGTCAACCCGGGTTCCTCCGTCATTACATCTCCGACGCCCTGATAGATGGTCGACGCGACCTGGGGACGGTTTATAATCTCGGGCATTTCCATGAATACACGGCACCTGAATTGGTGCGATTGGCCAAGGCATGCGGCTTTCATGTTGAAAATATTACGGCATTCAATTATCGCGAACCGGAATATAACGACATTAAAATGCGCATGCTCCGAAACATTGTCCGGCTATTATGGCCTCGATCTGTCCGGTTACGCGGCGAAGAGCTTGCTGGATTATTCAGGAAGCAATCCTATACACCACTGGATCAAATTGCCGATCGTTATCCCGCGCCGCTCTATTCGACAATGAGTCGGGAGTGAGGGTGGAGGTTATTGGAAATTGGTTAAAGATTATGGGTTAGAGGTTAGGAGTTATTAGAAATTGAGAATTGAAAATTACGAATTGGTTATTCGCCAAGAGTTTTGAGTTGTTAAATTTTCGAATTCATCATCTGCCGATAAACCCGATGAATTTTTAATTAGCAATTCACAATTCACAATGACCAATCACTAATCACCAATCCCTCCCATGAAGCTTTTCAGTCTTACCATCATCACCATTGCCCTTCTTGCCCGGCTATTTCTGCTCGGCGGAGAGCCGGATATTCCTGACTGGCGACAGGCGGATACCGGTTATATGGCGTTGCGGATGATGGATGAATGGCCGCCGGAGATGTTGCATCCCAAGGCGCCGTATCGGGGGGCGGTTGATGTCAAAGCCGCAGAATATCCTATTTATCCCCTGATCGTAAGTCTCGGTTATAAAATCGTGGGACAAGAATATCTGCCGTGGGCGAGGGTGGTGACGTTATTGTTTTTCGCTGGTTCCATGGTGTTCCTCGCCTTGGCCGTGGGGCGGCTTTGGGGTGAACCCGTGGGGTGGTTGACGGCGGCGGTTTATGCGATACTGCCCTTGGGTATTCCCTATTCGCGCATGATTCATCCCGATTTCTGTGTGATGTTTTTTGCCAATGGGTTCTTTTATTTCGCGGTGTTGTTTATGGAGCGTCGGAAGGTGCGTGATGCCGTCGTGGCGGTAATCTTCTGCTCGGGGCTGTTTCTGATGAAGGCACCGTATGGATTTTATTTTGGCTTTCCGCTGGGGTTGCTCGCTTTGCATGCCGATGTGAAGAAATCCTTGCGTGATCTGGTTTTGTTGGCGTCGCTGTTTGTCATCCCATTGGGCTTGGGGCTTTGGTTCAACGATTATCGTATCCAGCAGGAGGCGCCGTTCGAGGAATCGCTGACTTATCCGATGAAGTGGACCAAAGAAAGTCTTAATGCGCGGTTCTTTGGCACCATACAACAACGATTTGATGGCGAGGCGTGGAATTGGACAATCAAGCGGGCGGTGATTTTGGTGAGTACGGCGCCGGGCGCCTTGTTGGCGCTGGCCGGTTTGTTTCTGGCCGGGCGGGGATGGCGGGATCAACGACGCTGGCTGGTCTGGTTTCTGGCGTTGGGCATGCTGGCGTATGTACTGCTCGTATTTCCCATGGTGGCGAGTGATCATGACTATTATTCGATCCCGTTGATGGTCTTGGTGTCGGTGTTGGTCGCGATCAGCTTGGAGCGGATATCCCGGTGGAAATGGGGAGCGGGACTGGTCGCTGTTTCCATGGTGCTGATCCTGGCCGGAAGTGTTTACGGATTGCAACGCGGGCCGTTTCTATACAGCTCTCCTTATTTCACCCGAGATTGGCAACGACTCGAGACGTCTCGCGTGATTCGAGAGACGACGGATCCCGATGATTTGGTGGTGTCGGTTACGGTTGGTCGATCAACCGGCTGGAGCGATCCGCGCATATTATGGCGGGCTGACCGGCGAGGTTGGGCCATTGAGGGGGAGCGGTTGTCAGAAGACCATCTGAACATGTATCGGAAAGCTGGTGCACATGTAGCCGCCATATTCATTGCGCCGGGTCGCGGAGAGTTAGAGGAGGAAATACCGACATTGGCTATGTTCGACGATCGTTCCGTAATTCCGATCTTCAATCCCGAAAATGAAAATATTGGCAATGTCGTGGTCGTGAGATTGGAGTGAAGTGGTGTTGTTAGTCTGTCGGCAAACTTTTTCGTCATGTCTCATCGGGCGGGACACCCGTTGCACAACGGAGTAACGTGGCGCGGGCATCCTGCCCGTGCATAGAGTGGCCGGCATCTGAGTTCCTTGCATGCAAATATCCGTAGTTATTCCCACATACAACAGCGCCTCAACAATCGAAGCGACGCTGGCGTCTGTATTGAAACAATCACAGGCTCCTTCGGAAATCGTGGTGGTTGATGATGCTTCCTCCGATAATACGTTGGAAATTCTGAAGCGATATGGTGACCGCATCCGGGTCTTGCCGCGAAAAAAAAATGCCGGTTGCGCGGATGTGCCGCGTTATGAAGGCGTAGCGGCATCACAAAGCGAATGGGTGGCTTTGATTGATGCCGATGATCTTTGGGATCCCACGAAGCTGGAGGTTGTGGCCGCCACCATTGCAACCAGGCCGGAAATTCCCCTCTGGCATCACTATGTTCGGGTCATTGATCGCGATGGGAAGGGAGATCGCATTCGACACGAGGGTACGATTCCGGCAACCGGCTTAATCGGCCGGGACCTGTTGCATCGTTGTTTTATCTGCACCAGCGCGGTAGTCGTGCGGCGTGAGGCATGGCTTCAGGCGCAAAGGCTCGACCAGATACGTGGATTTGGCACGGAAATAGACTTCTTTCTTGCACTGGCCCGCAATGCCCCCATTGGGTTCATTGATCAGGTTCTCGGCTCCTACCGTTACACCACATCCAGTATCAGCCGGAAAAACTGGAAACGATTCTCTCGCGATGTGGTGGCGATGCGAAGAATTTATAAAAAAGGTTTGTGGAAGGGGATTGCCAGTCGCCGCGAAATGAGAGCCATTCTTGTTGACGCATGCCGCGAGGATGCCGACCATCACCGATACAATCACCGTCCCGGACGTTCCCTGTGGTTTTGCGGTCAGGGGTTACGTTATCGACCGCTCGACCCAGGCCTGTGGTTGCGAGTGGGAAAATTAATTTTTAAGGGGTAATGGTTTATAGCTATTGGTTGGTGGCTATTGAGCATTGGAAAATTTAAGTTGATTGTTTCCAATTATTTGTCGCCAGGGTTGCGTCAACCACCACTTTCGAGAATCAATAACCCACTACCAAATCTCCCATGTGCGGAATAGCCGGTATAGTCAGTTATAATTCATCACCTGATTCGGCATTGCTTGATTGCATGCTTAAGGCAATGGTGCATCGGGGTCCGGATGATGAGGGGTGTCTCGTCGAGGGTCCCGTTGCCATGGGGATGCGCCGTTTAAGTATAATTGATCTCGCTGGGGGTCATCAACCGATATCGAATGAAGATCGCGCTGTCTCCGTTGTATTTAATGGGGAAATATACAACTACCTCGAATTGCGATGTGAACTTGAAGAACGAGGACATGTTTTTGAAACCCATACAGACACGGAAACCCTTGTTCATGCATACGAGGAATACGGTTTGGAATTTGTTCGAAAACTGAATGGAATGTTTGCCATTGCATTGTGGGATCGAAATCACAAACGTTTTCTTCTGATCCGGGATCATGTGGGAATCAAGCCTCTGTATTGGCGCTGGCTTGACGATACATTGTGGTTTGCCTCGGAACTCAAATGTTTTAAATCTGCGGGAATCAGGCCGTGGGAAGTGAATCGAGATGCCTTGGCCCGGTTTATTCACCTCGGTTTTATTCCCCGCGAGTTGTCGCCCATTCAACAAATCCAAAAACTTCTTCCCGGGCAGATTTTGGTATTGGAACAATCAAAAGCGCCGACCTTGCGTTATTACTGGAAACTTTCAGATTATGTTGGCGATGAACCGCCGCCTCCGTCGGGTGATGAAGCTCTTGATGTTTTATTACGTGATGCCGTACGCCTTCAACTTCGCAGTGATGTGCCGTTGGGCGCATTTTTATCGGGTGGGCTTGATTCCAGCGTCTTGTCGGCATTGGCGGCAAAGGAATTGCCTCGCGTCTCGACTTTTGGAATAGGGTTTAAGGACCACCATTTTGATGAAACGCCATATGCGAGAATGGTGGCGGATCACATTGGTTCCAGGCACCACGAGCAAATCATTGATCCTGGAATGTTGACCGATCTGATCGACAAACTTGCCTGGCATCTGGATGAACCGAATGGCGATCCGGCAATGTTGCCAAGTTATCTGATTTGCAAGTACAGCAGGGAGCATGTAAAGGTGGCGCTTTCCGGTGCTGGCGGGGATGAATTGTTCGCGGGGTATCCACGTCACTTGGAACCCGAGCCGAACACATCCAGGGCGGACGTTGTGCGCAGTCGTATTCCCTTGAGTTTGCGTTCGCTATTTTTTCGCCCGATGCGCAGATTGTTTCCCTCATTGGGAAGACTGTCTTATTCCAACAACATGATCGGAATGGGGTACTGGGCCGACCTTGTTGATGCCAAGGCAATGCGGAATGTCGCGTCCTGGGCCGAATCATTTTCGGCGCTCGATTGGATTGAGTCGGTATTCAACGAAGTTCCGCATGCTGATGAAATAAATAAGCGATGTTATTATGACACAACGACCTATCTTCCGGATCAAATACTGGCCATGACGGATCGAGCCAGTATGGCCGTGTCGTTGGAGGTCAGGGTCCCTATGCTGGATATTCGATTAATTGAAAAAACTGCGGCAATTTCAGGTGTTGCGAAGATATCCGATGGTGGGAAAACCATACTGAAGCAAATGGCAAAACCACTTCTTCCCCACGATATTCTGACCAGGCGAAAACTTGGATTTGCGTTGCCGGTGGTTCGTTGGATGACCTCGGGGCCGATTGCCGCCATGTTGCGTGGGCTCCCGGAAAGTTCGCTTGCCCGTGACGGTTATATCAATGCAGAAGAACTTAAAAAAATAATCATCAACCCGGAACTCATACAAAAACATGCATTTTTTCTATGGAATTTGATCATGCTCGATCTGTGGTATAGGCAGTATGTGGGGTGAAATAGATTTGCGGGGGCGGGTTAATCCTTTGCCTTGGTGAGCCGCCGCCGAATGATCGCGGGGATCTGGTGGGTTATACGTATGGCGCGGTTCAGGTGCAATCGGTCGGCTAATCCCATGGTATCCGGAAGATTAACGGTTCGTATATCTTCGATCAGTGAAGATCGATCCAGCCACTCCTGCTGGACGAAAAATGTGTAATGCAACGCAATTTGCCGGCAATCAAGGACATTGACTTGCTTGTTATCCTCGATCCACTGGCACCAGCCCGGCTCGTCGTTCCATGGTATACCCCCCATTTTTTTCCAGTGCCGGTAGTCGTAACCGATACAACCTATGCTGAAGGGGATGGAGAAGAGATGGTACGAGGTTGCAGGTTGAGGAATGGAGGTCCGAGGTCCGAGATCCGAGGTCTGAGATTGCAACTCCGACCTCTGACCTCCGACCTCTGACTTCAGTCTTCTACGTTGCTCTTCATTCGCTTCGGCCATATTGATGAATTTCCTTGTCGCCCATTCCGCGACATGAGGACTGTTCCAGGTAAAACTTGCTCGTTCCGGCTCCGGGTCACGATTGAATAAACGCCGGTGTTCTTCGAGATACTCCGGATAAAACTGGTTGAGCAGAATGTACAGACCATAGGAGTTATTGGGCAGTAATGGTGTGATCAAAGCGAGGTCGTCCCGGTCCTTGTGCACCTCATAGGCCTCCCACATCATGCGAGCCCATCCGGGTTGGATAAATACATCTTCGTCGGTTTTGGCGTAAAAACAGCCGGGATACTTTTCAATGCACCGGTTCTGCATGTCGGAAATACCCCTGGGTCGAGAGCCATCGCCGATGATTTTATCGCAAGAGAGTTTTGGGTGGCGCTCGATAAAAGAGTCGATAAACCGCATATGGCGCTTCGTGACGTCGTTGAGTAGAAGTACGACATGGTCAAACACGTCAAAACTTCCGCCCCGTTCGTGAAGCAATAAATTCATGTCAACGCAATCGCGCCGGTCTTTGGTCAGGATCATCAGGACTTTTTTCATGTGGCAACGTTATCGAAGCCGGGCCTTATTAGCAATAAAGAGGATACACAACCTCGCAGGGGCGGCCGGTGTCGAGTTGGTTTTTACCTGCGGTATTCATGTGTAGCGTAGACCGGGACTGCTTGTCGGTCAGCAAGGAGAAATATCATGTTGTATGTTGTAACTGGTGCTCAAGGTTTTCTGGGGCGTCATGTCGTCGCTCGGCTGGCTGGTGAAGGGCATGCCATTTTGGCGGTTGATCGTCGCCCATCCATCGAAACGCCGATTGACGGTGTTCAATATCATGTTTCTGATTTATCGGATCCCATGACATTGATTCCACCGGAGTGTGAGCCGGTCGGTGAATTCATGTTGATTCATTTGGCATGGGATTTACGAAGCCGTGAAACTTCGTATCGTGTGCAATCCGAACAAGTATCACTTCTTGCCGGTTTGTTGGATGCATGGACGGGACGCGGATTGAAATATGTAATTTCGCCCGGTTCGGCCCAGGAGTACGGCGGTTGTGGGGGGGCGATCGATGAGGATGCGGTTCCGATCGAGCCGCTTTCTCCCTATGGATGGGCAAAGCGTGCCGCCTATGAAATGACTGCTTCATGGGCGCGTCGTAGCGAAATCGGACTTTTGTGGTTGCGACCGTTTATCGTTTACGGGCCAGGGCAGGCTGGAAGTATGTTAATACCCTATGCCGTCCGTCAGGCGCAGGCAAAAGCGCCGGCGCAGTTTTCCGACTGTTTACAGAAAAGGGATTTTGTATTCGTGGATGATGTTGTCGAGGCATTTGCCTTGGGGGTGAGGAAACAATTACCGGGTGTAAATGTTTGCAATCTCGGGTGTGGTGAAGCAATCCGTGCCCGCGACATAATCGAGGAAATTGGCCGCGAGCTTGGTAATATTGAGAAGTTTGAGTTTGGGCGGCGTCCTCGCCGTACAAATGAGCCTGACATTCAAATCGCAAATTTTGAACGGGCTCGGGCTGTGCTGGGCTGGACTCCCAAGGTGTATTGGAGGGAGGGAATCAAGCGTACTTGCGCAGGATAATCACAATACACGCATCAGACAAATGGCGTATGTTGCATAGGGCATTACATTTTTTAATTTAAAAGCATGTCTAAATCAACCATCATCCTCGGCGCCGGCCTGACGGGTCTCGGCGTAGCCAAGCACCTTCCCGGTTCGGTGATCTATGAGGCGAAGGAACATGTCGGCGGTCATGTGTATTCACACGAACAGTCCGGTATCCACTACGACGAGGGGGCGCATATTTGCCACGCCAGAGACGAGGAATGGAAGAAGCAACTTTTTGATAATGCCGGTGATGTCGTGCATATACGTCAAAGCCTCGTTTCCAACTGGTGGCATGGACATTGGTTGACATATCCGGTCCAGAATCATTTACGCGATCTTCCCCCGGATCTGCGCGATAGGGCGCTGAATGAGATTGTTCATGCGCAGGAACAAACGCACTCAAACCCGCCGGCCAATTATGATGCGTGGTGCCGCCGGCAGTATGGCGATTTCCTGGCCGACAGGTTTTACCGGGAATATACGGAAAAGTACTGGCGAACATCGATGTCCGAAATGGATATCGACTGGTTGGCGGGCCGACTGCTCCCATCACAATTGGAGAGGATCAAGCAGGGAGCCTTCCATGAGGCCGATGAAAAACAAAGTGTCTTCAGCGAATTCTATTATCCGGCCCGGGGAGGCTTTTTTGCTTTTTTTGAAAAATTCTATCGAGATGTGGATGTCAGGTGCGGGCATAAGGTTTCAGGTTTAAGGTTGAAGGATAAGACCATTACGTTTACGGGCGGGGAGCAGGTTCATTATGATCGGTGCATCAGCACCATACCGCTTCCGGACCTGATACAATGTATGGATGACGTGCCTGACGCCATCCGGTCGGCTGCCAAAACCTTGAGGCACACCCAAATGCTGGTGGTGAACATGGTGGTGAACAAACCCGCGCTGGTTCCACACCATTGGTTCTACATTTACGATTCCGACATCGATGTTTCGCGCGTAAAGGTCATGAGCAATCTAATTCCGGAATCGATGCCTTCCGGCAAAACCGTGTTGCAAACGGAAATATTCAGAAGGGATGATGAAACGCTGGATGTTGAGCCGCTGAAACGCAAGGCGGTCATCGACATGGGGTATATTCTTGGTTTTGATTCCGATCGCGAAGTCGACCGGGTGGATCACATTGTTGTGTCGCATTCCTATACGATACCCACGTTGGGTCGACAGGCCGCCGTGGATTGCATTGCGGAATGGCTTGAGTCCAAAGACATCATTACCGCCGGACTCTACGGGCGATGGAAGTATGTCTGGTCGGATCAGGCGTATGCGGCTGGGAAAGAGGTGGCGGAAAAAGTGAACTAAAAAATGCGCGCCTGCCCGTCTCTGGCGGTGGAAGGTCGCGGAAGGGAATAACTACAATACACACCCTTGTCCGCCTTCCGTAGTGCATAAGAGCGGGTGCGGGATAACGTTCTGAATTCAACAGCAACTTCAAATCCCGACGTAAGTTATTGATTTCCAATGGTGAGAATGCGGGATGGAGT
>DAOLDL010000092.1:0-11412 GCA_035327305.1 Kiritimatiellia bacterium | reverse complement strand
TTTCGACTCAAACCTTCAGATCCAGCGCATCAGCGGTCAGCGCTTCGGTTTGTTTTTGAATTGCATTGAGAAACCGCCCGCCCATCGCGCCGTCAATCACGCGATGGTCGAACGTAAAGCTCAAATATACCTGATCCCGTATGCAGATTTCATTGTCGCGCACAACCGGCGCCCTGAAAATCGCGCCCATTCCAAGAATCGCAACCTGCGGTTGATTAATGATCGGGGTGCCGATAATACTTCCGAACGCCCCGAAGTTTGACATCGAGAACGTGCCGCCTTCAATGTCCTCGCGGCGAAGAGACTTTGTTTTGGAAAGATTGATCAGCCGCTCCAGATCCTGCGCGATTTCCGGAAACGATTTTTGGTCCGCATTTTTGATGACCGGCACCACCAGGCTTTCATCCGACAACGCCACCGCGCAACCGATGTTTACATCTTTTCGCAATACAATATTGGACCCGCTTACCGACGCATTGATGATCGGATACTGCCGCAATACGCGGGCGGTTACAAATATGATGACTGCCGTGTACGACATTCTCACATTATAGCGCTCATAAAAGGCATCCTTGATTTTATCGCGCAAGGACACGATTGACGTCATATCCACCGCATGCACCATCGTAACATGCGCGCTGGTGTGGATTGACTGCACCATGTGGTCGGCGATGGTTTTGCGAATGGATGTCATCGGCACCACTTGCCCCAGCGCGGAAAGATCCGGCGAATGCTCCGGGTCCGGCGCACAGCCTTGCAGGGTATTCGAACTGACCGGGCGGCGCGCGAGGTATTGCAACAGGTCGTTACGGGTAACCCGGCCCTGTCGCCCGGAACCGCGAATGGACTGCAGTTCGGCCATGGAAATATTATTCTGGATGGCCAGCCGCAAGACGTAAGGCGATAGCCATGCCCGGGTGAGGTCCGGCAATCGCGGATCCACCGGACCAATCCCGGATGGTCGCGTTGAAACCAGAACTTGATCTCCGGTCGCGCCGGCATGAGGACGATGTTGCCCGCTCTCCGCAACCGGGAGATCAGCACTCGCCGCGGCATCACCCTCGCCCTCCGTGGCGATCATTCCGATCACTTCACCAACTGCGGCGGTTTCACCTTCACGTTTCAGGCAACTGGACAAAGTCCCGGCGGAGGGGCTTTCCACCTCCACGTTAATTTTATCACTTTCAATCTCCACAATGACATCGCCTGTGCTGATCGTATCACCGACATTTTTTCGCCAGCGGATGATGGTTCCCTCCGCGACGCTTTGCCCCATTTGCGGCATGATAATAGATACGTTCATGACGATTCCTTAATATTCAATCAGCTCCATCAATGCTTCCTCGATCGCCGGCGAGCCGGGACGGTAAACCTGTTCCAGTTCCGGCGCGAATGGTACCGGACAGTCCGGAGCGGTCAACCTGCGAACCGGCGCATCCAGCAAATGAAACGCCTGTTCCGCGACCAATGCGGCAAGCTCCGCGCCGAATCCGCACGTACGCCAACCTTCATGCAGAATCAGAACCCGGTTGGTTGCCGCGACTGAAGCGATCACAGTGTCGGTGTCGTACGGCTTCAAGGTCCGCATGTCGACGACCATCACGGTGTATTCCGATTCCTGTTCGATCTTTTCCGCCGCCCGTATCGCTTCATGAACCATGGCGCCATAGGTCAACACCACGGCATCGGCGCCGGAGCGGCAAACGCGGGCCACCCCCAGCGTTGCAGGCTCCATGCGCCCTGGCACCATTTCCTTCACATGGCGGTACAGGTATTTGTTTTCGAGAAACACAACCGGGTTGGGGTCCAATACGGACGCCACCATCAAACTGCGGGCATCCGACGGAAATGCCGGATATACGACTTTGATTCCCGGCATCATGCAGAATAACGATTCCAATTCCTCGGAATGAAAAGGTCCGCCGCCAAATCCGCCGCCACAGGGCGCCCGAATGGTCAGGGGAACGGACACTCCGGTTCGGTAGCGCATCGTGCCGGCGTTGTTCAGCAACTGATGAATCGCCGTGGTGCCGAAATCGGAAAACTGCAATTCCACGATGGGCTTTAGCCCTTGCGAGGCCATTCCGATGGCGACGCCGATCATGGCCGACTCTGAAATCGGCGTGTCGAACACACGTTGCTTCCCGAATTCGTTTTGAAATCCCAGCGTCATTTTGAAGGCGCCGCCGAAAGGTCCCACATCCTCGCCATACAGAAC
Organism: Kiritimatiellia bacterium; assembly: GCA_035327305.1. Classification (GTDB taxonomy): domain Bacteria; phylum Verrucomicrobiota; class Kiritimatiellia; order CAIVKH01; family CAIVKH01; genus CALMUP01. The sequence continues at coordinate 9,194 of DAOLDL010000092.1, read as the reverse complement.
CGTTTCCGGATGATTGCGCATAACATAGTGCAACCCCTGGCGAATTCCTTCGAGGTAGGTGATTTCAGCGGGATTCATAAACCCCCTCGAGCAAACTTGCCGGATCCGGCGCCGGTTCGGTTAACGCCTGCTTGTACGAGCACTCGACTTCATCCAGGCATTCCCGCTGAAGCGCGTTCCATGTGTCTTCGCCAAGCAAACCGGCATCGATCAACTGTTGCCGGCAAACCGCGATCGGATCGCGGCGGCGATATTCCTCCAGCAACTCCCTGGGCACATAGGAAAAATCATCATGCTCGCCATGACCACGCATGCGCATGGTATCGACTTCAATCAACACGGTGCGGGGCCGCTCGCGAATATCCTCCACCAGCCGGGAAAACAAGTCAAACAAGGCAAGGGCGTCGTTGCCATCGGCGGAAATACCCTCCACGCCATAACCGTTGGCGCGATCAACCAGCTTCTCGCATTTATACTGGAGACAGGAAGGCGTGGAATACGCATAGTGATTGCTTTCAATCACAAAAACCACCGGCACATCGTTAACCGCGGAAAAATTAAGCGCTTCATGAAAATCACCGGTGCTGGTGCCGCCGTCTCCGATAAAACCAAACCCGACCGCCGGCACGCCTTGCATGCGCCGGGCCATCACACCGCCGACAACAACCGGCAACATGGCGCCGAGATGGGAAATCATGGCGTACACGCCATTTTGATGATTTCCGAAATGTACATTGCCATCGCGACCCCGGGTCGGCCCACTGCGACGGGCCAGCCATTGCCGGAAAACATTCAATGTCGACTCGCCCCGCCCGATGTGCAAGGACAGGTTGCGAATACAAGGCGCGTAGAGATCATGCTGGTTGCCCGCAATGGCCGCCGCCGCACCCGATGCCTCCTGCCCGTACCCGGTATAGACGCCGCCGAAAATGCGGGCTTGGTGATAAAGCCGGATCAGACGCTCCTCAATGGTGCGCGCCATCAGCATCGCACGCAACACCTGGATGCGGCGATTATCCATTATATTCCCCGATGGCATGGAATTATTGCTCACGGTTTACTTGTATCGTGTCCGGTTATAACTCGTCAATATTCGGTGCGAGATTCAGGGATTTCCTCAATAATTAGTCAACAAAAGCGGATTGTGCTTGTCGAAATCCAACGGTTGTATGAACCTGAACGGAGTTTTTGAAGGAGTACATCTGATGAGTTATATCACACAAGACAAACTGGTTATATTAGGCGCCGCCGGTGCAATCGGCTCCAACCTCACCCAAGCCGCCCTGACCATGGGACTAACCCCCAACGTATGCATGTACGACCCTTTTGAAAAGGGATTGAAAGGCGCGGCGGAAGAAATTTACCACTGCTCCTTCCCCGGCGCCCGCGTGACGTGGACAACGGATATCAAGGAAGCCCTGACCGGTGCATCCTACATTATTTCGTCGGGAGGCGCACCGCGCAAGGAAGGCATGACCCGCGAAGATCTTTTGAAAGGCAATTGTGAAATTGCCGCCCAGCTCGGAAAGGACATAAAAGCTTATTGCCCGGATTTGAAACTGGTTGTGGTCATCTTTAATCCTGCCGATATTACCGGCCTCACCGTACTGGTTCACAGCGGCTTGCATCCGTCCAAAGTGGCCACGCTGGCCGCGTTGGACAGCACACGCCTGCAAACCGCGCTGGCCCAGCACCTCGGCGTGCCGCAGGACGACGTGGTGAATTGCCGCACGTACGGCGGCCATGGGGAACAAATGGCGGTATTCGCCAGCACAGCCAACGTCCGGGGTGTTCCGCTGAACGACATCATTGGAACCGACCGACTCACCAACGATCAGTGGGAAACGATTAAGAAACATGTCCAGCAGGGCGGCAAGAAAATCATCGAATTGCGCGGGCGAAGTTCATTCCAAAGCCCGTCTCACCAAAGCTTGGTTATGGTCAAGGCCGTCATGGACGGCAAAGGCTATCCGTGGCCGGTCGGATGTTACGTCAGCCATATCCTGCATGGTTTTGACCACATCATGATGGCCATGGAAACCACGCTTTCCAAGGACGGCGTATCCTGGATGATTCCTCCCGGAACAGCCGAAGAACTGGAAGAATTAACGGCATCTTACGGACACCTGTGCAAACTTCGGGATGAGGTTGTTTCCATGGGCGTTCTTCCGCCGCTCAACGAGTGGAAAAAAGTAAACCCGAATCTTACCTGATCCCGGTTGCAGGAAACATGCATGGGTAAATCTCGTTGGGAGTACATCTACGGCATCAACCCCGCATTTGAAGTTTTGCGGGGGGGGCGCCGCGAGGTTTATCAGGCCTATCTTAACGAGGGCGCGTTTGATAATCCACGCATGAAAAAACTTGCGCGTTTTATCGAAAGTAAAAACGTACAGGTTACATGGGTTAGCAAGCAACGCTTGTTTGAACTTGCCGAAAGCAAGGATCATCAAGGCGCCGTTTTAAAGACATCGCCGTATCCCTACGTCGCGGCGGAAACACTTTACGGTCGCGACCAACTTCTCCTGCTCGACAACACCGAGGACCCGCACAACACCGGAGCGATCATCCGATGCGCGGATGTATTTGGCTACCACGCAATCCTTGCGCCGGAGAAAGGCGTTCCCGACGTCTACCCCTCCGTAGTTAAAGTATCCGCCGGCGCCACCGAGCACCTGGATATTGCCCGCGAGGGTTCAGCCAACCAACACATGCTTAAAGCCAGGGAAACCGGACATGTGGTTGTAGCACTGGATGCCGCGGGAAAAGTCGACTTGCAGGAATTGGCCGCCACGCTTCCCGCCCGCCATCTGCTGGTTATTGGCGGAGAAGCCAAGGCGGTCAGCCAGTTTATCCTGAATAGCGCCGAACACATTGCCCGGATACCCCAGCACGGCAAAATCAATTCGCTTAATGCCTCCGTGGCGGCGGGAATTGCCATGTATGCGTTGTCCAAAGCTGGCAAAATATAACCCAGACAAACCCTCCTCAATGTACTTCAGCCCACGGAAAACGTTAGACTACTCGAAAAGAAACGTTAAACTTTAACGTTGCACCACTTGGCAATTATTGGCTAATCTAATTCTAATGAGAAAAGAAGGCAAAAGCACACGCACTACCATCAAAGACATTGCCCGCGAATGCGGCGTTTCCTTGAGCACCGTTTCCCTGGTGTTAAACAATAATCCCCGGATCAGCCAGGCCACCCGTGAAAAGGTGCTGGAATCCATAGAGCGTCACCAGTACCAACCTAATGCTTTTGCCAGCAGTCTTGCATCCCGCTCCAGCCATGTACTTAGTGTGGTTGTCCCCCACCTTAACCATGTTTTTGCCGATGTATATTTCGGCGAAATCGTCAGCGGCATCTACGAACATGCCACGGAACTGGGGTATAAAGTTTTACTGGATGTAGCCAATCACCGCTTTGTCAGCTCCCGCGAATTTATACGGGTTATGAAATCCCGCCGCGCCGATGGTGTATTGTTTATCGGATCCTCCATGTATGACGACTATCTGATGGAGCTTGAACACAGCGGCTATCCGTTTGTTCTGATCAACCACTACTTTCCAAACCGCGGCATTAATTATGTCATGGCCGATTACAATCAGTCCGCGTCATTAGCGGCCGATCATCTCCTTGGCCTCGGTCACAAAAACATCGGAATCCTTGCCGGCACCACTACGCATACTGCCATTGCATTTCGCGAACAATTCATACGCGCCTGCAAAATCAACGGATTAAGTCCCGATCACATTAACTGGGCCGATGGATGGTTTACCGAGCAAGGCGGATACGAAGGCGCGGAGTGGCTCTTGTCAAAAAACCCCTCCATCACTGCGATTATGGCCGGCAACGACAAAATGGCCATCGGCGCCATGCGCGCGCTGGCCAAGCGTGGTTTAAAAGTTCCCGATGACATCTCCGTGATCGGCATGGATGACATCCCCCCCGCACAATTTACCAATCCGGGACTTACCACCATCCGGCATGACTTGTATCGCCTGGGAGCGCTTGGCGTCGAAGGCGCCTTGTCGATTTTCAAGAAACAGACAAGTTCGTTCCAGGAAATTTTGCCGGTATCCCTGGTTGAACGCGAATCCACCGGACCTGCCCGGAGCCGCTAACCGGCGGATACCGTCATGGCCGCCTACCAACGGCTAATCATCGACGGCTACAGCCTGATTCATCGCGATCCCGAAACCAAAGCGCTGGTCAACCGCGATATGCGCAAGGCGCGGGAAACCATTATCGAAAAAGTATCCCGAACAGCCACCGCCATGGCCGATGTCGTCACCATTGTATTCGATGGCCAGCAAGGCTCGGAATCCCTGCCTGGCGGAATTCAAGCTGTTCAGATTATTTATTCGCCGGCGGGCTTAACCGCCGACAACGCAATTGAAAGAATGGTGCAACAAGCCGATGACGCATCCACCTGGCTGATTGTGACCAATGACCGGCGCGAACGCGAAACCGTCATTGCCGGCGGAGCGCATACCATGTCCTGCGCCGTGTTCATCGAGGAATGCCAACGAATGCAACGACAGCAAGCCCAGTCGATGCAGAGAAGAAATTTGCGCCAACCCGGACCTCGCCTCGGCGATTTTTTCCCGGACCAATGATCATGTGGCCTTTCGCAGGCGCATACCGATCCATGTTTGTAAACTTGCCGGATTTTGATATTCCGTCGTGCATGATGTATAGTAACCGGTAACCGGTAAACAAAATGAATACATCCAATCAAGACAACCAAATCGTAATACGCAAAGCCGATGAACGGGGAGGCGCGGACTTTGGATGGTTAAAAAGCCGGCACTCGTTCTCTTTTGGTGAATACTACGATCCAAACCACATGGGCTTCCGGTCACTTCGTGTTATAAACGAAGACCGGGTTGCCGGCGGTGCGGGCTTTCCCACCCACCCCCATCGCGATATGGAAATATTCAGTTATGTTCTTGAAGGCGCTCTGGCCCACAAGGACAGCATGGGCAATGAACGGATTCTCAAACCCGGACAAATCCAGCTCATGAGCGCGGGTCGTGGCGTCACGCATAGCGAATACAACCACAATCGCGACATTCCGACTCATTTCCTTCAAATCTGGATACAGCCCCGGGAACGCGGATTGTCACCCACCTACACGGAATGGCATCCCGACCCGCAACGGGAACATGAAGCAAAAATCCTGGTCATCTCCGACGACGGACGTGATGGCTCCGCCACGATTCATCAGGACGCGCACGTATACCGCATACGGCTGGCCGCCGGAGAAACTGTTTCGCATGAACTGATTACGGGGCGCGGCTTGTGGTTGCAGGTCATGCGCGGATCCGTAACGTTCAATGCCATTGAATTAAACACCGGTGATGGCGCAGGCAGTAATCAACCGATGCGCTACGATATAAAGGCCATTCAACCTGCAGAGGCACTGCTTTTTGATCTGACTTGAAGCAGTCTCATGACATTGCGATCATGCCGTGTAATCAGGGCATTTCCGGGCGTTAAAATATTGTCGAGAATCCGGGAAAATCCGGCTAGTATCAAGCCAACTGATCGCATGAACAGCATGGGCATTCATTTGAATAGGAGCGGAATCCCATCACGCCTGATCACGGGCGTTGCGTTCATTTGCTTATTTACACTTTGTGGCATTACGCACGCCGTGGAAATTCCATTTGCATCAAGAACTGTGATTGCCACAAATTTCACACGTGCGGAGTCGGTTGTAATGGCGGATATTGATGGCGATGGAGTCCTGGATGCTGTAGCGGCGGCCAGTATCGCCGGCGCCGTGGCATGGTGGAAAAATGTTGATGGTTCCGGCACCAACTGGGTCATGAATGTCATTGATGCGGCGTTCCCAAGCGCCAATTCGGTGGCGGTGTACGATTTGGACCGCGATGGCAAGCCGGATGTAATCGGTTCCGCCGGAGGCACGACGGACCAGGTCGTATGGTGGCGAAATGTTGACGGATCAGGAACGAACTGGACAAAACATGTCGTAGACGGCTTTTTTGATGGCGCACGATCGGTTCAGGTCGCCGATATCAACAACGATGGCTACCCCGACATCATTGCCGCGGCGCAAACCGCCAACGCCGTTTCATGGTACCAAAACGTTGATGGTTCGGGCACAAACTGGATAAAGCGGAATATTTCAACCAGTTTTTCCGGCGCCACAGCAGTAAGAGCCGCGGATATTAATCGCGATGGCTATATGGATGTCGTTGGCTCGGCCGGAACCGCCAACACCATTGCATGGTGGAAAAACATCGACGGTACCGGCACCAACTGGGCGTATCATGCCGTGGACACCACATTCAGCAATGCACAGTCCATCGCCGTCGCGGATATCGATAATGACGGAGTCCCGGATTTGATTGGCGCCGCCAATTTCAATCCCGGAAGAATCATGTGGTGGAGAAACATGGATGGCGAAGGCGGCGCATGGACATCCCGAGTTATTTCCGCCAACTTCAATGGCGCATTTGCGGTGTATGCCGCCGATCTCGATCAGGATGGCGATGCCGACGTTCTGGCCGTGGCGCTAACCGCTGATGATGTTACATGGTTCGAAAACACCGGCAAGGGAACCAATTGGATCACCCATACGGTCGACGGCAATTTTGACGGCGCCCGCGCCATCTCCGCCATTGATGTCGATGGTGACGGCCAGCTTGATATTGTCGCCGCGGCGTTTATTGAAAACCGTGTCGCATGGTGGCGCAATCAGTCCATCCATTATACCGCCTCGTATTGTACGGCTAATTTAGTGTCTGATTCATTCATCGGCGCACAATCAATTATCGCCATAGACATGGATCGGGATGGCGACATGGATCTCGTCGGAGCCAGTTCAACCGGCAACCGGATTTCATGGTGGGAGAATGCCGATGGCGCAGGCGGAACTTGGCTTGAACGGCAAGTTGATACAAATGTCACGGCGGCCACCAGCATACAATCCGCCGATATAGACGGCAACGGTCGCCCGGATATAGTCAGCGCCAGCCGAAGCACGCACACGATTTCATGGTGGAAAGACATGGATGGCTCCGGCCAGAACTGGCAGAGATACTTCATAACCACCAACTTTCTTCTGGTACAGGCAACCGCAACCGGGGACCTGAACGGCGACGGACGTGAAGACGTTGCCGCAGTATCGTTCGGCTCGGGTGAAATTCGCTGTTGGCTGAACATCGATGGCGGTGAAAACTGGGCGCAGGTATTGGTTGCCACGAATTTTAACGGCGCGAACCAGGTAACGCTTGAGGATGTCAACCGGGACGGCAAATTGGATATTGTGGCATCGGCGTTCAGCCTCGGTCACATTGCATGGTGGGAAAATGTTGATGGATCAGGCACAAACTGGGTCAAACACAGCATCGATGTTTCGTTCAGCGGTGTACTGTCCGTTGCCACGGCCGACATGGATAGAGACGGGAAAATGGATATTGTCGCATCGTCCGTTTTCCTGAACCAGATTGCCTGGTGGGAAAACGTCGGCGGCACTGGAACAAACTGGGTCAAACATGTTGTGGATTCGGCCGTTGAAGGCGCGGCCAACATCCTGGTTGCCGATCTTGATGCCGACGGCGATCCCGACATATATGGAATGTCCGCATCCGGTAATCGTTTTTCCTGGTGGGAGAATCTCGGCAACAGCGCATCCTGGCGTCGCCACGCACTTTCCCCCGGCGACTTGAATGCTACGGACATTGCCATCGCTGATTTGAACGGAAACGGAAAATTGGATCTGGTGGGCGCAATATTTATTGATGAGCCTGTTCAGACTCCCACCATACTCTGGTGGCCGAACCGCGGCGGGCAATTCATGCTGGCCGGAAGCAACACACTTCCTGCGGTTGTAACACCCGGAGGAACAGCATCTGTTCAATCGTTAACATTTAAGCATGGTGGTCGCATTGGCGACAGGGATATTGAACTGGGTTCGCTGGCTGTTCGATTTGAAAAATTCGACCAAACCCCCATGACTCCCGGCGAAGCAAGCAATCTTATACAGAGCTTGACCTTGTACCGCGATACCGGTTCCGGACAATTTGAAGTTGACGCGGATGATTTCGTAACATCCATCTCTTCATTGTCAATCAGTAGTGGTGTCCAGGTAATCAATCTGACCAACGCCACCCCTCTGGCGCAATGCGCCGCCGGGCAAAGCAATACCTACTTCCTTGTCGCTAATTTCTCCCAACAAGCCGGAAAACAATTATTCAATAAATTCCGGATTACCTTGTTAACCGATCAATCGTCCGCTCGCGACAGCAATGCGGGAATCCCTCTCTCCCGGCAATGCAACACCGGCATCGTTACCAGCATAGCCACGTTGATCACGCAGGCCGATTTGTCCATTTCCGGCATTGCAACACCGGAAACCATCGATTCTGACAGCAATTTGGTTTTCTCGATTACCATTGCCAACATTGGCCCTGACAATGCTTTTGATGTGGTCATTACCAATACCCTTCCCATTCCCTCGACATTCTCGGCATCGGCGAGCAGTCCTGAATGCGTGGTTAGCGGCGGTGTCGTCATCTGTCATGCCGGAATCGTTACATCCGGCCAGGTTAAGGTGTTTGGCATAGCCACCTATGTCGGCGGAACAGCCATCGGCGCCATCACCAACACTGCAATTGTTCGGTCCTCCTCCGTTGATTCCAACCTCGCCAACAACATCACAGTGACCATTGTATCCGTTCCCGACACCGATGGTGATGGTGTTGCCGACTTCATTGATCCGGATGACGATGGGGACGGCATGCCGGATTGGTGGGAAATTTTACATGGATTAGATCCCAAAGATCCTGCCGACGCTGGTATTGACAGTGATTATGACGGATTTACCAATTTGCAGGAGTACATTGCGGACACCAACCCTCAAGACGATCTTTCGTATTTTGTAATCGAAAGCTTCGAGGAAACGGGTGTAACCATGGTATTCTTCATGTCGTCATCCGAACGCATTTATACCATGCAATACAGCGATAATCCCGCCGATGGATCATGGTCGAATGTTGCCGGTCAAGTCAATGTACCCGGAACCGGTGGCCTGCTGGCTTTGATAGATGATTCTCCAGGGGATGGACGAATTTATCGCCTTCTCGTCTCACTGCCCTGACGTGTGATTAGCCCGGATATTGCATGAGCGAGTGGCGGTCTCGGCTAAAACAGTCTTATATTG
>DAOLDL010000091.1:0-11617 GCA_035327305.1 Kiritimatiellia bacterium | reverse complement strand
CGCTTTGTTTTTCTCCTCAAAAGACCGCTTCGGGTATTCCTCGTCGAAAAACAAAACGCATCTATTGCCGGGCTTCCATTTTCAGCTGATGGCCAGTAATACAAGACTTTTTTAGCCGCGCCCGCCACTCGCTCATGCAATATCCGGGGTTAACCTTTGGCAAGGTTGTAGGCGATGTGCGGGGCATAGAGGTCCGGCTCAAGCAGGAATGAATCGTGCCCCTTGTCTGAATGAACCGTGATGTGCTGGAATGGCACATCCGCGCTTTTGAGGATTTCGCACAGTTGGTCTTGCTGTTCAGGATAGAAGCAGGCATCGCTCTCAATGCTGAATACCAGGTACTTCTGATGCCGGCAGGGCAGGAATACCGAGCGAAAATTCGGCTTTCCGGTATCTCGTAAAAGGTCGAAACGTTGCCAGGCGTCGATAATCCGCAGGTAGGTGTTTGCATCGAATCTCTTTACAAACTTTAACCCTTGTCCGCGCAAATAGGATTCAACAGTATGGCTCAACCAATACCACTTGTCCTTGTCTTCCTCCGGTCGCACGACTTCGCGGCGCGCCCGGTTTTCCAGCATCTCCAGTGAAACAAATGTCTTGTGGCTGATCATGCGCGCCAGCGCCAGTCCGCGGTCCGGGCGTTTACGCGTATGGTAATAATGTCCGCCATTGAAATACTTGTCTTCCTCAATGGCGCAGATCTGCTCGTAGTTGTAAATACGCTGAAGTATCGACGTGGACATTGCCGAGGCGACCGCTATCACAAGATTGACTCTTTCCGGATAACGAACAGAGAGGTCGATCGCGCACATGCCGCCCAGCGACGCGCCAATCACGCCGTGCAATTTATGAATGCCCATCGAATCAAGCAGTTTGATTTGCGAGTTTACGATGTCGCTGAACATCACGGTGGGAAAAGACCGACCATAGGGTTTGCCGGTGCGGGGATTCTTGCTGGTCGGTCCGGATGATCCGTAACAGCCGCCGATGTAATTGGCGCAGATCACGAAATACTTGCGGGTGTCGATCGCTTTGCCGGGACCGATGAAATCATCCCACCAGCCTTGATAAAGTTCATCGGTCCAGAGTTTGCCTGCCGCAGGAACGGAGCGATTGATTCCTGCGGCATGCTGGCTTCCGCTCAACGCATGAAATAACAGAATCGCGTTATCCGCCGCCGGGGAAAGCTCCCCGTAGGTTTCATAAGCAAGCGTTATCCGGTCCAGTTTTTCCCCGGTTTGAAAAACAAACGGATCTTTCTTGTCCCCGAATGTGAAAAATTTCGTTTTCACTTCGCCGAGACTGGATGTGCGTGGCTTGGACATGTGATTAAGCGCGGTGTTTAACCATTCTACTTCTGACTCGCCAGGAGGCCGTGATCGATATCGGCAATAATATCTTCGATGTGTTCGATACCGACTGACAAACGGACAAGCTCCGGTGTGATGCCGCCGGCGCGTTGTTGTTCCTCGTTGAGTTGCGAATGCGTTGTCGTGGCCGGGTGAATGGCCAGGCTTTTGGCGTCGCCCACATTGGCTACGTGGGAATGCAATTTCAAGCTGTTGATGAATTTAGAGCCGGCATCGCGACCGCCCTTGATGCCGAACACCACCATCGAACCGCCTTTTCCGCGCAAGTACTTTACGTTTCTCGCGTATTCGGGATCGTCCTTCAGTCCGGGGAAGCGAACCCATTCGACCAGTTTGTGGTCCTTGAGGTATTGAGCCACGGCCAGGGCATTCTGGCAATGACGCTCCATACGTAACGGCAAGGTTTCAATGCCCTGCAGGAACAACCAGGAATTGTCCGGCGCGATGCATGCGCCGAGATTACGGAGAGGTACGGTCCGCATTCTCAAGATAAATGCCAACGGCGCCAGAGGTGCGGGCAGGTCGTGGCCCCAGCGAAGTCCGTGATAGGATGTGTCGGGTTTGTCGAATAACGGGTGCTTGCCGGCGCCCCAGGCAAAGCGTCCGGAGTCCACCACCACACCACCGATGCCGGTGCCATGTCCGCCAAACCATTTGGTTAACGAATGCACGACGATTTCCGCGCCGTGGTCTAGCGGGCGCGTCAAATAAGGCGTCGAGAACGTAGAATCAACAATCAACGGAATGCCATGTGCTTTGGCGATGGCGGCTACGGCCTCCAAGTCGGTCACTTCCAGTGCCGGGTTAGAGACCGTTTCACAAAACAAGGCACGGGTTTTCGAGTCGATCGCCTTGGCAAAGTTTTCCGGGTTTGTTGAATCAACAAATTTAACCTTGATGCCCAAGTCGGGCAAAATGTCGTTGAATTGTGTGTAAGTGCCGCCGTAGAGATTGCGCGCTGAAATGATGTTATCACCGGCCGCGGCGAGATTGATAATGGAGTAGAAGACCCCGGATGTGCCTGAAGCTACACCTAATCCCGCCATTTCATGGGCGCCTTCAAGCAAGGCCACGCGTTTTTCAAGCACGTCGGTGGTCGGATTCATCAGGCGTGTGTAAATGTTCCCCAGCTCTTTCAAGGCGAAAAGGTTGGCCGCATGCTCCGTATTCTTGAACTGATACGCCGTGGTGCGGTAAATCGGGACAGCCCGGGCTGTGGTGGTCGGATCGGGAATTTGGCCGCCATGCAAACAGATTGTTTCGAGTTTCATATTTATACCTTTCCTGTTGCCAGTCACAATCAACGCAAGATGTGAAGATTAGGCGGTAATGCTTGCGCGTCAATGATTTTATACGGTATCGCATTTATCACATTGCCCGCGTCGCGGCTATCCGGTAGCATGCCGGATTTTATCAAGGAACAGGCATGGAAGCAGGTATCGTAGGATTGCCGAATGTCGGCAAAAGCACATTGTTCAACGCATTGACCGCGGCAGGCGCGGAAGCCAATAACTATCCGTTCTGCACGATTGAGCCGAATGTCGGTATCGTGCCGGTTCCGGATCAGCGTCTGCATATCATCAACAAGTACATCAAAACCAAGCAGATAATCCCCTCGGCGCTCAAGCTGGTTGATATTGCCGGGTTGGTACGCGGAGCCAGTGAAGGTCAGGGCTTGGGCAATAAATTTCTTTCCCATATACGCAATGTGGACGCGATTCTGGAAGTGGTGCGTTGTTTTGAAGATGACGATGTCACGCATGTCGATGGTTCAGTCGACCCGGTGCGGGACATTGAAACGATCGAAACGGAATTGTTGCTTTCCGATTTACAGCAGGCGGAAGACGCCCTGCCCAAGGCGATCAAAGCGTCCAGGGGCGGGGACAAGGAAGCCGCCGCCCGCGCCGCCGTGCTGGAATTAATCAAGGCCGCGTTGGCGGATGGCCGTCCCGTCCGGTCCGTAACACTCACGGATGAACAGCAAAAAACTGTAAAAAGCATGGGATTCCTTACGGCAAAGAAGATTCTATACGTAGCCAACGTCGATGAAGGTTCGCTGGCTGGCAATGCACAGGTGGACAAAGTCAGGGCGTATGCCGATAAAAACGGCGGTGAAGTAGTTATTGTGTGCGCCAAGATCGAATCGGAATTGGCCGAATTGGAAGAGGCCGACCGAAACGAGATGTTGGCTTCATTGGGGATGAGCGAACCCGCATTGGCCAGTGTCGCCCGCACGGCTTATCATTTGCTGGGCTTGCAGAGTTTCTTCACCGCAGGCGAAAAGGAAATTCGTGCCTGGCCGGTTCCGGTTGGTGCAACCGCGCCGCAAGCCGCTGGAGTCATTCATACCGATTTTGAGCGGGGATTCATCCGCGCGGAAATTTACAGTGTCGATGACCTGGCCTCGCATGGCTCGGAAACCGCCATCAAAGCCGCCGGTAAGTTGCGATTGGAAGGCAAAACATACGTCATGCAGGATGGCGACGTGTGTCACTTCCTGTTCAATGTATAATGGGGAAAGTATATGAAAAAGCGTAGTTCCGCGCATGCGTTTAACACCAAGGATTTCGAGAAGAAATTCCATTATGCGGGCAATGACCTGGGCGCGGTCTACAGTCCGCAATCCACAACGTTCCGTCTCTGGGCGCCTACCGCCCAGCACGTGGAGTTGATGCTGTTTAATACCGGTCACAAAAAAGAAACACCCCGAACACTGGCCATGAAGCGGGATGTTCAAGGAACCTGGTTGCTGAATGTGGCGGGTGACTTGCGCAATTTATATTATCGCTATCGCCTGACGCAGACCGGTAAAAGCGGCCACGTCGAAGCGGTGGATCCGTATGCCGTGGCGGTTGGAGCCAATGGAAACCGCGCCATGATCACGGATCTGCGTGACACAGATCCAAAGGATTGGGATTCGGACAAAAAACCGGAATTCGAACAGGCCACGGACGCCGTTATTTACGAAGTGCATGTGCGCGATTTCACCATTCACGCATCTTCGGGAACCAAAAACGCCGGAAAATACCTGGGATTAGCCGAAAAAGGCACGCGTGGTCCGGATGGCATCAAAACCGGCGTGGATCATCTCAAGGATTTGGGCGTCACACATGTCCACCTGCTTCCAGTCGCTGATTTTGCCAGCATTGATGAAACGAAAAAAAACGGCCAGTACAACTGGGGTTATGACCCCAAAAACTACAATGTGCCTGAAGGGTGGTATGCCACCGATCCCGTTGATGGCCGGGTTCGCGTGCGCGAATTCAAGGAAATGGTGATGGGACTTCACCGGGCGGGATTGCGCGTCGTATTGGATGTCGTTTACAACCACACCTACCACAGCGCCGACTCTCATTTTCAACATGTGGTTCCCGACTACTATTACCGGCAAAATGCCGAAGGCGGCTTCTCCAACGGCTCGGGTTGCGGGAACGAAGTGGCGTCCGAACGCTCCATGGTGCGGAAGTTGATGATCGATTCGCTGGTGCATTGGGTAAAGGAATACCATGTGGACGGATTCCGTTTTGACCTAATGGGTTTGCATGATCTCGATACCATGAAACAAATCCGCAAGGCCATGGATAAAATCGACCCATCCATCATCCTCTATGGGGAAGGGTGGACCGGCGGTGACAGCCCGTTGCCGTGGGATCAACGCGCCATGAAAACCAATGTCGGACGGCTTGATCGTGTTGCCGCCTTTAACGACACAATCCGCGACGCGATTAAGGGGCACGTGGCCGAGCATCATTCCGGCGGGTTTGTCCAGGGCGCCTCGGACATGGAGAATCGCCTCAAGACCGGGATCGTTGCCTCGATAAAACACAAACAAGTCAAAGCATCAAAAGACGATTTATGGAACGGTTCGTGGGCAAAAGAGCCGCACCATGCAGTAAGCTATGCATCTTGCCATGACAACCACACCTTGTGGGATAAAATATTGCTGACCACCGCCGGGCTGAACGATGCGGACCGTATACGCATGTACAAACTGGCGGCGGCGATTGTCATGACCAGCCAGGGAATATGTTTTATTCATGCCGGCGAGGAATTGTTGCGAACAAAGAAAGGTCATGAAAACAGCTATAATCTTCCCGACCGGATCAATGCCATCGATTGGCGACGAAAAATCAAACACAAGGATGTATACGAATATTATCGCGGATTGATTGCCTTGCGATTGGCAAACCCGGAATTTCGAATGAAAACCTCGGCTGATATCAGGAAAAATTTATATTTTCTGGATATGCCAAACGCCGGGATGGTGGGATATGTATTGAAAGGTTCGGGCACATCGGAAGCCGCTGATAAATTTGTTGTAATTTTTAATGCCCGGGCGGAAAAAGAAACGGTTCAATTACCTGGTTCCGGGTGGAATGTTCTCGTTGATGAGACCAGGGCCGGTGCAACCACTTTACGAAAAATAAGTGGGGACAAAGCGGAAATTGCCCCGCGTTCGGCCATGGTCCTGACCAGGCAGGCTTGAAATTCGCCTCATCTATAGACAAAGTGTTTCGCACATTTCGTTCGCCTATACACAGACCAGAATCATCAAAAACAAGCCTTTTGTGCCATAAGCGATTGATCGATTTATCAATTAAGTCGAACAAGTATTCGCCTTCATACTTTTGATTGAATTTCACCCGCATTAAATAATAAAATAATACGTAATATGTTTAACGGTAACACGTTGCTCAATTGTGAGTGATATTACAGGCAAAACATTATGGCAATATCAGGGGGTTATGAAATGAAGCCATACTTCCTTGCACCAAATGATGTCGGGTCCGGTCATTCGTAACCCATTATAATGGAATAGTTTTTATTTCCATGTTTTCACTTGATTTCGCTTTATCGACAGCTTGCCGGGGCAGGGTGGGCTATCGGGGAGGCATTATGATAAAGCGTTTAACTGCTTCTTTGCTTTTTTTTCTTTGCTTTTTTGCGACTAATCGGCAAAATCGCGAATGGGTAGGGTCACCGAAAAAAATGCATACCGAATGAATGATTGGATAATTTTCATTGATGTTTGTTGGCAGTGAAGTCGTTTGGGGATTGATGAATCGGTGAGCCGACTTGTTTGATGGTGTGCACGCTTTGTTGTGTCAGTGATGTTTGGTTTTACAAAACATGTCGAGTTCTAAACAATCGCAAGACAGATTTTTTTGTGAAATTCGTACAACGAGCAATCGTTGTTGCTGTGCGGATTTGACCCCACCACTGCTCTCACTCCCTCGTTCCGTCCGCTACTTATTTTCTTCGTTTTATAATACTACGATCACGGGCTAACACTATGAAAAATTCACAGAGTCGCACTTGCAAATTTAATTCCATGCGGAGCAATGCCATGAATAACCGTAAATCAACTCTAAAGTACCTTGGCGGAATGTGTGTATCGCTGTTCATGGTGGCCGGAGCGGCCAACGCAAACGTGATAACCAATAATTATTCCACACCCGGCACGAACAATTTTACGGTTCCTGTAGGTGTCACTCAAATTACGGTAAGGGCGTGGGGCGCCGGCGGCGCTCCGCGAAATGATGGCACCACCCGGCGCGGCGGTGGTGGTGGCGGTGCGTTTGCGCAATCCACGCTGGCGGTTGTGCCTGGCAGTAATTATACAATCGTTGTCGGCGCCGGCGGTATTGCCAGTACGAGCGGTGATCCTGGAAATCCCGGCGGCTTTTCACTGTTTCACAGTGGCGTAAGCACTCAAGTGCTGGCTCGGGGCGGCAGTGGCGGCAGTAACACCGGAGGCGCCGGTGGTTCTGCCGGAACATCCATTGGGCAGATTACGTTTTCCGGTGGTAATGGTGGCGACCGCAGTGGCTCTACTTCCGGCGGTGGTGGCGGTGGTGGCGGTTCCGCAACACCAACCGGTCCCGGCTCCAACGGCGGGAATGGCTCCGGCGCTTCTGGTGGCGCAGGCGGCGCTGGTCAAGGCGATGGTGGAGCTGGTGGAAATAATACCCAACCCGGCGAACCGGGATCTGCTCCTGGTGGCGGTGGCGGTGCCCGCGGTTCAGATGGGGGCAATGGGGGCAATGGCGCCGCTGGCCTGGTTCAGATTATATACTCGCTTCCTCCTCCGGAAAAAGTGGGGTTTGTCACGCCGGTTCGTATTGTCAACGCCGGGAGCACTTCACCGTTCATCACTATTCAGGTGCAGGACAATCTGGGTAATCCCGCCGTTGCAACAAACAATATAGAATTCTCCTTGAGTTCGTCATTAAGCGGCTTTTTCCGGAATGCCGATGACACCACGAACATCACGTCGGTTTTCATCAGCAACAATTTTTCGTCCGTCAGTTTTCGTTACACTTCCACCAATGTCGGCACCCATATACTCACGGTAACCGACCTGTCCGGCGTCTTGTCCTCAACCAATCAATTCTTAATCATCAGTCCGTTTTCGGAAATTGTACAAACGTATTATGTTCCCGTGAATGAGGAGGCCATGCGCACCTATTTCACGAACATCAATAGTGGTGTCAGCAATCCGACCAATGTCGCGGTCATCGGTATATCGGTTTTCGCCAGCAATACCATTATTGTGGTGGACCATTGGGAAGATGGTTATGAAAGCGATTTGAATAATCCGACGCAAAGCACGACCAGGGTCTGGGGTGACGGAAATGCGGCCAATGGCTGTGCGCCGGGCGTGGTGCCGTGCACGGATTTAAACGATATTTTGCAACGCGGTCAATTTATTGGAGCGGTGACCAACATCAATGCCCAGCCGCGAAATCCGGCGGTTATAGCGATAGATGGTCGGGATAAAATTGGTGCGAATCGACCCATCGCCTTGACTCGTATGGCCTGGCCGGCCCAAGCCGGCATCGGATCGCTTTTAGGTGATGCATCGGAAGTCTTTGATACGTCAACCTGGGGCACTCGTTATGTGTTTCCCGTGGGCACCAATGTGGTTCCCAGCATAACACCCGGCGTTTATAATTATTCAATGGCCAGTATAATGGCCCGCACCAACGGCACGGTAGTGGTTATTGATCGAAATAGCGATGGAATACCGGAAGTCGTCACCAACTTGAATGAAGGCCAGGTGTTTAATTATGAAAATATCATAAGCGGTGGAACGGTCACATCGTCTGCTCCGGTTCAAGTACATATTCTAACCGGAATCCGGGGTTCAAGTTATGCCGCGCGTTGGTACACCATTCCTCCGATTGAAACCTGGTCGAGCGAATTATACAACCCCGTGGCAATTACCAGGGCCAGCTATACTAATTTAATCGCGTTGTTCAACCCGAACACCAACCCGATTACAATTTTCGCTGAATTCGTGGTTGCGGGTTCCAATACCATTGTTTCATACAATGTCCCGGCACGTGGACATACGTTCCATACAAATGCCATAGGAAGCACCAATGGTGTTACATTCCAGGCGCATCGGTTCTTCACTACTAATAATGCGCCATTTTACGGTTCAGGCATCGTTGATGCTGTTGGTGCAACGGGTCAACTGTATGATTGGGGTTATGGCCTGGTTCCAAAACGTCTGTTGAGTACGGTTCTTTTGCTGGGGTATGCGCCGGGTCAGACGCCAGGAATAACTCCGGATGGCGTAAACCGACACCCCGTTTTTGTCACGGCTAATCGCGCCACAATGATTTATGTGGATTTCAATGGCGATGGCGGAGCCTTTTCGAATGATTGCGGCGAATATGATATTGCCATACCAATCCAGTACTTGGAATCCATTCGAATTTACGATCCCGATGGTGACCAGTCTGGCATGAAGCTGTTTACATGTGATGGCGCGGAAATGGCCGCCGCCTGGGGACAAGATCCTTCTCGTTCATTCTCCGGTGATACACTGGCCATGGACGTCGGTTATACGGTGTTGCCTTTGCCTTCCATTCTGGCGGAAAAAGAAGTTGATTTTTCACCGGGTGGCGACTTGAACAATGATGGGTTTCTCAATCCGGCAGAAATAATTCGTTACACAATTACCATTACGAACCCGACATTGACGATATCCGGCGGCATATTCGTGCGTGATGAACTTCCTCCGGAGGTCATCTATGTGGAAAACAGCACGTTCCTGGATGGCAATCCGGTGCTGGATTCAGGATTTACTCCTTTTCCTCTCGATGAAACCGGGTTGTTCATCGGGACGTTGGAAGCAGGTGAGTCACGAACACTCTATTTTGATGCCACGGTACTATCGCCTTATACTTCCACAGTTTCTGTTATCACGAATCAAGCTTTTGTTTCGGATGATGTTTCCACAATTATAGTCGTGGCTGATATAACCGTGCCGGTATTTGTGCGGACATTGGATATAGAAAAATCATCGGATGCCGGTGGCTTCGTCACGAATGGGCAGTTTGTAACTTATACCATCCTGGTGGAAAATACAGGAACTGTAACACAAACGAATGTTCAGCTGACGGATACACTTCCCTTTGGCATGACTTATGTACCCGGTTCCACGTTGGTAACGGCGCCAACCGGGGGCGTGCCGTCAGTGGCGGCAAGCACCAATACAGTGCGTGATGAATTCAGTGTTGTTTCGTACAGCAATAACAATGGCACAGCTGATTTTGCATCTCCCTGGGTGGAAGATGGGGATGATAATAATCCGGCAAGCGGACAGATCCGAATTTCAGGGAATGCATTGGTGTTTTCGAACAATGTCGCCGATCGTTCGATTTATCGTACAGTGAACTACGTCGGCGCCAATTCGGCCACGGTAACGTTCTCGTTTGCCCGCTCGGCGGGTGTTGATACTGCTGATTCCATGTTGTTCCAGGTATCCACGAACAATGGCGTTAGTTATACAACCATTTCAAATTTTACGGGCGTCAGCGGGGCAAATTCAGGGAATGCATCGTTTAACGTCCTGGCTTCCGCATCTACCAATACACGATTCCGATTTGCCGTGCCAAGCGGGTCTTATGCTTCGGCCAACGAAGTGTTTACCGTGGATGATTTCCAGGTTCGCTGGACCACACCAGCCATAGCCGGTTCAAACCGGGGAACCAATACTTTTGCGGGAACTGCTCCGCCGGTACTACATACCGGACAGGAACTCCGCCCCGGTGAATTCATGACCGTGACTTTTGTCGCGCAGACTACAAATAACATATTCGGAATCTCGAATTTTGTGAACGTTGCCTGCGTTACCAGCATGGGTAACACTAATCTGATCTGCGACGATGTGCTGGATCTCGGATTCCTTACCCCGACCATTCAAGTCGTAAAAACAGTCAGTGAAAATGTGTATCCCGGCAGTGATATTCTCGTGGGAACCAATAACACGCCCATTACCTACTGGTTCGTTGTGTCGAATCCCGGTACGGCGCCGCTCACGAATGTCATGGTTAATGACCCTCTGATTCCATTCAGCACCAATATTGGAAATCTTGGCGTGGGACAAGCGGTTACCGTAAGTGTTAGCACGGTGTTGAGCGGGAACTTAACCAATGTGGCCATTGCCACCGGTCAATACTTGTCACAAGTTGTGACGAATTCTGATATTGCCGAGGTCGTAATTATCAATCCGGGTATTGCCGTAGTGAAGACCGTAAGCACGACGGGCCTTTACCCCGGCAGTAATTATGCCCTGGGAACAAATGGTCAGGCCATTACGTATTGGTTTGTAGTTTCCAACACGGGTGATGTGCCTCTGGCGGATGTCACATTAGATGACCTGGATTTGGCGTTTTCAACCAATGTCGGGACGTTGGTGGCGGGGCAATCAGTCACCGTATCCGTTTCATCTGTAATTAGCGGATATTTATTGAATACCGTCATTGCTACCGGCGAGTATCCGCTTGATAATATCCATTCTGACGAAGATACTGCGGAAGTTGATGAAATCGATCCTGCCATCTCGATTATTAAATTGGTAAGCGCTGATGGCACATTTGGAAATGCCGCCAATCTTGTTGTCGGCACGAATGATCAGTCGGTAACATATTACTTTGTAATATCGAATATAGGGAACACGCTACTTACAAATGTTACGTTGATCGATAATGATTTGACCCCGCCGGTAAACCAATCCCTCGGTGATCTGACCGTCGGTCAAACCATAACCGCCAGCGTGGTTTCGGTAATAAGCGGTTCTTTAACAAATACCGCAACCGCTACGGGCGATGATCCGCTCGGAAATCCGCATTCTGATGATGATGATGCCGAAGTCCAAGTAATTTCACCGTCCATCACACTGACCAAACTGGTCGACGGTGTAGACCTGGTAATCGGCACGAATGACCAGGCCG
>DAOLDL010000090.1:0-11960 GCA_035327305.1 Kiritimatiellia bacterium | reverse complement strand
CGGTTTTCGGGTTCAAGGCTTTCGATTTATCAAGGGCGACCGGCGCCGGGCCGCGATTCGCGTCGATCCTCGCGCCACTCCTGGCGCATCTCCTGAAGTTTTTGCGCCTTTTCAATGCCTATGATGTCTCGAACTTTCAGTTGGTGCTGGACGGTTGCCTTGCGCATGGCCAGATGCGCGGCGCTTTCCGTTTCAACGGCCTTCATAAGTGCGGCCTGGTCCACGGATTCCTGCCGCAACTGGTGGTTGACTTCGAGGCGCGCTTTTTCCACTGCGGCCCGGAGATCCATGGTTTCCGCGCGAAATTGCTCACGCAATTCCGCCAACTGCTTCGATTGTTCCGGGGTAAGATCGAGCCGGTCGACGAGGCGTTCACGTGCGGGGCGGTCCGGTCCGCCGCGCTCTTCGCGAGGACCCGGTTTTTCACCACGGCCAGGTTGAGCCGAAGCGGCGGCAATGCTTATTGCCGTAAAGACTAATATGGTTGCAATGGTTTTCATTTGATTCCCTTTCCGGTTCATTACCGTTGTTACGAGCATATAACGGGGAAGGGGTATAAATATTTTAAGCCGGCAAAACGGTGTCGATAAATTGGCGTAATTCGGTGAGGTAATGCGGGGTATCCAGCCATCCGGCTTCTCCGTGCTCACCGACCAGCGGGACAAATCGTTTTGGATTGGCGGCGGCCTTGAATAATTCCGCGCCGAGGTCGGGCGGGATAACTGCGTCGATATTGGAATGTGAAAACAATTTTGGAATATCCAGCGTCGCCACGTGAGCACGGGCATCAAACCGGTACTTGGCGATGGCGCTGATCGGCAACCACGGATACCAGCGTTCACCGACATCTATAGCCGACGTGAAGCCGCCCTCGATGATCAACCCTCGCGCCGGCAATTTTCCAGCAAGATACGCCGCCACCGAACCGCCGAGGGAGGCGCCATAAATGACCACCGGAGGATTGTCATCATCTTCGTATCGCGCGCGCGCCACTTCATACGCGGCGGCGGCATCGAGTTGTAATCCGCGTTCGGTGGGAAACCCCCGGCTTTTACCATACCCTCGGTAATCGAAAATAAATACATTCAAACCAAGAGAACAGAGTCCCTGGCAGACATCCAAACGCGTGCTGATGTTGCCGGCGTTGCCATGGCAATAAATGACTGTTCCACGGGCAGATTCGTGCGGAAGCCACCACCCGTGCAGGCGGCACCCGTCTTCTGCATAAAAAATCACATCTTCAAATTCGAGACCGATGGAAGATGGATCGGCATCCATTCGTTTCGACGGTTTGAACGCATTGCTCCACTCAAACCATCGGACACCTAGATAAAGCACACCGAGAATCGCAATGATGATCAACGTGGTCATAACTAAATTAAATCACGAAGGTCTTGGCGAGAGGACAGAGAATTTTAATTCCGGCACGTGTTACCAATACGGTGTCTTCGATGCGTATGCCACCGATGTCCGGATCGTATAAACCGGGTTCCACGGTGACCACGTTGCCGACGGAAAGTTCAACCGGGGCAAGGCTGATGGATGGCGATTCATGAATATCAAGCCCGACCCCGTGACCGGTGCCGTGGAAGAATCCGCGCACAACACCGTTTTTCACGGTGGTTGGATAGCCTTGACCGTCAAAAAAGGCGCTGATCATGTCGTGAATATCGGACCCCTTTACGCCGGCCTTGATATTATCCAGCGCCATTTTCTGTGCTTTGAGCACGGTTTGGTACATGCGCGCAAGAGCTGGTGAAGGCGTGCCTTTGCAAACAGTGCGTGTGATATCGCCCCAATAGTGGTGTTGTTTATGCTGGGGAAAAATATCGATGACAATGGCTTCGCCCGCTTTAAGTGGTCCGCTTCCCCGGTCGTGGGGATCGGTCGCCTGTCTTCCGCCGGCGACGATGGTATCGCGCGCGGTACAACCGGATTTAAGCAATTCAATATCGATGATTTCCCGGACGCGTTCCGAAGTAAGCGCTGATTTTTTCCACACCAGCGTGCGGTTGCGATGTACGCTTGCTTCACGAATCAGGCGGACTGCGGCCTTCATGGCGCTGACGGCGGCGGATTGTGCTTCGGTAATTTTTCTGACTTCGCTGGAATCCTTGATCGCGCGTTCGGGATAGATCGGACCCGTGATGATGTCGATGGAAATGCCGTTCTTTTCCAGTTCCCGCGCGATGCCGGCGGGAAAAAAAGTGGGAACCTGAATTTGTTTAATTTTACGGAATTTCAGCAAATACAATGCGATTGAAGCCAGGCGCCTTCGTTCGCCTGGAGGGACCAGTATTTCTTCTGGCAGAAAAACTTTTGATTTGCGGGCTTCCACTTTTGCCCGTCCGTACTCGAGCATGGGAACAACCAGCGTGGAAGATGATCCTTCATCCAGAAAAACAACCGGATCCACGGGAATAAATCCACTGCCATAAATCAGATCCGCGCATTGTCCCGCGCCTTCAATCAATAATTTCGGCGCTGTTAATGGTTTTTTCATTTTTCCTTCTTCCAGAATGAATACTTTATATCCAATGACACATTATAATAAAAATTTGTGGAAAATCGGGCTGTTTTCAACTTCATCAACTGCAAACTGCTGTCAAACAATGCATTAACCGCAACCACCATATATTGTGATAAAAATAATATATTTACTATAAGTTGTAGTGGTAAAAAAAAGAAGGCACTTTCGTTTTTTTTACCTTGTCGATGACTTCACACCTTCATAGTGTCTGCCCGTCACAGGCGATGGTAGATGAATATCGCGGCTGTTAACAACTTGTTAATAACCGGATTGCCAAGGGTTAAGGGGAATCACGATCGGATGCTGAAAGTTGGAGTGCGTAAGGGAAAAATCAGCTCCGGGGAATAAGACTTTTTTTTGTATGTTCGACCTGTGACCTGGTTGGAAACTAAAACGTAGGTCATGATTCAATAGAAGATTGGTCAGTTGAATGAACGCAACGGCTGTTTGGTCTCGGGCATGCAAACATCTGAAGGACACTCTTTCCAAGGATGTATTTGATCGTTGGATTGGCGTCATCGAAGCAAGGGATATTGCGGGCGATCAGCTTGTATTAAGGGTAGCCAATAATTTTTACCAGAACTGGCTGGAGGAAAATTATCTGTCTCTTATACAGGATGCGGTTACCGCGGCAACTCCCGGTGAATTAAAAGTCATACTTGAAGTGGATCGCACCATTCCCGCTAAAGAGCGGGAAATCGTGACAACTCCGGCGGAGAAAAAAGAAAGTTCATCTCCGTCAAGCCGCGCAGTCAAATCCACGGTGGCGCTCAACACCAAGTATACGTTCGACAAGTTTATCGTCGGTCCATCCAACAGTTTTCCTCATGCGGCATCTCTTGCCGTGGCCCAATCGCCTGGTCGCGCCTACAACCCCCTGTTTATTTATGGCGGCGTTGGTCTTGGCAAAACGCATTTGATGCAGGCGATCGGCAATTACGTTCATACTCATACCAAGGGAAATGTCTGTTACGTTACAAGTGAAGCGTTGTTGAATGAATACATTGATGCGATTCAGAAACGCGGACAGGTGCAATTCCGCAAGAAATACCGTAACGCAGACGTTTTGCTTATCGACGATATTCAGTTTCTCGGCGGCAAGGAACGCATGCAGGAGGAATTTTTCCATACGTTCAATGCGTTGTTTGACAGTCACAAACAGATCGTGTTGACGTGCGACCGGCCGGCCAGCGAAATTCCCGGACTCGAGCACCGGCTGGTATCGCGTTTTGAATGGGGATTGGTCACGGAACTGGAACTTCCGGACGTGGAAACCCGCATTGCCATTCTCCGCAATAAACAGGAGCAATTGAACATCAAGCTTCCGGATGATGTGATCAATTACCTCGCGGAAAACATCCGGGCCAACATTCGCCGCCTTGAAGGCGCCTTGATTCGCGTCGTGTCGTTTTCCTCCCTTACCGGCAAGCCCATCACCATGGAATCGGTGGAATACCTTCTGCGCGACACCCTTGACCAGGAGCAACAGCAGATCCTGACGGTTGAGGAAATTCAAAAAGTGGTTTCCGATTACTACGATATCCGCATGGGCGACATGACCAGCAACCGCCGTCCGCAAGCGATCGCATTCCCTCGCCAGGTTGCCATGTACTTGAGCCGTGAATTGACCAAGCAGTCGCTACCGTCCATTGGACAGGCGTTTGCCAAGAATCATGCGACAGTTATGCACGCATGTAAAACCGTGGGCGAAAAACTCAAGGTGGATCAATCATTCCGGCAATCGCTTCTGGTGCTTCAACAACGTTTGTCCCGCAAGGCGTAGTGCGTGCTTCAGCGTGGTGTTGATAACTTCATGATGGCTTGTGAATAGAAGCGTTGGTCTTGTTAATTGGTATTGATAACATTTTCATCTGTTGAAAAGCAGGGTCGGGCGGACAGGTTTCCAACATGGTTCTTATGTCGCTAACCCGCTGATGTAAAAGGGGCAAGGTTGGTTATTGCAACTATTCACAAGACATACTAATACTACTTTCATATAACTATGTTATCTATAAATAAAAGAGTCAGTGAATAACGTGGAGATCAGCGCATGAAATTGGTTGCCAGCAAAGAATCCATTCTCGAAGGTCTGCAGAAAGTGCAATCCGGCATCAGTACCCGCAACACATTGCCAATTCTTGCGAATGTTCACCTTCATGCCGGGGATGGCGCGATTCAATTAACCGCGACCGATCTGGAGGTCAGCGTTCAAACCACTTGCGAAGCCAAAATTTCACGCGAAGGCGGCACCACGCTTCCGGCACGTCGTTTATTCAGCATTATCCGCGAGTTGCCTTCTTCCGATATCGAGATCAATGTCGATGACAAAGACGTCGCCACGATCAAATCAGGCTCATCCATGTTCAAGATTATCGGTATTTCCGAAGAGGAGTTTCCTCCCATTCCGGAATTTGAAGGAAACCGAACGTACACGCTGGAACAGGCCACCTTTAAGAAAATGCTGATGGCCACTCACTATTCCGCCTCCACCGAGGAATCACGCTATGTGTTGAACGGGGTATTGCTTAGCTTTAAGGATGGAAAGTTGACGGTGGTAGCGACCGATGGTCGCCGGATGGCTTTGTTTGAAAATGAACTGGATTTTCCGGAGCAGGCTACGGGCGACATCGTTATTCCCAACAAGACGGTTAATGAGCTGGTGAAAACCCTCGGCACGGAAGGTAACATCAAGATCATGGCCGGCGATAACCAGGCGGCGTTTGCATTCGGCAACATGTTGATAACAACCAAGTTGATTGACGGGACGTTTCCAAATTTCCGCCAGGTCATTCCGTCCCAATGCGAAGAACGCGTCGCGGTTGAACGCGAGCAATTGCTTGATTCCGTTCGCCGGGTGTCCCTGGTAAGTGACAAGACAAGTTCGGTTACGCTGGCTTTTGAGAAAAACCAACTCACCATTTCCTCTAATTCACCGGAAGTCGGCGAAGCTTCGGAATCCCTTGCCATCAAGTACAATGGAAAAGCCATGGCCATTGCGTTTAATCCTGATTTCATGATGGATTGCCTCAAGAACCTGACCAGTGATGAAGTCGCGCTCGAGTTCAGCGATGAACTTAGCCCGGGTGTTATGAAGTGCGATGCGCCCTTCCTTTATGTGTTGATGCCGATGCGGATACGGTAAATCAACCTGGGAAGATGGTTGAATATCCGGTGTGGTGGAGCCTCCGTGAGGCGCTATGGGTACCCGATTGATGGTTGCCCGACTAGGATTCGAACCTAGACAAAGTGATTCAGAGTCACTTGTGCTACCATTACACTATCGGGCAGTTGAGATTGAGTCAGCACAAGTATCGCGGAACACGTTGGAAGTCAAGTAACTCAACATGATGAAACTCTGGTTGATCAGACATGCCATTGCCGTTGAAGCCGATGAATTTCCCGGCGATGATCTGGAGCGGCCATTGACTACGGGAGGGCGGCGATCGGCAAAGACGGCTTTTTCGCAATTGGCCAAATTACGCCGGGGGCCGGACGTGATCATTGCCTCGGAGGCTGTACGCGCCTGGGAAACCGCGCGGATTCTCGGCCTGATTTTCGGTATCAATGAAATCCGGCGCGATGCCCGCCTGAATCCAGGCTGTCGTTTCAAGGATATCCGCAAAGTGGTTGCATCCATGCCTTCTTCAGTCCAGATCGCCGCATTGGTCGGTCATGAACCGGATTTTTCCACCGCGGTCAGCCGATGGACCGCACACGGGGAACTTGTAATGGCGTTCAAAAAAGGCGGTCTGGTTGAGTTGGAATTGTCTGATGACGGGGAAGCGACCCTATTATCCCTTGTTCCTCCCGATCTTCTGGGCGGATGATTTCTTCGCGCTTTCGTACTGAACGAAAGTTGCAGTTTCGTGTTTCAGTCGTTACATTTTCGGCGAGCGGAATAACCATGCGCAAGGACAACGTAGACCTTATATGCAGTATCGGCGAAATCGCCGGTCTGTTTGAGAAAAGCCCGAGTCTGGAAGATTTTCTTCAGACGGTGGTCAGTATTGTCGCCCACCACATGCGCGCCGCGGTCTGTTCGGTTTACCTCTATGAAGAAGATACGCAGGAACTTGTTCTGACCGCTACGCAGGGATTGAATATAAAGGAAAAATCGCAGATACGGTTGAAGCTGGGTGAAGGTTTAACGGGAACAGCGCTGAAGGAGCTAAGACCAATCCGGGAAGGCGCCGGCAATAACAACCCGAACTTCAAGTTCATTCCCGGGATCAGCGAAGAAAAATATCAGGCGTTCCTTGCCGTTCCCATTTTGCGCGGACTATCGCGGGTGGGCGTCATGGTGCTTCAGGATCCGGTAGTCGATTACTTCGACGAAAATGATACGAAGGCCCTGCAAGCCATTGCCGCGCAACTTGCCACCACGATCGAAAATGCCAAACTGCTGATGACGCTTCACCGCATCAAATCAGAACCGCCCAAAGACGTCGTCAAACCAGCCCAGGACGTGCGCGAGCTGAAATTTATCAAGGGCAAATCGGGGGCGCGCGGCCATGCCTTCGGTAAACCCACCATTCTTGGCGGAATGAAGGACCAGTTTGTCATTGAGGAAGGCTCACAGGCATTTTCTTGCACGCTCGAAGACTTTCAACGATCGCTCCAACGCACGGAACAACAGCTGGAAGAGTTGCAGGTGGTGATGGAGGAGAGGCTGGCCGATGTCGCCTCGCTTATTTTCAGCGCGCACCTTTTGATCGTCAAGGATCCGAAATTTTCCGGTTCCATGATCGAATACATCAGAAACGGTGAATCGCCGCCCCAGGCAATTCTCCGGGTAATTAATCAATACATCAAATTGTTTTCATCCAGCAAAAATCCCAGACTCCAGGAAAAAGTTCAGGACGTAAAAGATCTGGGACGCCGACTGCTTCAGAATTTACGGACCGATGAGGAAGCTCCGGTTGATTATGATGGTCATATTGTAGTGGCCGGGGAATTGCTCCCGTCAGATGTTCTTAAATTGTCCGCGCAACGAGCGGAAGGAATCATTCAAGTGGGTGGTGCGGTGGCTTCGCATATCGCGATTCTTGCCCGATCCCTGAATATTCCCATGGTCGTAGCGGATGATAACCGGCTTTTCAGCTTGAATCCCGACGTTCACGTTATGATCGATGGCGATCAGGGCAACATTTATATCGATCCGGACGATGCGGTCCGCAAAAGCTTCGAAAATTTTCTAACCGGTCAAACCGAATTGGAATCCCGTGCGGCAAAGGTGCTTGGGGAAACCTGGACGCAGGACAAGGTTCGCATCCGCCTGATGGCCAACATCAACATGTTGAATGAATTGAAAACCGCGAACCTCATGAAAGCCGAGGGCGTGGGACTTTATCGAAGCGAATTTCCCTTTATCGTCCGGAACAATTTTCCGTCCGAGGAGGAACAATACCGGGTCTATCGGGTAATTCTGGAAGAAATGGATCAACGGGAAGTCGTTTTCCGTACATTGGATGTCGGCGGCGACAAAATGCTTTCATACTTTCCAAATGTATCGGAAAGCAACCCCTTCCTTGGTCTGCGCGCCATTCGCTTTTCCTTCAGGTATAAGAATATCTTCATCCAGCAACTTCGCGCGCTGTTGCGCGCCGGGGCCGACCGCAATTTGAAAATCATGTTTCCCATGATTTCCTCCGTGGATGATTTTGTCCAAGCCCGCCAGGTGGTGAATGAGTGCATCGAACAACTTCGAAATGAAGATATTTCATGCCACGAACATCCCAAACTCGGAGCCATGATTGAATTACCCGCGGCCGTCGAGGTGGTGGGCGAGCTGGCGGGTGAAGCGGACTTTCTTTCCATTGGTGGAAACGATCTGGTCCAGTACATGCTGGCCGTTGACCGCACCAATCAGCAAATATCCGATCTGTATGTTTCCCATCATCCGGCCGTGCTTCGCGCGCTGAAACGCATCGCCTGCGCCTGTTCGGACAACAAGTCCTCGTTATCGTTCTGCGGAGAAATGGCAACCGACACCAAGATGCTGAAGTTTCTCGTGGGCATCGGAATCCGGCAATTCAGCGTGGAACCACGCATGATACCGCTTGTTCAGGCCGCACTTTCCGCCATGAATACCGGAGAATGCCGTTCGTGGGCGGATTCACTTCTCGCCATGGGAAAAATCTCCGACGTTGACGCCGCGATGAAGAACGGATAACCCACGATGATTCGACGGGTCACGCATTTCGCGGCAGTGTTTTTCTGTACGGTTCTGGTTTCCGGTCACACGAGAGGCGCCGGGGATACGTTTGAATTGGTGTCTCTGGACAACCATGCGATTGGAAGCCGGGCCACCGCCATCAATGAGCAGGATTGGATTGTGGGTGAAATCGAAAACGGCGATGAGGCTGTGCAGGCGTTTCTATGGAAGCCGGACATCGGCATCACCATGCTGGGCACTCTCGGCGGACAAGCCAGCCGCGGATACTCCATTAACCGGCATGGCGTGGTCGTTGGGGAGTCGGCGGACGAACATGGAATCACCCGCGCTTTTATCTGGAGCGAGCAGGATGGAATGGTTCCACTGCCCGCGCCCGATGGCATTTTATTCAGCGCCGCATATGCCATCAACGATCATGGCTTTATAGTCGGCTCCGTGGAAGCCCGCGATGGCATGCAAGCCGTGCTGTGGCGTGACGGCACTATCATAATTCTGCCCCGGCTTCCCGGTTCCGGAAACATCCAGGCGCTGGATATCAATACGCGCGGCGATGTGATAGGGCATATCAAAACCGGCTCGGAGGAATTGTTCGGAAGCCACGCATTTTATTTTTATGACGCGGTAAAAGCGCGCAATCTTACCACATTCACCCTGCTGTCGCATTTGAGCGGAAGCGCGGCAGTGGCATTGAACGACCGCGGTGACGCCGGTGGTTACATCATGAGGGATGCCGCGAGAGTTCAGGCGTTTCTCTATTCGAGACGCAAAGGCACCCGCATGCTGGATGATGGCGAGGCCATCTATTCAACAGTGTATGGCATCAACAACCTCATGCATGCCGTAGGCTCCCGGATCGCTTCGTACGATTCCGACGAAAGCGCATGTTTGTGGAAGGATGGCGAGATGATCGACCTGAATGAACTGCCCGGAATTCCTTCGGACTGGTGGCTGGTACAAGCCACCGGAATTAATGATAAAGGAAGTATGATCGGCAACGGTCTTAACCACGACATCAACCGCGCATTCCTGCTTCGAAAGACGGATCACTCTACGGACTGATCGCGGTTTGTCGCCCCATTTCCTTTCGCGCCTTGGCGGCCAAACGCGATTCGAAAGGTTTGCTTTCGGGGTGAAGTTTTGTCTCCCGGAACGCAGGCTGATTGTAAATTTGAATCATGATGTGTGCCGGAGTGTTTTCCAGGGCCTTGTCCAGATAGTGCAAAACAACATCGCGTCGCCCGGCCTCGGCATGAATCAAGGCCGCGTCAAGCATGGGCGTTGTCCATGTTTTATCCCTTGTCATGGCATCATCAAGAAGTTTCAAGGCGAGCTCCTCATCGTCCTCCAATGCGGCGATTACCGCAAGTTCTCGATAAAAACGGGCGTCATCATCATTAAATTGCAGACACCGGGTAAAAATATCGCGGGCACGCGCCATATTTCCCTGGAGACGCAAAGCCAGTCCTGAATTAAAAAGAGGTTCTACGGAAGTCGAATCAAGCGCAAAGGATGTTTCAAACGCCTTGATGGCTTCGTTATGATCTCCGCGATACAAATAGGCCACACCTACATCGTTCCACGTTTCGGGCAACGATTGATCATCGCCGGTGGCGATGAGTAGATGTTCAAGGGCGGCATCGTAATCACCCTGCAGGATCAACAGTTTTCCCAGGCGACGATTCGCATAGAACATGCGCGGAAAAAGGGAAACCGCCTGACGCAAGTAGTCGACAGCCTCGCGGTTGTTACCATCGTATGCGCGCTGATCGGCGACACGGATGTAGTACATCGCCCGACTGAACAATTCCGTGCTATCTTCCCGGATTTCGGCAATAACAGCTTGTTCGGAAGGCGCCTGCGTCGCCGATAACCCGGGCAGGGATAGCTTCGCGGTATCGTAAGTTCCCCAGCTCCGGCTGAATTTATCCGGTGGCCGGCTAAGCATCGCGCGTTTGTTGATGGTGAAGGATGATAGGCCGGATGGATCTTCATTCAAGACGACTGCCACCCACGGAGCAGGAACACCGGCAACTTCACCCGTGATAACCGTACCGGGAATACGAGGATGGTGGGGAGGACTTAACATGGCCCCGGGCAAGGCATACGGGGTGACAAACCATAAATCATTCCGTTGCTTTGGGGGCGAATCCATGGACGGCATGGAAGAAGCAGGCATGGGTTGATCGATCCGGTTGTTTGTCAGTTCGGCAGGCCGACGCATCATCCAGCCCGCCGGGATATTGAGGGAAGAAAATCCATTTTCGCTGATTTCCAATGATTGAGATTCCTCGACCACTAGATTTTCAAGAGTTGGAACCTCATTGACGGAACCTGCTTCATCGCGATTAAGTCGGAATAAAAACCAAAAGAGAACGGCTCCGAAAACCAGCAGTGACACCCATGCATATTTTGGCAACGCCATCCCGATAATTTACAAGGATTCAAGTCGCGGTAAAAGCTCACAAACGCCCAATATTTGTAAAAGCGATTTACAAAAAAACGAATAAAAATGCCGACCACCGGGAGAAGTGTCTAAAATCAATATACATAAACACAACATAATGAGCGATATGCGTCTTTTGTGTAAACTTTTAACAATTTGATAAATCGATTCGATAAAACATTTAACTTATTTCAAATCACTGCGTATCTATTATCTAACACTGCCCGTTTCATCGGTTATCGGTTGGGTGAAACCAGCCAATCCGGGGCAGTGAGTGAAAGGAAAATGATATGAGATGGTTCCAAAGCGTAATGTTGGCGATGGTGGTGGCGGTTGGTTTTGCCTATCAAGCCTCGGCACAAGATCCATTTTTCCTCCAATCCCGCAAAACCGGCAATCCCGGCTATCAATATTTTCCAAGCCCAGCCGATTGGCGCGATGAAAACATGTATCAGCTTTTTACGGATCGCTTTTCTGACGGCGACACCGCAAACAACAACATCCGCGGCTGGTATTCCAACGGCAGTGGAAACCGCCACTTCGCCATGGGTGGCGACTGGAAAGGCGTTCGCAACAAACTCGATTACCTTCAAGGCATGGGTATCACGACCATCTGGATTTCCGGCGTGCAAATCAATGAACAGGGTGTCGACACGCGCTACACGCCTTATCACGCCTACCACCCGACGGACTTTTACCGCGTGGAACCAATGTTCGGAACATTTCAGGAATTGAAGGACCTCATTGACGACGCCCATAACCGCGGCATGTACATTATCATCGACGTCGTGATCAATCACATGGCTGACCTC
>DAOLDL010000089.1:7185-12026 GCA_035327305.1 Kiritimatiellia bacterium | reverse complement strand
TTCCGTAAAGCCTGGTATGACTCGATCAACCAACGTTGCACCGGAATGGAATTCGCCGCGGAAATGATCATCAAGGCCGGGGTGTTCAAGGCCCGGGTGGCCGAAGTGCCGATCACCCTCCATCCGGATGGGCGCCAGTCGCATGCGCCGCACTTAAAAACCATGCGCGACGGATGGCGCATCCTGCGCTTTTTATTTCTGTACAGCCCGACCTGGCTGTACCTCATCCCGGGTATCATCCTCGTTGCATTGGGTGTACTCGGTTACGCGGTGGCCTTGCCCGGGCTGCAGATTCGAGGCGTTGTGTTCGACGCTCAGACCTTGCTGTTTTCAAGTGTATTTATTTTGTGCGGCTATCAAGCGATTTTGTTTTCCTTATTAGCCAAAACCTTCGCCGTAAATGAAGGGTTATTGCCCATGAAACCGGGGTTGACGCGGTTTTTTGAATGGATGAACCTGGAGCGCAGCCTGGTGTTGGGTCTGATGGGTCTGGTCGCCGGTCTGGGATTATTCGTATGGGCGTTGATCGCTTGGATACAGGTCGATTTTGGCGCTTTGGATTATCCCCGCGCGCTGCGAATTGCGATCCCGGGTGCATTAATGATCGTCCTTGGCTTTCAGACCATCTTTAGTAGTTTTTTTGCCAGCGTTCTGGGAATGGGGAAGAGTTAATGTCCGGTCCATTATTTGATGATTACGCGGACGAATACGACAAGGCGCTAGCCCGAGGGATATCATTCTCCGGTGAGTCGCGGACCTATTTCGCGCTGAAACGGGTGGAAAAAACCGCAGAACTTTTACGGGATGCCGACGGGGTGGAGCGGGTACTGGATTTTGGGTGCGGCACCGGGGATACCTTGCCGCTCCTGGCGGAACATCTGAACGCGCGTTTCGGAGTCGGTGTGGATATCTCCCCACGGTCCATTGAACGAGCCCGACTTCATGTTCCCGATGAACGATTACGCTATGAAGTGATGGCCGATTGCCCCGCGGTCGCCGTTTTCGATGTCGCCTACTGCAATGGGGTGTTTCATCATATCCCGCCGGCGGAGCGCCACGGTGCCGCCTGTTACGTGTTTGACCGGCTGCGTCCGGGAGGTTTCTTTGCGTATTGGGAAAACAATCCGTGGAATCCCGGCACCCGGTTGGCGATGAAGCGCACCCCGTTTGATCGTGATGCCATCACCCTGACCCCGCCGGAATCGCGAGCCCTGCTGGAATCGGCCGGGTTTATCATCAAGCATGAGGTCTCCATGTTTCTTTTTCCCCGCGTGCTTGGCTTTCTACGGTTTCTGGAACCTTGGCTGTTGCAATGGCCGATCGGCGCTCAGTATCTTGTGCTGGGCCAGAAGCTTTGACCAACTAAGGATTTTTCATCAACGGTGTCAGAATGCCGCGCCCGTCTTCTTCGCCGAAATAGCGATAGTGTTTTCGATCCGGAAATGCCGTGGCCAGGCAGTCATATGCTTCGGGAAGATCGCGCGCATAAATGATTCGATTGGTCAGCAGCGGGTCATTATGAATGAAACCGGATGAATAAACAAAGGCATTGCCGGAAGGAGACGCAATCGTCACCAAGGCTCGCCCGTCAATCTCCGCACGGATCCGGTTGTGAAGATCATGGGCCGCGAAATAATAGCGTTGACCATATTCCGGGATCAGATAGTCACGCCAGTAATTCAATCCGGCGTGCATATAAAAAGCCGCGATAAGTCCCAGGGCTAACGAAGCGCGGATGGAGGGGCCCGGTATTCCGGCGAACAGCTTGATCCCCCTGACCGTAAGGTACGCCAGAAAAGGTAAGGCAAGATAATAGTAACGGGACTCGTATTCGGCCCGGTAATGATAGAAAAAATAGACGCCCATGACGACGCTGGCGCCGAGAACGGATAACCAGGTCAAACGATTGGGGCGGCGGATAAAGGCAAGGGGAATAAACAAAAAGGACACTGGCCAGCCGAATAGGGACCGGTTAACGCGATCCAGATTCCACACCAGCACCGAAACTGCTTCCTGGATTCCAAAGTGTTCCGTAAATCCGAAGGTTCCCTGATACGGGGCGTGGATGACATCATCTCCGGAAAACCCATAGCCAATGGCAAGGGGGTTGCCATATAGCGTGTGGTTCCAAAAGCCCCATACAACCAGAACCGGGAGGCTGCCTGCGATACAATAGGGAAGCATGCGGATAAATCGACGCCAGGTCGCGCCGGAAAGTCCGCAAAAGAAAAGAAAGCCGATCAGTCCGATCATCAAAAATTCATGCGGGCGGATCATCGCCGAAAACGCAAAGAAAAATCCCGCTCCCAACGACCCGCCAGCGGGAATCGGATCATGGGCTGGCCGGTTCAACACGTTTTCAAGGCAATAGACGCCTACAATGGCCATCGCCATGGCCGATACATGAGACATAAACGATGCACTTAACAACAGGCCCAGGGGGGAAAGCGAAAAAAGGATGGCGAATACCCGGGCGCTTGTTGGTCCTTCGTGGCGCAGGACAAGCTTGAACAAGGTCATAGTGGAGATCGCACTGAGGGCGGGTACCACGAAGGGATAAAGCTGAGTTTTCAGTCCCAAGGCCAACAGAATGGCATGGCCGGGCGTGTACTTGGTAAACCACATACCCGAGTGGGTCATCAGAATATGAAATTGGTTAAAGGAATCTGGACATTCGGGCGCTGGAGCAAACCATCGTCCCATGGCCAAAATACGAGCTTGAAAGAGGTGGCTGATGGCATCGGTTACGTGTGGAATTCCCCCAAACAGTTTCTGTTGAAGAAGATAGCCAAGTGAAAATGCGGTTATGCCTGCAAGAGCGGTAAACCTGTTGTGGGAGATAGTCAGCAACGCTTTATGTGCGCGATCAGGAGCAATCCAGACAAAAACCGCGCCCGCCATCAGGCACCAAGCCAAGGTGATTTGTGTCTTTTGCATTTGCTGGAGAAAGGGTTCCGAAAGATGGCCATCCTCGGATGCCTTGGCCGCCAGCCAAGCCATGGGGTAAATTTCTCCGGAAGAGAGTCCAAGTAGCAGTAAACCGGCCAGCACCATGAAGATAAAGGCCCATACCGGGGGGGGGATAGTGCGATGGAATGCCATGAATCGATCATTACCGAAAGCCCTCCCCACTGAATAGTGAAAAGACGTACTATTCGCTTGCCAGCCCACCCCCGGACGTTTAATAATTTCTAAACGATCATGAATCGACCTCCGTCAATCAAGCGGGCAATGAACGAAATGGTGGAAGCGGGTGGGCGCACCGCGGAAACCTTCGGGGTGGGTAAAATGGTCGGGCAAATCTACACCTTGTTGTATCTGAAAAACGAAGCGCTTTCCCTGGCCCAAATTGCCGAGGCCCTTCAGGTAAGCAAGGCGAGCGCCAGCATTGCCTGTCGGCAATTGGTTGCCTTCGGGGCGTTACGAAAAGTGACGCACGATGCCGATCGGCGCGATTTTTATGAGGCGGTTCAAGATTTCCGGGGGCTTTTGCAAAACGGCTTGTTGCCTGCCCTCGAGAAAAAATTGGATTCTGCCCGCATACAAATTGATCTGTGCCGGCGCCTGGTCACCGGGGATGAAAGTCCCGAGGCCCGCAACTTTCTTGGCCGGTTGGATGAAGCCGAGCAACGGCGGGAAAAAATCAGCGCTTTGATCAGAAATCCCTTGATCCGGCATTTGTTGTAGCCGGTTCGTTTCGGTCCGCATGAAGCGGATTCATCACAATACGAAGAAGCATGTTGCCCCGGAAACCGGCCGGGACGCGACGGGGACGAAGTGTGCCGCCGCGCCTGCGGCGGGTGCTTGGTGCTTGGTGCGGCTAACGCCGCGTGCTTCGTGCCTTGTTCTTCGTGCTTCGCCTGCCCTGTGTAGTTCCGCTTCAGCGGGATGAAGCATGGGTGCTTGGCTTGCGTTGGCGAAGCCGGATGATGTGTTGCTGAACGAGGTTCCGACGCTGAATTCATCCGGTTTCTGAGTTATGCCCAACGCTCTTGCTCGGAGGTAAAAAGCCAACTCTATCGAGCCGCTGATCGCCATTTAATTACAAGCGATCAGTTCAAGCAAATCTACGACCTCGCCGACAAAACGCATGCCAAAACCGGTGGCTTCATCAAATACCTAAAAAGCAAGTGTGCCTGATTGCCTCGATCCACGAATAAAAAGCACGAAGCGCTACGGACCAAGCACCCGCCCTTGGCGGCGCACGAAGCACTCATCGTAAATGACTTTTCAAGCCATATTTCATTCAGTACTTAGCGCCATCGAGCAATCGGGGGTTAAAGCCGTGATGATCGGAGGTCTTGCGGTAAACCATTATGGCTATTCGCGAGCTACCGCCGACATA
Organism: Kiritimatiellia bacterium; assembly: GCA_035327305.1. Classification (GTDB taxonomy): domain Bacteria; phylum Verrucomicrobiota; class Kiritimatiellia; order CAIVKH01; family CAIVKH01; genus CALMUP01. The sequence continues at coordinate 7,681 of DAOLDL010000089.1, read as the reverse complement.
GATTTCATGATCGTGGCATCCGATGCCGCCAACATTCGACGAACCATGACTGGTTATGGTTTTGTGAATGTTGACGAGCGTGAAAACGTAATTTTCTTCAGCCAACCCGGTCAGCCCGTGCGAGTTGATTTTCTCCGGGTTGATCATAACACCATGATGAAACTGCTGGATGACGCGCAATCCGTGGAGTTCCAAGGCCGTTTGGTCATGGTGCCTTCCGTATCAAACCTGATTGCCATGAAGTTGTTTGCGCTCAAACAGTCTTGGGATCGTCGCATGGCCAAGGACTTGCCGGATATCGTTACCTTGGCCCGGATTCACGAACTTGATCCCGAACAAAACATTAAACCCCTGGCGCTTCAATTCGCCGACGAATTTATCTATCAACAGGTGGTCAAAAACTTGGCTGCACAATGATGGGTAAGCTTCCATCATAACGAAGACAAGCGCCACCAAGCACGCGACAAAGCCGCACGAATCACGAAGAACCAAGCAC
>DAOLDL010000089.1:5379-7085 GCA_035327305.1 Kiritimatiellia bacterium | reverse complement strand
ACCAAGCACCAGCCATTAGCCATTATGAAATTTCCAACCCTTTTCGAGCCCGATCCCGTGCCATTGCCCATGAGCTTAGAGCAATACCTCGATTTTTGTGAATTCTCGCTCCAATTCTCCTGCTTGGATCGAATACGCGAGCAGAAAGAGCGGGAAGAACAAATAACCACCCCCTTTCGTTGGGTGCCGCTTCGAGGCGATACTTCTCTAATCGAGCCGCCAAGCACCAACCACTAGGCGCCAAGCACCCATGCTTCGCGAAGCCGCTACGCAGGGCAAGCCAAGCGCCAAGCACTACGCACCAAGCACTCCACCCCATGTCCCTCTGGGCCTTCCGGTTTTTGCTTTTTTATATCTGCATTCTCTGCGTGCAGCCGCAGAATCGTTTTGTCTTTTTACACCCGTTGCGCATCGCCAATGCCGCGATCATCCTCTCCCTGTTGTTTCATCTGCTTGCGGTCAGCCAGGAGGGCAAGCGGTTTATCCGGATGGGACCGGCAACCATCACGGCCCTGATCCTTTTGCTGGCCAGCATCATTTCGCTGTATACCGGGCCGTGGCAGGCTGATTCGAGTTGGAATGCCAATAGCGACCTGATTTTTAAAAGTTGTATTGTCATAATCATGGTCGAAGCCATGGCCTACAATGTCCAGCGGGTCTGGGCGGTGTTGACCGCTTTGATGTTGGCAACGTTATGGTGGATCAAAGGCGGGCTGCGCTTGGTTGCCGCCGGAGCGACCTACCAAGGCGACCGTATCATGGGGCCGGCCGTATCGTTGATCGAAAACCCTAACGGTTTTGCTTACATGATGACGGTGATGATTCCGCTCTATCTGTATTTTTTCCAAAAGGCGCAAAACCGCTGGTTGCGTTGGGGGTTTCTTTTTCTGGCCTTGTCCGGCACCTACATCACGTTGGAAACCGGCAGCCGCACCGGGGTGGTGGCTTTGTTTGCCGTGGCGTTGTTTCTGCTGCCAAAATATGGAGCGAAGCGCAAGGGCACCCTCGCGTTAATCGGCGTGGTGGTATTTACCCTTTTCAGTTATCTCTCCCCGGGCAATATTGAAAGGTTTAAAACCATTCCGGAATCCGCCCGCAAGTTTTTCAGCGGGGTGGAGGAAGACGCCTACCAGAGTGTAATGACCATGGATGAGCAGAGCGCCTGGGAACGGAAAATGAAAAATAAGCATACCTGGGCTCTGATCATGGATTTTCCCTTATTTGGCGTGGGGGTCAATGCCGATATTGGTGCTTATCTCGATTGGGATAAAATGCCATACGCCTATGGCGACGTACATAACGAGCTTCTTTTCGCCGGCCGGCAGATGGGTTTTATCGGCATGGGGCTTTATCTGACCTTGCTGGGGATCATCCTCAGAATGGGGTGGCGGGCGCAGCGGGTTGCCAAAGGCTGGTGGTCGGCCGCCGAAGATTTGGGCTGGACGCTCAAAATGCAGGGAATTGTTTTTCTCGTCGGCGGCTTTTTCTCGCCACTCCCCTGGAATCCTATTTTCATGATTCTGGCCGGTTGCGCCTCGGCGCTTGCCTACAATTTAAAAACCGGGGCCTACAGCGCCAGTCAGCCCGGGGAGAACGGGTGATTGTGAACGAGGCTGGAGACTTGAGACTGGAGACCTGAGACTTGAGACCGGAGACCTGAGACGAGTAAGTGTACGCGAGTAAGAGTAAGCGATTAAGTGTAAACG
>DAOLDL010000089.1:0-5279 GCA_035327305.1 Kiritimatiellia bacterium | reverse complement strand
GATTAAGTGTAAACGAGACTCTTAACCGCTACTCTTAACCGGTTACCCTTAACCGGATTTCATAACCGGCAGAGCCGCAAGCAAGGACGAGAGACCTGAGACGAGTAAGTGTACGCGACTACGTGTAAGCGATTAAGTGTGGTCTACAGTCTACCGCCTACCGTCCAACCACGTGTGGAGCAACCATGAACCAACCATCATCTTCCGAGTCCTGGGATTTAGTTATCGAGCCCAAACGCCGATGGTTTGAACTCCACCTGCGTGATCTCTGGCGTTACCGTGATCTGGTGCGCATGTTTGTTTGGCGCGATTTCACTGCCCAGTACAAGCAGACGATTCTTGGGCCGTTGTGGCATATCATTCAGCCATTGTTGACCACCATTACCTTCACCATCATCTTTGGCCGGGTGGCGAAATTACCCACCGACGGGTTGCCGCCCTTCCTGTTTTACATGACCGGAAATGTCGTGTGGGCGTACTTCGCCACCTGCTTGACCGCCACCTCCAATACGTTTATCGGCAACGCCCACATTTTCGGGAAAGTCTATTTTCCCCGGGTCGCTGTGCCCGTTTCCGTGGTGATATCCCGGCTGATCGGGTTTGCTATCCAATTTTCGTTTTACCTGGCTTTTCTCGCCTGGTTTGCCTGGCGTGGCGCCGACATTCAAATCAACCGCATGGTTTTGTTAACGCCCTTTCTCTTGGTATTGATGGCCGGCCTGGGACTGGGATTTGGTGTTTTGATCTCCTCGTTGACTACCCGGTACCGGGATCTGCAACAATTGGTTGGTTTCGGCGTCCAGTTGGCGATGTACGCCACCCCGGTGGTGTATCCGCTTTCGCTGGTCGGGGAAAACTACCGATGGATCGTTCTGGCCAATCCCATGACGCCGATTGTGGAAACATTCCGCCATGCGTTTCTCGGAGCGGGCACGGTCAGCCCCTGGCATCTGGCGTACAGCACGGCGTTTACGGTCATCCTGTTTATCGGCGGCCTGGCACTTTTTAACCGGGTGGAAAAGACGTTTATGGATACGGTTTGAGGCTTGAGACCTGAGACCTGAGACCTGAGACTTGAGACCTGAAATGCGATGAGAAACTTTAACAATATACTAGCTTGGCAAAAGTCGGATGACTTGACGGTCGCTGTTTATGACGCCACCAGAGATTTTCCCCGGGAGGAGATCTACTCTCTCACAAGCCAGATGAGGCGATCTGCGTATTCGGTCCCGGCGAATATTGCCGAGGGTGCGTCAAGGAGTTCCAAAAAGGATTACCTGCATTTCCTTTACATCGCCCGTGGATCACTTTCGGAGCTCGCCTACTTCATTCACCTCTCGAAGCGACTTCGTTATCTTCCCGATAGCGATCACGATCAGTTGGCTGGGCAAGCCGATGAGGCGTCTCGCGTCCTGACCGGGTTAATCAAATCGGTCGAGAAAGAAGCCGGTTTGGTCGCCCGCACACTCGCGAAAACGTCCGCGCTCATTTTCTTGTTCTTCAGTCTCAAGTCTCAGGTCTCGGGTCTCTAGTCTTTTCTTCCACTCATCAGTCTCAAGTCTCAGGTCTCCAGTCTCTAGTCTTTCCCCATGACCACAGTCATCAAAGTCGAAAACCTCTCCAAGCAATACCGGCTTGGCGTTATCTCCGCCGGAACCCTGCGCGACGATGTCCAGCGCTGGTGGCACAACCTGCGCGGAAAGGAGGATCCCCTCAGCCGGGTGGACAGCCATGCCGCTCATCAGTCTCAAGTCTCAGGTCTCACGTCTCAGGTCTCCCAAACATCACAACGTGACGTTTTGTGGGCCCTCCGCGATGTCTCCTTCGAGGTCGAGCAAGGTACCGTGCTCGGGATCATCGGGCGCAACGGGGCCGGGAAATCGACCCTGCTGAAGATACTCTCCCGGGTGACTGGTCCGACTTCCGGAACCATCAAGGCCCGCGGGCGTATCGCATCCCTGTTGGAGGTGGGCACCGGGTTTCATCCCGAATTGACCGGACGGGAGAATGTATTTTTGAATGGGGCCATTCTGGGGATGACCCGGGCCGAGGTCAGGAGCAAATTCGACGCCATCGTCGACTTCGCGGAAATTACCCGCTTCATCGACACCCCGGTGAAGCGATACTCCAGCGGGATGTACGTGCGCCTGGCTTTCGCGGTGGCCGCGCATCTTGACCCGGAAATCCTGGTGATTGACGAAGTGCTGGCGGTGGGAGACGTCTCCTTCCAGCGCAAGTGCCTTGGAAAAATGGGCGATGTCGCGGCCGCCGGACGGACCGTGTTGTTCGTCAGCCACAACATGAGTGCGGTTAAAAGTTTGACCCACAAAGCGCTCTATTTGCGCGACGGGTGCATCGCCGACTATGGCGATACCGGCCCGGTGGTGATCGGTTATCTCAAAACGACTTCCGGGGCGACCGGCCTGGTCTATGACCTCCGCGGAGAGCCCCGGGGCCGCATGATGGGGGATCGCGCCTTTATGACGGATTTCGTGGTCAATCAAGGTTTGCCGATCCGGCACGGCGATCCGGTTCGTTTTGAGGTGGATATTGAATGCCGCGGGCAAATTGAAGGCGTGGCTATGGGGCTGGGGTTCTGCTCCGCCGAGGGCGCGCGTATCATGTCCATTGATAGTGAATTGACCGAAGCGTATTGGCATTTCCATCAAGGGAAAATCCGTTGTGAAATTGTGGTGCCCCGCTGTGACTTACAGCCTGCCAGTTACCTCGTGGATTTGGCCATTCGATCTGGAGACGGCGCCTATATCGATTATCTGGCCGGGTGCGCCAAGGTCGATGTGTTGCCAGGTGAAAAAACCCCGGCGGTGATTCTGCGCGCTGACGGTCAGGTGAGATGCCCGGCAACGTGGCGCCTTCGCACGCAACCCGCTTCCTAAGCGCTAACATTATCCATGAAAACACTCATCAAATCCCTGCTTGCTCGTCCCCTCGTCGGTCGTGTGGTGGCGCGGGTGCTGCGCCCGCTTTATCGTTTGGCCTCCTGGTTGGTGCGCACCATTCCCTGGGCGGTTAAAGTCACCGGGTGCCGGCTTAAGGTTGACGGCCAGTTGTTGGTTTTCCCGGAAAAAACCGGGGTGATGTATTCGACCTTGCTGTACTGGCTCGGACCGGGCGGCTATGAGTACAACACGTGGCAGGTCATCCGTTGGGCGGTTTCCCGTTCGTCTTCGTTTTTGGATGTTGGTTCCAATATCGGATTATATGCCGTGCTCGCCGGGAGGACCTTTCCCACGCTTGTGGTCGATGCCTTCGAACCAGTTCCGTCGCTTGCCGAGGGCAACCGCCGTTTTCATGAGGCGAATGGCTTCCCCTCGGATCGGGTTCATGCTTGCGCTATGAGCGATGCTCCAGGGCGGGCCCGGATTTCCGTACCCCGTTATGAAGGCGTAGCCGAAGCGGAACCGACGGCGAGTTTGGCCGATAACCGGCATCTCTCACCCGGAGCGCGGTTTGAAGAAATTGAGGTGGCGTTGGAAACTATCGATGGTTTCCTCGCCGCCAACCCTCGCGCCAATCCGTTGTTCATTAAGATTGATGTTGAAGGCCATGAAATCAGCGTTTTGCGCGGGGCTCACGCCACCCTGCGGGAGCGTCGTCCGTTGCTGGTGGTGGAAATGCTGCCAAACCCGGCAAAAAACCGCGAGGTGTTCGATGAGGCCGAAGCAATGGGGTACCGGTTGTTTGGGTTGTGCCGGGAAGGGCTATTTGCCATGAATGCCGGGGATTTCAGCCCGCCACGCACGTTTACGGATTTTCTCTTTGTTCCCCGGGAGGTATGCGGGCCGGTTCATTACCTTCCTTACTCCGAATTGGATCGTCTCGTCCAAGCAACATCATGATCGATCGGCATATCAATCTGGACGTCGACCGGGTCGGATTCGGCGATGCTCTGGTCAGGGCCATGCATCTATTGCGGGCGACGACCGGCATTCCCGGCGCTGATCCGCATGAAGCGCTTAGGGAGTGGACTATTTTCCCGTACGCCACCGGTCGGCAGGGATGGCGAAAATGGGCGTTTAAGCTCACCCATGGTCTGCTATGGCGGCAGGAGAGCTTCAACCGTTCCCTGTTGGCTGCAGAAAACATTCACGCCGCTTTCCGCGAGGTTGAAAAACCGGATTTGGTCATTGTCGCCCCCTTTCATGTGCGCGCCATGCGTTCAGGAGGCGCGGTTCGCGTAGGAGGCATCGCCCGCGCTCTTTCAGCTTATGGCCGGGTGACGGTGGTTTCCATTGAGGATGACTATCTGGTGGATCGCCGGGAGCTGTGGCCAGGGGTATCGATTGTGTCCGTGCCCCGCTCGCCTGCGTTTATTCGGGCCACCGAGGCCGTGAAGTCGGTTTATGGTTATTACCGGCATTTTTTAACCGTTGCCCAGCGTCCGGAGTTGTTGCCCGAGCTTCGGTATGTGCTGGAGGAAACCATTCCCAGCGCGCGGGCGGTGATGTGCGTAGGTCCGTTTGCCTGGCCCCATGTGGCGCCGTGGATCGATGATCAGCCCGTTTTGTACGACAGCCACGACGACGTGATGCAATACCTTGAGATGGTCGACTTCGATGCCGATCGCGCACGGACCACCGAAGCCATCGCCGGGTTGGAGGGAGCGTTATGCCGGCGGGCCTCGGTTATTTCCATGACCACCGAGGAAGACGCTGAGAAACTGGCCGCGCGGTGTCCGGATGCGGCGCCCAAGACCGTAGTAGTCCGCAACGGTGTCGACCTTGCCGCCGCCCGCCTGACCCCGCCATCCCAGGCTCGTCGTCTGGCCCATGCCGCCGGAATCGAGGCCGTCACACATCTTTTTTTAGGTACGGCGCACCGGCCCAATCTCGAAGCGGTGCGGTGGATCAGTGACACCTTGGCGCCCGCCCGACCCCGGGACTGGTTTGTGGTGATGGGTATGCCGTTTTATCTCTACCAAGCCAGCGATTTCTATACGCCTTCTCCTTCCAATATGATCTTTACCGGAAGCGTGCGGCATGAACTCAAGGAAGCGGTTATGGCCCTGGCCACGACCGCGCTGTGCCCCATGAAAATGGGAACCGGTTCCAGCTTGAAAGCTCCGGATGGATTGGCCCATGGAAAAATTACCGTATCCACCCCGGTGGGGGCGCGAGGGTTCCCTGGAATCGAGGCCGTGATGACGATTGTCGAACGGGACCAATTTTCGACGGAACTCGATACCCTGATTACAGGTTTAGCCGACAACCTGGATGCATGGGATGCGCGCAGCCGGGGTGGACGTGTCTACGTCGAGC
>DAOLDL010000088.1:0-12306 GCA_035327305.1 Kiritimatiellia bacterium | reverse complement strand
CGCGCATAAAGCTCTCGCCATGGCGGCAAAAAAACCGTCAATAAAAGGCTTGTTTTACTTAACAAAAGCCCCGATTTTTCTTATTTTCTATTTTGTGATATCGTCGGGTGTGGGGTATATTGGTTTATAATGCGAAGGGTAATCATGAAGTCGCCAACATCAAAATTAATCAAATCGCTTTTAGCCAGTGCTTTTATGGCAATTCCGGCGTCCACCAGTACGGTTGCCGCAGATGTGATCAACGACTTTAACGGCAATGGCCGTTCAGATCTGGCGGTCTATCACGCGGCCTCCGGCGAGTGGTTTGTACGAACCAGGACGGGTGCGGTGTTGGAGTGGCGCCGCCAATGGGGGTATGCCGATGCCATTGCCGTACCTGCAGATTATAATGGTGATGGTCGAACTGATCTGGCTGTATATGGTCGGAATGGCGGATTGTGGTACATTATAACACGTGAAGGGCAGGTACTTGCCTGGGCGCGTCAATGGGGTTGGAACACCGCCGTGCCCGTTCCCGGAGATTACGATGGCGATGGCAAGGCCGATCTCGGTGTTTACGATTTGGAAACCGGTGACTGGTATGTGTACTCAATTGCCAAACAGCAAGTGCTGATGTGGCGCAATAGCTGGGGCTTTAAAGGGGATTTCCGGTGGTGGGAGCGACCGCCGGCCTCGACGGTTATCCCTGTTCCATTTGATTTTGATCAGGATGGCATTGTCGATCAAACGGTCTATTACCGCGGCTACACGATGAACGATTCCGCCTGGTACGTTCGAGGTTCTAAAGGCAAAAATTGGTTTGGCGTAAAAAACTCAAACGGGGAGGGGTGGGGATCCTCCAGCTCGATACCTGCGCCGGGGTTTTACCGGAATCACATCCAGAATGCCTTGAACCCATTTGCTCCCGGCGTGACTACGTACAAAATACCCACGGGTGAATTCAATACGCCATTCATGCACAATTTTGTTTTGGGTGCTTACCGCCGAACGCTTCCCGTGCCCGCCCACGATTTTGACGGCAATGGATGGCATGACCACGCCGTGTATGATTATTTAAGCGGTGTCTGGACAATATCGTACAACGATGAAGACGGAAATGGCGCACCCCCCAACGGTGCCGTTTACCAACAACCACCACGTGAAGCCATTCCCTGGGGATTCAACGGCGCAGTACCGGCTAACATTTATTCCACGATCTACAATGCGTGCGGGTATACATTGGCCCCGCTTTGGTGAAACCATTAAGGATCGAAGGTTCCTGATTTGAAACCCCGGCGCTCTCGCCGGGGTTTTTGTTATACCGGCGATGCTACGAATTGAACCGCCGGCATGGCCGGAATGTCGGTAACGCCATGATCAATACCCATCTGATTGAGTATTGTGGTCAATTGTCCGCGATGATGCGTCTGGTGGTTGAACATCTGTGTGACGAGCACCCAGGCCGGCAAGGTTCTGAATTTTCCATCCGCGGCGCTGGTATAGGTAAAGGGCAATTGCAACCAGTCGGGCGACACCTGGTCGGCCCACATAATGATATCGTGGTCAAGTTGCTGGCGAAAAGCCCTCAACTCGTCGTAGTCGGCGCAAATATCCTCTCCGATCACGGCATTGGTGAGGCTTCGTCCGATAAATCGGCCCATCCACAACAAATCAACGTGCAAAATATGGTTAAGCGTACCGTGAATTGAACGAAAATAGGCGCCGGTATTGGCTTTGCGCTGTTCGTCAGGAATCAAATCGCACCAGTCGAGCAGGTTTTCGTTCATCCACTGATTGTATCGTGCCATTAACGTATAATGATTCGTATCCATGTACATCTCACTGATATCATCAGGATTTATCAGCAATATGCATGCCAACGGGGGGTATGCGGCATTTCCTGGCGAAAAATATTGAATTTATTGGCGATTTTAATGGTTGATTCGTATTGGTTTGTTGCAGAAACTAGAACATGCGAATAAAAGCGCTCGATTTTCCGGCAATTTTGCCGGTTGTCGCGACATGGGTAAAAAATCCCCGGGCAAGCCGTTTCTGTTGGTTTTTCAACCAAAGTCGTGATAACTTGAACGATCACATTTAATAAGTATCTATAGGGTCATATAAGTCTTCGTGTATGGGAGTTTATGGAGTCAAAAGACAACAATCGTAATGATGCAGGGGCGGGCGGGGTCAAGCCGCCTTTGCGTGGGCTGGCCGTCTGGTTTCTTCTTCTCGCGCTTTTCCTGACTATGTATCAGGTCTTGAAGGGCGGGCAGGAACAGTTCGAGGACATTCCATACAGCCCGGATTTTGTGCAACTGATCGAGGATGGAAAAATCCGGAAATGCGAAATTGTTCTGGATGCCTCCGGTTTCCGCCACGTCAAAGGGGAATTGGTTGAATTGGACGATATGGGCCGGAACAAAAAGTTCCGGGTCAACGTGGCGGACACCGAGGAATTGCAGAAGCTCTTGATTGCCCGCGGGGTGCATTTCAAAATCACACCCCAGAATCCTTTCGTGATGCAGTTGCTGTCCAGTATCATACCATTTATCTTGATTCTGGGCCTGCTGTATTTTCTGTTCATGCGTCAAATGAAGGCCGCCGGAAAAGGCGCGATGAACTTCGGCAAGAGCCGTGCCCGCCTGCTTACCCGTGGTAAAAACAAAATAACATTTTCCGATGTTGCCGGCATTGAAGAAGCCAAGGAAGAGCTTCAGGAAATCGTCGACTTTCTCAAAGACCCGAAAAAGTTTCAGAAACTTGGCGGGCGTATTCCCAAAGGTGTTCTGCTGGTCGGACCACCCGGTACCGGAAAAACCCTGTTGGCCAAGGCGATCGCCGGAGAAGCCAACGTTCCGTTTTTCAGCATCAGCGGCTCGGATTTCGTGGAAATGTTTGTCGGTGTCGGCGCATCCCGGGTCAGGGATATGTTTGAACAAGGGAAAAAAAGCGCGCCCTGCATCATTTTCATCGATGAAATCGACGCTGTGGGCCGCAGTCGGTTCAGCGGTATCGGTGGCGGTCATGACGAACGCGAACAAACCTTGAATGCCCTTTTGGTGGAAATGGATGGTTTTGATACTCAAGAAGGTATCATTCTGATCGCCGCCACCAACCGCCCGGATGTGCTCGACAGCGCCTTGTTGCGCCCCGGACGGTTTGATCGCCAGGTATATGTGGACCTTCCGGGTCTGGAAGGACGGGAAAGTATCCTCAAAATCCACGTCAAAAAAATCAAACTCTCTCGCGATGTGGACTTGCGCCGGGTTGCCCGCGGGACGCCCGGCTTTTCCGGCGCCGATCTTGCGAATCTCGTCAACGAAGCCGCATTGCTGGCCGCCCGCCGCGGCGGGGATGCCGTCGAATTGCAGGATTTGGAAGAAGCCCGCGACAAGGTCCGTTGGGGACGCGAACGCCGCAGTCGCATGATGGATGAAAAGGAAAAACTGCTTACGGCCTATCATGAAGCCGGCCACGCCATCGTTATGACTGAAGTGGAGGAGGCGGAGCCTCTGCACAAGGTTACGATTATCCCCCGCGGACAATCGCTTGGTTCCACCATGCAGTTGCCGGTCAAGGACCAGTACACCCAGAGCCGCCGAAAACTGTTAAGCATGCTGGCCGTGTTCATGGGCGGGCGCGCCGCCGAGGAAATCGCCTGCAGTGACATTACCACCGGCGCGCAAAATGATATTGCCCAAGCCACCCGGATTGCCCGGGCCATGGTATGCGAATGGGGAATGAGCGACACCCTCGGTCCGCAGGCCTTCGGCGGAAACCACGAGGTCATGTTCCTCGGCAAGGAAGTATCACGCCAGCAGGAAATGAGCGAGGAAACCGCGCGCAAAGTCGATGCGGAAGTCAACCGGCTCATCCACGAGGCATATGAAAAAGCCCGGTCCATTCTTATCGAAAAACGCGACCGGCTGGAACTTCTCACAAATGCCTTGATGGAATGGGAAACGTTGGACGGCTTGGAAGTCGAAGAGCTTTTCCGTGATGGGAAAATCAACAAGATCAAGAAAAACGATGGTGGAAATGGAACCGGCAATTCAAAGTCGGAAATTCTACCGACCGGCGAGGACGTCGGACCCATCATTGCACCCTCACCGGCAAAACCGTCGCTCGCCTGACGCCGCGGTATCCGGTCATGACGTCGCCTCTTTGGAAAGCGCGCGATCACGAATGGATTCTTGATCGTCGCACCATCATCATGGGGGTGTTGAATGTGACCCCGGACTCGTTTTCGGACGGGGGCCGGCACGTCGATCCCGAATCCGCGCTCAAGTCGGCGCTGGAAATGGTTGCCGCCGGCGCGGACATCATCGATGTCGGCGGAGAATCCAGCCGCCCCGGCTCCGATCCGGTGCCCCAGGAGGAAGAGTTGCGTCGTGTAGTGCCGGTCGTTCGCGCAATTGCCGATGCCTCCCCTGTGGCTGTTTCGGTGGACACAACCAAGGCTGAAGTGGCCGAAGCCGCGTTGACCGTCGGCGCCTCCATCATCAACGATATTTCCGGTGGAGCACATGATCCCCGCATTTTTGACGTCGCCCGGAAGTTCCGGGCCGGTTTGGTATTGATGCACATGAAGGGCAATCCCAAAACCATGCAGGACGATCCCCGCTATGAAAATGTAGTCGAGGAGGTGGTCCGCACGCTTCGTGCGCAAATCGACCGGGCGCTGGCCGCCGGGGTTTCGCCGGAACAAATCGTGGTGGATCCGGGGATCGGATTCGGAAAAAACCTTGAACACAACGTGACGTTGTTGCAGTCCCTGCCGGATATCATTCACACATGCGGACGCCCCGTGCTGGTCGGGTTGTCACGCAAGCGATTTATCGGAGCCATCACCGGGCGGGACATTCAAGACCGCCTTCCCGGAAGCCTGGCCGCGATGGCCTTCGCCATGATGCGGGGCGCTCGTATAATTCGCGTTCACGATGTAAACGAATCTTGCGATGTGGCGCGAATGATGGATACATTGACTTCAGGCAAGGGTGATCGCTGATGTCATGGCTGAATAGAATAGCTTATCCCGGATTGGATGGATTGTTTGAAATCGCCATTCTTTCCGTCGCGTTTTATTTTGTACTGCTGTTCATTCACGGAACACGCGGCGCTCAAGTGCTTTCCGGTTTGGCCACGGTTTTTATCGGCCTGATTCTGCTGACATTTGTTTTCGAACTCGTCACCTTGAATTGGATTCTGCAACGCTCAACGGTTTACATCGTTTTTGCATTGCTGGTGATTTTCCAGCCGGAAATCCGTCGCGCGCTGGCAGAGTTGGGGCGGCGCCATTTGTTTGGCGGACCCTTGATCGAACAATCGAGCGTCGAGAATCTGGTGAACGCGGCGGTAAGGCTTTCCGAACAGAAAATTGGCGCGTTGATTGCCGTGGAACGGGATGTCGGAACCAAGCCGATACAGGATACCGGTGTCGCCATAGACTCCGAGGTGTCGCCGGAATTGCTGGTCAATATTTTCTACCCGCGCACGCCCCTGCACGATGGCGGCGTGATCATTCAAAACAACCGGGTCATGGCGGCCGCGTGTGTATTCCCGTTGTCGCAACGCGATGAGTTGAGTCGCTCGCTGGGAACCCGCCACCGCGCCGCCATCGGCATCACGGAGGAAACCGACGCCATCACGGTTGTGGTTTCCGAAGAGACCGGATCAATTTCGGTTGCGTACCGCGGCAGATTGCGGCGTGGCCTCGACGAGGATCGACTGCGGCGGGTTTTGACTTCGGTTCTGCTTCAGGACAAGCCGCGCAATCCTGCGAAAAAAGGCGCGAGTTGGTGGCGTGATTTATTGCCCGTGAGATCCAAAAAAGCCGCAGTTTCCGCAACTCGTTCGGAGGAACATGGCGCATAAATTCGACAAATGGATCGAGCGGATTACCCACCGTATCGGCTTGAAATTGCTGGCGTTGGCGCTGGCTGTGGTGACGTGGTACTACATTCGAGACCTGACCAGCTTCGAGGAGGTATTCACGGATATCCCGCTGGAAGTGCTGGCTCCGGATGGCTGGGCGATTCAGGAACGATCCGTAAACAATGTCGAGGTCGCATTTCGCGGATCGCAGTCGGATATCCGCACGCTCAATATCAGCCAGATTCGAGTGCAGGTGGATGCCCGGAATCGCGTCATTGAGCCGACAATGATCATTCCCATCAATTTATCGGGCGTATCCTCGCCGCGATCGGTACGACCGATTTATGTCGATCCGTCCGAAGTCGTATTAAGTCTGGATCGCGAATCGGACAAAGTTGTTCCGGTTCGCGTCGAACAGCTTGGCCAGCCGCCCGATGGTTACGATGTTGAGCGGATTTCCATCACGCCTTCCAATGTTACGGTCTATGGACCGGAAAGGCGAATTGCCGCCGTCGAGCATGTTCGCATCGTGCCGATCGATATGGAAGGCCGCATTCGCTCATTCGCCCTCAACCGCGCATTGATCAATCCGGGAGACAACTGGCAGGCTCGCATGGACGTTGACCGCGTGCGCGTCGAGTTCACGATTGTCGAGCGCGCGATGCGGCAGGACTTCACCAATGTGCCCGTGAATATTCTCTTGCCTCCGCGAGTGGCGTCGGCCGTTACGTTTTTCCCGGAGGTGGTCAACGTTTCCCTGAAGGGACGCACGGACGTCGTAAGCAACTTGAATGCCCGTTCGATTCACGCGTACGTGGATGGTCGCTCGATCACCCCCGGCGACAAAGCCGATATTCCGGTAGAAGTGCCCGTGCCTCCGGGCGCAAATATCATCGCCATTGATCCGCCGACCGTGCGCGTGATTATGCAGGATATGCCCGAATGAAGCATGATCGTTTTGTTTCCCTTGCCATACGATGGTGGATATTGATCTCCTGCGCGATGTGCGTCATCCCGTCGTTTGGCGACGCCGGTTTTCCCTCACCCGGCGGTGTTGCACAACCTTCCGAACGCGATCCCGTCCTGCATCCCGATGTTCGACGCGTCCTGGCTGAAGCAACCGAACGCATGTCCGTGCTTGATGTATCCGGCGCAGAATTCATGTTGCGAGATGCCTTGAAACATCACCCTGACGCCATGCCGCTTTGGTACATGCTGGCCGCGGCCATGATCAAACAAAATGAATACCAGAAAGCGCGTGAACTGTTGGAGGCGCTCTTGAAGCGGTCGCCGAATGATTATCGGCTTCTCAACAATCTATCATGGATGCTTTCCACGGCTTCCGATGCGCAATTCCGCGACCCGGTCCGCGCGTTGAAACTTGCCCAGGAGGCTGTTTTGCTTGCCCCGGATGATTATCATGTATGGAGCACGTTGTCCGAAGCGCACTACATCAATGCAAACGTGACACAATCGTTGAGGGTAATGAGGCAATGCATCGAGCTTGCAAAACGTAATAACGCCTCCGAAGCGACCATGCTCTCGTATCAGCGACAGTTGCAGAAAATTCAGGAAGCCCATTCCGTGTTGAGTTTGTTTGAATGAATACGCGCATGATTTCTTTCACAAACGTCCGGGCCGGGTTGGCGCTTTCGTGTTTAATGGCGATCTTTACCGCATCCTGCGCCGTGCGCCACCCGGTATATCCCCGCATTGAAGAGGCCGCATCCATTCAGGTGCTGGGATCCGTGCGAATCGATCCGGATAAAAAGTGGATGATCATTTCCGGTTTTGTCAACCAGGTGGAAGGCGCCATCGAACTGCTGGCATGCGGACCCGGAGGAAAAACCCACGAAAGCATGTTTGTCCTGTTGGCTCGCCCGGCGGATATTCAAGCCGGACTTTTGTTGCTGGGTTTGAAACACGGCCCGCCCATGGAGGGGCTTGGTATGGGGCCGCCGATCGGCGACCCGGTGGAGGTTTTTGTTTTCTGGGAGCATGACGGCGCAGAAAAAGTCCGCCCGGCGGAATATTTCATTTTCGACTACGTTACGGGTCGCCAGGTGCGCCATGGTGCCTGGATATTCAATGGTTCAAAAGTTGAAAACGGATACTTTCTCGCCAATGCCGAGGACAGTATCATCGCGACGTATTGGGATCCCTGGGCCATCATAAACTTGCAATCCGAAGCCGGCTCTGACGATAAACGGTTAATGGTGGACCGCCAGCGCGTGCCGCCGCTTCATGCGCCGATAACCATGCTGATCCGACCCGAAACTTCATCGCCATGACTCGAACTTCATCAACAGGATTTCTTGTAACGTTTGTTGCCGTTCTCTGCACGGTTATGTCCTCGCTTGTCGTTGCTCAATCCATACAGGAGTTGGATGCGGCTCAAACCGTGGTGGTTGCCAACCGCAATGTTCCCGGATCCGTCGAGTTGGCCCGACACTACATGAGCGTTCGCGAGATACCGGAAAGCCATTTGTGTGTGTTGGATCTTCCGACGGCGGAGACCATGTCGCGCTGGAATTATGAAAATAAACTGCGTCGGCCTCTGCAGGATTTTTTGCGCGACCTCGAATTGATTGAACAGGTGCGGCGTGATGAAGCTTCATTGGACCGGTATGCCAATCCGTGGCGGACATTGCGCTCCCAGGTGCGTTACATCGTTTCGATGTATGGCGTTCCGCTCAAAATCGCCGAAACCCGCCCATTCCTGCTGGCAAAACTGGACCGGCTGACCGGTGACTCCATGCAACGCGACGGCGCCGCCGTCGACAGCGAGTTGGCGTGTATGCTTTGGGACTCCTATGAAATCAAGGGGATAATATCCAATCCATTATACAACTATCTTGTTATGGCCCGCAACCAGCGTGGCCCGCGCCCGATTCTCCTGGCGGCCCGGCTGGATGGACCTGATATCGAAACCGTGCGCCGCATGATTGATGACGCCGTGGAGGTGGAAACCCGCGGATTGCTTGGCCGCGCATACATTGATTACCGGCAGGTGCGCGATCCGGATTATTACTGGGGAGATCATTGGCTCCGGGAGGCAGGCTCGCGACTTGGCCGTGCCGGTCTGGAAGTTGTATTCGATCACCACGAGGCCGTTTTTGACGCATCGTTTCCCATGGAGGACGCGGCCATTTATTTCGGTTGGTATCGCGAGCATGTCGCCGGACCATTCACCAACCGCGGCTTCCGTTTTCGTCCGGGAGCGGTTGCTTATCATTTGCATTCTTTCAGCGCCCGCACCTTGCGCACATCTTCACACTATTGGGCGGGACCATTGCTTTCCGCCGGCGCAGTCGCAACCATGGGCGCCGTGGAAGAGCCTTACCTTTCCTTTACACCGGATCTGGCGATCTTCGCCGATCGCCTGGCCGCAGGTTATTCTTTTGGTGAAAGTGCGTACCTTTCTCAACGTGTTCTTTCATGGCAGATCACGGTTGTTGGCGATCCGCTTTATCGTCCGTTCAAATGGAATCTTGATGAGCAAGTGGCCCGATTGGGGGAGGCGGGTCATCCCGATGCCCCCTGGGCGCATGTCGTTCGTATGAACCGAATGCTGGATCAGCATCAGTTCAATCCGGTTCTTGCGTATGGAAGAGAACTTTTACGACGTGATGATAATATGATTATTCGCGAAAAACTCGCCGATCTTTATGCGCGTAATGAATTGTGGAACGAAGCCATTCGTGAATATCAGTGGATTGTAAATCACTCCGCGACCGATCTCACGGCTGTCCGGGTCGGTCACCGTTTGTTGCTGGTATCAAGGGCGATGAAGCGCACCGAGGAAGCGGATAAAATTGAAGCCGCCATTCGCGAACGCTGGCCGGATAGTCCGTACCTTCCGCATTTGGAGGGCGCCATTCCGTGAATATAGCGCTACCCGAGGTGATCCCGCAAAATCCGTTGGCCGGTGCGGAGTGGATTGATAGCCATGTGCATTTTGACGTCTATGACCGCGCCGGAATGATGGACCTGATCGTTGATCGCGCCCGGCTGGCCGGGGTGACCCGCATGGTCGCCATTGGCGGATCGGATGAAGCCAACGAACGCGCGGTCCGTCTGGCGCGCCGTTTTCCAGAAACGTTACGGGCCACCGCCGGATTCGATCGCGATCTTGCCGGCAAGCAGTCCGACCAATCCGCATTCCACGAATTGCTGGCAAAAAACCACGACGTGATCACTGCTATCGGTGAAAGCGGGCTTGATTACCATTACGAACCCGATACCGCCATCGCGCAGAAGGAGTTGTTTGAATCCATGCTGGAGGCCGCCGCTTCAGTGAAACTGCCCGTTGTCGTACACAGCCGTGATGCCGATCACGATACGCTGGACATGCTGAAGGCGCATGCGCGCAACTGGCCGTCCGATCCGGGACGGTTGGGCGTATTGCATTGCTTTACCGGGACCTATGAATTTGCCCGGAAGTTATTGGATGTTGGCATGATGATCAGTTTCAGTGGAATAATTACATTTAGAAATGCTGATGATTTGCGTGATTGCGCCCGTCGCCTGCCTTTGGATCGTTTGTTGATCGAAACCGATGCGCCTTATCTGGCGCCGACACCGCACCGGGGAAAAACCAACGAACCGGCATGGGTTTTTCGGGTCGCGGAGACGCTTGCCAGTATCCGCACGGTTGCGTTACAAGATATAGCCATGCAAACAACACAGAATGCCCGCACACTATTTCAGTTACAGAAGGAAGCGACACTATGAGTAATCCGGTTATGCGCCACGCCATCGGCATCGATTTTGGCGGCACGTCGGTCAAAATCGCCCTGGTTGATGAACGGGGTAATATCAAAAGCGAAAAACGAATCATCACCGAGCATGTAAAAAACCGCGAGGAATGGCTGACGTCGGTGAGTGAGGCGGTCAATGAATTAAAGGGCTCCACGGAAATCTGCGGCGTCGGTGTCGGTGTTCCCGGTTTTGTAGATTACGAACGCGGATACATCTACGATCTGGCGAACGTACCGGGTTGGACCGGGGTTCCGCTTGCGGACTTGCTTGAGAAAAAACTCAATGTACCGGTGCGAATTGACAACGATGTCAACGCCATGGCGTTGGGTGAATGCACGTTTGGCGCGGGGCGGACTTTTCAACACGCGGTTTTTGTCACGCTTGGAACCGGTGTGGGCGGGGCATTGCTGATCAACAACCAATTGTATCGCGGCGCTCATTCCATGGCCGGTGAAATCGGCCATGTATCGATCGATATGAACGGACGCGTCTCCCCGCAAGGCAAGGGCGGTGTTGAACAGTATGTGGGAAATCGCCGCATCGTTGAACACGCCCTGGCGGAGTTGGAAAAAGGACGAGCCTCGCTGATCGATGAATTATGCGGCGGTGACCGCTCAAAGATTACCCCAAAAGTCATCAAAGACGCCGCGTCGAAGGGCGATCCTCTGGCCATCGAAATTCTCGAATTTATTACGGATTGTATCGCAACCGCGTTTGCCTCGATTTCATACGTGCTCCAGCCGCAGGCGTTTATCGTCGGTGGTGGCGTGGCCCAGGAAGCCGGTATGATGTTTGACATGATTCGCAAGCACCTCAAGGAACGATTGAGTCCTCACTTCATGCAACGATTGGAAATCAAAGAGGCGGAGCTTGGCTCCAATGCCGGTATGATCGGTTGCGCCACGCTGGCTTTGATGGAGTAGGGCGGAATATCAGCGGGCGGCTTTGTCTGATTACGACGGACGTTTCTCATGTTTATCGAGTATGCACAACGCGATCCCTTCTTCTTCTTTTCGTGGATACTGATCATCGTATTCTCGATATGTTTCCATGAATACGCGCATGCGTGGATGGCGCTCCGCAAAGGCGATGACACGGCGGCGCGGTTGGGGCATTTGAGTCTGAATCCCCTTATTCAGATGGGATGGGTTTCCCTGATTATGCTTGCCATGATCGGCATTGCGTGGGGGTCCGTGCCGGTGAATGTCAGTCGGATGCGCGGGCGTTCGGCTCATGCACAGGTCGCGCTGGCCGGGCCGGTGGCGAATCTTGCCTTGTGCGCGATTTTCGGAATGGTCGCCGGCCTCGGGCAGTTGCTGAATCTGACCGAAGAAATTCAACGCTTCCTCATGATGGCCGCCATGGCCAACGGTGTCCTGTTTCTTTTCAATATGATTCCCTTGCCGATGTTTGATGGCTGGACCGTGCTGTCGTATTTCATTGAACCCATGCAACGTGTGGATTTGAGAATGGCTTCAGGTTATTCATGGATGGCGTTGATTGTAATCTGGACCACGGGAATCATGGATGGCATTTGGAAGGTGGGGGCTGTTATGGGCCGTTCATTCCAATCGATCATACTCGCCATTGCCGGGATCTTTGGCGCGTAGCTTGGCTCTTCCCGCCATATTCTTACCCGCACGCTTCATCATGATGAGTAATCATGGAGCCGATTACGCTCGAACGCTC
>DAOLDL010000087.1:0-12580 GCA_035327305.1 Kiritimatiellia bacterium | reverse complement strand
AGGCAGAGGTCTGCAAAACCTTTATTCGGGGGTTCGATTCCCCCCCGCGCCTCCATCCGATTTATTAGTCATTGAATCTTTGAAGCAATATTACAAAGGACTTCATGCATGAGTAATAAACCCCTTCGAGTCGGGATAAACGGATTTGGTCGCATGGGACGGCTGGCGCTACGTGCCGGTTGGGCGCGGAGCGACTTGGAATTTGTACATATCAACGAACCCAAAGGTGATGCCGCATGTTGCGCCCATCTGATCGAATTTGACTCGGTTCATGGTCGTTGGTCGACACCGGTCGGTCTTCGTGATGATGCGCTGTTGATTGCCGAGCGCACATTGACGTTTTCTCGACATTCTGCGCCGGAGGAAATCGACTGGCGGGCGAGAGGAGTCGACCTGGTGCTCGAATGTTCGGGAAAGTTCAGAACTCCGCAATCGCTCGAAGGTCATTTCATGCGTGGCGCAAAGCGGGTAATCGTTGCCGCCCCGGTAAAGGAGGACGCCCTGAATATCGTTATGGGGATCAATCATCAGCTATTCGACCCTTCGCGGCACAAGATAATTACCGCGGCATCCTGCACGACCAACTGTCTTGCGCCGGTTGTAAAAGTGGTGCGCGAAGGACTTGGCATCCGGCACGGAGTCATCACCACCATTCATGACATGACCAATACGCAAACCATTATCGACGCCCCTCACAAAGATTTGCGCCGGGCGCGGGCGGCAAGCCTTTCGCTCATTCCCACCAGCACCGGGTCGGCAACCGCGATCACCATGATTTATCCCGATTTGAAAGGGAAATTGAATGGCATTGCCGTTCGTGTTCCCCTGCTGAATGCATCTATGACCGATTGCGTATTTGAGGTTGAGCGAGCCACAACGGCCGACGAGGTGAATGCATTGCTGAAATACGCTTCGGAAAACGAACTCAAAGGCATTCTGGGTTACGAGGAGCGACCTCTCGTGTCTATAGATTACCGCACCGATCCGCGTTCCGCGATAATCGATGCCTTGTCCACGATGGTTGTGGATGGCACCCAGGTTAAAATACTCGCCTGGTACGACAACGAGTGGGGCTATGTAAATCGCATGGTTGAATTGGCCGCTTATGTCCAGCGTTCGTAATTACAGCCTGGTAACGCTTGCCTATTGGGGTTTTACCCTGACTGACGGCGCATTGCGCATGTTGGTGCTTCTGCATTTTCATAAACTCGGCTATTCCTCCATTCAACTGGCTTTTCTTTTTCTCCTGTATGAGTTCTTTGGAATTGTCACCAACCTGATAGGCGGTTGGCTGGGTGCCCGGATGGGATTGAAGGTTACGTTGTTTGGCGGCTTGGCGCTTCAGGTGCTGGCGCTGGCCATGTTGACGCAGTTGAATCCCGCGTGGTCGGAAATTGCGGCGGTTGCTTTTGTGATGGCATCGCAGGCGCTTTCCGGAATCGCCAAGGACTTGACGAAAATGAGCGCAAAAAGCGCCATCAAGTCGCTGGTTCCCGATGACCGGCAAAGCTTGTTGTTCAAATGGGTGGCATTGCTGACCGGCTCCAAGAATGCCTTGAAAGGCCTCGGGTTTTTCCTCGGTGGTTTTTTGTTAACCACGCTTGGATTTAATGGCGCGTTATGGGGCATGGCCGGAGGACTGGTTGTTATTCTCATTTTATCAGTTATCTCATTGCCCCATGACATCGGACGGGCGAAGGAAAAACCCCTGTTCAACAGTATTCTGTCGCAAACCCGTGAAATAAATGTTTTGTCCGCCGCTCGATTTTTCCTCTTTGGTTCACGCGATGCCTGGTTCGTTGTCGGTCTGCCTATCTTTCTCTATTCGGTGTTGGAATGGAATTTTACCCAGGTGGGTGCGTACATGGCGTTCTGGGTGATCGGTTAC
This sequence comes from Kiritimatiellia bacterium, assembly GCA_035327305.1. Taxonomy (GTDB): domain Bacteria; phylum Verrucomicrobiota; class Kiritimatiellia; order CAIVKH01; family CAIVKH01; genus CALMUP01. The sequence goes on along the minus strand of DAOLDL010000087.1, from coordinate 10,692 downwards.
GGCGCGGTTCAGGCATTTTCCCCGCAGTTGATGGCGCTCGGTCTAGGCGGCGCGGCGCCGACCGGACGCCAGGCCATGATTTGGGCATTTCTTTTACTCCCGATTCCTCTGTTGATTGCGCTGGCCATTGGATACGACGTGCAACCCGAATTTGCCGTGCTGACCGGTTTGATACTTTTCGGCGTGGTGTTCGCGGTTAATTCCGCCGTCCATTCATACTTGATTGTGGCGTATGCGCAAGGCGATCGCGTGGCCATGAATGTTGGATTTTATTATATGTCCAACGCGGGCGGGCGATTGATCGGGACATTGCTATCCGGCGTGGTGTTTCAATGGTTCGGACTTGCGGGTTGCCTGTGGACCTCCGCGTTGCTGGTTTTCGCCTCCGGTGTCGTTGCCCTTTTCTTGACCGAACAGGAAAACGAATAAGATCAAGTTCAAGATTGCGATGAAAATCCGGGCTAGATGGGTGATCAGGATATGAGACCCAGGAGGTACAGCGAAATGCCAAGTAGCGCGCCGGAGGCAACAATCGAAAGCACGCCCCATTTCCATCGATACTGGACGTAAAAGAATGCGATCGCCGCGAATAGTGGAATCCAATCAAGCCGATCTGCGCCGGCGGATATTGCGTTCAAAGCAAACCAGACCGCCAAATTAAGAATCACTCCGACCACCGCCGCCGTCACAACCGTCAGCGCATTGGACCATCGGGCATTGCCGTGCGCTTGTTCGATATACGGCGCTCCGGTAAAAATGAAAAGGCATCCGGGCATGAAGACCGCCCACGACGCGATAAACGACGCAAGCATCGCGGTAACCAGCGGAGAAAAGGTCATGGGATGGTTCCATCCCCCCATGAAGCCCACAAATTGAAGCACCAGAATCAAGGGTCCCGGCGTTGTCTCGGCCAAACCAAGACCAGCCATCATATCCACCGGAGACAACCATTCACGCACTTCAACCGCATGCTGGGCGACATAAGGTAAAACCGCATACGCACCACCAAAAGTGACCAACGCGGCTTTGCTGAAAAACAATCCCTGTAAACTCAACGTGTGATCAAAACCAAGGATGAGAAGGCAGATGAGAAGTGGCGCCAACCAGATGCCGGTCCATAAAAATGCCGTCAATGCGGTTCGCATTGCGGTAGGCCTCGGTATACGACTCGTTCCATTATCGGATATGACGTACCGGTCATCACGATCATTCTCCATTGTCGGGTTGTTGTGATCGACCGGTGTGGAAATGGACATGCGATTGCCCCAGATCATGCCAATCGCAAGCGCGGAAAGCACGATCACTGGAAACGGTATGCCGAGGAAAAATATCGCGATAAACGATACTGCGGATACAAACCACAAGACCGGCCGCTTCAACACTTTTGTCCCGATCCGGATCACCGCGCCCGCAACAATGGCCATCACTGCCGACTTAAGTCCATAAAAAACCGCGGCCATGAATGGCACGGCGCCATACATCACATATATGTAACTGATGGCAAGCATCAACAACGCGCCGGGGACAACGAACAGAAACCCGGCGGCGATACCGCCTTTGATGCCGTGAAGCAACCAGCCCGTATAAATCGCGGTTTGTTGAGCTTCCGGCCCAGGCAACAACATGCAGTAATTCAGGGCGTGAAGGAAGCGCCGGTTGCTGATCCACTTCAATTTGTCCACCAGTAACGTGTGCATCAAGGCGATCTGTCCGGCCGGCCCTCCGAAACTTAACAGTCCAATTTTCACCCATACGACGAGCGCATGAGCAAATGTCGGGTGGGGCGGTATCTTGTTGCGATCCATCATGGGGCGATCATGCTTTATGGTTTCTGATTTGTCGAACAGTAGTATTTGACTCCGAATTTAAATCAACTCCCCGGCCCCGAATGGCACGACGCTTGAATGGTGCCATAGAATTCGGCATACTTCACCCATGCATAAAAAATGTCACGTCCTTGTTGCGATTGCATCGTGTTTATTTCCGGCCACATTTTGCGCTATCGCCCAGTTGACCATTCCAGGCGAATCACCGGTTATTTCCGAAGCCAACACGGTTCAGTCGCTCGAGGCCTTGCAACGTGCGTTGGAGTTGAATGAACGCGACCTGGCGGCGCTTCAACAGGAGATGTCGGTTGCGACGGACGACATGGCTCGTGATGACATCCGCCGGCGCATTCAGGAACTGCGCACCCAGATCGAGGAACAACGCCGTCAATTCGATGGATTCGCCGTTGATGTCGATCTCACGGTGTTCTCGCCGCAACGGGAAAGTAAATTCGACTGGCAGGAACAAGTCGGCAAATTGCTTGAGCCGATCATGGCGGAAATCGAAAGTGCGACTGCCGAATCCCGTGTTATCGGTCAGTTGCGCACTCAAATCGACGATGTGCGCAAGCGGCGCGACCTCGCGCAAAAAGCGGTCACCAATCTGGAGTCGCTTCTTCAGCAACCGGCTTCACCGGAATTGCAGGCGCGTTTGAATGCGCGTCTCGATATCTGGAAGCGCACACTGGAGCAAGCCAACAACGAATTCATGGCGTTGGATATCCAGCTTCAAAGCCGTCTCGCCGCCCGTGAATCGTTTCTCGACCAATCCACCAAGTATGCGCGCAATTTTTTTCGCACGCGGGGGGTGAACCTGCTGTTGGGAATTATTGCCTTTTGTGTGGTGTTTTTCGGTTTTCGCCTGGCGAGCTATCTGGTTCGTCGCGCACGTCGAACCACGTGCGAAAAAAGTTTCAGTTCGCGCCTGACGGCCCTGCTGTTTCATATTTTCAGCGTGTTGGGCGGACTGTTGGCCATGATGATGGCGTTTAATCTGGTGGGCGACTGGTTCCTGCTTGGAATCATCATAATCTTCCTGGTCGGAGTTGGCTGGGCCAGCATCAATACACTTCCCCAGCAGGTGGAAACAATCAAGCTGATGCTCAACATCGGGGCGGTTCGAGAAGGCGAAGTCATTATGTACGAAGGAACCCGCTACCGGGTGGATGCGCTTGGTTTTTCGGCGCGCCTGGTCAATCCTCAACTGGAAGGTGGCATGCGCCAGCTACCCGTCAAGTATCTGGTGGGAATGAGTTCCCGCCGCCCCGGCGAGCATGAAGTTTGGTTTCCCTGCAAAAAGGGTGATTGGGTTGAGTTGTCCGACGGGTGTGTGGGTCACGTGGTCAGTCAAACTCCCGGCGCCGTGGAACTTATTATGCCAGGCGGCGAACACGCCGTTTATCAAACACCGGATTTTCTCGCATTGAATCCGCGTAATATCAGTGACCGGTTCAGGATAGAATCAAGCTTCGGTATTGATCATCGCCACCAGGCCATCGCAACCACCAAGGTTCCGGAAATCATGAAGAAAAAATTGGAAGCAGAGCTTCCCGTCGTGGCCGGGGTGGATACCGTTCTCGCCATCCATGTGCATTTCGCGAATGCGGGTTTATCGTCGCTCGATTACGCAATTGCGGTTGATTTGACCGGGGCGGCGGCGCCATTGGCGAGGGAAATCAGGTTTGCAATTCAACGGATTCTGGTGTCTGCCTGCAACGAAAACGGCTGGGTGATACCATTCACCCAGCTTACCGTGCATCAGGGCGGAAAGGCCGGAACTTAAGGCCTGGCTTTGGAAAAGGCATGAGCAACAACCTGCCACATATCCTGCACGTCAGCGGGCGCACATTCTGGTGCGGGGAATCGAACCGGGTAATCGTCGTGTGCCGTGGACTGAAGGAGCGGGGATGGCCGGTTACACTCGGTGCGCCGGCAAATTCGGAAATTGCCAAACGCGCGGCGGCCCAGGGAATTCCTGTCGACATGCGGTTTCAATTCCGGCGCGGATTTCGTCCGCTTGCCTTGTGGGATGATGTCGCGCTGTTCCGTCGGTTGCAACATGAAAGCCCCTACGATGTGGTTCATCTGCACACGTCCGTGGATACCTGGCCGACCGCTCTTGCTTTCGGCCTCTTGCGCCACAGAAATCAACCCAAAGTGGTGCGAACGCGCCACAGCGATCACAAAAGCAAAAGCGATTTCGTTCATCAATGGCTGTATCGCCGGGCCATTGATCATGTGGTTTTGTCCGCCGCGGCCTTGAGGGTTCCGCTGAAGGGCCTGTTCGATTCCGGCGCGATCACCGACGACCGGATGACCGTCATTCATAGTTCGGTCAATGTTCATCGGTTTGACCCGGCCCGGGTGACCGGGGAAAAAGTCCGTCGCGAACTTGATTTGGGCGATCGTTTCTGTATCGGATTGGTAGGTCGCATTTCGAAGGAAAAGGGACACGACCTGATTCTGGCCGCATTGCCGGAAATTCTAAAACACCGACCCGACGCGGTATGTGTCTTCGCGGGGGAGGGAGACCAGGAGGATCGCTTGAAGCGTGAAGTTTTGGCCGGACCGTTGAAAGACCATGTGGTGTTTGCCGGATTTCGCAACGACATTCCCGAAGTAGTCGCGGCAATGGATGTGATGGTGGTTCCAAGTTTGCGGGTGGAATCATCACCCGGAGTGGTGAAGGAAGGCATGGCGATGGGCGTTCCGGTTGTTGCCGCTGACGTCGGCGGCGTTTCGGAAATTATCCGGCATGGTGTAGACGGCTTGGTCGTGCCGGTGGGCGACGTGCCGGCGTTGTGCGATTCGGTGATTTCGCTGATCCGTGATCCGGAACTGAAAAAAGCAATATCATCACGTTCGCGTGAAAGGGTGGTCGAACATTTTTCAGATGAACGCCTTGTCGAAAACAACATTGCCCTTTACCAAAAATTACTGGGTCGCGCCTAAATGACGGATGCAACTACAGGCCGTAAGTCATGGCTGGTGGACGTCATTGCCATTGTGACGTTGATATTTGTCATTCTTTATCCCACCAGCGGATTTAAAAACACCGTGGTTTGGCTGGGGTTGTTGTGGGTGGTGGTTTGTGGAATACGAAATCGCCGGATGATCCACGCCGGTGGGCTTGCGGCGGCGCTACTTGTTTATTTCACGGCATGCCTGGTTGCCGCATGGCACTCCATTGACACTGCGTTCAGTTTTCGCCAGCTGAACAAACTGATCGAGTTCTTGGCCGGCTACATCGCGGTGGTTAATTTGCTGGCGGGAACGCCACGCGTCGGCAGGACGTTGAATTGGCTTGTGGCGGCCATGGGTCTTGTTTCACTTCTCGATGTGCTTCGATTAAGCACAAGCGCCGTAACGGGGAAGCTGGAACTTCTGGATGGCCGCTGGTTCGATTCGTTGTTGGGCTATCCGACCATTGCCGCCGGAACGTATGCCCTGGCATGGCTGTTGGCCTTGGTGGGTTTGTTCCGATCCGACACGCGATCACTTCGTTTTCTGAATATTGCGATCCTGATCCTGTTGTTGGTTCCGTTGTACTTTTTACAAACACGAAGCGCCTTGCTGGGTCTTGCGGTTGGTGTGTTCACGTTTGTTCTTCTGGCGCCGTTGCCGTTTCGCTGGCGCATGTCCGCCATCACCGCGGCGGCGATGTTGCCATTGCTGTTTATTGCGATACCCGGAAATTTTCGCGATCGAATCGTCCAGGGTGGCTCGTCCGACCGGGTCGCACTTTGGAAAGACGCCGAAATTATTATAAACAACGGCGTGGAACGGGAGCCTTACCGGAAGTGGGTCGGTTTTGGTTATGGTCACAAGATGTTTGAAAAGTTTCACGGCAAAATACCGCGCCATCGGCGGGAAGCAGAACGGGCTTACGACCATACACACAATTTGTTCATCGAACTGCGTGTGCAAAGCGGATACATGGGCGTGATTGCATTTTCCATGCTGATGCTGACGGCAACGGCCCGGGCGATATGGCGATTCCCAAACAAAAACGATCGTGACAAACGGTTTGTAGCCGCCGGCGCGAGTGGGGGCGTAATGGCTTTTCTGGTCTACGGACAGTTCAGTTTATTCTTCGCATTTCTACCGGCCCTGATATTTTGGACCTTGCTGGCGATTTGGATGGCCTCCCTGCGTGAAGCAACGCCTCCGGATTCCGCAACTCGTTGATAGGCTGTGTGCTATGTGCTTTGGCGGCGGGCTTGGATGACGTAAATCACCTTTTGCCAGGCGTTGGAAATGGCGATAATTACGTGCGATAAGCTTTTTTTACCAACGTGTCATTGACATGGTGGAGCTGGTTGGCTATCTTCCCGGCTCATTTTGTGAAGGTTATTTGAATGAAGACAACGTTAGTTCAAGAAGATCAAATCAAGCGCGTGTGGTATCTTATCGATGCCACGGGCAAGCCGGCTGGACGCCTGGCGGCCAAAATCGCTTTCATCTTGCGTGGCAAGAACAAGCCGACTTTTGCCAATCATATTGATGGCGGGGACTTTGTCCTGGTGATCAATGCCGATAAGGTCAAGTTGACCGGCAACAAGGAAGAGCAGAAGCTTTACAAACATTTCACGGGCTTTCCGGATGGTTTGAAGACCTTCACTGCGGCGGAAGTCCGCAAGAAAAACCCGACCCGCATCATTGAGCAAGCCGTCAAAGGCATGATGCCCAAGAATCACCAGAGCCGCAACCAGTTAAAGCGGCTGAAAATATACGCCGGAGCCGAGCATCCTCATATCGCTCAGCAACCCCAGGCGTTGGCCGTTTAAGGAAAGGTAATAAGCTGTGGCTACTAAAGTGGTTGAACATATTGCTACCGGTCGTCGCAAGACGTCCACCGCCCGCATTCGCTTGATGAATGGCGTGGGTAAATTCACCGTCAACGAACGCCCCCTGGAAGAGTACCTTCCTTTGGAAACGTTGCAACGCATCGCCAATCAGCCGTTTGAAATTACGGGAACCCAACAGCGCTTTGATGTCATCGCGCTGGTGAATGGCGGCGGACTTTCCGGTCAAGCCGGCGCCCTTCGCCATGGCATTGCCCGCGCCTTGTTGCAGATTGATCCTTCTTACCGTGCCGCCTTGAAGCAAGCCGGTTACCTTACCCGCGACCCGCGCATGAAGGAACGCAAGAAACCCGGTCAGCCCGGCGCACGCAAGCGCTTCCAGTTCTCCAAGCGCTAATCGAAGGGAACCCCCCTTTCGCCAACCCCCGGGATTCAAGCCGAATCCGGGGGTTCTTTTTTGTCGGGAATTCTTTTCCGTGAATATATTTGTATTGCAACTACGCCCGGCTGTGTTTGAATTCCGCTGATTTATAGAAACCGGCGGATGACAACAGGTAAACACGCAAATCGTGTTTATGGCCGCAGATGGCGCAGTAAGTAAAAATCAGACATGAAAATTACAATTAAAGACGAAATGCCGCTCCCCAAAAAATTTCGCGCGGCGGGTGTTCATGCCGGAATCAAAAAATCCGGCGATCCGGACATGATGCTTTTGGTTTCCGATGTTCCCGGCACTTTTGCGGCCGGTGTTTTCACGACGAATCAAGTCAAGGCCGCGCCGGTGAAAATCTGCATGAGGAGAATCCGATCCGGCAAGGGGCAGGCTGTTGTGGTCAACAGCGGAAATGCCAACGCCTGCACCGGAAAAGCCGGCGAATTGGACGCGGAGGCCATGGCCTTTGCCGCAGGCAAGGCAATCGGGGTTCCTTCGTCTTCCGTGTATGTTTGCTCAACCGGGCACATCGGCGCGCGATTGCCGATGGACAAAATACTTCCCGGAATTGAATCCCTGGCTTCGGCCTTGTCGCCGGATGGCGGCATGAGTGCGGTCAAAGGCATCATGACCACCGATAACGGCCCCAAGTACGGATCGGTTAAACTGAAAATCGACGGCAAGCCGGTGACTCTTTCCGTGATGTGCAAAGGTGCCGGCATGATCGAGCCGAACATGGCCACGATGTTGTGCTTTATCGCGACCGATGCGGTGGTTGATCGCCCGGCGCTTTCCTCGGCGCTCAAGGCCTCGGTAAAGGAAAGCTTTAACCGGATTTCTGTCGATGGCGACATGAGCACCAATGACACCGTGCTTTTGTTTGCCAATGGCGCCGCCGGTAACCGCGCCCTCAAGCCCGGACATCCGCAATGGCCGCGATTTTCCGCCGCGTTGCTGGCGCTTTGCCAGAAGATGGCGTGGATGATCATTCGCGACGGAGAAGGCGCGAAGAAGGTTATCAAGGTCGAGGTGGTGGGTGCGCGTTCGGAAAAGGACGCCGATATCGCGGCGCGATCCGTGGCCAACTCCCTGCTGGTTAAAACATCGTGGCACAACGATTACCCGAATTTCGGACGTATCATGGATGCGCTGGGTTACAGTTCGGCAAAAGTCGTCGAAAACAAAGTCGACATGGCTTATGATGGCAAACTGCTGGTAAAGGGCGGACTGCGCACCGCGGTTAACGTCGATATTATCAAAGCCATTCAACGCCAGGAATTGTTCACCATAAAAATCAATTTGAATCTCGGTAAAGGTGCGGCGCATGTATTTGGATGCGATTGCGCCCATGCCTATATCGATATTAATATTTGATCTGATCCTTGCCTGTGAGAATAAAAATATGATAGCGAGCTACTATGCAACCACTGATTGAAAAGGCGGCGGTATTGATCGAGGCGCTTCCGTATATCCAGCGCTTCCGGAATGATATTGTGGTCGTCAAGTTCGGCGGCAGTTCCATGGAGGAAAAGGCCGGCGTTGAGGCAATCCTCAAGGATGTCGCGTTCATGGCTTGCGTGGGATTGCGACCCATCGTGGTGCATGGCGGAGGGAAGGCCATTTCCGCCAAGATGAAGGAAGCCGGCATCAAGTCGAGTTTTGTGCGAGGGCTTCGTGTAACCGACGCCGCGTCCATGGATGTCGTGGAACAGGTGTTGAACCGGGAAGTAAATCCCATGTTGGTCAAGACCTTGTCGGCTATGGGCTGTAAAGCCCGCGGTATTTACGGCGAAGATATCCTCGAGGTGGTGAAGCACACGGAGAAAGATCCGGAAACCGGCGAAGTTCTTGATTGGGGTTATGTGGGCGACGTGGTGGATGTGGATATCGAACCCATACTTGCTTTCAGTAATTCTCATATTGTGCCCATGATCACGCCGCTGGGGTGGGGACCCGACGACAAGTTGTATAACATCAACGCGGATGACGCGGCCTCGGCTATCGCCGTGGCCCTGCGCGCCCGCAAGATCGTTTTCATGTCGGATGTACCCGGCTTGATGCGCGATCCCAAGGATCCGTCATCGCTGATATCCACGCTGGATGCCCGCGATGTGGACGAGTTGATTTCCCGGAAAGTTATTGATGGCGGCATGATACCCAAGGTCACCGGCGCAATTCGCGCCTTGCGGGCCGGCGTTCGGAAAGTCCACTTTGTACATGCCGGAATGCCGCACTCCCTTCTGCTGGAATTGTTCACGGACCAGGGCGTCGGCACCGAAATTGTCGAGACTTCGAACTGACGCGTATGAATGGATTTGACTACATCGCATTGGCGGCGCTGGTTTCCGCGGCTTTACGCGGATACCGGCAGGGCTTGGCGGCGGAGTTTTATCGGTTGTTGCGTTTGTCGGTTGCCTTGCTGGCGGGTACGAGTTTATACAGCATGGTTGGCGATCTGATCACGAACGTGTTGAACATTAAGGCCAGCCTCGCCGACCCGGCTATGTTTGTCGGAATATCCGTAACGGTATGGTCGTTGTTACGGCGCTTCCGCTTGTGGCTGGAGGCTTGGTTGCGGGCGCGCGTGACCGGTAAGTATCAAGCGATGGGCGGGGCTTTGGCCGCCGGCCTTAAAGCTCTTCTGCTTACCGGAGGTTTGGTCACGTTGTTCAGCATGGCATCCTGGATGCCCGGCCATGAAACGGTGGCTCAAGATTCGATGTTTGCGCGCTTGCTCGCCCCATTTATTCCAGGAAATTAAACGATTGTATTCCCTGAACGATATCGCCCGCTACGTGAATCGGTCACCGTTGTATCTTCGAGGACTTCAACAAAGGTTTGATCTGGAAGTGTTGGACGGCGGTTCCTATAGCGAAGCGTACCGTCAGTTTTTCAAGACCCTGGTTCAATTGCGGCTTCTTGGAATCAGCGAGGATGTCATGCTGAAAATGTGGAGTCTTGAAAAGAAAGTGCTTCAGTTACTGCACGTGGATGCCTTGGGGTCCGTTACGTGGTATCTCGATTCCTGCGGAAGAAAGACGCATCGTCGGCGCAGGTTGTTATTATCCAATTATGATCTTGGCGTGAGTCTTCATTCCGCCCGGATACAGTTGCGGATGAATTTCAGTGAACGCCATGGCGAGTTGTTTGACCGCGCGGAGATGGGTGAAGACATTATCAAGGTGCTGGAGCGCTATCTCGATTTGTACCGCAAAGTAAAAGCCGATGCGATAGCCGAGTCCCGCCAGCTTTCCTCCGCCGCCGGGTGGGCGCAACGTTTCAAGTATGCGTAATACAGGTATAAGTTTTTTCCGGGGAGGGCGAAGCCGGATATTGCATGAGCGAGTGGCGGTCACTCCTGCGTTCAACATTGGGACACCCAATCATTTCTGCTCATATTCGTAATCCTGCTCGTAATCGTAATCCCACTTCCCGTCATTCTGTGGGTCCTGCGCCGGACTCCGTTGAGTCCATGCGTTTCTTCGCGATCATAACGTCAAGGCACGCAGGACATTCCAGCGCTGTACCTCGTGCGATATCGAAGAATCGACAGCGGTCTGCCTCCGTATACATGCCGTTTCCCTCTGCGATGTTCAATGGTATGGATGTTGAAGCCCTGTCCAACTGA
>DAOLDL010000086.1:0-12618 GCA_035327305.1 Kiritimatiellia bacterium | reverse complement strand
CCGCGGTAGCGCATGCGCCTGCGGCGCATCAAGAGGACGGGCTCGTTGCACACTCGCTTTATAATCCTGATGGGATGGATGATGTACGAAATGGCATCAGTCAAGGAATCAGGGATGCGCCCACCGATGACGGGATTAGGCTAGGTGTCTTGACATGGCCAACTATAAAGACAACTATGTGGACATATCAGCCGTTTGAGGGACGTAATCATGAAAACACGCCAATGTAGCCGAATTCAAAAACCATTTGAGTCAGTATTTACGGGTGGTCAAATCGGGTGAGCCGGTTCAGATATGCAACCGGAATCAGTCGATAGCCGTTTTTTCGCCGATCGAAAAAACGCGAAAGAACCGCACCACATTGGGTCGTGGCAAAGGATCGGCGTGCATCAAGTCCTACCTTACCGCTCCGGTTTTTGATGAAGCCGACTGGGGCATGTTGAAGGCTTGAGAAAATGGTTTGACCGGTATTCGGAGGAGAATGGCTGGTCAAGTGTCGATATCAATCTACCCATCATCCAGGATGCCTTTGCCCTACCCGGTTCATTTCATGCCGATCCTGCGGACCGGATTATCGTGGGCACCGCTCGTTGTCAGGATATGCAACTTATCACGGCAGACAGAAAGCTGTTGGATTACCCGTTTGTAAAAACGCTATGGTCGTAGGGCCGCGATGGACGAAGAACAGGCTATCCGCTACCCGCCCTCGTCACCAGTTACTCGTGTTAGCTTCAACCTTTAACCTTGAATCTTTAACCTTCAACCTTTCCGTCCCATAGGGACGAGACCTCGCCCCGCAGCGGGGCGGGGAACCTCAGTCTTCAACCTTGAACCTTCAACCTTTAACCTTTAACCGTCATCCGTCATCCTTCAACCGTTAGCCTTGAACCTTTAACCTTGAACCTTTAACCTCTCTCCATGACATCACATCCCTTCGGTTTACCTGATGATTATCAGGACAATCCCCGCCAGCACTACGACGCGTCTTCGCGGTATTGGACGGAGGAGCGCATCCGCAATGCCCATTACTATCAGGCGAGTGTTTATGCCTACGCCGAAGACCTGGCCAGGAAGCAGGCGGCCAAGGTTTTGGTTGATGTCGGATGCGGGGTTGGAACCAAACTGCAGGCGATTCATCGCAATCTCCCCGGGCTCGATATAACCGGCTATGACCAAGCAGAAGGTATTGCCTACTGCCGTGAGCAGTATGATTTTGGTCAGTGGCTGGAGATCGATCTGGAGCATCCTGATTCCGCGCAGGCTATTCCATCGGATATTGTCATCTGCGCGGATGTCATCGAGCATCTGGAAAATCCCGATCCCCTGCTGGGTTTTCTACGCGCCTGTTTGAAGCCGGGTGGTGTGTTGGTATTATCTACTCCCGATCGGATTGCCGCCCGGGGGCCGGTGAGCCGTCGGTCACCTAATCCCGCTCACATACGCGAGTGGAGCCGTCCGGAATTGCGCGGTTATCTAGAATCTCAGGGCTTTAGGGTTATACGGCAGCGACGCATGATGTCCGTTCCATGGCAGGCTGGGCGTCTGTTTATCAATGAGTGCCTAAGGCCGCTTGTTCGGGGTCGGTCTTTTTTCGCGAATCAAGTATGCGAGTGTGTCCTATGAATATACCCCCATCATTACGATCCCTGATTAAGGACGCAATACGTTGCTACGGGAACCGCCCCAGTCGAGTGCGGCGCATTCGTAAAGATCTTGTCGGCATGGAAAAAATTCATGCCGGGTGTGGAAAATACCGGGTGCCGGGATGGTTGAACATCGAACTGATGTCACTGACCGAGATACCTTATGGAAAGTTGATTCACGCCGGGGACGCTTATCTGTTAAATTTCGATCTTACGGCAGGGATTCCCGTTGCCGACAATCAGGCCACCCATTTATACAATAGCCATTTCATCGAACATCTCACGCTGGAGCAAGGGCGTCGTTTTCTTTCCGAGGCGTATCGCATACTAAAGCCGGGTGGACGCATCCGTATCACCTGTCCGGCATTGGATGTTTACGTCAAGCATTATCAGGCTCGCGATCAGGAATATTTTCGGCGGGTTTATCAGGCTGGCGCTTCGTTTCCAGGCCTGGTGACGCCGGGCCACATTTTGATGGGGCAAATGCACGGGTGGGGACACCAATGGATTTATGATCACGAGTCCATGGCGTATGAGCTGCAGCACGTCGGCTTTAAGGACATCATAACTTCGGCTTTCCGGGCCTCCGATTTTCCCGACCTCGATCAACTGGAGCCGGACACCGAGGCGCGTACCATCCAGTCCCTCTACATGGAGGGATATAAACGTTGATGGTTGGCTTGTGGATTGATCTTTGCAATGTGTGGATTATTTGGTCATACGCAGGCTAGCCGCTTTGAGCGGGAGCTCTCCCGTTGTGCCTTGCACACGTTAATCCACCGGGGTCCCGACCAGTGGGGCGAATGGTGTGATGATCAGGTCTATATCGGTCACCGGCGTCTTAGTATTCTCGATCTCTCGGAGCGCGGACGTCAACCGATGACCGACGCGCGCGGCGATGTGGTCATTGCGGTTAATGGCGAAATCTATAATTATCCCGGCTTAAAGCGCGAGCTCGAACCTCGCTATTCCTTTGCCAGTCATTCCGACTCCGAAATCGTATTGCACGGGTACCGGGAATGGGGTTTTCATGGATTGCTGAAGCGCATGGATGGCATGTACGCCATTGCGTTGTATGATAAAACCGAGCGCAAGGTATATTTGGCGCGTGACCGCTCCGGGATTAAACCTCTCTACTACAGCCGGGTGAATGGAGGGTTTGCGTGGGCTTCAGAGCTGAAGGCGCTGACAACATGGCATGGAGCGGGAAATCTGGTTGATGACGTAACTGCCTTATACGACTACCTGACGTACCGGTATATCCCAACTCCGAAAACCCGGTATTGCGATGTGTTTAAGTTGCCTCCGGCCTCGCAACTCGTCTGTGATCTGACAACCGGTGGCATTGTCGTTTCCTCGTACTGGTCGTTGCCGGTTACCACACAACCAACCACTCCCGAGGGCGCCGCCGATCGTTTGCTTGATTTGCTGGATGTCTCGGTCGTCGAGCAATTGATGAGTGATGTTCCGGTCGGCATATTTCTCAGTGGGGGTATCGACTCCAGCGCCGTTGCCGCCTCGGCGGTACGGCGCTCGCCCCATATACATACCTACTCCATCGGATTTGCCGAGAAGGGGTATGACGAAAGCGCATTTGCCGAAGATGTCGCCCGCCACCTTGGGACTGCGCATGCCCACCGGATGTGTGGGCCGGAAGACGCCGCCCTGGGTCAACGCAATATCCCGTCGTGGTACGATGAACCCTTCGCCGACAGTTCGAGCGTACCCACCCATCTGGTGTCGCGGTTTGCGCGCGATGGCATTACCGTCGCCCTTAGCGGCGACGGTGGTGACGAATTGTTTGGTGGTTACCGCTGGTACGAGGCCATGCACCGCCGACGTCCTGCTTCCCGCATGCTGCGATCCTGCGCTGCTCCCGCAGTAACCCGCTGGGGTCGCTCGCATCGGCGCGATCCGTTTTCCCGCGCACTTCGGCGCCTCGGCTACGAAAAGGTGTGGAACGAGTTCGAGGCCTATACCGTGTTGCTTGGAGGTTTGCTCAAGCAGGACAAGTGCGCCTGGGCCGCTCGCTGGAATATTCCGGCCGACTATGATGACTACTGGTATTTCCGGAAATATTACCGGGATGATCTGCCGGTCCGCACCCGCTGGCAGGTCGTTGATTTTCACACCTACCTCCACGACGACATCCATACCAAGGTCGACCGGGCGAGCATGCAGGTAGCTCTGGAAGTCCGGGTGCCCTTGCTTTCCCAGGCATTAATCGAATTCGCGTTTTCCTTACCCGAAGATATCCGTTATCTCGGTGGTCGTTCCAAAGGGATCTTCCGGCATGCATTGCGCGATCGCCTGCCCCAACATATCCTTGATCGGGGGAAAAAAGGATTTGGCATGCCGACTCGCGAGTGGGGAGCGGCTTTCTCTGGTGATGGCCGGTCCTGGCAGGAGAACCTGTTGACCCGTTGGCCGGGCCTGGATGGCGGTGCAGAGACTACACCATGAAACTAGTTTACATAGGTCCTTATCCCATACCGTCGTCTGCAGCAAACGGTGTTCAGGTCATGCAGATGTGTGCAGCGTTTGCATCCATTGGACACGATGTAACCCTGATTGTTCCTTGGATGGGTGCTGTCGAGCCTCCGCCTGGCGCCGAGATTTGTAAGCGCTACGGGGTTCCCGCATCGTTTACTATTGAACACTTGCAATCCGCTTACCGGCGGTGGTCTCCCCATGTCTACGCGATACGCGCAGCGAAACGAGCACGGCGTCTTGGAGCAAACTTGGTATACAGCCGCCAGGTCACCGCCTGCGCCGCCGCTTCGACATGTGGAGTTGCTACCGTGTTTGAGGCGCATCAGCCGCTGGTCGGGCGGGTGGCAAGATTTTCTTTCGCTTGTTTGCTCCGCTCTGATGCCTTGGCCCATGTAGTGGTTATTTCCGCTGGTTTGCGCGATTACTTCCAGCATATGTACAGGGTTGAAGTGGGTCGTGTGATTGTTGCACATGACGGAGCCGATCCAGCCATCTATTCTTTATCCGATCCATCTGCGGAAGCACCGAATCCGACAATCGGCTACACCGGCCATCTCTATCCAGGCAAGGGTATGGAAACCATCGCCGTGCTTGCCGCGCGTATGCCAGATGTCCGGTTTGAGGTGATCGGCGGCACACCGGGTGCTGTTGATCATTGGCGGGCGTCCACTCCCGGCCTGACCAACCTTGTCTTCCACGGCCACCTTGACCCCTGTGAGTTGCCGCAACATTTGGCCCGCTTTTGGGTGGTTCTTGCTCCCTATCGTAACGCCGTAGTTGTATCGGGTGGCCACGATATATCGGCATGGATGTCTCCGTTGAAGTTATTCGAATATATGGCAGCAGGTAAGTCCATCGTTTGTTCAGATCTTCCCGTGTTGCGTGAAGTGCTAACAGATGAGGTCGATGCATTGCTAGCCGGTCCAGATGATATGGACGCGTGGGAGCGGGCAGTGCGACGGCTAATTGATGCCCCTGCGTTGCGCCGTCGGCTTGGTGCGACTGCTCGTGTCCACCTTGAACAGAGATACGCTTGGCCGATTCGCGCTCGGCAAGTGCTGGGGGACTTTCATGAACGAGCTTGAGCATATGATCCTAAGTAGTGCCCAGCTTTGGGGGGCCTGCTCCTAGCCTGAGTGACGAGCCTTACATCTAATCTATCTGTTGAATGTAATCGTGAGTTAGAGTATTGCATTGGCTTGGTTCTTAAGTTTTAAGATGAGCGGTAAAATGGCCAAAGATCAGATAAATCAGTTCGAGGCATTCTACTACATGAATGATGATATCCAATTTCGGTATGTTGAAGAGATTAATTCGTGCGCAGTAATCAATTCCGGATATTGCACTCACGGGAAGCCCTGAAAAACTCTACCGGCGCAACGCATGTCTTCCACCTATAAACCAGCCATCGGCCTAATAGCGCAACCGAAATCATCTTCCCGGTTGAGCCAATATGTTGCCGGGTGGTACGAAGAGCATGGTCATCCGGTGGTTCCTATTGATTGTCGCCAGGCGTTATGGCCCAGGTTGTGGCCGGCCATCCGGGGGTTCCATCCCCGCCGGGAGGTCTGGTTCCGCCGACGTTGGGAATTCGGGATGTACTCGCCCGAGGCCTGGCAGCGGCATACCCGGCTCAACGGCAAGTTGTTGGACCGACTGCTCCCGCCGGGCGGAAAAATCCTCCAGATGTCCAAGGAGTATTTTCCTCATCCCGGTTACCGGGATATGGAATACTACGTATTCATCAATTATAATGCCCGATTGGCCCGTGACGATGGTTTTACGCCATGGCGACCCCATCCCCGCAAGGAGCCGGCATTCATCGCCTTGCAGGACGAATTGTTCCGGTGCGCGACCCATATATTCACCGCGGGCGAGTACCTGCGCCAAAACATCATCGAGACATCGGGGGTCCGACCGGAAAAGATCACCTCGGTTGGTAATGGGGTTCCGCCGGAATATGAGCGGAATGCACCGGCGGAGTTTCCCGAGGAATTTACCCACCGCTTGTTGTTTGTCGGCTGGGATTTCGGTCTTAAAGGCGGGCGTGATGTCTTGGCGGCAATGCCGGCAATCCGCGCCCGGCATCCCAAGGTGGAGCTGTTCATTGTCGGGCCGGACGAGGCGCAGAAACAACAACAAGGCACGTTGGCGGATCAGCCGGGCGTGCACTGGATATCCGGGAAGGTCAGCTTGGACCACTACCGTTCGGCTGATCTTTTCGTTTTGCCGTCGTTGCGCGATTCGTATGGTTTCGTATTTCTTGAGGCCATGAGTCAAGGGTTGCCCTGCATTGGCGCTGACGTCAACGGCATGCCGGAGATGATCGCGGATTCCGAAACCGGGTACATTGTACCGCGCAGTTCGCCGGAAGCCATAGCCCACGCCGTTGACCGGTATTACACCGACCCGAGCAATAAAAAGCGCATGGCGGAAGCCTCCCGCCGCCGCGTTGAATCCCTGTTCACGTGGGATGTGGTGATGAATAAAATCAATGCGGTTATGGGGCTTGAGGGATAGGCGATGGACGAAGGGCGAAGGACGAACGACAACAGGCGAATTCACACGCCGCAACCACAACATGCGGCCATAGCCAGTGGTTTATGCTTTGTTCAACAGAACCATTGCACGTGCACGTTGCAATAAAAGCGAGCGGCGAGTACCTCATGTTTTAAACTATCCGTGCGATCCGTGTAATCCGTGGTCTTTTTTTAACCACGGATCACACGGATATCACGGATGGGGATGGAGACGTCAAAAACGGGGAATGTTCGCTTGTCGGCCTCTTGATTTTCGGCTAACCTTTAGACTATGGCACGGCCAGCATCCATTGATATTCATGCCGCCCGCAAGCGCCTTGAAGAACGGGAGGCTGTCCACAAGGCGAAACTGGACAGGAGATATGCTCAAGCCGCCCGGGATGCTGCGGCGATTATTGAACTGCTGGCCAAGCGTTATCGCCCCCTTCGAATTTACCAATGGGGATCCCTGATTAATCGCCGGCATTTTAATGAGCATTCCGATATTGATATTGCGGTGGAAGGCGCAACGGATTCCCTGACGTTTTTTCAGATGCACCGAGACGCGGAGGCGATGACCAGTTTCCCTCTTGATCTGGTCGAAATTGACAAAATAGAGCCGGAATTTGCTTCCATTATACGCATGAAAGGAAAGCTGGTTTATGAGCGTGTCCAATGAGGTGGCGGTATTGCGTGGTGAAATCGCTAAAACACGTGCCGTTTTGGCGCGTTTGGAAGGCTTCTATGATGATGCCGTGCGAAGATTGCCTTTACCAGATCAGCGCAACCGGGATCAAGCTATTGTGCTCGCGGATACGCTGGTCAATTATTACACCGGTCTGGAGACCATATTCCTGAGGATCAGCCAGTTTTTCGAGAACTCCTTGCGTAAGGATCGTTGGCATCAGGATTTGCTCAGCAAGATGACCCTTGCGATTGAGAATGTCCGGGAGCCGGTAGTGACGGACCGCACGCAATCCTTGCTCGATGATTTGCTGCGCTTTCGTCATTTTAAACGGTACTACTATGACATCGATTACGACTGGGCCCGGATCGACTTTGTCCGGGGGCGGTTTGATGCGGTTAGAGGACCTTTGCAAGCTGACCTGGATCGCTTTGATCAATTTCTTGAGCGGCTTGAACATGCTGGGGGCAGCCAAGATGAACCAGGGGTCTGAGCGCCAGATAAACGAATGGAGTATGTGCAAGCAATCGATCTTATGATTCGTGTCATCCGTAAACTCCGTGGTGGTCTTTTTCAACTATTCAAAAGTAGCCCACATTCTCTTTAACATCGATCGTTAACACACTCGCTAACCTAATCGAAATTACGTGTATACGAGTAGGTGAATCGAGTAAGTGAATCCGATTAAGTGTAAGCGAGTAAGAGTAAGCGAGTACGTGTAGGCGATTACGTGTAGGTAATCGGTCTCCGGTCTATAGTCTGCGGTGAAGTGGTCATGGATACGTGTGGCCTAACCGGAAAGCACATTGACACTCCTCCGGGTTAGCCTATGCTTTATTTATGGGATTGATACGAGCCAACCTGATCTTGTCCAATCCCCGGAAGGCTGGACTGGCCCCGCTGGAGGTCAAGGCGCTGGCGGATATCGGGGCGTTGCATTTATGTGTCCCTGAGCATGTAGCGTTACAGCTTGAGCTGGCTGAACTGGAAAAGCGGGAAGTCACCACCGCGGACGGATGCAGGCTCTTATGCGCCTACGTCGGGCCGGTTCAGGTCAATTTCGGAAACCGGGCATGTTTTACCGGCGCCCTGGTCCTCGGGGATGAGGTTTTGCTGGGCGCGGTGCCCATGGAAGACATGGATCTTATGCTTTCTCCGGCCAAGCAGGCGGTCATTGTGAATCCGGATAATCCGAATCTGGCCGGTTCCGTTGCGAAGTGAATGCCAGCAGATAATGCAGTGCACGTGATTAAATTGCGGGAAAAATTGAAACTACGAAAAACACAAAACACACGAAAAGAGTGAAAACTACGGAAGACGCGGAATTGCGCGGAAAGAGATGGTCAGATTTTCTTTCGTGTGTTTCGTAGTTATACCCTCATCCGCTTCCACGTAAATCCCCTCCAGAGGCGGGCAGGCGTGCCTTCCGTAGTGGTATTTTCCTTTTAACCACGGATACCAAGGATAGGAATGGAGAGTTTCCGATGACACTTAATCCCCACTCTTAATCGGTTACACTTACTCGACCCGCTTAAACGATCGTGAATTCGAAGCGAATCCGATTAAGTGTAGGCGAGTAAGTGGATCGATTAAGAGTAAACGAGTAAGAGTATCCGATTAAGTGGATGCGAGTAAGTGTAGGCGACTAAGTGTTTCCAGCATCCAGTAACCAGCATCCAGTATCCGGTATCCAGCCTTCCTCCCCACTCCCATGATTTTCAGCAGCTACGAATTTATCTTCCTGTTCCTGCCTCTTGTGCTGGCCGGGTATTACCTGTTACCGGCTCGCGGTCGCACCCTGTTTCTTACCTTGGCCAGTTATCTGTTTTATGGCTGGTGGGATTACCGGTTTTGCGGGTTGATGGTGCTATCCACCGTGATTGATTTCACGGCGGGAAAAGGATTGGGGAGGGCGCATACGACTCGAGGCAAAAAACAATGGGTCGCCTTGTCGGTCATCTCGAACCTCGCCCTTCTCGGCTTCTTCAAATATTTCGACATGTTCGCCACCACCCTCAACTACGGCCTCGCCACCCTCTTCCCAGCATCCAGTATCCAGCATCCCGTATCCATTCCTCTCCTCCACCTCGTCCTCCCGGTCGGCATCTCCTTCTACACCTTCCAGAGCATGAGTTACACCATTGACCTGTACAAAGGTCGGGCCAAGGCGACACGCTCGTTTCTGGATTTTGCTTGTTATGTGGCCTTGTTTCCCCAGTTGGTGGCGGGACCTATCGTCCGATATCACGAACTGGCCGAGCAGATGGCGGAGCGAACCCATACCTGGGGCAAGGCATCGCGAGGGGCCGCGTTGTTTGTCGTTGGATTGGCAAAAAAAGTGCTGGTTGCCGATGCGGTGGCCCCATTGACCGCGTTGGCGTTTGATACCGCGCACCCGGGATTTGCCGCCGCGTGGATCGGCACCTTGGCTTATGCCATGCAGATTTACTTCGATTTCAGCGGGTATTCCGACATGGCGGTGGGGTTGGGCCTGATGTTCGGCTTCCGTTTTCCGATTAACTTCAACTCGCCGTATCAGGCGGTATCGATTACCGATTTCTGGCGGCGATGGCATATCTCCCTGTCGAACTGGCTGCGCGATTACTTGTATATCCCGCTTGGCGGAAACCGCCTCGGGCCGGGTAGAACCTATGTCAACTTGCTTTTGGTCATGTTGTTGGGAGGATTGTGGCACGGGGCGAATTGGACGTTTGTGGTCTGGGGCGCGATGCATGGCGGCTTGCTCGCCTGGGAGCGCTGTTGGAATCGTGCGACACCACGTCACGCGGGGTGGGGGAGAATTCGAACCTTCCTGCTGGTCTGTCTGGCCTGGGTTCCGTTTCGAGCGGCCGATCTGAACCAAGCGCTCGCGGTGTGGGCCGGGATGACCGGGTTACAGGGTTGGGGCGTTGTGGACTGGTCCACCGGGTTGCCGTTGGGATTCCTGGTGAGCGCCCTGGTGATGGCTTGCCTCGGGGCCTTTTGCCTGCCGAACAGTTGGCGGTTCTTCCGCGTGGCGGAAGATGAGGAAGTCGCACCGGCGTTTGGTTCGTCGACCCCACAGATCGTGATACGCACGGCGGGCGTGATCGTCCTCTTCGTCGTGTCCATCGGTGTATTAATGGTCAACAGCAGTTCGCCGTTTTTGTATTTTCAGTTTTAGGGAATGGAAACTACGGATTACACGGATGAGAGAAAGGGATTGAAAAAGGGAGGCGAAGGCCGTTCTTCATTAATCCGTGCTATCCGTGAAATCCGTGGTGGTGTTTTGTCGTGTTTAGGAAATGGAAACTACGGAAGCAACGGAAAACGGGAAAAAGATTGGCAATAGACGATAGACGATGGGATATTGCCGCTTCATTCTAGGCTATATTGAAAATTGTGAATTGTGAATTATCACTTGTTGATTTTTGCCGATTCATGGGCATTGCTCGCGCGGAAATTCAGGTTTAGTAATTCACAACGCGCAATTCTTAATGCTCAATTCACATGGAATGCGCATGAATCCTAACCTTTCGTGTCTTTCGTTTGTTTCGTAATTCATTAACAATTATGCTGCATGCTCGTTTCATACGATTGCCCTTGTTCGTGCTCCTCGTGGTTTGGCTGGGCATGACGGGGTTGGATTGGGTTCTGCGGTTCCGTTATTTCCACTGGCACCGCTCGTTTATTTCGGCGCCGGCCAAGCCGCGTTTCATGGGCGCTCATGCGCCCGGCAGTCGCCAGGAGTTTCCCGCCACGTTGGGCGGCGATCTGGCCGCCATGCTCACGGTGCCGGAAGCCATCGCCCGCTACGGGATCGAACGTGCGCCCGGCGGCACGTTGGTTTACGATGCCTTTGGTTATCCCAATCCCAATCTCGGGGAGGCCGCGATCTTTCCGGTGGTCTGGGCCGGCGATAGCTACCTGCTGCAGGGCCGCGATATGGCTGCGTTGCCGGCGGCGCGTTTGAGTCGTCGATTGGAATCACCGGTCTACACCATTGCCCACGCCGGGCGGGGGGCGAATATGCCGCTGATTGCGTTTATGGAGCATCCATGGTTTCTTTCCCATCCTCCCTCCGTGGTGGTCTGGTCGTTGTCCGAACGCGACGCCAGCGCAAGTTTTCTTCAGAGCCTGGCCCATTACGTGGATCACGTGACCGCGTCTGCCTCGCCGGATCGTGAGGTGAAGCCGCCACGGTTTCACTGGCGTTTGCTTACCCCGGCCTGGCTCAAGCAATCTCTCCCCAACAGTTCGGTGATGGCCCGGGCGTTCCGTCGAACCTGGGTGAATCTCCGGTACCAGGTATTGGGTCAGATCAACCCCGATGTGGTGGTATCTGATGTTCCGTTCGCCGATCATTCGTTGTTGTTTTACCGGGAAAACATCAGGAGCATGAGCTGGACTCCGGAGGAGCGGGATGTGCCGGCAATGCGGCAAATCCTGACCCGGATCAATGAAACGTATTTCCGACCGCGGGGAATTTTATGGGTTATGCTCTTGATGCCGGAGAAGGAGCAGGTCTACCGGGATTGGCTGCCGGTAGCGGTACGCGAGGGTCCAAAACCCTTGTATCCTTCCATCTTCGAAAGCCTGGCCCCGGCGTTGCGGGAGGCGGGGATATGCGTGGTGAATCCCTTGCCGGTCTTTCGGGAGGCGGCCGCACGCGGGGAACTTTTGTATTGGCCGGATGATACCCATTGGAATGAGGCCGGGATGGAGTTGGCGGCGGATGTAATTGCCGAGGCGATCCGGGGCTGCGTTCCTGATTGAGAAACGACGAAGCACACGAAATCTTTCCGTGTATTCCCCTCCGGAGGCGGGCAGGCGCGTTTTCCGTAGTTCTAAAAAGTACAGGCAACTACGGAACACACAGAAAAACGCTGAAATAGTAGATAGGCGACATGCACACGTTACGTCTTTCCTGAGTTCCGAGCCGGTTAAAAACGTATAGGCAAATCGTTGGTTTGCAATGATGATATCGCGTGTTTGGGTGTCCCGAGTGCATGGAAAGATGATGGCTCGCCGCGTCCGGCCGCAGAACGGCGGCCTGGATTTGGGCGCTTTCCGTGTTGGGCCGGTCGCCGCGGACTAGAGTCCAGCGACGACCGCCCCGCCTTGAAATCATCCCAAACCAGACCACCATTCTGCTGATCCCGCGCCCGCGGGATCACCGGACGCCGCTCGCACGTGTGCCTCGCTGCGCCGATGACGTCGCAGCGAGAAAGAGATCATTACCAGGTTCATGTTCCCTTCATCATCCACTACACAAGGAACATGAAGATGACCGTGTAGC
>DAOLDL010000085.1:11425-12660 GCA_035327305.1 Kiritimatiellia bacterium | reverse complement strand
TCCGCGACGATTTCCGCACTGCTCATATAGAACATGGCGACATAGACGCGACTGGTGGCGGATTGGATGGAAGTGATAATCGCTTCGCGCGCTCCACCGCCGGGAGAAAAGTAGACTTCGACTTCGGATGTCTGCTTGGAGGGCGAAAGCCAAATCCACAGAACCAAGACAGAGCCGAGCAAAACAGCGGCAAGCGCCCAAACCCGACGATACTGAAAAACGCTCTTCAAGGACTCCTTCACACCTTTGGTAATTCGATACAGTAAAGCGATACACAAAAGCGATTTGTTATGTCAACAAAAAGTGTGTTCAGAGCTTGTTGACTTGAATTTTTTGTGACCGCTTTCGTCGCAACGTGTTTATTGTAAGCATGATGCGCTATGGTGTAAAGGGGTTGTGCTCCCGTCTTTATGTATTCATGATGCCGCCGGTTCGGGCGACTTGGTAACCATAAATTTTTCTTATCCGTGATATCCGTGAAATCAGCGGTTAATCTTCATCGGTTGTCGGGTTAAAAGCAGTCCTTGTGGATTGGATACCGCTCGGTGAGCGGCAGATGTTGATGCCCTGCCCGGTTTTCGATTTCAGGCGCTTCTGATGCGCTTGAGCCAGACGGATAAGATTGCGATGTCGGCGGGGTTTACGCCGGAGATTCGGGATGCCTGGCCGAGGTTTTCCGGCCGGATCAAGGAAAGTTTGTCGCGCGATTCGCGGCGAAGGGCTTTGATGGCCTGGTAATCCATGTGCGGTGGAATCAGCTCGTGCTCGATCAGCTCCGCCTTTTTTATTCTTTCCAGTTCGCGGGCGATATAGCCCTCGTACTTCACCATGATTTCGATTTGCTGAACGACCTCGGGGTGCAGGTCGTCGCGGGAATCCGGCAACGCGGTGTACGCGGCTTCCGGGCGTTTCAGCATTTGCGCCAACGAGGCGCCTTCGTGGAATTTTCGGCGCAACCGTTCGATTTCCTGATCGATTTCACGTTGCCACGTCGCGGTGCGGATAAGTGTTGCATCAGACACAATGCCCAGCGTCCGGGCGTGCTCGTGCAGGCGAAACATAGCATTGTCCTGCCGGAGGACAAGTCGGTGCTCGGCCCGGGAGGTAAACATCCGGTACGGCTCCTCGGTGCCCTTGGTTACGAGGTCATCGATCAACACCCCGATATACGCCTCCAGGCGGCTCAAAACGAGTGGCGGCCGCCCCAAGGCTTTCAGGGCCGCGTTGGCGCCGGC
>DAOLDL010000085.1:0-11325 GCA_035327305.1 Kiritimatiellia bacterium | reverse complement strand
GGCTCGATAAAGACGTGGTGCCGGGGCTGGTGGGCAAACTTAACGATTTTATCCTCGATCGAGGGGCAGTACCGCACGCCGGTGCCGTCGATGTGGCCACCGTACATGGCGGAGCGACCGAGATTGGCCTGGATAATCTCGTGTGTGCGGGCGTTGGTGTAGGTCATGTAACAGGGAATTTGGTTGGTGCCGGGGACCCAGGGGCGGAGCGGATCGGCGGATTGTTCCACGTGGAACATGGCGGCGGCGGCCTTGTCGGGGTCCGGATGTTCCACGTGGAACCTTTCCCGGTCATCCCGGGCGGCAAGGGAAAACAGCGGCGGCGGTTCGAGCCCGGGCTGGATTTCCATCTTGTCCCAGTCGATGCTGTCCTTGTGAAGTCGCGGGGGCGTTCCGGTTTTGAGTCGGCCCATGCGGAATCCAAGCGCCAGAAAGGATTCACTCAACTCATACGCGGCTTTTTCGCCGGCGCGTCCTCCTTCGAAGTTGCGGTCGCCGATATGGATTTTCCCGCGCAGGAAGGTCCCCGAGGCGATAACCAGGCAGGTGCCGTTGATTTCGGAACCATCCTGTGTCCGTATTCCGCGAAGTTTTCCGTTTTCGGTGCGAATTTCCGTGGCAAGTGCTTCAATGACAAAGAGATTTGGCGTTGTTGCAATGACCGCTTGCATGCGCATCGGGAATGCCGCTTTATCGCACTGGGCGCGATGCGCCTGTACCGCCGGGCCTTTCCGGGTGTTGAGCGTCCGGAACTGAATGCCGGTGTAATCGGTGTTTCGCGCCATCTCGCCGCCCAACGCATCGAGCTCCATCACCATGTGGGATTTCGCGATGCCGCCGATCGAGGGGTTGCAGGACATTCGGGCGATCGCTTCTTTCTCCATGGTGACCAGGGCGGTCTTCGCCCCGATGCGGGCGGAGGCCAGTGCGGCCTCGTAGCCGGCATGACCGGCCCCGACCACAATAACATCATAATGGAGTGCTTCTGACATAGTGGCGGAAACTATACCGGATTTTGAACAAAAGGAAACGAAGGAAACGCAGGCGATCGGGGTTTTCTTCGGTGCGGGTGGTTTCAATCATAATCCTGATCCTGATCGTAATCTTAATCGCGGATTAGGATTAAGATCAGGATTATGACTACGATGTAGACGTGGAATTTCCGGCTTCGTTTTTGGGATAAAAAATTGTTTGAATCACCGGGGATTAGCCGATAAAAATCTAATCCAGCATATAAAAAGGAGACACGATAATGAAGCAACGAGTGGGTTTTCTTTCGGGCTTTTTCGTCGCCGGATTGTTTGCCGTAGCGATAATAATTAAAATATTCGCCCCCGCATCAGCTAGCGCGGAGGGTTCTCCCGGCGCCTCCAACGATGAAGTCATGATCGAGCGAGGACGCTATCTGGTCAAAATTGCCGGGTGCAACGATTGTCATACGCCCAATTATATGGTCACCCCGGATGATGTGCAGGAGGAGGATTACTTAATTGGAGTTCCAGTGGGGTGGTTCGGTCCCTGGGGTACCACGTATGCATCCAATCTCCGGATCACCGTGGAAGATTTTCCGGAAGATGTTTGGGTGCAAATTCTGAAAACCCGCAAGGCGATGCCCCCGATGCCGTGGGTCAATGTCAATGCCCTCACCGAGGCCGACTCGCGCGCTATGTACCGCTACATAAAGAGTTTAGGTGTTAATGGTGAGCGGATGCCCCCAATTCTTTCACCCGGTGAAATGCCGCAAACGCCCTACTTCGACTTTCACATCAAAGGGTTGCCGGAAGGGTGATTGGTTATTCTTCCGTCACATCAGTGGAATCTGTTTGTGATGGTCGGACAGCCATTGGGCAAACGTTTGGAGTTCGGGGTTGAGTTCACGCGATAGTCGGAGGTCGCGAGCGCCGCAGAAATCCTTTTCAAAATCGTGTTTGAACTGGAACATGTTGCCGAGGTCTTCCGCGCCGGGAAAACCGAAGGACCGAAACACGTCCGGTGGCACTGCCTGGTAGGTCACTTTTTTGCCAAGGGCGTTGGCAAGTGCACCCGCCATTTGTGTGCCGGTCAGATGCTCCCCGGCGATGCCCACCGTTTTGCCGATAAATTCTCGTCCGCGCTTGAAAATTCCATAGGCGCATCTTCCGATATCTTCGGCGGCGATTCCCGGAAGTTTTGCATTGCCCATCGGCATAGAGAAAACAAGGTTGCCGTCCGGTCCCGGTTTGGGGCCCAGACCGAAATGGATCAGGTTGTCCCAATAAAACGACGTGAGCAGAAACGTTGTCGGTACGCCGCGCTTGCGAAACTCTTCGTCGGCTTCGCCTTTCGCATCCAGGTGCGGAACCTTGTATTTGCCCATGAGTGTTGGCATCCTGTTGTCGTTCAATGGGATATACTTTCGAGTGTCTTCCAGTGTCGACCAGGTCACATGTTGCAATCCTGCGGCCTTGGCGGCGTCCGCCATGCTTACCGCCTGCGCAAGTTCGCGTTCCGGTGAGAGGTGTTCCCAGAAAAAGGTGACGCAGAATGCGCCGTACGCTTCGGCAAACGCCGCCCGCACACTGGCGGGATCATCAATATCAAACGCCTGTACGTCCGCACCCAGATCCGCGAGCGCTTTTGCTTTGTCCGATTCGGGGTTGCGTGTTAACGCGCGCACCGAGAATTCACTATCCGCATCATTCAGAATAGCTCGAGCCAGTCCGCCGCCTTGGGCGCCGGTTGCGCCAACGACCGCAATGACTTTTTTAGATGTGCTCATCGCTCCTCCTTTTTGTTGAAGTTTACAATGATTGGAAAACGCGACCTTATTAATTTCCAGAGATTGGAGAAAATATACTCTCTGGTTCGTGTATGAATCAATGGCGGAAATGATGTCGTGTCTTTTGACTTGGTTATTGCCGCAATTAAAGCTACGCGTCTCATTGAAATGAAAATTCGGGGCACAGCAGGCAGGGCAAGGCAGTTGGTGGATTTGGTTTCGAATCCTTCACGCCATGCCGCGCCTCAACCTTCGCATACCGGGTCGAGCCGCAGATCACCAGAAGTTGACGTTGACGCCAAAGCTCGCGACGCTTTTTATCTGAATGAACACCGGGAACGCGTGCTCCGAATAGAACGCCGCTACCGCAGAAATAAATATATCGCACTTATGGTGCTGGTTGTTTTCCTGATTCTTGCAACGGCCATCTATTTTTACGAATAAACCGTGGATGCCTCGGTCGTCGTCGGCGGATTGACCAACGTCGCGTTCGGAGACTTTTCCGTCATCGGCGGCGGGCGCTGGAACTTCATTCAAACCAATGCGCCGTACGCCACGGTCGGCGGAGGGCGCAGTAACCGCATCGCCAATTCGGCTTCAGACGCCACCATTTCGGGCGGACGCTCCAGTACGATCAATACCGGTGCAATCTATTCCGTCATTGCCGGCGGCATGTCAAACCGCGTTGAATCCTTTTCCGGGTTCTCGGTAATAGGAGGCGGCGCCAACAATACAGCCAGCAACGCGTATGCGACAGTGCCCGGCGGCCATTTGAATGTGGCTGGCGGGCAGTTCAGCTTTGCTTCGGGATTCCGCGCCAAGGCGCATCACAATGGATCAATCGTTTGGGGGGATGCAACAAATGCGGACATCGTCAGCACGACGAACAATCAGGCCACCTTCCGCGCATCCGGCGGATTCCGCATCTTTTCCAACACCAATGCTACGATTGGCGTGACCCTCGCGCCAAACGCCAGCGCGTGGGCGCCGTTGTGCGATCGGGAAGCCAAGGAAAATTTTGAGCCCATAGATACCGCCGTGATTCTCCAACAGGTTGCGGCGTTGCCGCTCTCCGCATGGACATATAAACACGATCCGGACAAACGGCGGTACATCGGCCCCGTGGCGCAGGATTTCCAGGCGGCTTTTGGTTTGGGCGACAACACAACCATCAACACGCTCGACGCCGACGGCGTCGCCTTCGCCGCCATTCAGGCGCTGGCCGAAGAAAACGAACGGTTGCGTATGGAACTCGAGGCCATCAAACGTCATCTTGGATTGTGAGACAATTCCCGGCGCTTCCGCACGCGAACATACGGCAAAAGACGTATTTCCTTTTGTCCCAGTCCCGAATAGTGTATTCCCTGAACTATTGACGCTCCCGCGTCAATGAGGGGATGGGCGGGCATATAAGTGCATCAAGGAGATGGTATGAGGATATCGAAGATCGAGAAGTGTTGTGTACGTAATTCTGTTTATTGCCTGCTCACCTTTTTTTTGACGCCGGCAATATTAACGGCCCATGCGGCCACGTTCACCGTCACGAACACAAATGACAGTGGCGGAGGCTCGTTGCGTCAGGCGATAATCAACGCTCTGGCCAGCCCACCGCCTAACGAGATTCATTTCAACATTCCTGGCCCTGGACCGCACACCATCAAGGTTGGCGCCACGCTTCCCACCATCACAAACGCCACATCCATCCTCGGCAACACCCAGCCGGGTTATGCCGGCACGCCGCTGGTAACCATCCTTGGACCGACGAGCAGTGGTTTGGACTATGGTATCTATCTGCTCGCGCCGGGGACCCTCGTTCGCGGATTGCGCGTTACCGGGTTTACCCAATTGGATTTTGGCGCGGGCATCACCATGTATGGGGGGCAAATCGCCGCGTGTGTGCTGGACGGCAACTTCAACGGGGTCATCGCGCAGGGTGGCACCGTGGGCGGCACATCCACGAACGACCGCAACATTATTATTAACAATGAGAACGGTATTTGGACTGTAACCGGAAGCACCGCCACGGTTCGCGGCAATTTTATTGGTGTACAGGCCGACGGGGTCACCCCAGCCGGCAACGAGAACGGTATTCGTACTTTCTATACAAAAGGACTTGTGATAGAGGGACACCCTGACTATCCCCAGGTTATCTCCGGCAACCAAAATGCCGGTGTCCTGCTGGGCCCCAACGGCGGTTATTCCCACTTCTCGTCCGACAACACGATCCGCGGCAACCGCATCGGCACGGATATAACTGGTATGATCGCCGTTCCCAACAATATTGGAATTCACGTATGGGGTGGTGGCGGAAATATCATAGGTGGAACCACCATCAATCATCGCAATATTATATCCGGTAACCACGGAGCCGGCGTTTTGATCGAGGGAATTTTGTTGGGCTTAAACATTTTCGCGTACAACAATCAGGTGCGAGGCAACTACATCGGCCTCGCGGCCGATGGGGTAACGCCACTGGCAAACGACTTGGGCGTGGATATTCTTAACTCCAGGAACAATACCGTGGGTGGGGACGTCGCCGCCGAGGGCAATCGTTTTGGACGCGCCAATTTCTATAATATTCGCATTCATGCCACACACCTTTTTTCCCACGGCAATAGTGTAATGGCCAATATCATCGGTATTACCACCAACAATGTAGTGATTCCCTCTGCCGGATATTCCGGCGTCGAAATCAACAGTTCTTCGAATAATATCGTGGGCGGCACGACCATCGGACAACGGAATTATATTGCCGGCGTGAATGCCGGGGTAAGCATCCGGGATTCAAAATCCATGAACAATCAAGTGAAGGGAAACAATATTGGCGTCGGCGTGAATGACAGTACCCCGCATGGGATCAACAGTTACGGGGTGCATATATTCAATGCCCCGAAGAACCAGATAGGGGGAGTCTTCACGAACGAAGGCAATGTGATTTCCGCCGCCCAATGGTATGGTGTATGGATTGAACGCACCGGCTCCTATGCCAATGTGGTGCAGGGAAACCGGATCGGCACGGATCGAGCCACGACGATTGCGGTCAGCAACCGTTATTCGGGCGTGGATATTTCCGGAGGTGCATTCAGCAATGTTGTGGGTGGCGCGGACGCCAATACCGCCAATGTGATCGCCGGCAATGGCGGCTCGGCGGTATCCATCCGCGATACCAACACCTACGGCAATGTTGTCCAGAACAACTTCATCGGCATGAACCGGAACTATCTGGCCATTACAAATGGAAGTTATGGAGTTGAAGTTGTTCAGGCCTCGGCCAATTTGATCGGTTCAGGCAACTACATCGGCAACAGCCGCTCTCCCGCCGCCGGCGTGCGCATCGGTGGAGCCAATGCGATCGACAATGTCGTGTATGGCAATGTGGTCGGCATGGACAACGTCGGCAATCCTCATCCCAATTATAACGGAATTGAAGTGGTGGATGCGCGCAATACCATTGTGGGCTTCAGTCTATTCGCCGCCAATCTGGTCGGAGGGAATCAGAGCGACGGCATCAACGTTCGCGGTTCGGCCTCCAACACGCAGGTGCGGGTGAATTTTGTGGGTGTGGATCCCTCTGGTTCGAGCGCCGTTCCGAATGGCGGACGCGGAATTTACGTGGACGCTCCCTATTCCACGGTGGGTGGTATTGGTTTCGGTAATATAGTTTCCGGCAACAACTCGTCGGGTATTTGGATTGGCAGTGGAGGGACCAACGCCATCGTACAGGGCAATTACGTCGGCACGGATGCTTCCGGTTCGATGGCGATCAAGAACAACGGAACCGGCGTTCGCGTAGATGCGCCCGAGGTACTGGTTGGCGGCGTCGATGTGCAGGCGCGCAACCTCATCTCCGGCAATAACGGGGGTATTGAAATTCTGCCCACCGCCACCAATGCGGTCATTCAAGGAAATTACATAGGCGTGAACGGGTCGGGCACCGCCGCGATTACCAACAATGGGACGGGGGTGCGCATATGGGCGCCGGGCGCCTTGCTGGGTGGAACCAATGTGCAGGCGCGCAACCTCATCTCCGGCAATAACGGGGGCGTGGATATTCAATCCACGGCCACCAATGCGGTCATTCAGGGGAATTACATCGGCGTGAATGGGTCGGGTACCGCCGCGATTACCAACAACGGCATGGGGGTGACGATTCGGGCGCCGGGTGTCTTGCTGGGGGGCTCCACGACCAACGCCCGCAATATCATTTCGGGCAACGAAGTCAATGGTGTGGAAGTCATCACAGGCGCTCACGGCACGGTGGTGCAGGGTAACAACATTGGCGTTGACGTCACCGGTATGTTGGCCATTTCCAACCGGCAATATGGTATCATCGTCAACAACTCCGATAACGTCATCATTGGTGGCCTTGGCGCGGCCCGCAACGTCATTTCGGCCAGCCGATTGACCGGACTGGTCGTCAGCGGCACATCATCGAACACCTTTATCGCAGGCAATTACATAGGCACATCGGCGAATGGTCTTTTGCGTATCGGCAACGGCACCGCCGGTATTGGCGTGGATGCCGATTATACCACCATCGGCGTTGCGTTCGCGGGGCTGGGCAATGTGATCAGCGGCAACGGAGCCGGAGGCATTGAGGTAAACACCGGGCGGAATGTACGGATCGTCAATAATTTCATCGGTTTGGGTGCCAATGGTGTTACCAACCTGCCCAACTTCCGCGGAATTTGGTTGAAGGCCGGCGCGCAGAACGTCATGGTCGGCGGCACCAACCCCCTGTCGCGCAATGTCATTGCCCGTAATACCGGTCCGGAAATCGTAGTGGAAGGTCCATCCGGCGGCCATCTGATCCAGGGCAACTTCATCGGTGTCCAGGATTTCGGGGTGACGTTCCCGACCGGTAATGCCGGATATGGAATTGAACTGATCAATTCGCCCAGCAATCACATCATCGGAAATGTGATCGGCCAGGTCGTCGATGCAATAGGCATTATCAACACCGGATCACATCATAACGTGGTGCTGGGTAATTTTATTGGCGAATATAATCTGGAGCCCATGCCCAGCGCCGGTTGGGGGGTTTTGATCCAAAACGCATCACATAATCGAATTGGAGGATTGACCCAGTCCGAACGCAATGTCATCGCCCACAACGTCGGGGGCATTTCCGTTACCAACAGTCCCGGCACCAATGCCATCAACAATCTACTGGCCGTGAACCTTGTCTTCTCGAACAAACCGCGCCTCAACATTGATCTCGGCCCGGCGGGATTCAACGCCAACGATCCGCTCGATGCCGATGAAGGAGCCAACCGCTTGCAAAATCGCCCAGACATCACAAACCAGATCACCGTCGGGACCGGGTTCGTTTATGTGCAGGGTGCGCTCTCCAGTGCGCCCCTTGCCACCTACGCTGTCGATATCTATCGATCAGGAAGCACCAACATCGAGTCGCGCTCGTATCTGGGTCGTACCTATGTCAACACCGATGCCGGAGGCATCGGACCGTTCACGGCGGGTTTTGCCGTCAACCTCGCGCCCGGTGTGTATCTCACCGCGACCGCGACCGATCTGGACAACAACACCTCCGAATTGGCGCGCAGTCCGACCGGACTTATTTTCAAGGCAAGCACCGATGGCGACAACGACGGCATACCCGATTGGTGGGAAGTGTTGTATGGGTTGAACCCGTCTGTCTCCAACGCCCCGACGTCCGACGTCGACAACGACGGCTTCAGCGACCTCGAGGAATACATTGCCGACACGCATCCCAACGATCCCTTCTCCTATCCGGTGATCACCGAAATCGCCAGCGAGGCAAATCGCCTCGTGACCTTCCCGACCTCCGCCGCACGGTTGTACAGCTTGCACTACAACGATGACCTCGGCATGGATGCGTGGACGCAAATGGGCGCGCCGATCCCCGGGACCTACGGCTCCATCACCATGGTGGACACGAACCTGCCCGATTGGCGCAATTACCGGATGAGCGTTCAACTGCCATAAAATGATCGATCAGGGCGGAATACATAAACGCATATCAGGAAACCGGCGCACAGGCTCGCAAGGGACTGCGAGCCCTACCGGATGCTTGCAAACATTCTTAATCGTAATCATAACTCCTGATCGTAATCGTGATGAGGAATGGACTATGATTAGGATTTATGATTACGATTAAGTACAGGAATGCACATGGGCATCAAATCAATGAAACATAGAATGTGGATCGGTGTGGTCGCGTGTTGCGCCACGATGACGGTGCAGGCGGAAAATTTTGTCGTGACGAATACGTTGCCTTCCGGTCCGGGATCGCTCGCGAATGCCCTGGCCGTGGCGGCAACCAATGCCGCGGGCAATGACGTCATATCGTTTGCCATTCCCGGCACGCCACCGTTTATCATCTCACCCACCTCGGCCTTGCCGGAATTGACGGGGTTCACGCTGGTCGATGGCACGACACAGGCAGGGTTTTCCAATCACCATCCGGTCATCGTGGTGGACGGCTCCCTCATAACGAATGTCGGCGTCCACGGGTTCACCACGCGCGGACCCTCCAACGTGATCCGAGGATTGCACATCCAGAAATTCACTGGGTCAGGCGTACGCATGAATGATATCGGAGGCAAC
Source organism: Kiritimatiellia bacterium (assembly GCA_035327305.1). Taxonomy (GTDB): domain Bacteria; phylum Verrucomicrobiota; class Kiritimatiellia; order CAIVKH01; family CAIVKH01; genus CALMUP01. The sequence goes on along the minus strand of DAOLDL010000085.1, from coordinate 1,979 downwards.
GCTCAATTCAATCGCGTGGAGGGATGTATCGCTATCAGCAACGGGTTTTACGGGATTCAATTGTCATCGGTCAGCAACAACGTCGTGGGCGGACTCGCGGCATCCAACCGAAATGTAACATCCGGAAACACCGCCGGAGGGATCGCGGTTGACGGCGGCCGCGGCAACATGGTCGCGGGCAACTGGGTGGGAGTAAACGCCACCAACAGCGCCCAGAAGATGACCGGACAGTCGTTGGGCATCAACCTTATTGGCACATGGAGCAATACCATTGCCTCTTCACCCACGGCGCCACAGGTGATTTCCGGCAACAATTCGTATGGTTTGCGGATCAGCGGCGGCGGATCGAATGTGGTTTACGGGAATTATATCGGTTGCGATGCGACCGCGATGCTGGCGGTCTCGAACGGCGCATCGAGTGTGTTGATCGCGGACTCCGTCGGCAATCGGATCGGAGGAAACACCGCCAGCCAACGGAATTTTGTCTCCGGAAACGGAACATCGTACGGATTCGATTTGTTCCAGACCCATCAGAATGTGATTGAAGGCAATTTTATCGGCGTGAATGCCACTGGATTGTCCGCGCTACCAAATCTGAACGGTTTACGTCTGCAATTAGGCGCCTCCAACAATGTTGTGGGGGGAAGCACTCCCGGAACGGGCAACATTATTTCAGGCAATACGGCGGGTGGTCTATCGGTCAACGGAACCGGCAATCGAATTGAAGGCAACAGCATCGGACTTGCGTTTGACTATGTGACGTTACTGCCCAACGGTGGAACCGCCGTCATCGTATCGGGCACGAATCATGTCATCGGCGGCGCGGTCCCCACGGCCCGCAACGTGATCGCCGGCGGCGCCTACGGCGTCTGGCTGGACTTCGCCGTTGCGTGCTCGGTCCAGAACAATTACATCGGCGTGGATGTCAACGGCGCGCGAAAACCAAACACGGTTGGCGTATATCTATCGAACGCCCGTAATTGTCTGATCGGCGGTCCCGGCGCAGGCAACGTGATATCCGGAAATACGCAGAACGGCATTTACATGAGTCCGGCGCCTTTCGGAAACATCATTCAGGGGAATTTCATCGGCACCACCCTGAACGGCTTGTCCAGCTTGAGCAACGGGTTTCACGGTATTCACGCCGTCAGCGGAACCAACAACGTGATCGGTGGCACAGCGCCGGGGTCGGGAAACGTGATTGCGGGTAACGCAATCGAGAACGTTCGGCTTGATCCAACAACCAGGGGCTTCACCATCGCCGGCAATTATATCGGCGTGGGCGCCGACGGCATGACCAGTTTTCCATCTGCGGAATTTCGCCCCGGCCTCCAGATCAGCGGAGCGGACCACCTCATCGGCGGAACGGCCGTCGGTGCGGGCAATGTGATTTCAGGAAATCCGAGAACCGGAATCAACATTGTCTCCGCCACCAACATTACGGTGCAAGGCAACTACATCGGTCTCGCGGCGAACGGCGTCACCCCGGTGCCAAACGGTGCGGATATATCCTCATACGGTGTCCACCTGAATGTGGGTTCCACCCGCTCCCAGGTTGGCGGAACGACCGAGGGCGCCCGCAATGTCATGGCCGGCCACTACCGCGAAGTGCATATCTCCCAGTCGGACAGCAATACGGTGGCGGGAAATTATCTCGGCTACATTGCATCCGGATTGTCCATGGTCCCTCAAACAAGTCATGCGGTGTCGATCGACCCCGGTTCGTGGAACACGATTGGTGGAACCAGCCCAGGCGCCGGAAACTTATTGTATGGCCAGTTGGCCGCCGTGACCATCGTCACCACCAATTCGCGGCACAACACGGTGGCCGGCAACATCGTCAACCTCAATCGTCTCGGCGACATTGCCACAACCAACCTGCAAACGGGAATCCTCATCGCCCAAGCGCGCAGTAACCTGATTGGCGGCGTCGGCGCGCCGTCGCGCAATATCATTCTGGCCGGTGGCAACAACGGTAT
>DAOLDL010000084.1:10052-12691 GCA_035327305.1 Kiritimatiellia bacterium | reverse complement strand
GATAACGCGACCAAGATCGATACGGTGTAAGCGAAAAAGTGTGGGCGAAAAGCTGTAATGGTCTTACTCCTTCTCTTTTACCCCTTATCCTTTGCACCTTATCGATGGACACCCGATAACCCCTCCATGATGCCAAGCAGGTGTCGGCGGGTCGCCTCCCGGCTGTAGTTCCGTATGCAGGTTTCCCGGGCTTGTCGGCCGAGGGAGCGGGCCAGCTCATCGTTTTCGAACAACTCCCTAATCGCCATGGCCAACGCCTTGACATTATCCGGCGGAACCACCAGCCCGCATCCATCCAATACCAAGGGAAGATCCGATACCGCCGATCCGATTACCGGCTTGGCCATGGCCATCGCTTCAAAGATTTTAATCGGCATCTGTGACTGAGCCAGTAATGTATTATGTAATGGCAGCACAACGAGATCTCCGACGTCCAGATAGAGCGGCATTTGCTGGTGAATATCACTATTTTTGGTGGTGAGCGCGTTTACCGGATCGCCAGCGACCACCAGCCATCTCCCAAAGTGCGGAGAGTCGATCATCGATTGAAGGTGTTCAGTAATCGGACCCACCACCAATAGTCGAATCTCATCCTGGTCGAGAAGGCAAAGAGCCTCCAGGATTTCCTCAACACCCTTGTGTGGACGGACAACACCACCAAATACTATTATCTTTTTCCCGACAAGTCCCAGGCTGTGCTTCAATAATGTTACTTGTTCCAGCGGCTGAGGCTTAAAAAACTGACAGTCGACACCAGCATGAATGACGTGACCTCCAAAGCGTTTTTGTAACCAGGTTGTTGTTGATAGAACGGAATCAGCCTTGCGAATTGACGACTCAACAAGGGGAAGATAACACGCCTCCGCCGGATGATGGCCATGCTTCAGCAAACAAGCGATCTTTTGCCTGAAACCCAGTGAATGCCAAAGCGCTCCATCCCACTCATCGAGATAGACAGCAACAGGAACATTCCGCTTCTTTTTTGCCATTAACGCAATGGATACGCTTGTAGCAAAACCCTTACAGGCAATAATCACTTCGCCTTGTAGGGCGTCTACGAATCGCCGGCGTTCCCAGCAGTAATCCGGGAGCCGGTAGAGTTTTTCAGATGGAATAGCTTGAAACGGATAGGAGCCGCGATACAGGGAACATATGCCACGGCCAAAATCAGGCCCGATAATTTCCGTGCGAAAATCCGGCTCCAGCATACGTGCCAACTTAAGCGCTGCACCGATGGTTGGAGATCCGATATCCGGAACCAGAAAGGAAATGAGCGTTTTCACAAACAGACTGATTTAGGGGATATATAGCCGCGAGTATCACGGCGAGAAAAAAGTGGAAAGGGCGGCAGATGATCCATCAAAGCGTCAAATAATGATAATGGGAGTGCGCCACATGGACAGCGAAATCCCAGGTAAATCCGCGTTCGCCCTTGAAGGAAGCGGCGAGACCGCCGGGGTAAGGGTTTTGATCGACTAGCAGCCAATCGGTAATACCCCGCTCATGTAGCCGCCATGCCGCGCCTAAGCCGGTGGGACCGGCTCCGATGATGAGAAACTTTATTTTGATCATGACAATGCTCTTTTCTTTTTTAAACACACATTTATGGAGATAGCTAATCGCCACACTTAATCCCAAACACTTACACCTTGAGAACTAGGTGTAGGGACTAGGTGTAAGGACCACGTGTGGCAAACAAACACTTAATCCTGACACTTAATCCCAAATACTTACACCTTGAGGACCAAGTGTAGGGACTAAGTGTATCAATTACGTGTAGGAACTAAATGGAGGGACCAGGCGCGAGGACACTAGTAAACAGCAATCGTATTCTTTTTTGACTTGATCAGGCCCGAGATCAATAGACTTATCCTGTGCAGAAAATGCCTTCCTTTGCGCAACTCAACTTCAGAAAAACCAGCAGTATCCATAAGCGCGGCGGATTGCGTGGTTGATTTAGACGCGATTTGAAGAAACTTGATTTGATCGGCATTGCTAAATCGACCATTTCCCTCCGCAATATTCAAGATAATGGCCGTAGTTGCTTTATCGAGTTTGACCAGTGCATTTTGACTACACTTCGATGATGTTTCGACCTGTTCAATCCATCCCACAAGTTCCAGTGCGACTTGATATGCCAGAAGACTTTCATGCCCAAAGTAACGTTTGATGGGCATAGCCCCATAATTGGTTCGCGGTTCGTGAACGCGTTTTACCGTGATATTTCGCAGACTGATCAACATGTTCACAATCTCGCGCAATACTTCTTTGCCCTGCCGGCAGGCAATTTGATCAACGAGTAGCTTGATGGATAAAATATCCATACATGCGGCACATTCCAAAGCTGATCCATTTGCTATCGCAAGAAAATTTGCTCTCTCTCTGATGCTCCAACTGGCGCTGGCATGAGCAATATTAAGCAGAATACTTTCTCCTGCTCTCCAGATGATCACATGCCGCCCGCCTCTTATTGATTTCCCGCAATATCTCAGCACGATAGTTCAGAAATGTCCTCGACCGCTGGTACACCTCTAGCTTTTCATGGTCAAAGGTGTTATTCATCACGAGCGGTCACCAAATTTTTCACACTTAATTTTGTCACTTAATCCCAATCACATACTTTGAGGACCAAGTGCAGG
>DAOLDL010000084.1:0-9952 GCA_035327305.1 Kiritimatiellia bacterium | reverse complement strand
TTGAGGACCAAGTGCAGGAACCAAGTGTTGCAAACAAACACTAAACACCAACAGCTTTTCCGGCCGCTTCCCAACTACTTTGGTACGCCTGATTTGCCCCCCTGCTTCCACATTTTACTTGGCCTGCATTGCATCGATTGGATGTCGTCACCGCCGACATCTAGAGCGCCGGGCGAATCAGGTCGCTGGTGGTTCCATGCCGTGGTCGGCAAACCATTTACGGAGATACGATCGATCCAGCGCATCTTTTTCCCGTTGGTCTGCTTGGTCTTCCAGAGAAGCTGGGGTGATCGGCCCACACGTTATCCCGCAACGGCCCGAACACACTGAATGTATACACTACGGAAAGCGCGCCGACCCGCCTCTGGAGGGGAATTAAGCGGAAATGATATGCAACTTTGTCTTGAACCTTGTGTTGCCTGCCCGCCTCCGGCGGGAACTACATCTTCTTTTTTCAGCCGATTCAGACAAAGGTCAAGACGAAGTTCAACACAATGTTTTGGGGAACAAATTGTTACCCCCCCTTCCGCGACCTTCAGCGCATTCCGTAGTTAACCTTTTCCGCCGCCTCTTTCCCCGCCGCATAGGCCTGATCCGACCAGACATACTTCCACTTTCCATATAAACCGGCGGTAATGATCCCTTTTGTTTCCAGCCACTCCGCGATCCGGTCAACCGCGGCCTGCCGGCCAAGCGTCGGTATTGTGTAGGCATGGGATACTTCAATATGGTCCACCGACCGCACATCACGATCGGGATCGAAACCCAGCATCCGGCCCAAGTCCATAACCGCCTTGCGCTTGAGTTTCTCGTGATCCATCACTTCGTCATCCCTCCGGAAAATTTCCGTCTGCAAGACCGTGGTTTCCGGGGGCAGACTGCCCGGAATCAGATTGCTCAACACCTTGACCCGCGATACATCGATTTCCGGGTCGTAGATATAAAACCAATGATAGGGCGCCAGATCCGGTTTGTTGACTACGATGTTTACGCCAAGCATCTGCGTGTGTCGCAGGGTCGCCGCATCGGTCCGTATCGCGTCGGGGACCTCATTGCCCATCGCCCCGATCAGACAATTCAGCGGCATCGTGCTAATCAGCTTGTCAAATCCAATGGTTTTTCCGTTTGAAAACAGGATTGTTCTTTCTTTTAACCTTAGACTTTCAACCTTGAACCCCGTCGCGACCTCGACGGACCGGTAAAACTTCTCAAAAAAAGCGAAGAATCCACCCCGCGCCGGATAATGAAAAGCGGAAAACACCGATTGCTTTTCGTCAACCGGCTGGTATGCGCCTTTGCGGATCCGCTCGATCTGCGAGGGCAGCAACCGTCCGGAAAGCCAATCGGTATCCATTTCGACCATGGCGGTCCGCCAATACTTTTCGGTGTATTCGCGGTAAAAGTTTTCGGTCAAGAAATCGCCATACTGGCTTCGGCACCAAGCGTCATAATGGACCGGCGGCACGTCCGCTGGCTTGGCCTGGGCGGCCAAGATTTCCGCCAGCGCTTGATCCCGCATCGCCGCCGGTAAATCCCGCAAATGGTTCTGTACCGGATAGGTTACCCAGCGGCCATGCCACCAGTTGGCGACCCGGCTCTGCGGGACGGTGACCACCTCCCCGGCATTGGCGAAGAGTTCGCGCTTCCAGTGTTCGTCTTTAGCGTGGCAAATGTGCGCCCCTTCATCAAAATAAACACCATGTTGCCGATGGGAATACACATGCCCGCCGACATGATCCTTGGCCTCATAGACCACCGAACCGGGAAGGTGACGGGCCGCGCCGAGACCGGTCAGGCCGGCGCCGAGAATGACGATTTTGTTGAACATACTGGCTTGCCACTCCTTATCCTTTACTCCTTATCGTTTACACTTTTTCGAATGAACCGACACCGTTGCCGATAGAGGAAGGCGATAACGTGTAAGCGATAAGGTGTAGACGATAAGGTGCGATGGTCTGCTTTTACTCCTTATCGTTTACACCTTTTTGAACGACTACAGCGTGATGCACAATATATTAACTACGAAATATACGCTTGTCCGCCTCCGGCGGGAAATACACGAACTATACGAAAGAAAAAGCAACTACGGAAAGCGCCGAGTCACGCGGAAAGGAAGAATGGTTACAGCATGGCAAGGAGGCAGGGTGACCCAACCAAACTTTGTGTTGAACTTCGTCTTGAACGTTGTCTGAACTGAAGCGAATCAGGATAAGACGAAGTTCCCTCCAGAGGCGGGCAGGCAACACAAAGAACGATTCTATTTCCGCGTCTTTCCCCTCCATAGGCGGGCAGGCGCGTATTCCGTAGTTTAATCCCTTGCCTCAAGTAACGTCCGATCAATCCCCTCCCGCCAACCGACCGTGGCTTTCCAACCAAGCAACGCCGCCGCCTTCGTGCAATCCGCGATCTGCACATCCGGTTCGCCGGGGCGGCGGGGTCGAGCGCCCAGCTCAAACAAATCCTCGACGCCATAATGCCCGGCAATCGCCATCACCACGTCGGCGACCTTAACCCCCTCGCCACAACCAAGATTAAACTCCTGATAGCCGGAAGCATTTTGGGCAACGGCCATGGCAATCGCCTCCACGACGTCATCGATATAAACAAAATCGCGTTGCTGCCGGCCATCCGTCATGTGGGCACGGCGTTTCAGTCGAGCCGACTCCAAGGCAAATGGAATCATCATATCGCCTCGCTGACCCGGACCGTACATAATAAATGGTCTTAACCAGACCACCGGGATGCCGGTTCGGATGCACCACGATGCGGCAAGGTCTCGAGCGGCCCGCTTGGCCCAACCATAGGGCGACAAGGGCAGTTCCGGCATATCCGATTCCAACAATCGCCCCGCCCGATGGCCATACTCTTCGGCGGAACCCATCATGATCAAACGCTGGAGTCCACGTTCACTCCAGTAGTCCAGCAACTTGGCGAATTGATCAATTTGCCCGGCCTGAATGCCGAACCCCTGATAACGGCGCATATCCCAGGCGAGATGGATCAGGACAAAGGGGGTGTCGGGCTTTATTGAAGCAGGCACTAACCGCGAAGGATCTTCGAGATCGGACTGGTGATGCGTCACGTTGTCGTGACTGGAACCCGAGTGAAACAACCGGTCGACCGCAATGATTGACCGACCGGAGTCGGCCAGGCGATCGACGAGTTTACGCCCAAGAAAACCTTCAGAACCGGTGACGATGATATTCATAAGACTGTAGACCGATTACCATCACTTAATCGCTGACACTTAAACGACCTGCTTCAAAAATGATGAGCCCCAAATCTTCGTCCCGATAAGGTGCGAGCGATAACGAGCAAGCAGACCAAGCACACACCTTATCCGTTACACCTTATCGTTTACACGTTATCGAATATGCCAAGCCTCAGGGCGAAAAAACGGGATGATTCGAGTGCACGAGCAGGTGTGAGAAACGTCTCCATTCTCATCCGTGCTATCCGTGTTATCCGTGGTTAAATAAATGAACACCACGGATTTCACGGATGACACGGATCATGCAATACAAGGGCGGAGATTAATCGTTTACACTTAGTCGCATACACTTAATCTATTCGTTTACCTTTGATCGACTAAGCGGGTCGAGTAAGTGTAACCGATTAAGAGTAGGGATTAAGTGTCATCGGAAACACTTTGTCCCACACTTAGTCGCTTACCCTTAATCGGATACCCTCGACCTGCTTAAACAATGATGAGCCCCAAATCTTCGTCCCGATAAGGTGTACGCGAGTAGGTGTGGACGAGCAAGTGTGAGAAACGTCTCCATTCTCATCCGTGCTATCCGTGTTATCCGTGGTTAAAAAGGAAAAGACCAATACGGAAGGTGCGCCAGCTCGCCTCTGGAGGGAACTTCGTGTTGAACGTTGTCTTGTCCTGCTTCGAACCGGTTGGAACAAAGTTCGAGATTAAGTTCAACACAACGTTTGGTTGGGGTAACTTCCGGCTTTCTATTCTTTGTCTTGAACTTCGTGTTGAACGTTGTCTTGTCCTGCTCTGACAAGGTTATGCTACCATCTCACCCACGGCGCCTTGCCGCTATCGTAGATTTTTTCCAGGTTTTCACGATCCCGGATGGTATCCATGCATTGCCAGTAACCCGCATGCTTGAAAGCGGCCAATTGCCCGTCGCGGGCCAGACGAGTCAGCGGGTCGGACTCCAAGCTGTAGTTGCCGTCGGCGGGAAGGCGACCGAGAAAATCCCGTCGAAACATAAAGTATCCCCCGTTGATGAAATCGTGATGCAGGGGTTCTTTTTCCTGGAAGGAGTTCACCTGGTTGTCGTTGGCGATTTCAATCATGCCAAACCGGGAGGGCGGATGTACCGCCGCCACCGTTCCCAGCTTGTCATGGCTGAGATGGAAATCCCACTCCCGGTCAAGCGGGATATCACAAACCCCGTCACCGTAGGTCAGACAAAAATGCGGGGCGTCGATGTACGACGCCACCATCTTCACCCGGGTTCCGGTCAGGCTGTTTTCCCCGGTTTCGACGAGGGCGATTTCCCAATCGGGCGTACGGTCCGCCTCATAAGCATATTCCCCCGACTTGCTCTTGATCTTAACACTGGAGGTATGCTTCAGGAGATTCATGAAGTACTCCTTGATCACAAAGCCCTTGTAGCCGAGGCACACGACGAATTTCCGGAAGCCGAAATGGCTGTAACTCATCATGATGTGCCAGAGAATCGGCTTGCCTCCGACCGTGACCATGGGTTTGGGAATGATCTGGGTTTCTTCCATCAGGCGCGTTCCACGCCCTCCGGCGAGGATGACAACGGGGATATCGGCTGGTTTAATGCTCATAGGTAACTCCTGATTAATGAACTACGGAATTCGCGGAAAAACGCGGAAGGAAAGATTATTATTTCAGCGTAATTCCGTGTTTTCCGTAGTTGATTTTTCCTGAAATACGAAACGTTCGATCTCCACACGGGGATAGGCCCCGAAGTTAACCAACAATCCCAAGTGCATACCGGTCGCCTTGAGGTAATTGATAATCTGGGCGCGATGTTCGTCGAGAATGGCTTTTACCGCCTTGAGTTCCACGATTATCTTCCCATAGCAAACGAAATCCGGAATATACCCTTGTTTGAGTTCGTGTCCCTTGTACGTCAACTTGACGGTTGGTTGTTCAACGAAAGGGATACCCAATATCCCAAACTCAATCGCCAAGCACTCTTGGAATACGGCTTCAAGGAAGCCATGCCCTTTATCCTTGTAAACCTCGAAACATGCCCCGCGTAGTTTGAAACTTTCCGCCTCATACATTAATTCGCTCATATTTTCCTTCTTTCCGCGTTCTTCCGCGCTTTCCGTAGTTAACTTTTCTTTCTTTTTAAAACTACGGCAGTCGCAGAAGGACGCGGAATATCTGGTCTTAATTTCAGCGTAACTCCGAGCTTTCCGTAGTTTAATCATACCGTCGCCCAAGCGTTGCCGATCTTGCCAGCCGCTTCGGTGTACGCCTGAATCTCCCCGACCAAAAATTCCCGCTGCCCTCCAGCGTCATTTCCGGCGGCGATCAGTTGCTCGTAGCCTTCCACGGTTCGCTTCACCGTTGCCTCAAAATTCCACACCGGTGACCAGCCCAGCAGGCTGGAAGCCTTCTCAATGCTCAACCGGAGAAAGTTGGCTTCGTGGGGATGTTTGCCGACTTGATCGGTAATCCATTTGCCCCGGCCCAACGTTTTCACCATGGCGTCGGCAAGTTCGCCGACCGATCGCGCGGCATCCAATCCAGGGCCAAAATTCCAGCCGTCCTGGAACATGCCCGAATTGGTCTCCAATAGTTTCGCGCCCAGCCAGAGGTACCCGGACAACGGCTCCAGCACATGCTGCCAGGGTCGCGTGGCGCCCGGATTTCGGACCAACAGCGGCTCGCCCCGGAGCAGGGTTCGCATGGCATCCGGGACAATCCGATCGGCCGCCCAGTCGCCCGGACCAATCACGTTGCCGGCCCGGGCGCTGGCCACCGCCATTGATCCTTCGGGCGGAAAGAATGAGCGCCGGTAGGAGGCTACCACCAGCTCCGCCGCCCCCTTCGACATACTGTACACATCATGCCCCCCCATCGGATCGTTTTCCCGGTAGGCGTAGGGCCATTCCCGGTTTTCATAGCACTTGTCGCTGGTGATCATGACCGCGGCGCAGGGAACATCGACGTTACGGATGGCTTCCAGCACGTTCACGGTTCCCATGATGTTGGTGGCGGCAGTTCCCACCGGATCCTTATACGAAGCTCGCACAATGGCCTGGGCGGCCAGATGCAAGACGATATCCGGCTTCACCGCTGCGATTACGTTCCGCACCAATGCAAGGTCACGAATATCACCATCGGTGTGATGGCAAATATCTTTCAGGCCGGCCTGCTCAAACAACCATTGGTCATTTTCTGGCGGCAGAGCCAGGCCATAGACCTCCGCTCCAAGATGATGTAGCCACGTGATCAGCCAGGAACCCTTGAAGCCGGTGTTACCGGTGACCAGCACTTTTTTACTACGGTAAATATTATTGAATGGCATAGATTACTCCTGAAGAATGGGTTAACTACGAAATACACGAAACATACGAAAAGAAGAATATCTGAGACCATTTAAAACTACGGAATTCGCGGAAGGACGCGGAAACAAAATGAGATTTCGTGCCCTTCATGTCTTTCGTAGTTTTTAATATTCCGCGCTTTCCGCGTTTTCCGTAGTTTCCCTTCTTTGCCGATCCCGTTAGGATGCCGACATGAAAAAAATCTTGATGATTTTGACCAAGGACCGGCGCGACTGTGTGGATATCAGCCTGACCCTCCACGAACGCGGCGGCAGCTTCGAGGTGTTTGACCACGTTGTCTTTCTGCTCAACGACGTAACCAAGGCGCACATGCGTTATATTGACGAATGGATCGACCGCCATCCCGGCGTGGCCTGCGACAAGATTATCGGCGACGGCACCCGGCCACAGGGCATCTCCGACATGCAGAACCGCTGCATCGCCACATATCCCGGTTGCTTCTACGCCAAAACCGACGAGGATGTTTTTCCGCCGCCGAACTGGGCCCGCATGATGTGGGAAGCCTATGAGTCGCACCGGCATCTCGACAATTTGGCGTTAATCACTCCGCTACTACCCAACAATTCCTACGGTCTTTACATCCTGCTGAACCATTTTTATCCGGAATATCTGACCGATTTTCGAGAACGCTTCGGTAAGAATCCCGAACCCCAACGGGTCAGCCCGACCTGGAACAGCCCGTACATCGCCGAATGGGCGACGAGGAAGTTTATCCATTTAACTGATGCGAACGAAGAGCAGAGGAGGAGACTTGAGACACGAGACCTGAGACTTGAGACCTTGGCGGAAAGGCAAAAGACGAGGGATAACGTTAATGACCTTGAGTCTCAAAGTACGGCCTCAGATCTCATGCCTCAAGTCTCAAGTCTCAAGTCTCAGGTCCCAGGTCTCCGGTCTCAGGTCTCAAGTCTCAGATCTCCCTTTCATCTCTTCTCCATCCCCTTCAGCATCGGCTGCATCGGCTATGATTACCGGCATGTCGAACGCATGGGCGGGATTCCCTGGAACGATGAACCGGGCTGGTGTGACTGGATTGAGCAACATAAGCAGGTCAATATTTTGGATTGCCGGCAAATCGCGTTGCATTACACCTTTTTTGTCCAGCAGGAGTGGCTGGATCGAACCACCTTGATCGAAGCTATCCGGGCGGCCAACCTTCCCGACACCTTATCCATCGCCGAGCGGCTTCAGCTTCCCCGATGGGGTCGGATGCTGCGCCAACTTCCCGCCATCGCCCGGCGGCGCATCAGCCGAAAGGCATGAGCTAAGATATAACCACGGATTTCACGGATGTCACGGATGAGATCAGCGTGTACGAGTACGTGTAAGAGTAAGAAAATAAACCGAACTCATCGCAATAGTTCCGAACCCTATTTCTTTCGATCATCCGTGATATCCGTGTAATCCGTGGTTCGTTTTCAGCCGGGACTTCGCGCAGTCCGGCCGACGATAAGGAGTAGACGAAAAGGTGGTTTATACATCGGGCGGTCTACAGCCCATCGATCTCTCAACATCACGACGAAGCGTTGCCGTAATATTTACGCAAAGGGTTGATCATCGGGGTTCACCAGTTCAAGCCCCGGAATCACCACAAAGTTTTTATCATACGACCACAACGCCGTCGCGCCATTTTCATGGGCAATCAACCCTATTTGTAGATCAAATATTCTGGGGCCACCGAGGTTCAAATCCGTCGCTTTTTTCAGCAATCGCATGCCAAATCCAGATCCGGGGAGCCAGATGTGACCACCGCCATCTTCAATGAGCTGATGAATAAACGACGTTGCTTGCGTGGGGGTCGAGGGTCCACCCACACATCGCGGGTGGGTAACGACGCCCCAAAATTCGGTCAAACAGGAAAAGGCTACCCCCCATCCCGATGGATTCCTGACGATATACTCCATAGCCTTGAGGGCTTTGCCGTGCTCAGGTGTTCCCAAGCGATGGGTATAGACAAGCAAGTTGGTATCAATTCCGATCATTTTCCGGACTGCAGCCATTCGGTCATCTTACTGCGATCAGAAACATTTACGTCCGGTGGCAAACCTCCCTCGTGGAAAACCCAACGGATTCCACCTTTGCCCGGCTTGCTCTTTTCGTCGTAGTGACGATCAAGCCGCGCTTGCAAGCCTTCAATAACAAGTTCCCGAAAGGGTCGGCGAAGCTCAATGGCCCTTTTTTTTGCCTGAATCATCAGATCATCTGGAATGTCGACGGTTGTCTTCATGCAGTAAACCATATAGCAACATTGCTGCATCGTCAACGGGCGCGGAACGGAGAAGAGCTGCGTGTACGAGTACGGGTACGTGTAAGAAGAATATCTACAATTGGCTTCCGGGAACAACTACGTTTAAGTCGGGAAATAGTTGCCGGAAGTCGTCGCTGTTCCGGGTAATGAGACCTTGAAATCTTGAGGCGAAGGCGCCAATCAGCATATCTGCCAGCGGTCTTCGCGGCACCCGCTGCATTCTTCTCGACAGAATGAACCGATACCATGCCTGGTGAGCAACGCGTGTATCCTCCTCGGTCCAAGGCTCATACGCTACGACTCCCATTTGGCAAAAAAAATCGCGTTCCCGTTCGTAATCGCCGATGAAAGCAGGAGCGAGCTCAACCACGCTGATGGGCGAAACGATCAATCCCTGAGGTAGATGGTCTTCCAAACACGTAGCCGAGGAAAGGCCATAACTGGCATCCGCCTCAAGCACATCAATCAGGATACACGTATCAACTACCCAGGCCATCAGATCGTTTCACCCTCACGCAACTCGCGCATCCATTCTCCGGTTGACCGGGATTCCCTGAAGGTTTTGGCATAACCCAAAACGCCCATCGGCCCGACCACGGATCCCGTACCCTGTACCTTTACCCGGACCTCGTTTTCGGATACCGGCTCCCATAATAGTTTGGTTCCGGGACGAAGGCCAAGCAGTCGCCTGACCTCTGCCGGGATGGATGCTTGTCCCCGCTCCGTAATTTTTGTGATCAGCGTTACCATGACACCAGACTATCATGCCGCGCCATCATGTCAACATGCTTGATTGCATGACAATAATGGCGGCGGCTCATCAGCTACGGAACGGAAAAGATCTGCGTGTACGAGTAAGAGTGAAACGAATTCTCCGCGATTGCTTCCCATACACGTACACGCGAATCTTGCTTCCAGAACGAATTTTTTCCAGCAATCCGCGTTATCTGTGTAATCCGTGGTTCTTTTTTCCGCCGGGACACAGTCCCGGCCTACATTGGCATCTGGTGTAGGCCGCTTCTGCGAAGCGGCGTTTTCCGCCGGGACACCCGCCTTCGCAAGGCCTTCCGCCTTCGCAAGGCCTACGGCGGACAAGACGGCGGGCAGGCAGTTCCGGCCTACATCGGC
>DAOLDL010000083.1:0-12850 GCA_035327305.1 Kiritimatiellia bacterium | reverse complement strand
TACGCTCGAACGCTCAACTTCCGAGAAGTCGTCGATACAGTGCCAGCGTCTTTTCAACCGTGTGTCGGAAATTAAACGGGCCGGCCACCCGTGCCCGGGCGGATTCACGCATTTGCATCAACAGTTCCCGGTCGCCGGCCAGTTTCATGATGGCATCGGCAATAGCGGTTGAATTTTTCGGCGGCACGACCAATCCGCATTTGCCATCCTCCACCAATTCGGGAAGCCCGCCGACTTGCGTTACCACCGAAGGCACGCCTTGCGCCATCGCTTCCAGTATGGATTTGGGCAATCCTTCACGCTCAATTGATGGCATGACCGCAATGTCACAGGCGCCGGCCAGCGACGTCGCATCTTTGCGGAAACCGGCGAAGTGAATATGCGGATGTTTTCCGATTTTCTTTCTGATATCCGGATCACGAACTTCTCCCACCACCAGAAGATGAATACCGGCGACAGGCGATATCGACTCAAAGGCTTTGAGCAGATAATGAACGCCTTTTACGGGGCGGATGTTTCCCGTAAAATTGACGACCAGGGAATCGACGGGAATGCCGAATTCGAGCAGGGCGCTTCGCGCGGAGGCCGTGTACCACGATGTATCGTGGCCCTTCCAGATTACTTCCAGTTTTTCGTCCGGAATGGAAAACGTTTTCAGATATTTTTTAACGGCATCGGAAACGCATACGATCGAATCAATACGCCGGTTCAGGTAGCTCAAGTGCGACGCCGGGTCGAACCGGCTCAAATGTCCCATGGTGCCGCGGTATGCCACGATGCGGGGACCGCGGGCATGTTGGCGCATCGCCCACAAGCCGGTGGATACCGCCCGGTTGGTAAGGCAATGAAGGATGTCGAATTTCCGCCCCGCACAAAGGTCGCGATACAACGTTATGGCCTGTCGATCCAGGCGATGACGAAAAAAGTGTGAAGTGACGGGAATTCCTGCTTCACGGCACATGGTGACAGCCGGGGTGTTGGGGTCCGCAATGACATGCAAATCGACCCCGTTGAGCTTCAAGGCTTGGGCGAGGTTTATTTCAACCCGGTCCGAACTTAATCCCGACAGCAATACGTTCATGACATCAATTCCACGGTGATTTTCCCTGCATGAATTTCCGTGCCATGCGAATACAGGTGGAGGTAAAACAACTCCACTCGATGATTCGCCGCGAGAGCCACGCACATGAAAGTACACTGAAGTAATGCTTTTTGAATGATATCCATTGAGTGGAATTCCAGCGAAAACCTTCGCGGCGAAGTTTTGCCAGTTCACATCCGATATTCAAATACAACCATGGACTGCGAAAGCGAAAAACCCGGGCGCGGCCCAGATCAAGAAACGCGAATGTGCCGTCCGGGCGCCGCAAAAAGTTGCTGACGTTGGCATCGTCCGTAATGATCCTTTGTCCATGAATGCAGGCCATGAGCAGCGCGACCGGTTCAATGTCTTTTTCCTGAAATTCCATCAGGGTTTCTCCATCGAGGTATTGCTTGAACAGCCAGAAAACACGGTGGCCGTTTTCGCGGGTTTCCGCATAACCATACGTTCGTGGCGCGCCGCGACCGTTTAATCGGGCCAACCCCTGATCTTCGGTAATCCAGGGGCGGCGAAATCTTTTTGTGGTAACCGGCAGTGTGAATTTTTTCGCGATGTATTGCCGGTCCACCAGAAAAACTTCACGTAATGTCTCCCGCGCCTGTCGCTCATTAAGCTTTTTCCATTCGCGGGCGCTGGATAGGATATCCTCTACCTTCGGCATGCGGGGAAATTAATCCGTTGACCTGCACAAATCCATATAAAACTCCTTACAATTCATAAACAATCTTCGTGACAATTTGTCCGGTCATGATTATCTGTAAGCCCTCAAATTCTGGTGGAGAGGCTATCAAATATGAATTTTACACGTGAAAGCGGTATTCTGTTACATCCCACTTCGTTGCCCGGCCGTTTTGGAATCGGTGACATAGGTCCAGAGGCCTGTAAATTTGCCGATGCCCTGGTTGAAATGGGTCAGCATCTTTGGCAAATCCTGCCCCATGGGTTGACCGGTTACGGCGACTCTCCGTATCAATCGTTCTCCACGTTCGCCGGCAACCCTTTGTTCATCAGCCTCGATTTGCTGGTACAGGACGGTCTGCTTACCCCGCAACACCTCGAAAAGTATCCGGTTTTTCCAGATAATACCGTTGATTACGGCCCGGTTATTCAAGCCAAGGAAGCGGTGCTCAACATCGCCTGTCGGAATTTCGAAAAGAAAGCCACGCCCAAACAAAAAGAGGACTTCCGGGTTTTCTGCGAAAAAAACCACGACTGGCTCGATGATTTTGCCTTATTCATGGCGCTTAAGTACGAATACAACCTCGAGCCGTGGACGACCTGGTCGCCGGAGTTGATCGGACGGGAAACGGAAGCCATGAACCAGGCCCGACAACAGCACCGCACCGTCATTCGCAGTATGAAATTACTGCAGTACTTCTTTGATGACCAGTGGCGTCGCCTCCGTCAATACTGCCGGGAACGAGGCATCAAAATCGTAGGTGATATTCCGATTTTCGTCGCGCATGACAGCGCCGATGCGTGGGCCAGCCCCGAATTGTTCTACCTCGACTCCAGCGGAAAATGCAACGTGGTGGCCGGCGTTCCACCGGATTATTTCAGCGCCACCGGTCAACTCTGGGGTAATCCCCTGTACCGTTGGGATGCCCACAAGCAAACCGATTATCATTGGTGGGTGCGTCGCTTGCGCAAGATTTTCGAAATGGTGGACATCGTGCGCATCGACCACTTCCGGGGTTTTGCCGGTTACTGGGAAATTCCCGGCGATGCCGAAACCGCAATCAATGGCAAGTGGGTTCCCGGTCCCGGACACGATCTGTTCCATGCTTTAAAGCGTCAACTTCCCGACCTCCCGGTAATCGCCGAGGACCTGGGCGTCATCACGCCGGATGTCGATGCCCTGCGCGACGATTTCAACCTTCCCGGCATGCGCATACTTCAGTTCGCGTTTGGAAACGACGCCAAGGCGGAAGATTATCGCCCCCACAACTATCCCCCGAACTGCGTGGTCTATACGGGAACACACGACAACGATACGACGGTCGGATGGTTTTGGAGCGAACCCGGCAAGGACTCAACCCGGACCGCCGAGGATATCGAGAAGGAACGGAAAACAATTCTGGATTATGTCGGCACGGACGGCAAGGAAATCCACTGGGATTTGATAAATCTGGCGCAACGATCCAAGGCCAATACGACTGTGTTTCCCCTGCAGGACCTGATGGGGTTGGGGACGGAAGCCCGGATGAATGTGCCCGGAACCAAAAGCAATAACTGGCGCTGGCGGTTTACCTGGGACATGCTGACTCCGGAAATCAAGGCCCGGATGCGCCAATCAACAGAGTCAACCGGCCGAATTCACGAACATTAAGCATGGTTGCAGTTAACATCGTGTGACTTTTTCGGTATGGTTTATTTTGTGGGCGTTTATTTCCCGCTGAAAAAACATTTAAAAAAGTCGTGCCAAATGTCTGCGTTTTGTTAGTTTTGACGCTAGTAGAGGGCTTCACTATGAAAAGTAAATCGTTCAAACTTCTAATTGCCGCTTTAACGTTTATGGGGGTTCATGCATTTGCCACCCCTCCGAACACCCCAACATTGGATGCTCTGGTCATCGAATACGATGATGTAGATTTAAGAAGTTCCTTTACCGGCGCCTTGGGTGACCCGGGAAACCTCGCTCCTTGGGGCGCGGACAACATGCTCACCAATTTATACGTTACATGGGATAGTCAATATTTGTACGTCGCGGCACAGGGTTATGTGGAAGTCGGCGGCAACGCCAATAAAATTGGAATATTAATCGATGTCGATCCGGAAAACGGAACCGGCGCCACCACAACCACCAATTGGACCGGAACCGGAATTGGTTACATCGACTTTAATGATATAGCGTGGACGGTATTCGACGAAAGCGAATTTGGCGCCGACTACATGATTGCATCGGAAGGTTTTTTCAACAATGTCCTCCGCATTGAGTACGATGGAGTCGCGATTGATACAAACAGCATATTGCCGGTTTTCGACTCCGGCAATGGCAGTGCTCCCGCGGGAACACCGGTTGATGTTGTTTCGGCCATCCGTAAAGATCCGATGAATTATTTGATCAATGGTATTGAAGCCCGCATCCCTTGGTCGGAGTTGTATAATAGCGCTCGTTTCGGCGTTATCGAGCCGGGTGAAGTCGTTCCCCGCGGCGCCAAGCTCCGTTTATTTGCCAATCTTCACGTTAACCAGGCAGGTTTTACCTTTAGTTCACCAATTGTAATTCCCCCGCAGGGCGTGAATGCCTCTTATGATAACGGGTTCATCATAAGTGATACCTATGTTGAAGTTGTCATTGATGCCGCCAATGACGGTTTTCCGGATGTCCTTTCCGGCGATGTAAATCCTCCCTATCTCAAGTTTGTCACCGGTGTGCAAGGCATGCGTCAGGTATTTGCCTGGTTCAACGAAGCGTTGGATCCAACCACGGCTGAAGATGTGGCGAACTGGACCGTGGGTACATTTATTCCTGAATCCGTTGATTTGGTTCAATCAGACGCGGTTTTGATTTCGCTCACAAACGACCTTCCCGCCAATGGCAATTTCGTGCGTGTTGAAGCCTCTGGAGTGGAAGACTTGAGCGGTAATTCAAAAACGACATTCCGTTTCTTTGATCCGGCCTCTTCCGGCCTCGGAACCTCGGTAACCGTCCGCTTCCTGCTCAATAAGAACAGCGGAATGGGCAATTCCGCCGCCAATCCTCGTGTCACCACGAACTTGTTCATAAACGGTAGCTCCGCGCCGCTCGAATTTGGTTATCCACCCGCAAAAATCGCCCCTCTGATCATGCTCAATTCAACGCAGTATTATCGCGATGTCACATTCCCGCCGGGGACCCCGCAACTGCTATTCTATAAATACTCCGGCGTATTGGATGGTGGCGCTCTCGCCACCGGGACAAATAATTACGAAGCCGTTCGTCTCGATAACTATGCCAACGCCGCTCGTCAATTGCTGTTGCCCACCAACGGTCTGTCGTCGCTGGTGGTCACGGACTGGCTCGGCGCGGCCGCCGCCCCTTATCGCGACCCCGGCACCAACAGCGGCTATAACGCCCTGTACACGGACATTCGTCGTGGTGATGCCGGCGTTCGCCAGCGCACGGTCATCAAGTTCCAGTTGGACCTCAACAATCGTGATTTGACCGGCGTTACCCGGGTTATGGTAATGGGCACCGACCCGCTTCGCGGATTCAACATGGATAATTCCAACTTCAGCGACTTCCCGGGACCTTTGGTTCAATGGAGTGAGGCTGGTATCGAGTTGTTCGATGACGGAACCAACGGCGACTTGGTTGCCGGGGATGGTATATTTTCGAGAGACTGGGCATGGACCCCGACCGGAAGCGACGCAACCATGGTGCCGGGTTTCCCTAATTCGCTGGTCGGCGGTGATGGTGGCACCTCACCCTATTTCGGCTTCGGTTGGGTTGACGGCCGCAGTTACCGCAGTTTCAAGTACAAGTTCTTCCTCTACCGCGGGTTGTCCCAGCAGAATTTTGAATATCCGTTTTCCGATGTGGAATACTACATTCCCGCCAGCACAACGAATATTGTGCTTGCGCCAGTCGTCTGGGGTAACGATGCCATCCCGTTGCCGCCCCCGACGAACAGCCCGACGATGGTCGAAGTTGTTTTCTCCAACAATCAAACCATTGCGATATTCGAAAATACGGATCTGCAACACGGGTTGTTTATCTCATCGAACCTTGAGGGGGGCTTTCAGGATTATGGCTTGAGGGCCGTTACTACAGCCACGCTCAATGTGTGGAGATCTGTTGTGCCGAATGCAACCCCCTTTGAAAATTATGCCGCCTTTGCCGGACCGGCCAAACCGGCCTATGGTTCGTGGTTCGCCCCGAATCCGGCGCCAGAAACGGGCGGCATCGTCCGGGTTTGGTATCGTCAGCATGGCCGCGACCTCGCCGGTCGCCGGGACGTTGGCATTACCGGTACCATCACAACGCCGCAATGGAGCGACGCCATACCGATGACATTTTATGGTGACGGCACGTGGTTTTATGATTTGAATATCACAAATATGGCGCCTGTTCTGACACAGGTAAAACCACGCTCATTGTCCGGACAATACGAAGGTGGCCCCGATCTTTACATCTATCGTGGCGAGGGTCGCGCTACGTGGTCTCCGAATACACCGCAAAAAGCCGATGTATTGGAAATCACCTACAATGCCAATGGTGGCCCCCTGGCCGCATCTACCAACGTAAACGCGTGGGTTGGCTTTGATGATCAGTGGTTTGAAGCAAGCAACCGGAAGATGACCAATGCAATCGGTGAAACCAATATATGGGAGATTGCATTCCCGGTTCCGACAAACTACACCTTGAGCGTGAACTTCGTGTTTAACGACGGAGGCAATTGGGACAGTGAAGGAAACCCCGGTAACGGTGGTCGCGTGTACCGTGCATTCCTGGATCCAACACCGTTTCCATAATCAACATGAATACAGCCATTAGAAAAATCCGAATGGGTGGCTTCACCCTGATTGAACTGCTGGTGGTGATCGCCATCATTGCCATTCTTGCCGCCTTGCTGTTCCCCGCCATGAGCACAACGCTTGAGCGGGGACGACGGGCCGCATGCCGAAGCAATTTAAGGCAAATTGGTTTGGGCATGATGCAGTTCATGGAAAACAACAACGGGTGGTATCCGTTTCGTACCGATCCGAATGTGGATTTAGCGGACGGTTTTATGAATCAGCAATATCCGTTCGCCGATAGTGCCCGGAAATTAAATGATGCAGGATTGATTACCGATACCCGAATGTGGATTTGCGCCAGTGATCGCATAGATGGCCCGGCCAACAACGTACGGGTCCGGCCAGCCCCCGGCTTTGGTCAAAACGAGTTCTTCGGCGTTGGAAACATCAGCTACGTGTACATTGTAGGTTATAATGATCGCTCGCTCGAAAATCCTTCCCAGTCGCCAGTACTGGCTGATGAGTCCAATCGACTCGAAAATGGAAATCTGCAGGCAGGCAATATGCCGGGTATTGAAGAAGTCGACAATCATGGCGCCAGCTTCCGTAACGTCCTCTGGTTGGATGGCAGTGTTTCCGGCCTGGAGGGTAACGACGTGGCAAACGCCATTTACGACGGACTCCAGTTTCCCGCGGTTTTACAAACAGTTGATTAATTGCGCCGTTGCCAATAGCACGGTTTATAATTGATCGATTCTGAATCACGCAGTGTCTATCCGGTATGCGCATTCTTTATGTAGTTTTGTTTTCACTTTTACCCCTCCTTTCGTTTGCCAACCTTATGTGGAAAGCTGAACGAGGCGGGGAGGTCATCTATCTATTTGCCGATATTCCGTTTTTTTCTCCGGGAATGACGGTTCACATAGACGCGCATGTCAACGAAGCATTGGATGATTCCGAAGTTGTGGTTTTCCCCGCTGATCCTCAAGCACAGGCAGAATCTGCAACCAGTACACTTTTAGGGCAAGTGGGTGTCTATGACGCCGATAACGCCTTGTCAAAAACTCTTCCGGCGACGCTCTATCGTCAGTTTCAAGAGCTTTGCGCTGAATTGAATATCCCCTCGGCTAATTTCGATCGCTTGAAGCCCTGGTTGGCCGCGAAGTCCTTGTATCCATTGGCGCTTGCGAGAAAAGGTGTTCGCATGGCCGACCGGCTTGACCGCCATATTTACCGCACAGCGTTCAATAGCGAAATGAGCATGTCATTTCTTTCCAAACCGCAAGATCAACTTGAAATATTCGTCAATATGGAAGAATCCACACAAGTTGAATACTTCCGCGCCATGCTTTTCCGAATTCGTCAACTCCCTGATCAAATCGGTTCATTGGAATCCGCGTGGAGATTTTCCGATGCACAAGCGGTGGAGCGACTTATCCTGCCCTTGCATCAACCGTTTCCTGAAGTTTATGAAGCGATGGTTTCCGAATTGAATAATAAGTGGTCGGATCAGTTGACGTTGCTGGCCGGGCGCCACGGCAACGTGTTTGCGGTGATCCCCATAGATCATTTGGTGGGCGAAGGGAATATCCGGTCGCGACTTTCCTTCGCTGGTTTTTCTGTCTCGCCTTTTCCCGTTCGCGATTGATTGCTTTTTAAAACTGGGTAAACCGGAAAAAGATCGTTCCGGTCAGGCCGGATAAATCCGAATCTTCGAGACCGGGGATATCGACATTGCGTACGAAGCGATAACTGGCCCCCAATCCAAAATGAAATGTTTCGGTGATATTGACGAACACATTCAGGCCTGGCTCGACCACAAACAGGTTGCTTTTTTCCTCGCCGCCGGCAATGCGTTGAACCCGAAGTTGACCGCCACCAATAAGCAAATCAAGTGAAACATAGAACAAGCTCTCCGGGGTGAATACGTATTCCGTATAAAATCCGCCATAAATGAGATCTGTGTTTTCGATGGATTTGAGAAATGGCGACTCGGTGTCAACATTGCCCAAAAGGGTATGCGCGGCAATGCCGACGCCCAGCTGGTCATTCAGCAGGCCGCCGATCGCCACGCCGCCCAGCAGGGCAGAACTGTTGTCGATTTCCGTGAAACTCAATTCAAGCTTGGTAAATAGGTTCCATTTATCACGATGGTCAATCAAGGCATCACGCCCGGCAAACGCAGGTAAAAGCGAGGCCAACGTAAACACGGCTATCAATATGCGCTTCATAGAATAAACTCCAGATGATGATGGTGTGAGACAGTAACGGGTTAAATAGGTTCATTCAACTGCCAACTTCATAATAGAAGCGCGACTTTACTCGTTAATATCCGGGCTAAATCCTTATCTCAATCTTCGTTTTCTTCGCATCCTTGTGTTCTCTCGGAATCCAAGCATCGTTCTATACGGCAATAAGTTGATTTAGTATTCAAACAGTGATTCTTTGCTTTTTCCATCGTTAAGCAGTTGACGTGGCGTTGGTTGTTGCTTACTTTTCGTCAGGAATTTTTGAAGAAGACCATCGGGGTTTTGATGACGTTGACCCGGTGTTTTAACTGTTTTTAAGTCGGCTTTTAGGAGCTTTAATGGCGCAGGTTTTTCATCCCGCGGCAAATATTATTGCCCGGTTAAGCATAATCGTGGGTATCGGCGGATTGGTGGGTACGCTGGTGTTATTCGACGCACTGCAAAAATCCTCCTATGTGACTGAAGTCAACATGCCTCGCGAGCAAATCGTGCCGTTCAGCCACAAGCACCATGCGGCCTTGGGGTTGGATTGCCGCTATTGCCATACTTCGGTTGAAGACGCCGCCTTTGCCGGTATTCCTCCCACCAAAACCTGCATGAACTGCCATTCCCTGGTCTGGAACGAAGCGCCCATACTGGAACCGGTGCGGGAAAGCTGGCGGACTGGCGAGCCGCTCGAATGGAACCGCGTTCACGACCTTCCCGAATTTGTTTACTTTGATCACAGCGCGCATATCAATGCCGGTATCGGTTGCGCCGACTGCCATGGCCGGGTGGATGAGATGCCGCTGGTTTGGAAACAGAACGATCTCTATATGAAATGGTGTCTCGAATGTCACCGCCAGCCGGAAAACTTTGTGCGCCCCCGCGATCAGGTTTTCAACATGGCGTATGAAAAACCCGCCAATCAACTGGAATTGGGACAGGAATTGATTCGTGTCCACAACATTAACACATCCAATCACCGCCTTTTGGATTGCTACAAATGTCATCGTTAACCCCATCCACACAAAATACGCCGGCATCCGTTCGCGAACAATTGTCGCTGAACGATGCACAACGCCAGCTCGAAGGCAAATCCGGTCGCCGTTTCTGGCGCAGTTTGGATGAGTTGTCCCGCAAAGAGGATTTTGGTGATTTGCTTAAACAGGAATTTCCCCGCTTGTCTGCGGAGTGGGATCCAATGCACCGCCGCGATTTTCTCCGCCTGATGGGTGCGTCTCTAGCCCTTGGGGGATTGACCGCCTGTACCCGTCAACCCACGGAAAAAATTGTTCCTTACGTGAAGCAACCCGAGCATCTTGTCCCCGGCAAGGCCCTGTATTATGCCACCGCGGCATCTTTGGGCGGTTACGGCGTCGGCTTGCTCGCAACCAGTCATATGGGTCGCCCTACGAAGCTGGACGGCAACGAGTTGCACCCGGCAAGCCTCGGCGGGTCCGACGCGGTTATTCAAGCTTCTGTTTTGACCATGTACGATCCGGACCGCAGTCGCTACCTGCGCAAAAAAGGAGCAACCGCCCGGCAGTCGTGGGAGGCCTTTTTCACCGATCTGAAAGCGCAACTGGTCCGTCAAAAGGAATCAGGAGGCGCCGGCGTTCGCGTTCTGACGGGCACCGTGACTTCGCCGACCTTTATCCGCTTGATGAAGCAGTTCCAGGCCGAATACCCGAAGGCAATTTGGCATCAATACGAACCGGTTTCGCGTGATTTTCTTTTTGAAGCAACCAGGTCGGCATTCGGGAAACCGTTGGAACCCGTATACAATATCGCCAATGCGAATGTGATCGTTTCGTTTGACGCCGACTTTTTGTCTCAAGGTGCAGGGCATCTTCGTTATGCGCGCGATTTCGCCTCCCGACGCAATGTGGAGGCCGGCAACATGAATCGCCTGTACGTGGTGGAAAGTCAGATGTCTACCACCGGAGCCGCCGCTGATCATCGCTTGCCGTTGACCCCGGATGCCATTGAAAAACTGGCGCGGGCCGTCGCGCTCGAACTGGGTGTGCAACTATCCGGCGCATCCGACTCCACGCATGCGGAATGGGCCAAGTCCATTGCCGGGGATCTCAAGGCACATCAAGGAGCCAGTCTCGTCATAGCCGGCGAACATCGCTCTCCGGCTTTGCAAGCGCTGGTGTTCGCCATCAATTCCCATCTTGGTAATGTAGGAAAAACCGTGTCGTTCATTGAACCCGCGGTGGAAAACCCGGGCAACCAGTTGGCGTCGCTCAAGGAATTGGCAGATGCCATGGACGCGGGCGGTGTTCAGGTCTTGGTTATGTTGGATTCCAATCCGGCTTATCATGCCCCGGCTTCACTCAAGTTTGGCGAAAAACTTTCCAAGGTATCTTTTGTCGTTCATCACGGATTGTTTGAATCGGAATCCGCGCAGTTCAGTCAATGGAGCTTGCCCGGAACGCATTTTCTGGAAACCTGGGGCGATATTCGCGCCTACGATGGCTCGGTTTCCGTCGTCCAGCCGTTGATTGAGCCTCTGTACGATGGTCGCTCGGCCCTCGAAATTCTGGCGGTTTTGGCGGGTCGCGACGGCGTTTCGGGTTATGATCTGGTTCGCGAAACGTGGTTGGACTCCCTGGGTGGAGACCGCGGTTTCCGCCGCGCTTTACATGATGGACTCATTTCCGATTCGCAGGCGAAAGCCGCTTCCGCGCGTTTATCCTGGCGGGATGCCGGTCCCGGTGAAGCTTCGGCCAATGGCAAACTGGATGTGGCGATTCTGCCTGATTCAGCTGTCGTGGATGGAAGTTATGCCAACAATGGCTGGCTTCAGGAAATGCCCCGCCCAATCACGACATTGACGTGGGACAACGCCTTGCTAGTCAGCAAGGAAACCGCCGATCAGCTTGATCTCCGGACCGGCGATCGCGTGGAGCTTTCCGGATCTGATTCCTCGGTGGTTGCGCCGGTACTGATTGCCGTCGGCATACCGGTCGGCGCCGGTGTTGTACACATGGGCTACGGGCGCACGAATGCCGGACGCGTAGGGGATGGTGTCGGTTTTTCGGTTACGCCGTTGCAGTCTGTTGAATCGCCCGGTCGCGCATTTGTATCGGTTAAAAAGATTTCCGGCCGCTACGATTTCGCGCTTACCCAGGAACATCACACCATGGCGGATCGCAATCATCTGCGCGTCGGTACGGTGGATGATTTCAAGGCCGACAACAAATTCGTGTGGAAATTGGACGAATACAGCAAAAAGTACGGACGCAATGAAAACGCGCCTTCAATGTATCCCGAACATGATTATTCGCAAGGTCCGCAATGGGGCATGGTCATCGATTTGTCGGCTTGCATCGGTTGCAATGCCTGCATGATCGCCTGTCAGGCTGAAAACAACATTCCCGTGGTGGGCAAGGATGAGGTGGCCAACGGACGCGAAATGCACTGGATTCGCGTGGATCGGTATTACGAAGGTCGTTCGTCCAATGCCTCCGTGCATCATCAGCCCATGACATGCGTGCATTGTGAAAATGCGCCGTGTGAAGCAGTTTGCCCGGTCGGCGCGACTGTCCACAGCACAGATGGCCTCAATCAGATGGTTTACAATCGTTGTGTGGGCACACGTTATTGTTCGAACAACTGCCCGTACAAGGTCCGACGCTTTAATTTTTATAAATATGCGGATCATGACACGCCGAGCTTGAAGCTTCAGCGCAACCCGAATGTGACGGTCCGGGCGCGCGGTGTGATGGAAAAATGCACGTTCTGCGTGCAACGAATCAGTGAGGCGCGTATTACTGCCCGCCGTGAAAATCGCCCGATTGCAGACGGCGAAGTGGTGACCGCCTGCCAGCAGGCATGTCCTGCGAAAGCCATTGCATTTGGCGATATCCGGGATCCCTTGAGCGAGGTTACCCGTAAAAAGGCAAGCACGTTGGATTATGGTGTGCTTTCCGTGTTGAGCACCCGGCCGCGTTTGACGTACCACGCGCGCATAAAGAATCCAAACCCTGCTTTGGCCGACGAATCCGTGATGGAGTCTTCATCTTATGGCGCATAATTCCTCTCCAGACCCGACACAAGGATTTGTCGA
>DAOLDL010000082.1:0-13069 GCA_035327305.1 Kiritimatiellia bacterium | reverse complement strand
ATCCTCCTATTGTAACTCAACATCTTGTGACGAGGTGTCTGTCCCCGGCGCGTTCGCATGCTTGTGGGTGATAACAAGAACATCTGAACCAGGGAATGGTTGATTGGTAAGCCTACCCTCATCCAAATTGTATTTTCCGGGGTCGATTACCAGAGTCTACCCCGCCGAGCTAGTCAAAATGATTGAACTCTGCGCGAGCATTTTGAGTTTCATGCCGTGCTCCTCATCACAGGTTTACGATTGCCCACCACTGCGGCCCTATGCAATACTGTCCGTGACTATGCGCGATACAGTGAGTTGCGGCAAGAGGTTTTACAGATGAAAAACGAACGATGGGTAAGCCTCGATGATATAGCGATGCATATGGGGGTAAGCAGGGATACAGTCTACCGCTGGATCGACAATCGAAGGATGCCGACACACAAGGTCGGGCGACTGTGGAAATTCAAGGTGTCGCAGGTTGATGCGTGGGTTCAAACTGGTGGCGCAACGGAAACGAAACGGGGTAAGTGGTGATCGATTTTTTTCAAAACGGTAAAGATCAGTCGCAATGAAGGGGATTGCACGGAAAACTTCCCGCAGGCATGTCGTCTCCAGCGCGGCACGAGTCGTCGACCTCTGTTGCGGCATGGGTGGGCTGTCGGTTGCCGCACGGGATTTGGGAATGACCATCGCGGGTGGTGTTGATCTAAACCCTCATGCATTGCGGACGTTTGCCAAGAATTTTCCGGATGCTGAGGTAATTCTGAAGAGCGTCCGGTCCCCTATGGTCGTGGAACGATGCCGGATGTTGCTGAATGGCGACGCAAACCAACCCCGCGTCGTGCTGTCGGGGCCGCCATGCCAGGGATTCTCTCTTGCCGGATCCCGGGATCCGAAAGACAGCCGAAATCAGGTGTTGGTCGCCGTAGCACGTGCGATAGCCAGCATCCAGCCGGACTGCGCGCTGATAGAAAACGTCTCCACTGTGCTGTCGATGCAATATGGCGACCGACTGAAGAAATTTAGAATGATCTTGGCCGAGGGCAACTACCACGTGCTAAAAATTCTGCTGAATTCATCTGAATTTGGGGTGCCGCAAAAGCGGAAGCGCGCTTTCTTCATCGTTACCCGTCAAGTTCAGGACCATGATCGGATATTGGGCATGCTTGAGCAATACAAAGCGCCGGCGATAACGGTCCGTGATGCTCTGCATGGCTTGCCAACTCCGGCGGTCCGGCCCGACGCATATGATGATGAGGCCGCCTTGAGCGGCCCATCGAATCATCTTGCGATGCAACATTCGGAGCGTGTGAAGAAGAAAATAGCCGCCATTCCGCCAGGAACAGGGCCCATGTCATACCGGAGACTACACCCCGCCCGACAGGCAAACACGCTTTTCTCCGGCCACCGGGCTCCACCCGCCCATTATGCTGAGCCGCGAAGCATCACTGTTCGCGAGGCCGCCAGGCTACAAGGTTTTCCCGACAACTTTCGCATCTACGGTTCATTTGGCAATCAGATGGAACAGGTAACGAATGCTGTTCCACCACCGCTTACCCGCGCAGTTCTGAGAGTACTCCTCAAGCTGTCCGCCCGTGAGATGCATTAAAAATGGATACGGTGGACAGAAAAACTCGTAGCCGGATGATGGCAGCAATTCGGTCGAAGGATACGACACCCGAGCGCGCGTTGCGTCGTTGCATATTTAGCATGGGGTATCGCTATCGCCTGCATCAACGCGATCTTCCAGGCAGACCAGACATGGTTTTTCGAAAACACCGGGCGGTAGTCTTTGTTAATGGCTGTTTCTGGCACCATCACGAATGCCGCGATGTCAAAATGCCCGCGACACGGCGAACATGGTGGCGCAGAAAGCTAGAGGGAAACCGAAAGCGAGACCAGGCAGTCTTGCGGGCACTACATGAACAAGGTTGGCGAACTCTCGTAGTATGGGAATGCAGCATCCGGCGGCACAAAGGCCCAGATGCGGTAATCCGTAAGGTCTCCGACCGCATCTCAAGATTTTTGCAGTCGCGGCGGAAAACGGCTGTGATTTCAGGGTGATGAGATGGACTACATGTCTTGGAATAACGCGATCGGCGCTCGGTTCTTCAACCAAGACCGGGCCGGCTCGCGTGTGTTCCTGTACGTTACCACGGAGGTCATTGTAGAGGTTGGGGCGCCGTTCAATGCCGATCTGAGTGATTTTGTGGCGGCAGTCAAAACGGGACACCAAGAATGGATCACGCGCCACAATCAGAGTATTTGCCAGCAAGCCTTGCAGGTGATGGAGAATTGGCGGACCCGTGGATTGGAGTACCCTCCATATCTGGCCTATCTCGCTCTTTTCGTTCTCGCGGACACCGTAGAGGTCGAGGGGTTCGCACGGTTTTCGTACTACCCCGGATTGCGGCAGGTACTCGGCGAAGCGCCTGCGGCAGGCGGCTATCCTTCGTTCGACAAAATGTATGCGCTCTGGTTCGATCTGGAACAATGGTCTAACGACGACAAGGGTGGATCGTATGGCATCTTCCGGGCCGATATCTTGGGCAAACGGGAGTATGTTGGTCTGCCCAAGGCGCAGACGATCCTGACTGACGACGAGCGACGTAAGCTGCCGCTACTTTTTGCCGAGAATGGGTTCGATCCGAATTCTCCGCCCTCTGACCGCGAATTGTCGCGCCTGCTTTCCCATGAGCAGCACCGTTATCTGATGCCACGCACGAAAGATATTCTGGCGCAGCGTACTGACGGCGAGAATGCCATGCGCGAAGTCCTCGTGGATGCTATTCTGGGGGAGCTTCAGGACTGGAATGGGTCGGTTCCTTTCCGATCGGACGCAGACGAAGAAGGCGAGTCCGCTGTAGGCAATCTCCGGTTGACTATGTTGCTGGACAACACGGCGAGAACGGCTCGTTTCGGCCTGCGGTGCCGTTCGAACCGCGAGTATCCCGAGGAAGGGCTTCAACTGAGCGGCGGCGCAATTCGCGAGCCGCTCATCTGCCGTGAAGATTGGCAGGGGTGGTCATTGCCGCTCGCCAACTCGAACCATGCGGGCGGCATTTTTGATGCATCCCGCCTGGACTGGGGGGCGGGGCTTTCGTTGGCTGATCGTGAACACTCCTGGAAGGCCACACTGTCCAGGCGAACTGTAAGGGTCATGGTCAGCGCCAAGTCGGACGGGTTTGACGGGTTCGTGGAACAGAGCCAGTTGCCGCAGGGGAAGCCGTTCTACCTGCTTGCACACGAGGACCACGCGGATGTACTTCAGGCATGGGGACACGATTCATGCGAATGTTTCTCCGCCATCGATTTGATGGCGGGGTTATCGGCCGGGTGGAAGCTGTTTTCGATAGCGCGGGCTAAGTCTGATGCAGGAATTCGCGATGCTTTCCCACATCTCGCCTTCCCGACTGTCCTGAGAATCCTGTTTCTCGGCGGGTTGCGGATAAAAGGTAACCAGTACTTCACTTTCGCATTGCCGCAAATCGAAGTCGTGGGCGCTGTGGAAGGTGTGAGCGTCTTCTGCAACGACCACCCACTGGATCTCGATCCCGAGACGGGCCTGTACTCGATCCCAAACGCACTGTGTGCCCGAAGGCTTGTAGTAGAGGTCAAACGCAACGGCGAGCGCATTCGTAGCAGATCTATCTACTCAATCGAGACGGTGGTATGGCGAGATGTGGGTGCCGGTGCAGGCTTAGACAGGTTTGGTCGCCGCGCAACTGACGCTACGGCGGACCGATGCGTCGGCCCGAGTGTTGACGGTTTCAACCCGCCACCGTTTGACCCTGGTTCGTTCCTGCCATCGGGCGCAGGGCACCGGGTCTATTTTATCGGGCGCAATCCCGGTGAGATAGCCATGTGTCCAGACGAAGCGATTCCAGATAATTGGCGGCCAGTCTGGGCGGTCCCAATGCAGGGCCGACACAAATGTCGTGTCATTTACTGCGGTACTAATCCGTCCAACGAGTTGCCGGGAGCTACTGGGTGCAATGACCGCCGCCGCCGAGTCCTTTGGAAGGAAATTCTTCATGTTCGGAGAAAGCAGATCGATTCGCCGTCCCACCCAGCCCTTGCGCGGCTATGGCGGGAGTACAAAGGGGTGGCTGAACATGTCCGCTGATCCAAACAGACTGCTGTTTGTCATGTCCGCGCACGGCAGTATGACATGGGGACAGTTCCGGGAGGCCGTGGACTATTTTGCAAAGTCTGACATTTATCAGGAAAAGCAGATTGACGGTACCGCAAGCAGGAGCGGGTTACTTCAGTGCCTGGAGGCGCTGGGCCACTGCGACGCACACTATGAAAATGGGGAAAGCACGATCAGCGTAACCCCGCCGGCGCTTTGCCGACTTCCGAAGGCCGGCCTGCCCGAAACGGTACTTACGGGCGCGCGCTGCCTTCGAACCCACAAAGAAATGGCTGATATCGCAGAGGGGTGCGGGGGCATGGTCCGACTGACTGTGGAGAGCCATCCTGGGCCGATGGGACTGCTACCGGATACGATTCGGGTGAGCGCGACATCGGAAGAAGCCATGGCTGAGTACTGCGCTTTACTTGGGATCAGGTATGTCGCCATTCCGCCGGCGTGGTCGCTAATGCACTGGAGCGGAATGCTGTCAGATTATGAGGCGAACGCCAGTTTCGATATTCCAGAAGGCCTCAACTGGACCCGCTTCGACTTCGACGTAACGAGTCTAGACTTCGGGCGCAACAGAACCGATGCGCACCCTCGATACTCCCGCTATCGGAATCCGACAACAAATCTTCCTCTCCATGTGTTTTTTCGGGATGGCCGTGGTGCGGCAGTAGACCTGAACTGGGGTCGGTATCTTCTGCTGAACGCCAGGGGAATCACTGTCACGGCATATGACCAGCGA
This sequence comes from Kiritimatiellia bacterium, assembly GCA_035327305.1. Lineage (GTDB taxonomy): Bacteria > Verrucomicrobiota > Kiritimatiellia > CAIVKH01 > CAIVKH01 > CALMUP01. The sequence goes on along the minus strand of DAOLDL010000082.1, from coordinate 8,204 downwards.
CGGTTCCGGTTGTACGTACCGGTCAGAGCGCCGATCCCGGGTGTCGTGGCGCGCACCGTCTGCCTGTGTTCGGGGAAACCGCCCATTTACCGGAGCATCGAAAGACTGGTGCGAGGTATTGACTGTCAGGACTGGTTGATGTTCGAGGATGTTCCGCCACCGATAGCGTTATCTGCGTTGTCGAAAGTTGGGCAGACTCCGGCACAAGTAGAGATTCTATGAGGGGATGCCAATGAATGATCCGATCGGTGCATTTGAGAAGATTCGGGACAATTTTATCCTTTACCTGAAGACCGCGTTTGGAACCCAGTTTCCCGGAATCGAGCTGGAACGGGAAGCATTGTTGAGGCAACCGGGAATTCTGAATCAGGAACCATGGATTGAACCACTGCCAAGGTATCAAACGGACAGGGCGCTCTCGGCGCTCGGTACTGGGGATTTGCAGGGCATGTCACCTGATGCAGTGAATAGGTTCAAAGAACTGGCGCGTTGCGGGTTGGTTGGCGATTACCCCCTTTACACTCATCAAATATCGATGTTGCAGCAGGCTGTATCCGGCAGTAACGCGGTCGTGACCTCGGGTACGGGTTCGGGCAAGACGGAATCATTCTTGCTTCCCCTTTTCGCCTCGCTAGCTTCGGAAAGTATGAACTGGCAAGCTCCGACAGCGCCGCCTCCACATATTAACAATTGGTGGGCAAATGAGGATTGGCAGGCGTCCTGTAAACGCGGGAATCGGATTACGCAGTCTTTCCGGGTTCCACAACGCGGACACGAAACAAGGCCTGCCGCAGTCCGTGCTCTCATACTGTATCCCATGAATGCTCTGGTTGAAGACCAACTTAGCAGGCTTCGCCGCGCCCTTGATTCGCAACAGGCCCGCCGATGGTGCGACGAGCATATGAACGGGAACCGAATCTACTTTGGGCGATACACGGGCAACACCCCCGTGCCTGGGCATGAACGGAACCGGCAGGGAAATCCCGACCGGAATCAGATCGAAAGACTTGCACGTGAACTTGCCGAATTGGACCAGGGCGCGGGTGCTGCCGCCGGTCACGCGGCCGAGAAGGCAGCGGTAGCAACATCGGATAAGGAACGCGAGGCGGCGCACGACATCATCTTTTTCTTCCCGCGACTGGACGGTTCTGAAATGCGTTCGCGGTGGGATATGCAGGACTCCCCACCGGACATTCTTATCACGAACTGCAGCATGTTGAGTATAATGCTCATGCGCGAGGCAGACTCGCAGATCTTCGAGCAGACGAAGCGTTGGCTTGAGCAACCGGGCAATGTTTTTCACCTCATCGTAGATGAACTCCACTTGTACAGAGGAACTGCAGGGACAGAGGTCGCGTATCTCTTGCGACTACTTCTCCGCAGACTCGGACTCGCTCCCACCGACCCGAGATTGCGTATCCTGGCCTCCAGCGCCTCACTTGATCCGGCGAACGCTGAGAGTCTGACATTTCTTTCCGACTTCTTTGGCTGTGAGTGGACGCCAGATCAGATTCACCCAGGTGCGGAGCAAGCCGTCCCCAATGCAGTCGGTGCGCCTCTCGATAGTGCTGGCTTTGCGGAGTTGGCGCGCAGCTCCGTGGCCGGGGACGATGCCGCCATTTCCGAAGCATACTCACACTTGGCAGTGACGCTCGACCCGCAGGCCGGTGGCGCAGATTCGCGTGAACAGCTTTGCATGGCCCTAGCGTCGCGGCAGGAGCAGATCGTTTCACGAATAATTGGTGCGTGCATGGATGGAGCGCGCACCAGAGCTGTGTCTCTCACCGATTTCGCCGCACGCGTGTTCGCTGATGAACTGGATGGCCAAGCTCGATCAGCGGCCGTTAGGGGGCTTCTGATGGCTCGCTCGATTGCGGCAGAAGCTCAGGTTGCCCGGGGTTTGCCATCGCTCCGATTCCACTGGTTCTTCCGGAATATCGAGGGATTGTGGGCCTGTACGATGCCGGGGTGTGGGTGCATGCCGGAGCATCTCGATGAAACACGACCGGCAGGTAAACTCTATCCCAGGAGTGCCATTCTTTGCGACAACCAGGACCATAAGCACAGAGTTCTTGAGTTGCTGTATTGTGAACATTGCGGAACAGTTTTTTGGGGCGGGAGCCGGCTACGCAGTGCTGACGGTAACGGACTCGAAATGTTGAGCAACGATCCGGACATTGAAGGACTTCCGGACAAGCAGACCGCGCGATTCGTCGACAGACGATTATACCGTGAGTTTGCCGTCTTCTGGCCCGCGGGAGAGCGAGAGGTTCATGATGAAGCCGGCGGATGGCAACAGCCGTCGGTAGGTGGTGAGGAAAGAGCGAGGGCAGGCTGGAGGCGCCGATATCTACATGCGGTTAGCGGAAGGGTAACGACAGACCCCGAGGGGGCAGTTGTACCAGACGGCTTGGCTATCCCAGGATACCTGTTTGTAATTCCGGAAGTTGATGCATCAACCGATGTAGAGGACTGCCTTGCTTTGCCTTCGTGCTGCCCCGGATGCGGTGCAAACTATAGCCGAAGAATGTATCGTAGATCTCCCGTGCGAGGCTTTAGGACCGGCTTCTCAAGGGTTAGTCAGCTTCTTTCGAAGGAACTTTTTTACAGCCTTCCCGAAGGTGAGACTCGGAAACTTGTGGTGTTCTCCGACAGCCGGGAAGACGCGGCAGCAATATCGAACGGCATCGAGAGAACGCACTACCTGGATCTTGTTCGGGAAGCAATGTACGACGAACTTCACCGGGCAGCACTTGCTGAAGGTACGCTTCTCGAAGACATTGAGACACACGGAGGACCACAGCGTAGTGCTGCCAGAAATCTGGCTGCGGAGAATCCGGAGACGGTCGAATCTCTGACATCCGCTCTCAGAAATATTTCACGACCGATTCCTGACGGTCTCGAACCGGATGACAGGCAGCTCTTCGAAGACCGAAGGCAAAGAGCCGAAGCGATGCTCAACCAAGTTCGATTCCGTTACCAGTCGCGACAAGTTCATCTGCGCCTTCTGTTCGAATCTGAAGATGCACGAGGAAACAACACCGGGCCGGGCTTCCTCATTGCCCGTCTCAAACGATTGGGCATTAATCCTGCGGGCAATGACGTCCTATACCAGGACTTCTACTACGATACGACTTGGCACAACTGGACGAGCATCTTCGACTACCAAAACGCGAATGGTGGCTGGCATCAAGGATTATCGGCTGGTGCAGTTGAGAAACGAGAGCTTATTCGATCAAAAGTCACCACGGAGATCATGAGCGTGCTGTTCAGCCGATTGTATTTCGGCTTCGAGTCTGCCGGATTGGGCTATGCATGTCTTGATCTTCAGGAAGAAGACTGGGCACGCCTGGCGGGCGTGGCGGGATTGGAATCCGGCGTTTTCAAGGATCTCTGTCATGGCTGTGTCAGAATTCTAGGCGACCTATACCGATATCACCAGGAACGGCAACCTGCACCTGACCGCCTCGATAATTGGATAGATTGGATGCAACCGCCAGCACGCGCCCGTTTGCGTAACTATATCCGGGCATGCGCGCGGTTACATGAGCTAGATGTGACCGCGACACGCAATGCGACATGGGAGGCTGTATGCATGGTCGGCGGCCACGAATTCGCACAATTGCAGGCTCATCGATTGATGGTCAAGATCGGGCTACAAGAGGATCCGATCTGGATCTGTCCGGCCTGCCAGCGTGTACACATGCACCGGGCGGCCGGAATCTGCACGGGATGCCTGGCACTCTTAGGTAACGAGCCCGAGGCGCAGTGTGCGATTCTCCATGACAGAAACTACTATGCGAATGAAGCTGTTGACCGGCGTCCACCGCTTCGGCTGCATTGCGAGGAACTTACGGCACAAACTGATGATCAGCCACAACGGCAGCGTTGCTTCCGCAATGTTGTAGTCAGCGTAGGAGCGAATGGTGGACGCCCGCCTATACCACTAGTTGACTCGATTGACCTGCTTAGTGTTACGACAACGATGGAAGTAGGCGTTGACATAGGCAGCCTGCAGGCTGTGGTGCTGGCGAACATGCCGCCCATGCGCTTTAACTATCAGCAGCGAGTTGGCCGTGCCGGAAGGCGTGGCCAAGCATTCGCAGCCGTGTTGACCCTGTGCCGCGGGCGTAGTCATGACGAGTTCTACTACAGCCGCCCCCGGCGCATTACCGGGGATCTGCCTCCTGTTCCTTTTCTTTCCATGACGCGAGTTGAGATTGCCAGGCGCCTTATTGCAAAGGCGTGTCTGGCGGAAGCGTTTCGCGCCGCGGGTGTGCGCTGGTGGGACAGTCCAACACCACCTGACAGTCACGGTGAATTTGGAACGGTCGAAGAGTGGCGGGCTGGAGGTGATCGGCGTCAGGCTGTTCAAGATTGGTTATCCAGTTCACCAGAAGTCGTAGCCATTGTAGATGCAATTCTGGCTGGAACCTCGGGGGTGTCGGGGGAAGATCTGGCACAGTACGTTCGCAACGGGTTGTTTGCGGACATCGAAGCGTGCGCCAATAGTACCGAGCTTTCTGGCTCCGGATTGGCGGAACGTCTAGCGGAAGGTGCTATTCTGCCGATGTACGGGATGCCGTCGCGTGTGCGGTTGCTTTACCACGGCTTCCGGAATCACAATGGCGAGGTGCAGACTATTGACCGAGACCTTGATCTTGCAATTTCTGAGTTTGCGCCTGGTTCGCAGAAGACAAAGGACAAACGGATTTTTACGGCGATCGGCATCACGGCGCCCCTTCTTAAGAACCCACGAGGTGGCTGGAGCCCTGCTCAGGCGAATCCCTTCGCACAAAGAATGTGGATGGCACGATGTGATCTCTGTCAGTTCGCAGACACGGATGCGGAAGATTCTTGGCCTGAAAATTGCCCGGAATGTGGCTGCAGCCGCGACGGCGAGAGGCATTTCCGCGTGTTTGAGGTCGTTGTGCCCCTGGCCTTCAGAACTTCATTCAGTCATGGCGTGGACGCCAAAGCGGAAGACGAGTTCCTTCCGCGAGGGACGAGTTCTATGGCAGAACCTACTGATTCACCGGTCGTCTCGGTCCCAGAAACGAACACAGATCTTGTATCAACTCATGGAAGTCGGGTGTTTCGTATCAACGACTGGGCTGGGCGTCTCTTCTCGGGCCGACTCGGCAATGCAAGATGGAGTCGTGGCGGTGTCCCATTGGACCACCAATGGATCGATGTGCGATTCCAAGGCGGCGGCGATGATACAAGTGTCCGCTTCACGCCCGAAAGTGACGACAACGAACTATTGGCTCTGGTAGCGCCGAAGGTCACGGATGTACTCCGTGTCCGCCCCCACATGATTCAGCAGTCGTTGTGCCTCGACCTGCTCGCACGCGACGCTCAAGGGCGGATCACACGATTTGGTCAAGGAGCAGCAGTCAAGGCAGCATACTACTCGGCCGCTTTCATATTGAGGTCTGTTGTTGCCGAGGAGCTTGATATTGACCCAGAGGAAATTGACATCAACATTGTGCGGGCGGTCGAGCTCGACGATGGAAGTTGGGCTGGAGAAATAATTATCAACGACCACCTTGAGAACGGGGCCGGTTTTACCGCCTGGTTGTCGCAGGGCGAGAACTGGCGAAGGATTCTCGGCAGAATCACAGGTTTCATCCAGAATACCGACACTTTCGTCGGCAAGCTCTTGTCCGCAGAGCATGCGCACGCATGTCGGGCAGCGTGCTACGACTGTCTTTGCCTGTATCGGAATATGAGCTATCACGGCCTGCTAGATTGGAGGCTAGGCATGTCGATGTTGCGCGTGTTGTCTGATTCGGAGCACCTCTGTGGCGTTGATGGCGACTTCTCTTTTCCAGAGATGACCGGATGGTTGGAATTCTCAGGTACACTTCGCGACACGTTCTGTGATTCCTTCCGATCTTGCATCCCCACCGAGTTCGGACCTCTGCATGGTTGGAGCGTCGCGGGCCGGAACGTCATTCTGGCGCACCCACTCTGGAGTACAGCACGACCGTCCGGCATCCTTGCGCAAGCTCTGGCGACTCGCGGCCAGGACGACTCAGTTCGCATTGTTGATTCATTCAACCTGCACCGACGAATGAGCTGGGTATATCAACGGTTGGGTGCATGATGGCTTGAAAGAAACATGATGAATCGACAGAACCCAGTTCTGAAACCGATTCGCCGTATATCACCATCGCGCTATACGGCAATGCGGGGTTGCCTCCTACGGGAGGTATGGACGGCAGCCGGGAATGACCCGCTTCTGCCACCATCGCCGCTAGCGGAACTGGGTAGCCTGATCCACAAACTCCTCGGGGCCGCAGGGCGCGGTGAACTTGAAGGCGGATCGGATGACAGAATTAAACAGACCTGGATAGATATTGTTTCGCTGGCAGAGGAAAGAATGACTCTTTCAGTTATGCAGCGTCACCAAGTACCTCTAAGCCGTACCATACCGGATTACGAAGTTAGACGAATGCGTGCTTTTCATCGCGCGAAAGAAATCGCGGGAATTGCTGTTAGAGGCGCCTTTGAGCGGCCCAAAGTGGGCCGGGAGCGAACCGGGTGTGAAGTGTGGGTAGAGGCTCACGACGGCCAGATTGGAGGATATATAGACCGCGCAACGAAGGCCGAGGATGGTGTTGTGTTATCTGACTACAAGAGCGGCACTGTTATGACCTCTGGAAAAGCCCCGAGTTCGCTCGTGGTAAGTCGACATCATAGAGAACAGCTAATGCTCTATGCGGCGCTCTACCGATTCACATATGGCGACTGGCCCGTCCGCTTGGAAGTGGTCCCGTTGCACGGCACCGCAATATCAGTGCAGTACGATGTGGAAGAAGCCGACGGACTACTTGCAGACGCAATGGCGTTCTTACAGAATGCAAACCAGAGCATCATGGACGTTGAGACCGGGCGCAGGCAGATCGCGGAACTCGCCTCTCCGGATTCCAAGAATTGCCGTTTCTGCTTGTTTAGGCCGGCTTGTCCAGCCTACTGGTCCGCCCGCCCACAAGGGTCGCAGACCAGGTGGCCCGCCGACGTTGAGGGAATGGTCAAAGAGAAGACCCGCCTCCGAAACGGGAAAGCATGTCTTAGGATCATGCAATATGGTCAACCGGAACAACCTTGCATCACGGTACGCAATCTGACGGACGATGTTGCCCGGCATCCGCTTATCTATGCAGCGCAACCAGGGGTAAAGATAGCACTGTATGGCCTTGAACATAACGTTCGGTCCAACGACTACGAGGAAACACACAACACAGTTCTTTTCGCGGACGAAATAATGTGACGGTTCTTAATCAGGGGAAAGCACCGTGACCTATTACTGTAATATCGACTATTCTGACTATGATGGCAAATAAAGCTTCACAGGTCAATGGGGGACGTTCCCTGTTACATTCTTATAGTGAACATGTTGTGCTCATGTTGGCACACTATTGCTGAATTAAAAAATAGGGGGCGAACATCTCGCCTTCTCCAAGGCTACGGCGAGGCGCTATTATCCCGCGACCGCGGGTGTACATACCGGGACATGATTAGCACTTAATTCCGGACACATGGTTTACACGTATGTTTTAGTTTTTTTCCATGATCCTGTCTAGTTTGATGCCAAAGGGGTCCTCCCTTGGCGCGAACTTCCTGCTTATTTCATCATAGTATCCTAAGTGGTAGTCCATGAAGTATACTTCCCAGATATAATCATCAACCTCCGCCAAACCCACGGACTGGTTGGCAAACGCCTTGCTGATGTGGACCTTCATTTTCTTGACGCACAGTCGCCCGCAGTTGGTGACCAGAAGAGTCTTGTCGCAGTTAGGATAGGTGAGATCACTGATTCCAAGATAGGTGCGTGGTGACCGCTCGTAGACCTCGGCAGGGCACCTCATATCCAAGGCTTGATGAGGACGTTCGTTGTTGTATTCATCCATAAATGCGAAGAATTTCTCCTGCTGTTGAAGCAGATTCATACCGGGTGGTTGGGTAGCCGCGAGTTTCAACGTTCGGTGCATCCTCTCATGCCGGCCATTTTGCTGGGGGTTTCCCGGCTTGATTCGCTCAAGTTTGATACCCAGCCGAATCCACCATACGGCCAGGCGGGTCATCCCCCACAAGGCGTTTCCGCTAGCAAAGGGCACCCGTTGTCGCTTCGGATTGCCTCGGAAAGTCCATACCGCTTAAAGGCCTGCTCGAACACCGGAAAGCAGGGATCTTCCGAG
>DAOLDL010000081.1:0-13110 GCA_035327305.1 Kiritimatiellia bacterium | reverse complement strand
GCCCGGGTGGTGAAATGGCAGACACAAGGGACTTAAAATCCCTTGCCGGCAACGGCGTGCGGGTTCGAGTCCCGCCCCGGGCATTTTTGGTATTTCATGACAAAACCACTTATTCATGTAATTCCCGCGCTTTCAGATAATTACGGCTTTGTCATTCAAGTTGGAGCCGACGCCATAGTCATTGATCCGTCGGAACCCCGTCCGTTTTTAAACGTTCTCGAAACAGGGAATATGCGGGTAACCCATGTTCTCCTGACGCATGGACACCATGACCATGTCGGCGGAGTGGATGCACTGCGCGATCGATACAGGGCGCTGATCATCGGGCCCAAAGGAATGTCGCTGAATCTGGATCATCAGGTCTCGCACGATGAAAATATTCGGATTCACGGATTGCGCGTCAAAGCGCTTGATACGCCGGGTCATGCGTTCCCGCATAGCGCGTTCCACATGGCCGAACAAGGATGGCTATTTTCCGGGGACTGTCTGTTTGGGGCGGGGTGCGGGCGGTTGTCTGGCAATTCAGCGGATGTGATGTGGCGATCACTGCAACTGTTGTCGGGCTTGCCGGATCATACCAAGGTTTTTTTCGGACACGAATACACCCTGAACAACCTTGCCTTTGCCTTGACTGTCGACCCGGATAACGCGGAGGTCAAAAAGAGAATCAGTGATTTGCAGGCCAGCCTTGCCTCCGGCGGTTACAGTGTGCCGGCGACTCTGGCGGAAGAGCGCCAAACCAACCCCTTTTTGCGCACGAGTGAACCGGCGATTCGCCGATCGCTTGGCCTGATGGAAGCTACGGATCTCGAGGTCTTTACCGCCCTGCGCAAGGCCAAGGATCGTTTTTGATCAATTTATCCTGACATCCGTCTTTTTTGTTTCTTTCAAGCGCAGGGAACTTATACTCCGCAGATATGTTGTCCTTGGAATTATCGGACCGGCAAAAACGAATTATTGGGGCGGCGCTAACCACCATTAGCCTTCTCTTTCTCTTGGCTGTCGCATTTTGGTGTGCAGTCATGGTCGTGCGTTTTGTGTCATACTTCTCATCGGTTTTACTTCCTTTGGCGGTTGCCGCGATTCTTGCGACACTGTTACGGCCTTATTATCTGTGGCTACTTAAATGGCTTAAGAGCGGAGCATTATCCGTAACCGTGGTCTTGCTGACTTTTTTCATTCCCGCCAGCCTGCTGATTTATCAGTTCGGATTGATGTTGACCGGCAAAGTGTCGGGATTCCTTGGCGATATCCCGGTTTGGATTGAACAAATCCGGTTATTGCTCCAGGAAAAGATGCCCCATTTATTGATTTGGCTGGAACAACATGATGTGATCAATCGCGTCAAAGCCATGCTGGAGGGCCGGGTGGATCTTTTCACCAAGTCGACCTCGATGATTAAAGAGGGCGTGCTGTCGACCGGCAACCTGCTGTTTCAGTATGTTGCGGTAATCCTGAATTGGGTGGTGATGCCCGTTTATTTTGTGTTTATGATCCAGGCCCCGGTAATCACCATGAAAAACGTGGAAATGCAACTGACGTTTTTTAAGCCGGAAACCCGGAGCCATGTGATTTATCTGATTACCGAGTTTATAGGAATTCTCGTGGCCTTTTTCCGCGGACAATTCATCATTGCGCTGTGCCAGGGTATCTTGTTTGCCATCGGATTCAGTATTGTGGGTTTGCCGCATGGTGCCATTCTCGGATTTTTGCTGGGTCTTTTGAATGTCGTGCCTTATTTGGGCAATATGATCGGACTGGCCGTGGTGCTTCCTTTGGCATGGTTTCATCCGGTGGGCGGACCGGGACTTCTGCTCGCCGTGGTTATTATTTTTGTTTTCGTTCAAATGTTTGAAGGGTATTTCCTCACTCCTAAAATCATGGGTAAAACCACCGGGCTTCATCCCATGGCCATCATTTTTGCGATATTCTTCTGGGGCACCGCCTTGAGCGGTTTGATGGGAATGATTTTAGCCATACCTCTAACCGCTTTTCTTGTGGTATTCTGGCGTCTGTTAAAAACCTACTATATTCGTGAGTGGGTTTAATTTTACGAGGACATCATATGAGCAAAAAACTGATTTATGCGCTGTTGTTGATTGCCCTGTCGGTTGTGGTCATGCTTTTGACCAAGGGAACCACTAAAGTGGAGCTGATTGTTCATACATTATCCGCGCCAACGTCGATGATCCTGCTTGGATCGGTTGGTGTCGGCGTTCTGATCGGACTATTGCTGAAGTAACGTCATATCATGTCCGACCACATCACAAAATTATTGGCAAAAGGTGTCGTTATTCCACGCCCGGAATCGGTATTTGTCAGCGCCGATGTCAATGTGGATTTGGTCGAATCCGGTTCCGTGCTTTACCCCGGCAGTCGGATTGAAGGCAAGATGACTTGTATTGGTTCAGGTTCCCGCATCGGTTCGGAAGGTCCGGCCGTCGTGATCAATTGCCGCATCGGTCGCAAGGTTAATTTGGGATCCGGATTCTTTGAGGCGTCAGTTTTTCTCGACGATGCTTCCATGGGCGGTGGAGCGCATGTGCGCCCCGGATGCCTGCTGGAGGAGCAGGCGAGCGGCGCTCATACCGTCGGGTTGAAGCAAACTGTGTTGATGTCGTATGTCACGCTCGGCAGTCTGGTGAATTTTTGCGATTGCCTGATGTCGGGCGGAACCAGTCGCAAAAATCACAGTGAGGTCGGTTCATCCTACATACATTTCAATTTTACGCCTCATCAGGATAAAGCAACACCATCCTTGATTGGTGATGCCGTGCATGGGGTTCTTCTTGATCAGCCGGCCATATTTCTCGGCGGCCAAGGCGGATTGGTGGGTCCAACCAAACTTGCTTTCGGAACGATCATTCCTGCCGGTCAAATCATTCGCAGTGATGCGCTGGAGCCGAATCACCTGGTTCGAGGACATCAGGCCGTTTCCGGCTCGCGTCCATATGACGCGAAAATTTATGGCGCGGTGAAGCGTGTATTCGCCAACAACCTCGAATATATAGGGAACATCCGCGCCTTGCATGCATGGTATGAATACATCCGTTATCCGTTTGCCGGGTCGAATGCCATCCAGCAGTCCTGCAACAAAGGCGCGCGGGAAGCGTTGAATTTGATTGTTGATGAACGGATCAGGCGATTGGCGGAATTGGTGGAAAAGTTGAAGATTTCGATCGATGAGCTGGGGCGCAAAACGGATGAACGTTCGGTCGCGCATTTGCTTGAACAACAAGAGATCGTTTCCGCCTGGCCGGCTGTGAAAGCCGGACTTGAATCGCATGACAAAGCTGTGGATGATCACCCGGATATGAAAATTGTGCGTGAGCATGCCGTGACGGCAGGCCGAAGCATGGGATACCTGGAATGGATTGCATCGATGAAGCAGGAAGTGAAAACCCACGCCGTGCAATGGTTGCAGACGCTGGTTGGCGTACATTGTAAATTATATCACTAAACAAGGATTTGAATTATGGGCCGTTTATTTGGCACAGATGGTGTGCGCGGGGTTGCAAACATCAACCCGATGACTGCGGAAATGGTATTGGAAATCGGACGCGCCACCGCTTATACCATCAAGAAGCATTCTCATCGCCGCCATTGCATCTTGATCGGAAAAGACACCCGCGTAAGCGGCTACATGCTCGAAAACGCGTTGACCGCGGGAATTTGCTCGATGGGCGTGGATGTGTTGCTGGTTGGTCCGATGCCGACGCCGGGAATTGCGTTTATCACCCGCAGTATGCGCGCCGATGCCGGACTGGTCATTTCCGCCTCGCATAATCCCTATCAGGACAATGGAATTAAAATATTCTCGAGCGACGGATACAAACTCCCGGATGCGGAAGAAAATGAAATCGAGGATCTGGTTCTTTCCGGAAAAATAAAAGATATTCGGCCGACCGCGGAAGAGGTGGGTAAAGCTCGCCGTATCGACGATGCCGGCGGACGCTATATCGTATTCTGCAAGAATACGTTTCCGGAATCGTTGAGTCTGGAAGGCATGAAGATCGTGTTGGATTGCGCCAACGGCGCAACGTATAAAATTGCTCCGACGGTTTTTTCCGAACTCGGCGCTGACGTCATTACATTGCATGACAAGCCGAACGGAACCAATATCAATCTCAATTGCGGTTCCCAACACACGCACGATCTTCGTTACAAGGTGTTGGAAACCAATGCCGATGTAGGTTTGGCCTTTGATGGCGATGGAGACCGCGTAATTGCCGTGGACAACAAAGGTAATGAGCTAACCGGTGATCATTTGCTGGCGATTTGCGGCAAAAACATGAAGGAACGCGGCACCCTGAAAAACAATCTGGTGGTGACAACGGTCATGGCGAACTTCGGCCTTTACCGGACGTTCAAAAAACTTGGGATTGATTTCACCGCCGCGCAAGTGGGCGATCGCTACGTGCTTGAAGCCATGAAACAAAAACAGGCATTGATCGGCGGTGAAGCTTCCGGGCACATGATATTTCTCGACCACCATACAACCGGAGACGGCATCATTTCGGCCCTGCAATTGTTATCCGTCATGCAACAGACGAAGCAAACACTGTTTGATCTGGCTGGTATCATGCAAATGACCCCGCAACGATTGATAAATATCGATGTTAAAACAAAACCGCCAATCGAGGAAATTCCCGAGGTGATGGACGCCATAAAAGTCGCCGAGGGCACTTTGTCGGATCAGGGACGGGTGTTGATCCGTTATTCAGGTACGCAATCCATGTGCCGCGTAATGGTGGAAGGCCCGACCGAGGAAATCACCGACCAACTTGCTGAATCACTCGCGGATACAGTCAAACGGTGCATAGGCTGATGCGATGGCGCTTTCCTTTTCTGTCCGTCGTAATGGCGGTCACCGCGGCGATTCTACCCTCAAATGCAGTCGCGGATGACGCCCCGCCTGATCGCTCGTTTGACCTCGGATTCATAGCCAGCCGTCATCGCGACTTGAACGGCGACTGGCGACTGAAGATTCTTGGACCGCTTTACGAGAAAGCCGAATCATCCGACGGTAAAAGTTTGAAGGCGGTCCGGCCGTTTTACAGCACGGTGGATGACCCGCGAAATGACCGAACGCTGTCCGATTATCTGTGGCCGGTGGGAACAACGAGGACGGTTCACGACGAAAACCAGTGGCGTTGGTTGTTTTTCTATGGTTTTAACCATACCACCAATGATCCGGGAGAACGGTATCGCACCTGGATTTTGCCACTATATTTTCAGGGGCGGGACGCATCCGGAAAAACATACCGAGCCGTATTCCCGCTCGGCGGAACAATTAAGGACTTCATGGGGCGGGATGAATTTTCTTTTGTCCTGTTTCCCTTGTATTCCACCAGCGCCATCAACGATATTTCGACCGTAAATTATTTGTGGCCTTTTATTTCCCGTACCCGCAGTGAACGCGATCATATTTATCGCGCCCGTGTATTTCCATTTTACGGGGTCAACCGGCATGAAGGAAAATACCGCAAGCGATTTGTGCTGTGGCCGATCTATTCCGACGTCAAGTATCAGTATGAAAAAAGCAAGGGTGGGGGGCATATCCTGTTTCCCGTATATGGCTGGTTGAACATTGATACGGAAAAAACGCTTTGGATTATTCCACCCTTTTTCCGGTTTACAAAAGGCGATGAAAGAAATGTCATCTACGCGCCATGGCCGGTTTATCAACGCGTGACTGGTAAAGATTATAACAAACATTATATCTGGCCGATATGGGGGCGCAAGAAAGTGGGAACCGTAGACCGCCACTTTTACTTCTGGCCGTTTTTCTGGACCGACACGGATACGGGCGTCGACAGGGTTACTGATCGATTTCTTGCCGTGCCTTTTTTTACGCACACGGTTGTGCGACCTGCCCAACCGGATGAAACGCCGAAATCCGAACGTCCCGCCCTGTCGCGTCGTCATAAATTCTGGCCGATCTATTCATATCGCAGGGAAGGGTTGGCCAGTCGCTTCCGTATGCTTGAACTTTGGCCGTTTGCTGAAGCCCCGGCAATCGAGCGTAATTGGGCGCCATTCTGGTCCATCTTCACCCGATACGCCGATAACGATGATGTGGACCGAGAAGCCTTGTGGGGGATTTATCGTGATCATCGGCGATCTGATCAATTCCGGTACGTTTCCTTGTTTCCCATTTTTGATTATAAACGCGATGATTCCATTGACCCGCCCATCCGGTCGTGGAATATTCTCAAGGGACTTTTCGGCTATGAACGAAAAGGAGACCGCAAACGGTATCGATTGCTGTACGTCATTCGATTTGGCGCAGGCAAGGGAGAATAGTCATTAGTATCAGGGAACCAGAGTATTATGATCCACCGGTAAATGCCATCGCCGCCATGGGGCGACGCGTCATGCTTTCCGTGCGCAATACCGGACGAGCCATGATCATGATATTGGAGGCATTCCTCCACATGCGCTCCATGTTTAGCCGACGTGCACGCCATGAAATCCTTCATCAAATGTATCTTGGCGGAATTAAAAGTCTTGGCGTGATCACCGTGGTCGGCATGTTTACAGGAATGATTCTGGCGCTTCAAACCGGACTTGAATTAAGGCGTTTCGGACTCCAGTCCAATATCGGAACCGCAGTCACCGTAGTGATGCTTCGGGAGATGGGTCCTTTTATGACGGCGTTGATTATTGCCGCCAGCGTTGGCTCCGCCATCGCCGCTCAATTGGGCACGATGACGGTATCGGAGGAAATATCCGCGCTGGAGATCATGTCGATCAATCCCGTGCGGTTTCTGGTCATGCCCCGTCTGGTATCGTTGATGGTCATGATGCCCTTGCTTACCGTGTACACCAATATGGTGGGCATATTCGGAGGCGCAATTGTGGGAACGACCCAACTTGAGGTTACCATGACCGCTTACTTTGATAACGCAAGGCTGTATGCGGAGAATAAGGATTTGTATGTGGGGCTTTTAAAAGCGCTTGTTTTCGGCATTGTTATCACGACGGTGGCTTGCCATCAGGGATTTTCCACCAAGGAAGGAGCGGTCGGCGTCGGTCAAGCCACCCGGCGCACCGTGATCATTTCCTTCCTGACCATACTTATTCTCGGCTACATCATTACCCGTTTGTTCTATACGCTATGATTCGGTTTGAACATGTTGAAAAACGGCTGGGCAGTAAAAAAGTGCTCGATGGCGTGGACTTTGAAATCAAAAAATCCGAAATATTCATAATCGTCGGTTTGTCCGGCGCCGGGAAAAGCGTATCGTTGAAACACATGGTGCGTCTGCTGACGCCGGATAGTGGAAAAGTATGGGTGGGGGACGACGTCATCAGTGAAGCAACCGGTGGCGATCTCGAACGTATCCGGGCGCGTTTCGGTTACCTGTTTCAAAGCGGGGCGTTGTTGCAATGGATGTCGGCCGGGGAAAATGTCGGTTTGCCTTTGCGTGAGCATACCAAAAAAGGTGATGCTGAAATTGACGCAGTCGCGATGGAAAAGTTGCGTCTGGTTCATCTTGAGGAAGCGTACGACAAGTCGCCGTCCGACTTGTCGGGTGGCATGAAAAAACGTGTGGCGCTGGCGCGTGCTATTGTCCGTGATCCGGAAATAGTTCTATATGATGAACCGACCTCCGGACTTGATCCGCTGACTTCCCGTAATATCGACAAGCTGATTCGCGATACCAGGGATGAATTGGGCGTCACCAGTATCGTCGTTACGCATGATTTGCATAGCGCGCTTTCCATCGGGGATACCATCGCGATGCTTCATGAGGGGCGTATTGTCGAACTATGCCCACCCGAAAGGTTTATTAAATCATCCCACCCGGTTGTGAAAAGTTTTCTTGAATCTCAATACATTACCACCCGCGGAGAGTGGGAAAGGAATGCCTCAACATGAAAAAATCCCGTATTCAACAAACCGCTTCCGAATTAACCGTTGGATTCTTCGTTTTCGCCATTTTGGGCGCGTTGATCCTTTTCACGATTGTCTTGAGCTATGACAATATATTTACCCGTAGTTATCGGATGGAAGTGGTATTTGACAATGTAACCGGGCTGATTCGTGGTGATAAGGTATATCTGCAGGGCGTGGATGTGGGACGGGTCAATTCACTGGAAATCACGCCGGACGGGGTCAAGGTTGAGTTGACGCTGAAGTATAATGTCCAGTTGCGGGAAGATTATAATATCGCCGTAAAATCCTCATCGGTTCTGGGTGGAAAATATATCTCGATTTACGAAGGTACCAAAGAAGCCCGATTGCTGGACGAAAATTTTACACCGGCGGGTAAGGCGCCGGTGGATTTTATGGTGGAGGCCTCGGAAGCTCTTTCTTCTCTCCGTAACTCGTTGGAAAACGGAGGAATTCTCGGGAATCTGGAAAGTACAATGGGGAGTCTGAAAGTAATAACCGAACGCCTTGAAAAAGGCGAGGGATCGATAGGTAAATTACTTACCGAGGAAGAAGTTTACAATGATTTGCGGCAGGTGGTCGCTGATTTGAAAGATGTAAGCGGAAGATTGTCACGCGGCGAAGGCACTATAGGAAAATTATTGTCCAGCGATGAATCCATTTACAACGATTTGAAGGAAACGTTGGCTAACATCAATGCATCCGTCGGTAAAATAAGCGCCGGTGACGGTACGCTTGGAAAATTGATTAATGACGATTCTTTGTACAATGAATTGATGAAGGCGCTTGCTGAATTGCGTGCCATGTTCGATGATATCCGG
Organism: Kiritimatiellia bacterium; assembly: GCA_035327305.1. GTDB lineage: Bacteria > Verrucomicrobiota > Kiritimatiellia > CAIVKH01 > CAIVKH01 > CALMUP01. The sequence continues at coordinate 4,389 of DAOLDL010000081.1, read as the reverse complement.
GAAACATCGCCCGTAACGTCGCTAACCAGTATTTTCTTTGGTGCGTTTTAGCCGTGGTTGCTTCCGGCATGCGTATTGAGTTTGATACCGGGTTGATATCAGCACGGAAGCGCAGTCCGCAGGAACGACAAGCCGCAGGCTTCGCCTGATACCGTCAAGCCAGTTGGTGAGCGCCGCATTAGGCGTCTCTTTTATTACGTTCTTTTCTTATCCAGGCTGGATCGCGTCGTAAATCAAGTATGGCTATAATTTCCGTAGCAGTTTCTGTTTCTCGGTAATTAATCCCAAATGGAAATCGACCGGCAAGCATTCTAAACAAGCCAAAGTGTTTGTGGTGTCCGTGTCTTACGCCTGACACAGGCGATTCGGTAAACATCGCGTTATTGAGAATTCGCGAAACATCAGAGTTGGCGCCGAATATTTTTTGCTATCGCTCCGCCTCCACATGTTTTATTATTAAACCATAAGGGGTGAGTCGTGAGCGAAACAAACGTTTAGGAGTTGAACGTGTCTCGAACGGAACTTGAAGTCTTTATATCGCACGAGAATGGCATTGATATTGTGATGGTCGATGGTCCGGTTGACTCCGCAACCATTGATGCATTCAAGGAAAAGCTGGATCCCGTGCTTAATCGTCAGGGAGCCAAGGTCATATTGGATTGTCAGCACCTGACGTATTTGAACAGTCGAGCCATCGGGTTGCTGGTAAAATATCACCGGGGCTTGATGCTTAGTCGCGGGCAAATGGCGGTGTGCAATCTCAACTCAAAATTGGTAAGAACGCTCGAATTGCTTCAATTGGGAAAAGCGCTGTTCATACATGAATCGCGAGAGAAAGCCTTGGGTTCCATGTGAATGTTCACCGGCATGACTGATTTTAAGGAAACAGGCTATGCCGACGGGAATCAAGTTTGTATACAAAATCATCCTCCTGATGATTGCTTGCATATTGTTTACCGGCATCAGTATCGCCGTCATTAGTGCGCTTCAGTTCCGCCACGATATTTTCAAACAGGAGCTTGGATCGTCTTTTACGGTCTATCAGGCGGCTCTGAATTATCTGACCGGTCATTATAAATCGCAGTCGCACCGGAATCAATTTGTTCCCAGAAGCCTTGACTTTGTTTTGCGCAACAAATTTCTGACCTCGGAGGGCGAGGGCGGAGGTCTTGAAATCACCCACCGACCCAACACGCTGGCCATTTACTATCAGGATGGCGGAAAGGTCTACGAATTTAATGTGGATGAAAGTGTGTTCTGGCCGGATATCATCACACCGGAGGAAATACCTTTTGAATTGACGTACCGGATGGATATCCCCAACAACACCATCCAGATAGCCGGTCCCATTGATCCGTCCGGAGCCGTTCCCGGTTATGTTTTCATCAATATGCCAACCGATATCGGTGATCGCTTGCGGGCGTTATATCTGAAATCGGCCATTACGCTTCTGGCGGGGATATTCATCGCCGCGCTTTTAGCTTTTTATTTTTCCCGACGGTTTCTTGCCCCGGTACAGGCGCTGACCGATGCCGCCCGCCGCGTTCATTCCGGCGATTATTCGTGCCGCATCGAACATGTCGCGAACGATGAAATCGGACTTCTGACATCTACATTCAATGAAATGGTATCCTCGTGGGTAAGGCGACTCTCGCTCATGCATCGTATCCAGGAGTGGACGTTGCAGGTGGGCCATGAGTTTGACCGTCACCGGCTTTATGAACGTTTGCTGGACATGTTTCACAATGTGGCGGGGGCGCGTCAATGCGCATTGTTTTTGCGGGATGGAGCCAAGAAGCCGGTCGCTCCGGTTGCGGTAAAGGGCGATGAAATCACACGGGCGGAAATCAGCCAATGGATTCGATTCACGATAGAAAAGGGGGAACCGGTGCTGGCCGAACGTTCAGGCGCTGACGCAGGCGCATCGCTGGCCAAAGTAAGCGAAATGGTGCTTCCGCTGATCAGCAATGACAATGTCATCGGCGCCGTCTATATCGGGCCACCGGCTTCAGGGCCGGCGTATGATGTCGAAATGGTGGCGACGCTTCAAACCTTGTCCCAACATGCCGGAATCGCGGTGGAAAACGCCAGGTTGTTGAACGAGGTCGCGGAGAAAAAACGCATCGAGCAGGAAATGATGTGGGCGCGCGACATTCAACAGACCTTGTTGCCTCATAATCCGCCGGATATTTCCGGTTACACGATTCATGGGTTCAGTTTGCCGGCCAATGAAGTCGGTGGCGACTATTTCGACTATATTCCGCGGGAAAATAATCTGTATCACATCATCGTCAGTGATGTCTCGGGAAAAGGCGTTGCCGCCGGCTTGATTATGAGTGTGCTTCGCTCGCTGGTTCATACCTACAGTGAGTTTGAACAATCGCCACACGAAATTCTTCTGCGGGTCAACCGTGTGCTTACGAGGGATCTTGATGAATATATGTTCGTTACGGCGGCCATGATGACGCTTGAGCCGAAAGATCATGTTCTGCGAATTGCCAGGGCGGGTCACGAACCGGTCCTGATCTTGTCTGAAAGAGGCGAGATTCAATGGATAAAACCGGAAGGAACCGCGCTTGGACTCCTGGACGTAGGCAGTTTTGAATCACACTTTGATACGGCCGTTTATCACATGCAACCCGGCGATGTCGCCCTGTTGTATACGGATGGCGTAAATGAAGCCCAAAATTCACAGGGCGAAGAATTCGGCATCGACCGCCTGGTTGATTTGGTTTGCTCAAACCGAACGATGCCGGTTGAATCGTTGTTGGAAAAAATCGTGCAGGAAGTCAAGTCCTTCACCGGCGAGCGACATCAGCAGGACGATATCACCCTGGTGGCTTTGCGCAGAAATGCGGAGTAATTCTATTGCTTATTGATTTCATTCTTGAAGCAGGTATGGTGTCGCTATGAATCCAACTTCCTCGAAAAAACGTGTGGATGGCCGGCGAGCGGACCAGTTGCGACCCGTGGTTATTGAAAAGGGCGTGGCGCCTGCCGCTTGGGGTTCCGTAATGATCAGCATGGGTAATACTCGCGTGGTGTGCGCGGTTTCCGTGGATGATGATGTGCCAAAGTGGATGAAATCCGACAGGAACGCATCAGGAGGCTGGTTGACTGCGGAGTACAGCATGTTGCCTTATTCCACCCGTGAGCGCATTCGACGGGAGGCGTCTGCAGGCAAACAAAGCGGTCGAACCCAGGAAATACAACGACTGATCGGGCGATCTTTGCGCGCTGTCGTTGATTTGGATCTGCTGGGGCCGAGAACCATCTGGGTTGATTGCGATGTAATCCAGGCGGATGGTGGGACCCGGACCGCATCCATTACCGGAAGTTTTGTGGCGCTGAAGTTGGCAATTGATCGGCTCTTGAGCGAAAATAAAATTTCAGAGAATCCAATCCGGGAAGCCGTTGCGGCCATAAGCGTTGGTGTCGTGCGAGGCGCTCCCGTTCTTGATTTGTGTTATGAAGAGGATGCCGCCGCTTCGGTTGATATGAACCTGGTTATGACCGCGTCGGGTAAATTTGTCGAGTTGCAGGGAACCGCGGAAGATCAGCCGTTTAATTCCCGTGAACTCGAGGCCATGCTGGTTTTGGGAAAAAAAGGGATTAACCGACTGCTCAAGCTTCAGAAATCCGTTTGATGATCGGATGCCAGACGGATCACCCGGCGTCCTTCCAGCCTGATCAGTCCGCCGGCAATCAGTTTAATTGCCTCGGGATACGCCGTATGTTCCTGCTCTTGAATGCGGGCATGAAGCGTTTCCGGCGTATCGCGATCCAGAATGGAAACGACTCTCTGGACAATGATCGGGCCGGTATCCATGCCTTCATCAACAAAATGAACGGTACAGCCCGTAAACTTGACACCGCAATGTAATGCTTGCTCCCACGCGCGCAATCCCGGAAATGCCGGAAGCAGGGAAGGGTGGATGTTGATTACACGATTGGGAAAAGCCTTCAGCAATCCGGGTTTTACCAGGCGCATAAAGCCCGCCAGAGCGATAAGTCCAACCCCGTGTCGCCGCATGATTTCAATGACCTTTTCCTCCGCCGCGCCTTCGAGTTTGGTTTTGAATGGGGACATATCGACATGAAAGGCGGGGATGTTAATGTGCCGGGCGCGTTCCAGTATATAGGCGTTTTCAACGTCGGAAATTACGCACCCGACCTTGGCCGGAATGCTGGTTGTGGCCAGCGCAGACTGTATGGAATGGAAATTACTGCCTTTTCCGGAACCAATAACGCCTATGATAAGTTTGCTGGAATGCGCGTTCATCGCTTGACCTTCGAGTAAATACCATTACCCTTGCAGAGCCAACTCAAAAAAGGGGCGGTTAGCTCAGTTGGTTAGAGCGTCACGTTTACACCGTGAATGTCGGGGGT
>DAOLDL010000080.1:0-13394 GCA_035327305.1 Kiritimatiellia bacterium | reverse complement strand
TCGCCGCCGGACCCGACGACGGCTTTCTCGTCGGCGCTCCCTTCAGCTCGATCAACAAGACCAATGCCGGCGCCGCCTTCTTTTTTGGAAGCGCCGGCAACCTGATCGCCCAGTTCGGCACGACCCTCGACGCGAACGGCGATCGGTTCGGCGCTTCGGTCCTTGCCATCGACACCAATCGTATCATCATCGGTGCTCCCGGGGTCAATGCCGGCGCAACCGATGCCGGGCGGATTTACGAATTCACCCGGGATGGCGTCATCATGCGGATCATTCCCTCTCCCAGTCCCCGGCCCGGCGGCGGCTTCGGCTCCAGCCTTGCCCTCGTCGGCAATGGCATGATCGCCGTCGGCGAGCCGGGCACCAATAATCAGGGGGTCATCCACCTGCTTCGTTCCGATCTCACCTATTACCGCACCCTGTCGGTCAACCCGTCCGGCGCCAATCCCCGGTTCGGCTCGTCCATCGCCGCCCTCGGGCCGGGCATGATTGCCGCCGGGGCACCCTGCACCGAAACAAGCCTCTTCTCCTGTCAGGGATCAGTGTTCATCTTCGACGCGGCCGGCGAAGCCTCCATGTCCATTATCGACCCGAACGTCACCATCAGCGCCCAATACGGAACGTCCCTGCTCGCCCTCGACAGCCGCACCTTGATCATCGGCGCCCCCTTTGACACTGTCGGAGGCCAGCCGCAAAGCGGCAGTATCGCGATTCTGCGCACCGACACCTACATGGAAGGCCTCATTGCCGAAGGCGTGCGCAACCAGGCCATCGGCATCGACCAGTTAAACACCACCTCGGTGGACACCCGCTACGTCAACCGCTCCGGCGACACCATGACCGGCCCCTTGCAAATCGACGCGCTCGGCGTTGCCCTGAACGTCGGGGGCGTCGTCAGCGCAAGCGACCAAATCCGCGCTTCCAATGGTTCATCCTTTTTCCCCGCCTACGCCTTCAGCGCCCAAAACAACCTCGGCCTCTACCGACCTACCGCCAACAACCTGGGATTCGTTACCACCGGAAGTGAACGCATGCGAATTACCGGAGACGGCCGCGTAGGCATCGGTTTCGACGACCCTGATGAAATTCTGACCATTAACGGCAACCTGAGAGCAGTCGGGCGCATCCTGCCCTCCAATGGCACGGAATCCGCCCCCGCCTATAGCTTCAGTTCTCAAAACAATCTCGGACTTTATCGGCCTGCGGCCAACGCCCTCGGGTTTGTCACCGCCGGAAGTGAACGCATGCGGATCAACAGCGCGGGCAATGTCGGTATCGGCACCCTCACGCCCGGTAGTGAACTCCATGTGCGGCGCGGTTTGTCCGGAACCAGCACCCACTCCACCTCCGTGCTGGCCGTCGAAAACAACACCAACGCCTTCATCCAGCTCATGACCCCGGCCGGCGCATTCTCCGGAATCTATTTCGGATCACCGGTCGATAGCATCGATGCATCCGTCCGGTATAATTTTCTGGGCGGTCGCGAACTGGTCTTTCGTTCCGGCGGAAACAGTACCCGGATGGTCATCTTGACCAACGGCAACGTTGGGATCGGCACCACCGTCCCCACCAACCGCCTGCAGGTCGCCGGCATCGTGCAGGCCACCGGCTACATCACCTCCAGCGACCGCGACGCCAAGGAAAACATTCAACCCGTATCGCCCGGCGAGATCCTCGAGAAGGTCGTGGCGCTTCCCATTTCCACCTGGACCTTCAAAGATGAGCCCAACGGCATTCACATCGGCCCCATGGCCCAGGATTTCTTTGCGACCTTCGGATTCGGCAACACCGACACCGGCATCATGACCGTTGATGCCGACGGCGTCGCCCTCGCCGCCATCCAGGCCCTGGTCATGGAGAAGGCGGAATTGCAGACCCGGGTGGCCGAACTCGAAGAGGAAAACACCCGCTTGCGTGAGGGCATCGAGGTCATACGGAAACATCTGGGTTTATAAGAAAAGGAGAAACCCCACCATAAAACTATATTAATCTCTCTGTCCCCAGATCCCGACCATTGTTCTTTCGGAATCAAACTGCGGAACTTGGGCTAGTCCGCAGGAAGCGACTTGATCCGATACAATTGTAGCGGTCCGTTGGTCGGCGAGGGGGTGGGTAGTTCAAACAGAACTCCGCGATGCAGGGCCGTGAAGGCTGGCACCCAATCGTACACGTTGGTGGAGGTTTCCAGCGTCAGTTGTGACTGCGCGTCCGCGAAGCCTCGAAGCCGGGGCGCGGCTCCGGGTGTGAAATCGAGATTCCAAATCACCGGGGAACGATGCGACTGAACCTGAACCGGGATGGAACTTGTCGTTGCATTGCCATCCGAGTCGGTGGCGATGACCTGTATCTGATGCAACCCGATCGAAAGGCTGTTCATTTCCTCCATCACGGTTTCGCCCGTGCCAAGCGGTCCATCCACGTCGGACACCCAGACGATATCACTTCCCGACAACACCCCGTCTTCCACGTCGTACACCATCACCTGGAACCGGGATGCACGACCGGCAACCACGGCCTGTCCCGGCTCTCCATGAATCCAGATAATCTGCGGCGCATGATCCGCCGAGGTGAACGGTCCATCGCTCTCTGCGCTCGTGGTCCAGAAACCATCGCTGGCGGTGACGCGCATGCGGGCGTTGGTGGAACCGGACAGCGCGTCGCGCGGAACGTCATAGGTTTCGTCTTCCAAATCCACGGCCACCGCCAACCAGCTTTGTCCGCCATCATGACTATAGAAGAGCGCATAGGTCAGTGGGTCGCCATCGGCATCGCCCCCTGCCCAGGCCACTGGAATGGTTGCGCCGCCATAGGATTCTCCGCCGTCGGGTGAAAGAAGCGTCACCCAAGGTGGCTCCGGGCTCGCTTCCAACAGTCCAATCGAATCCCCGTTCTTTCGAATGACAAAAGAGCGGATGGCCGGATCGTCCGGCAACAACAAGACGAAGGGACGTTTGACCACATTGTTTCCCGTACCGCCAATCGGTTCAAATGAAATACTACTGACCACTTGGTCGGCGGCATCGCGCGCCTCCAACACGAAGTTCCCCGGCGGCTCGGGATCCGGCGGTGTATCCAAGCTAATTCGCAGAGTGGAGCTGAAGACCGCCTCTTCGTCCAGCACATGGATGAATCCGCGCACCATCAGGTAGGACGTCGGCTCCGAGAAACTGCGGATGGTTGAGCGCGATAAACTCGCGGGCGCCATTTCGGTGTAGTAGCGTGCGCTAATGGCGGTACTCAATCGATCGTAGCTATAGGTTGACGGCCATCGTTGCAGGCCGTGCACGATGATGCTGCAATAGCCCATCAGTTCCGTAGCCTGATGGGTCCCTAGTATGCGCAACTCCGGACCGGTCATGTCCGTTATGTAGATCAATTTCTCGGGCGTAGCCGGGTAAGTGCCAATGCCGGCAATGGTCTGACCTGATACATGCTGATGGTAGAACGGGAAAGGGGCCTCGTCATAGTCTCCGCATTCTCCACAGGATCCTTGTGCGCCTGAATAGCCGGGTGAATACGTGCACTCGCCAACGCCAAATTGATTGGTATCCACCGGATGATCCAGACCCAGTGTATGCGCTATTTCATGCATCATGACGTCGGGAAACACCGGGACAAATGTACCAACCGATACCCGACCTGATACGCGATCTGCCAAACCGCCCAAAGGTTGAACGGGATCAAACGTGCCATACACCAGGGCCTTGCGATCATAGATTGCGGGCACGAAATGGGAGATCGTGGTCAATTGCGCTAACACAGCGCCAAGATCGGCTCCATCACCTATTTTACCGGCATCGAATCTGATCGTCGGTGAGAGGCGCCAATTCACACGTTCAATGGGGAAAACGCTTTCCATCGCGCGGATGTTGCGGGCCACCATCTCCAACGTGGGCGCCGGGCGTAGCGTGTTGGTGTACATCAACTCGATCGGCGTCACCACGAGCGGAAGAGGAATTGCCCCGGAAAACAAAGCAAACACTTGACCATCCCCTGCGGGTGAATGTACCGATGCGGGTTCCAGGTTGATTTGCTTCACATCGAGCACCTCCACCTCCAGCACAAAGATCGAATTGGTGGTCCACTCCAGGGGCAGATCGAAATTGAGCGATTGATCGATATCATGACGCACTTGCACGGCATTGGTGGAAACAAACGTAGCTTCTAAAACGCTAAGGACCGGCTTGATCGGAGAGCCCGGGAGGGCAGGACCATTGTCAATATGGCGGCCATGCAAAAGACCATCAACCGCGAGAGGAAATTCGGTGGCATCGGGGCTTTCCATGTGCACGCGCACCAACGTTCGTTTGTTCGCCACCATGGAAAGCCTTTCGTTTTTCCAATTCTGCAGTCCTTGCGTGAGTTCGATGGCGACCACCTCTACCCGACGATGCAAGGTAAACGACCACGTGAAGTTCGTGGCATTCCCATCCACATCGGCTACCGAGAGCGATACCGTAACGTCCTCGCCGTAGTCGCCCAGCGGCAAGTCCTCGGTCGGCACAAACGATAGGATGTTTCCATCCCATACAACCGCCGGATGACCCACAATGAATTGTCCGATCGTCGAGATGTCTAGGACGAAGCTGTCCGGATTCAGATCGTTATCCGATTCCAGCACCGCATACACGGTGGCCAATCGGTCCACGCCCACAGCCCCGTCCTCGGGGGCATAATCCAGAATACCCGGCGGCTCGCCACTCGCCTCCTGGAGATACTTAACGATGATGAAGCCACCTGAATCGTCATTGTTCGCACCGACATACACATTTCGATCACGGTCCAGGCCAATCGTGAGCGGCCTTAACCAATCTCCCGGCATGCTTATGATTTCCGACCAGACGATTTGGCCCGAGGCGGACACCTTGACCACCATGAGGGTGCCGTCATGGAGTCCACTGACCGTATAGATATTGCCTTGATCATCCAGCGCCATGCGCAGATCGCCACTGCACACGCCGGCATACGTCTGGGTCCAGAGAAGATTGCCGGTCAAATCATATTTCAGGATGGCCGTATCGCAGTCATTCCATCCGGGGATGTCCAGGCGGGCGGATACCACAATGTCATCCGCCGGGTCGAAGGCCACGTTCACGCCAAACGAGCGCGCCCACGGTACGGTATCCGACCCTTCCAACGTGCGCACCCACAATTCGTCCCCATTTGCCTGGTACAGTATCGTATGCACGCCCTGTGTGCCACCTCCTGTGACGACCACATGGCCGGCGTCATGGAGTGCCACGCCAAGACCCTCTGCAGAGCCGCCGGAAGGCGGGTAGCGCCGGGACCAGCTCACGGCGCCAGCCGGCGTGTACTTGATCGTGTGGATATGGTGAAGAGGATGCTCATGCAGGGTACCCGTGACCACCGCGTTACCCGAACTGTCCGTGGCAATGGACATGGCATTATCTGCTGAACTCGCATTCGGATCGAAGTGCAACCACTGGCGCGTTCCGGTGGGGCTGTACCGCATGCTGGTATAATGCTGGCCCGTCAGATAGAGATCGCGCTCTTCAGAAACGGTCATGTCCAAAATATGATAGAAACTATGTGCTGGGGTATAGCGATCCGCCCAGAGCTGGGCGCCGTCGGCATCGTACTTGATCACCACCATGTCGTCGCTGTAGTCGAATCCAGTGCTGTATCCGGACGCATAGACATTGCCTTCGTGATCGACCGCCAGGGACTGGCCCCACTCGTATTCTTGAAACCCGCTGTCATAGGTGTTGGCCCACTGCAAGACACCGTCCGCATCGTAGCGGACCGTCAACAAGTCCGCGTTCATACCAATACCGACCGCGCCCACCGCGAAGGTGTTACCGTTTGAATCCACGGCCATGGCCTCGGCGTAAGGCCACACCCCCGCGTTGTAATGCCGAAACCACGCCTCCGTAACCTGGGCGAGTGATACGCTTTGTGGAGAAATGGTACAGAATAGAGAAACCAAAAACTTCCGCACGGGTAACTTCCTTCCTGCAAATTACTTGCGTATCCGTTCACGTCAGTCGTTCAGCAACGAGTGATGACAAAAGTAGGCGCGTCTGACGACAACCCAAACGGGCAACCCTATGTCTTCATAGGAGAATACCCGATTACGGGAGTTGGATCAATTAGATACGGACAGAAACGGCCAAACCCGAGAACCTCGTCTTGACCATAGGCTCCCACCCACTGAAGGTCCAGCGGGATGCCTTTCCGGGTTTTTGCAGAGGAGGTGGTGATGGTGGGCAGACCGGTATAGGTCCGCGGGAGATTCATGCGTGGATTGCCGGTAAAGTCCAATCCCTCGGGGGCAGACCCCATGAACCATTGATCTCCAGTGCTTGCCGCCGTGTATATCGGTGACACCGCCAATTATTCGTGAGCGATAAATAATGACTTATGCCCGTTACTTTTCGCGAGGGGAGTTAATCAACTGCTCCAATGCTCGGATTGCACGTTCGACTGGCTCAACGCTTCGTGTTGTGACCGCCGCCGCCATCGCTCCTTCAAACAGCAAAAGATAGGCATGGGCGACGGAATGAATATCCAATGATTTATAGCGCACATCTGAATCGGCCAGGCCATTTGTCAGGTCAGTAAGTAACACCAGAAGTTTTTTGCGATGACTCGCACATATTTCCGGCACCTCCAAAAGCTCCGGCGGCGCATCCATCCGCATCAACAGAAACGGACATCCACGAAATCGCGTCGACCTCAACCACGGCGACAACACATTCAAGGCGGCATAAAACCTTCGAACCGGATCACGCCACGATTCAGCCGCCATTCGCAAACGCGCGGACTCGGATTCCAACTTTTCACGCGCATAGGCCAGAAATAGAGCATCCTTGGATGGGAAGTGCTGATAAAACGAGGCCTTGGCGACACCCGCCTCACGAATAATCTCGTTAATTCCAACCGCTCGATAACCCCGCCGATAAAACAAATCAAACGCAACACGCCTGATTCGAACCTCCACTACCGACTGCACCTGTTTCATCACCCAATTATAGACAGACTGGTCTGTCTGTTCAAGCAAACTTTCACACCACAGATGTTTGACCCTTCACAAATATTCGGATATCAAAGCGAATATGAACAAGATAAAGCTGATAGAGGCCATTATAGTTGAATTACATGGCAAGGTTTCGATGCACATGAGCGCGGCGAAAGCGGCGCACGAGGAAGCGACCCACGAGGAAAACGTTGCCGAGGACAAGTACGACACCCGGGGACTGGAGGCCTCCTACTTGGCGGCTGGTCAGGCCAAACAAACCGTTGAAATGGCGGCGGCGGTTCATGATTACTCATCCCTCTTTGTCAAAAAGTTTACCGAAAAAGACCCCATCGATGTGTCGGCACTGGTGGAACTGAAAAGCGGCAAGGAAAAACAGCTTTACTTTATCGGGCCAAGCGCTGGTGGACTCGAAGTTGAATTTGAAGGTCGCACCGTGCTGATTCTCACACCACAGTCACCGCTTGGCGGGCAAATGATGGGACGCAAAAAAGGCGACAAGTTGAAAATCAAAATCGCCGGCATGGTAAGCGACTATCAGGTTATGTCGGTAACGTAATGGCGCTCGACTTCGTCGATGTATCTTCTTGCCGAATGAGCTTACGCTGGTATTGTTCACGCTCACAAACAACATGCAACCACACCACATCAACGACATTGTAATCACCGCCGAACAAATCGCCGAACGGGTCGACCAATTGGTCACCGAGATGGAACCGTATTGCCGCGCGGAAAATTTTGTGATGATTGGCATTTTGCGCGGAAGCTTCATGTTTCTCGCCGACCTGGTGCGCGACCTTTACCAACATGGTGTTCATCCACGCATTGATTTTCTGACCTTGGAAAGCTACGGATCGGGCATGCAGTCGTCCGGCACGGTCAAGGTGACCAAGGATATCACGGTGGACGTGCAAGGCGCCGACGTGGTTGTGATCGACGACATTCTGGATAGCGGCCGCACGCTTCATTTTGCCACCGACCTGCTCAAGCAGAAAGGCGCATCACGCGTTCTCACCTGTACCCTGCTCGACAAACCCGAACGTCGGGTGATTCCGCTGAAGGCTGATTTTGTGGGCTTCACCATTCCGGACGAATTTGTCGTCGGTTACGGCCTCGACTACGATAGCCGCTACCGCGAACTCCCCTACATCGCCAAAGTCACCTTGCTTTAATCTGAAACGCTTCAGATTAAACGCAAACGCAAAACAGACTCGACGTGCGGCGTTCCGGATGGAATCTTATCCGGGAATGATATGGAGATGACACGAACATGACCGACAGCAAGCCGGCCCAGATCAGCAAACAAACCGCGGCCCGCCGCATCGTGGAAGTCGCGAAGGAAATCCACGCCGACATCACAAAAAAACACCGCAAGCCTTCGATGAAATTTCCCATCCGCTCGCTGGCCAACGTGAAGTACGACGTCAAGCGCGGTCACTTTGAAATCCTGAACAAAACCGCGACGCGCACCCTCTCCTACAACACCGTCAAGACATTCGCGCAATCCATGCGCCTTCTGGCCACCACCAAAAATGACCTGCTGGACAAAGACGACATCGCCGGAAAACGCGAGATATACTACAACAGCAAAAGTTGGGGCGAATGCCGGTTTGACGAGCAACCCGAAAGCGACACCCTGCTCGATGACATGGAGGCCATGCTCGGCATCAACCGCGAACAACTCGGCTACATTCCGGAAGAACGCGGTGGCGACGTCGCCGGACCGCTCACGGTATACGACATCGACCCATCCAACGGCAAAGACATCAAAATCGAATGCGCGAAACTGGGATCCGGCGCGTGGAGCATCCCGTCGCGCGTCGAGCACCTGCGTTTTCAATCGAAGGCAAAATTCATCCTCGCCGTGGAAACCGCGTCGCTGTTCCAACGCCTTGTGCATCACCGCTACTTTGAAAAGGCCAATTGCATCCTGATTTCCATGAGCGGCGTACCGACACGCGCCTGCCGACGGTTTATTCGACGACTCGCCGATGACCGGAAAATTCCGGTGCTCGCCTTTACCGACGGCGACCCCTACGGCTATTGCAACATCTACCGCACCCTGAAAGTCGGCTCCGGACAGGCCGCCCACATCAATCGCTTTTTTTGCGTCCCGCAAGTTCACTATCTCGGCGTGACACCGCAGGACATTATCGATTATGGACTCATGGACGCCACACACCCGCTGGAAGATGCGGACATCAAACGGGCGAAGGATGCCCTTAAAAACGACCCCTTCATCAAGCATCACAAGGAATGGCAACAAACGCTTGAACACATGCTGAAAATGGGCGTGCGTATCGAACAACAGGCGTTTGCCAAACATGGATTGAATTATGTTCTGGAAAAGTACCTCCCGGAAAAAATCAAGAAGGGCAAGTTTCTTCCCTGATGCCCCGGCAGGGGTTTCACCCACGCCATAATAAAACAGCTTTCGCCGATGGATTGAACGCGCTAAACTGGCGCGTAAATGGATGTAAAGACCCCATGAAACTTTTGGTTATCGGCTTGGCAATAGCATTGGCTTCGGGTTGCGCGCAATGGGCGGGAGAAACCGGCCACCGCGATCGCGATGCGGAACCCTACGACTTCCGCAGTGACGACCAACCCGCCAGCCTTTTCGAAATGAAATTCGGCGACGGCGAAAGCGAAGTGACCAAAAACCTTCCCGCTTCTGCCGCCGGCAAGGTTGGCGACGCAGTGAGGACCCTTCGGGGAAAATCCCCGCCCGACGTCGCCGGGGAGTAAACTCCTAACCTGTTTCTAAAGTCTTGGGAATTGCGTATCCAGTCGCAAACCCTATTCTGATTCAAGCATGTACCGCATCCGCAAACAATGAGTGTGGAGTATTACCATGAGAACCCTGGACATGATGGATAGCAACGAACGGATATTAATTGAATACATCAATCTCAAACTCGCCTCGATGGGTTGTCCCATTTTCGGGCAGAGTTCGGATTTTCCTTTTATTACATTAAGCAAATCCCTGCTTGCCAATTATCAGGAACAGACACGCCTCCTTTCCGATTATCTGTGCCCGGCAGATCGCCGCATTCAAAATTTCCTGTATGACTATGTCGGAGAAATCGATCTGGACACACCGATTCGACTCCCCGGCCGCACCTTTGTCCTCGATCGACCGGGACTGGCCCGAATTTTATCCATGCCGCCGGATGCCGACTACTACGAATCCGGCATTATGCGCAGTTATCGCCTGACCAATGGCATACTTCACAATCCGGTAAACGACCGCCGCACCACCCAGGGTGTTTTTCATGTGGCCGAAGGCGGACTTCCCATAGCGGACGACAAACGCGCCGTGCCGAAACACACCTTCGCGCGAATTCTTTCCCACGCCTTGAATCCGCCGCCGGATCTTCTGCAACTGCCTTTCACGCATACCCAGAAAGAAAAGGCTGAAACAATCGTTTCACTTTTGTTGCGGCCTGTCGTTTGCCCCGAGGTTCCGGGATTCACTCCGGAAAAACGCATGGAAATCCGTTTTTTCGTGCCGGGAAGCATGGTCGGAAACCTTGATTTCGTTGAATCCATTTTTGGCAACGGCGGCGACCCCTTTCTGCCGGAAAACAACGCCGGCATCGATGCCGAACACTGGAGCGGACACACCGGATGCGTCATTCTTGCCCCGCACCTGACGCTACTCACCAAAAAGCAAGTGGGACTCCCGCATGTATCCAAAGCCACCGAACGGCAAAAACGCGACGGCATGTGCTGGGAAAAGGAAGACGAGCGCTACAACAATGGTTCCGCCTTTAAAATCACCGCCCGCGATCAACGCGGCGTGATTGTAACCATCATCGCCGACAATTATTTCGGTTATTGCAAAAAGGAAGTCAAAACCCAGATCAGTTATGCCGCCAATCTTTACGGCATCGCCGAAGAGGAACATGCGGGCGGCGCATTCGTTTTCCCGAGATACGATCTGGGCGAAGATTTCCTGATGAACAGCATGATCCCGGAAAAAGGCCAGACCTTTGCTGAAATAACCCGCTTGTTTTCCGACCTCATGGACATCAAACCCGAAGGCTACGGTATCGACCGGCGGTATTCGGACATTTTCTATGTCCCGGAAAATGTTCACATTGAATTGGATTCTCAACAAATATCGTGGCCGCATAATGGGCGCGCGCAACAAATCAAATTGTTGCCCGGCAACACCTACGTGCTTCCTTCCGGCTATAAAATCGGAATGTTGAAACCAGCCTCTGGCAGTCGGTGGCGTTTGTATGGCGAAACCGCAGAGGGAACCTTGTGCCACAAACCCTGCACCGTTTCCGGCGGCGGAAAATCGGAAATCTCCAAACCCATTTCAGACGCCATGATCGATGGTCCCATTTTTGTGGCCGACATGAAAAAGGATTTCGACCTCGCCGATGAAATCATCAATCGCAATTATTTCGACCGCTTCAAGGTTCCGCCGCCAAACCGCAAGGGGCGCTCCCTGTTGAGCACGGAGCGCACGCTTGGCTCGGTTATCAAATTACTCACGCCTTCGGAACTCTACACCGATGAGTACAATGCGTGGCTTGCCGATATTCCCCAGCATGTCAAAGACCTCGTTTTCGTGATCAAGCGATACTACAAACCAGACTGGGGCAACGACTGGAGAAGCCGGTTCAGCGTGGACACCATCAACGGACATCCCGGCAATGAACTTCGTTATCGCAATCGCAAAATCAACACGCGGTATGTGCGGGTCGGCTACACGGGCGATGGATCCTGGCGTATTTTCGGCGTGCGAAAGGACTACATTCCGGCGGAAAAAATCTCCACCGAGGACGATATCACCGCTTCCGCAACCGCGCCACGAAGCGTGCTTGATAAAATCGACCCCGAGTACGCGTTTCCCTCTGCAAAATTCCTGGTCAATTGCGAAAGCAAATTTTTTCAGCGACCCGACGACGCCATCCATCGCGGCTACGACATAAAGACCGAAGCCGACATGGCGCGACCGGGTAATTTCTTCTGTAATTACGAGCCGATTGAACGCACGTTCGCCGTCGATATCGTGGAGGACGCCATTCGATTCGGTCAATACTCCACGCCGATACGGGAAATGTTCCGCAAACACCTCGAACTTGGACGGCCGGACTATATCGTCTCGCCGGCACATCCGCGCATTGTAGACGGGAAACCGACCAAGAACCCCCGCTATTTGCAAACCCGGCCGGACCTCGAAAATCCGCGCCAAAGATATCTGGCTGAAGTCGGCGCGCGTTTTTACCGCCGCCTGACCACCGACAAACCCATGCTCACGCCGGTACATGCGGTATTGCCGGGGCGACGGAACAATCCCCCCGAATCCGGCGTCCGTCCACTATGCGTATTCGGCCCGATTCATTACATGGAACTGCCTGAACTTTTTATGGAATTCATTGCCAGCATTACCGGCAAGTCGCCTTCGACCACGGGCGCCGGCTCGGAAGGCGCGCTGACCAAGGGGCCATTCAATGCCTTGTTGCCGATTCACGACCTCAATAACGCGTTTGTCTCTCTTGCCGTATGCGGTCATGACGCATTTATTACCGCCGCAGGCTACGTGGGACCACACTACCGGGTTGACCACGATGTCAGCCTGCTTGTCCCCGAAATTTGGAGTCGCATGAAGCCGCAAGAACGCACCGCGGCAAACCTGATTGCGCAGGAATGCCTCGAACCATGTCGCGATTTCGAGCATAAGGGCAAAATCGTGCCGGCCAGCCGGCTTGGCTATCGCATCACCGCGCGCTTCATGCACGATTACGGCGGACGTATCTTCACCACGCCCGACGCGGTTTTCACACCTGACATGCTCAAGCCCGAACTTCAGGACATGGATATTTTCATCGACGCCATGGACAATATTATTTCCGCGCACCAATGGGTGGCCGAACAGTATTTTCAAGATGGCTCGATTGACATGGCCGTACCGCCGCTGAAGGCGCTGTTGCACATCATGGCGAAAGGATCGTATGAAGGAAAAAGCCTGCACGATCCGGAAATTCGCACGCTGTTCTCGCGGGACTCCGTCGTTAAATCCGAATGGTATGCCCGCAGACTGGAAAAACGCAAAGAACGAGAAATCGGAGTTAATCAACTGATTGCCCGCGAACTTGAATCGTTCCTTGCCATGCCGGAATACGAAGATGAAGCACGACGACTCGATATCCCGGCCAAGTTAAACGCCATTCAAAAACGACTCGTGTTTCTGGAGTCGAGCGATTGTATCGCCTCACTGCAAGGAACGATCGGCGCGGATGTATTTTCGGTTTGAGTAAAAAATAACCGCAACTTTCCGCAAGTGTGGCAACCGCGTCGTGTGCGATAAATACCTGCACGAAAGCGTGATTAAACCCGAAAACCGGAGTTGAAGGTGGATGCAGAGTCGCAGTGCTTT
>DAOLDL010000079.1:3053-13405 GCA_035327305.1 Kiritimatiellia bacterium | reverse complement strand
GCGGCGCTTATTTCCACTTAATACTGCAACCCATCGGATTGGTTTGCGGAGAGGGAACGGAGCGGTTATTTAAAGCCGCTTCCAGGGCATCGCGCAGGTCATGATGTTTAACCGCCGATTCGTCTTTCCAATTGTCATCAATGCGACCTTCGTAAATCAATTTTCGATCAGCATCAAAAACGAAGATGTGCGGTGTGCAAACCGCGCCATAAGCTTTGGCCGTGGTTTGAGGTTCGTCATACAGGTAAGGAAAAGGGTATTGTTTCAACTCGGCGCGTGCTTTCATGTTGGCAAAGCTGTCGTCCGGATACTTGACTGCATCATTGGCCGAAATGGCAACAAACGATACTCCGCGCGACGAATAGGTTTTTGCCAGGCGGATAAAACGATCCTCAACTCCTAGTGCATACGGGCAATGGTTGCAGGTAAAGGATATGACCAGAAGTTTGGCATCCTTGAAAGACGACAACGAATAAGTCTGACCATTTGTGGCGGGCAGTGAAAAATCCGGGGCGGGGGAGCCGACAGACAATGTTTCTGCTCCGCTTTGCGTGATAAGCACCATGGCGATCTCCTTGGCAATAAAGGGGTTGTGAAAATGGAGCGAGCGAAGGGATTCGAACCCTCGACATTCACCTTGGCAAGGTGATGCTCTACCAACTGAGCTACGCTCGCATCGAAAGTCACGGTAAATTGCCAATCGAACCCGTCATTTGCAAGCATTTTTTCCGAATCTGGTTTCTTCGATGGATTTTTGTGTCGCAACTGCTTACGGTGCGATCATGAAGATCATCGGGCATCGCGGGGCGCCAAACGTTGCCCCTGAAAATACATTAAAGGCATTCCAGGCGGCATGGGATTGCGGATGCGATGGCATTGAGCTGGATATCAGGTTGACGAGGGATAACCACATCGTGGTTTTTCATGATGAGAATGGGATTCGCCTGACCGGTTCACCCGAAAATATTGCAAATCTTTCCCTCCGTGAATTGTCATCCTGGCGTGTGAAGGGCGAACCCATACCGACGCTGGATGAAGTGTTGAAAAATAATCCACCGGCATCCGTGGTCATGATTGAGATCAAAACCGGACCGGAAATCATCCCGGCGCTTGCACCTGTGGTTGCCGCACATACCGGGTTGCAATTATGTATTCTGACCTTTCAGCCGGATGTTGCGGTGAAGGCGATGGCCTTGGGTATTCAGGTATGGTTGAATGTCGAACCTTCGAATATACTTAAGTTGGATGGAATTCTCGATTTCACAAAAAAACATGCATTGTCCGGTTTAAGCGTTGGGTGGTCATCCCGGATAAATGCGGAAGTGGTAGCCCGCATTCATGAGGCTGGTTTGTCTGTGGCCGTCTGGACTGTCAACGATGCACCCAGCATTCACAAGGCCATTGATTGGGGGGTAGACGTCCTTATGACGGATGATCCGGGGAAATTTGTATACATGGTTCGTCATGCCTGAAAATAATAACCTGATCAAAATCAAAGTCTGGCTGGATGATACCTACGCCAAATACCATCATCGCACGTGGCTGGGTTCCGATCCGCTTCAGTTTGTGTACCGCTATAATAACCCCCTGGATCAGGAAATCGCGGGACTGATCGCCGCTTCGCTGGCCTATGGAAATGTTACGTCCATTCATCGCAGTATCGAAAACGTTCTGGGGCGTATCGGTCCGAATCTCCGCCAGTTTATTGAGTTTTCGGACAAGCGGGCTATCAGCCGGGCGATGCGAGGATTTCGTCATCGCTGGACCGATGAGCTGGCAATAACCGAGTTGCTTGATGGTGTGCGGCAGGTTGTCATCAGGCATGGAAGTTTGGGGTTGGCGTTTACGAATCTTGATAATGGGTGCGGAACTATTTTGAAAACCTTGTCTCACTGGGTGCGGGAGCTTCAACCGGCCATCAAGAGGAAACATCTTCGATTTTTACTGTCTGATCCTGAACGTAACAGCGCTTGCAAGCGTCTCAACCTCTATCTTCGCTGGATGATCCGCAAAGATGAAATAGATCCGGGATGTTGGGGCGGTGTATCCCCGTCGAGGTTGATGATACCACTGGATGTGCATGTATTTCGTTTTGCCACAGCCTGTGGACTTACTCGACGTCGTGCCGCCGATGGTAAAACGGTCGATGAAATAACATCTTTTTTTCGACGCATAAGCCCGACGGATCCGGTTCGGTATGATTTTTCACTTACCCGCCCGGGAATAATCGATGGGTGGCAACCTCGAATCGGGGTGAAATTAAGTTGAGTATTCTGACCCGGCAAAAAAAGCACAGGAAAAGGGTTGTATTCTTGACGTGTTGAAATCGTTAACATAACGTTTAATCGTCTAGACCATAAATGTTTAGTTCCGTGACGAAGAATATACAGTCATGATTAAAATAAAGAAGCAGTGGTCGGTTGGTTCGGCAGTTGGGATCGGGGTTGCTGGTATTTTATTATGCTTGCCGCCTGTCGGTTCCGCCCAGACATTGGATGATGATTTTTCCTTCGCCTCCGGTCTTATCGAATGGGGGTTCTCCGATTTTGCCATTAAGTATGCGGAGTCGTTGCTGGTGGCTCATCCTGATGCCGCTGGTCGTGTGAACTTGATCAAGGCGCAAAGCCTTATTGCCGGTCGCAAGTTCGCTGAAGCGGAAGCCATGATGAGTCGTCTGCCCGCCGGTGACCCCAAGGCCGACGCAATTCGGCTTGCCCTGGCAAATGCCTATCATGCCACGGGCGACCTGGATAAAGCCCGTCAGATCTACGCTGACTTCTTCAATCGTTACAAGGATTTACCGACCGATCCCGATGTGTTGAGGTTTTATCGCGATTCCGCCTACCGCTACGCGGTAATGCTTGAACGGGCAAACGACTTGCCCGGAGCGCTGAATGCATACGAGCGTGTGCTGAAAACCAATCCGGAACGCGACATCCAGCGCCGCATTCAAACCGACATGTCTCAAATCCTCTTGAAACTCGCCCGCGCCAACCACGAAAACAAACGCGACGATTTCGCTTATCGCACACGAAAGGCCGCGGAAGATATTCAGTGGGGCGGCATTGATCTATGGTTCGGTCAATCCATCATTACATTAGCCAATGTCGAATTGATTTATAATGACGAGGATAAAGCCCAGAAAATCATCAGGGACAATATGGATATTCTCCGGCAAATCGACAGACTGCTTGAAGATAATGATTTGCCCAAGGGGCTTAGCCCGATGGCCGGCGCGCGTTTCCTCTCCGGAGAAATTTCCCAACGCGCCGCCGAACGAGCCGTATCAAATAATGATGCCTCGGCCGCTCAACAGAACTACGCCGCCGCGTTAAACGAGTTCTATAATGTATTTGTTCAGTATGGTGACAGCGATGTGGGGCCGGAAGCCGGTATTCGTGCCCAGGCCATCAAGGACATACTGGTAAACACGTACGGTCGTCGCATCAATATCGATCTCGGCGATTTGGCCAATCAAGCCGCCGCTACTCAATTCCGTCTGGCCGAGACGTTGTTCCGGGAAAGAAAATACGCGGAGGCCATTACGGAATATCTGCGCGCGGCTAATCAATATCCCGAAAGCGACATCACGGTGCGGGCAATGGGGAATTTGATGTTAAGTTACGCCAATCTCGATGATACGCTTATGGTGCGCACTCTTGCCGCATATATTGCGGAACGGTTCAGGCAAAAACCGGACGGCGCCACCGCACTTCTGGCCGCCGGAAAATTTTATGTCGATCGCAACCGCCCGGAACTTTTCACCGAGTTGTACGAAACCTTTCTGAAAGCCTACCCGGCTAATGAACGCGCTGGTACCATTTTGTTCTTTCTGGCTTCCCAACGCAAAAAGGCCGGGGATGAAGGCGGCGCGGCGGCTTACTTCCAGCAGATTATCGACAACTATCCCCAGGATCAATATTACCCCCGCGCTTTGAACCAGGTGGCATGGAGTTTCTATCAGGCCGGCGATTTTGAATCCGCCATTACGAATTTTCGACGCCTGATCAACGAAACCCCTCCAAGCCCGGATCGCGCCAATGCCCAATTCAATCTGGCGGACTCGTTTGTCCGGCTCAATAAATTCGGTGAAGCGGCCGTCGAACTTGAAACCCTGATCAGTTGGATTGCGCCACGCAATAATCCATACGCCACCACGCCATCAGATGAGCAACGCATTCGTGAATTACTCGAGAAGGCCATGTTCATGCGCGCGCAATGTTTCGCCCGACTGCAGGAACCGGAAGCCCAGATTCCCGACTTTCGTGATCGCGCCATTCGTGCATTTGATCTGTTTGTCCGATCGTTTGAAGCGTCTGATCTTGCCCCCATGGCCTTGAGCGGCAAGGGGACGGTATTGTTGGAATTGCGTCGGTTTGATGAAGCGGCAAAGACATTTGACGAATTGGCGGAAAAGTATCCGAATTCGGCAGAAGGAAAGAATGCACTGTTCTCCCTGGCACGCGCCGCCATGGAAATCAAACAATTTGATCAGGGCGTCGCCGCGTTTCGGCGCATGATGGAAAATTCCCAACTTTACCCGGCCGAGGATTTTGTAAGACTCGGCCAGATGATGGGGGATGCCGGTTATGCAAGGGAAGCCATTCAGGCATTTCAGGAAGTGCAACGCAAAATCGGTCGCCTGCCGCAGGAACAGCAGGAAACCTCGCGCCCGCTGATCGAGCGCTCCTTGTTCGGAATAGCTCAAGCTTATTTCAAAGCCGGACAATTTCCGGAGGCCATTCAATCGGTGGATGAACTGCTTACGCGTTATCCGCAGTCCGGACTTTTCTACGAAGCCAAATTTCTCCAAGGCGAGGCATACCGGGATTCCGGCCAGCACCAGCAGGCTGTCGCCGCTTTGAGCGATGTATTCCGGTTCGCCACGGATTCCGCGCTGATCAATCGCGCGACCATGACGCTGGCGGAAATTCAGCGCAAACATGGCGATCTGGTGGCGGCGCTTGCCTCGTATCAACGCCTCGCCTTGTTAACCGATCGCACGCGCACCGACCTGCGGCCAATGATCGAAGATGCGCTTTTTGCCAGCATTGAAATTGCCGCTCAATTGAACCGGCACAACGATGTTATCGAGAACTGTGACGAATACATTCAATTGTTTCCCCAGGGCAGATTCATAACCGATGTACGGCGTTTGCGTGGAGAAGCGATAATGAAAGCGGCCGCATCATGATGATTCGAGGAAGGAATAATGCCATGAATACAAAATCGACGCATAGTAGGAAGCCGGGAATCACCGGTAAATGGCTGATGGGTCTGTGCGCGTTCGGACTTGCCGGTGCCGTTAGCGCACAAGTCGTGATTCTTCCCAACGGAAATAGAATTGAAGGAACGGATATCCGCGCCCAGCGCAATGGCGATGTCATCCTAACCACGGCGGCCGGACAACGTACCTTTGCCCGGGGGCAATACGCAAAAGCCATTGCGCCGCGTCCCGCGGATTTTGACCAGGCGAGAGTGCTGGCCGGACAAGGCCGTCATGCCGACGCCATCGCGTTGCTTGAAAAAGTTGCGACGGATTTCCGTTTTCTCGATTGGGATAACCAGGCGTTGATTGCAATAGGCCAGATACAAACCCAACGGGGTAATCACAAGGATGCCGTTGAGGTTTATGAGCGCCTTTTCCGTCAGTCGCCGGAATTGCGTGAAGACAGCACAGTGCAATGGGCATTTCGTGCTTCCATGCTGGCCGCAGGCATGCATGACCGTTTGGCGCCCATGCTCGAACAGGCAATCTCCCGCGGTTCCAGAAACGATGCCGCTCGCGCCCAGATAATGCGGGGTGACATCCGCCTTGCCCAAGGCCAGGTGGAAGCCGCCGTAATGGATTATTTGCGATCCGCCATTCTTTTCGAATCCGAAACCGCCGTTCAACCCGAGGCCCTGTTCAAAGCGGCCCAGGGACTCGAGCGTTTGCGCGATCCGCGCGCACGCGAAATGTATCGCAAACTTGTGCAGAAGTATCCACAATCAACATTCGCACAGGAAGCTCGTTCGAAAATCTAAACAGATGGCCACGAAGGTATATGATATGAGGAGCGCAGGTATGATGACAAAAGTATTAAAGGTTTGGATGTTTTCATTGGCGGTGGTTTTGTTCATGGCCGGTCCGTTCGCCATGGCCCAGGATGCCGCAGGCCTTGAGTTGGATTCCGCCGCCGCCGCCGCCGCGGCCAAGGAAGCCGGCCGTGACGCCATGAGTTTTGGCAGAATAGTCACTAACAGCGGGTTCATGGGAATCATGCTTTGGCTGGCGCTGGGCGCCTGCTCGGTTGCGGGATTCGCCCTGATTGTCGACTCCTTCATAACCATTCGTGAAAAGAAGATTGTTCCCGGACCTTTTGTCGCCAAGGTACGCGAAGCCATGGAGCAGGGGGACGTAATGAAAGCCGTCAAACATTGCGAAGAGGAACCCGGACCTCTTTCGGCCATCCTCACAGCCGGATTCAGCAACGTGCAGGAAGGTTTTGAAGCCATTCAGGAGGCCGTGGGCGTGGCCGCAGACCTCGAAAGCGAAAAACTGCTCCAGCGGGTCACATACCTGAACGTCGTTGCCAACCTCGCGCCGATGTTGGGTCTTTTGGGTACGGTGCAGGGAATGATCTTCGCTTTTGCCACTCTCGGTACCCAAAGCGCGGGCGCCGCCCAGCAGTCCATGCTGGCGTTGAATATTGCCCAGGCGCTTTACACAACCGCAGGCGGGTTGCTCGCGGCAGTGCCGGCGCTTGCCTTCTTCTATTATTTCCGTAACCGTGCCACAAAAATTACGCTGGGCATGGAAGCGTTGACGCTTGATCTGATCAAGGTCCTTCGAAACGTCGAAGTCGTGAGCGAGTAATCAACATGAATACCGTCCGGGAATTGCCATGAGAAGAGTACGGGAAGAAGGTGGCGTAAACATGACGCCGATGATCGATGTGGTTTTCCAGTTGATCATCTTCTTCGTGTGTACGGTTGAACTGGAACGCCAGGCCATCGATGAAAGTATCCGCTTGAGTATGGCTCCGCATGGTCCGGCCGTTGAGCAAAAGGATCCGCGGGAAGTCGTCGTTGAAGTGGATGATCGCGGACGTATTTCAATTGCTCGTAATTATATGAATGAAGCATTCTTGCGCAACCTCCTGCGCAACGTGGTTATCAGTCACGGTCAAACCACTCCCGTCATCATTCGTGCGGCGGGCGGCGCCCGGCATGAGGATATACGAAGGGTCATGGATGCCTGCGCATATGCCGGTTTGTGGAAAGTATCGTTCGCCGCGGTAAAGGAAGTGGCGCAGTAGCGGGATAACTTTATGGCGCACAGACACAAAAGAACCCGGAAGAGTATTGAAGCCGGTGAAGTTCAAATGACCGCGATGATTGACGTGGTCTTTCAATTGCTGGTGTACTTCATTGTTACAATTCAGCCGCAGGATGTAATCGCGCACCTCGATGTTTTCCGCCCATCACCGGAAAGCAAGCAGGAGCAGTTACAAACTCCGCCGAAAATGATTCGTATCCAAATTTTTGAAAATGGTTTCACCATGAACGACCGCCAGGTCGGTCTGCGGGAAATGGAAAGCCTGCTTGCCCGTCTTGCCGGTATCGATGTCAAACAAACCATCATGATCATGGCGACAGCCAATTCGCGGCACGAGGACCTGATTCGCGTACTCGATCTTTGCGCGAAAAATGGCCTGCAAAATTTATCAGTCATCAGCACCAATTGATCATCGGAAACGGAGCACAGCCATGGAAGAGAATATCGATCTCGTGGTGAAGAAAAAGAAACGCAAAAACTTTCTTGAGCATTTGCTCGGTCCTTTCGGATCCATCGTATTCCACATATTGCTTGTGATTGCCGCCATCAGGTTTCTCGGCATGGTGACCGAGGATAAAACAGCTTCCATTCAAGTCCAGATCATGGAACCGGATGCCATTGATCTCGAAGAGTTTGAACGTGAATTGCAGGAATTGCAGGATTTGCAGGAACTTACGGACCTGATCGCGCCGCCGGACCAGATGTTTGATGTTTCCGCGCCGCCGGATGTCAGCACGGACATGTCTCCATCAGATGATATCAGCATGGATTTGGCCGACTTGAATGTAATCAGTGACGCAAAAAGTCCGCTTGTAATGCGCGGCTTGTATGAAGGTCGGTCGGAAAGCGGAAGGTCACGCATGCTCGGTGCGGCTGGTCGCTGGGGGCAGGAAACGGAAAGGTCGGTAATCAAGGCGCTTGAGTGGTTGAAGAACAATCAGGAAGCCGACGGTTCCTGGCGGGCCGATACCGGCGGGGAGTCCGGTAATCGCATGCGGGTTGGGATTACAGGGTTGGGATTGCTGGCCTTTCTCGCCCATGGCGAAACGCCTTCTTCGGAAAAATACGGGGCGACCGTGGAAAAGGCCATTCGTTATCTGGTGGGTCGCCAGGCGCCGTCTGGTCACTTTATCGATACCGACGATTCCGAAAATGCCCCTTATAAAGCCGGCACTTATGGACACGCCATCGCAACGTATGCCATCAGTGAAACGTATGCACTTACCCGCATACCCAGCTTGAAACCGGCGATGGAAAGCGCCGTGGATGTGATCATGAAGGGTCAGCGTTCCGAAGGCTTGTGGTTTTATCGTTATGAAAAAGGACGGGACATCAACAACTCCGTTTCCGGTTGGCAAATGCAAGCGCTTAAAGCGGCCAGCATGGCAGGCGCCTCTAATCCGGGGTTGAATCAGGCTATGGAACTGGCGGTATCGCGTTTGAAGCAACGCCAGCATGAAAGCGGCCGCTTCTACTACATCCAACCGCACATTCAACCGGTTCGAGGAGATGATCATGGCATTACCGCCGTATCGGTTCTGTGCCTGCAGTTGTTGGGTCATGCCAATAGCCGCGAAGCCCGCGATGGTCTGCGCGCCATGAGCAATATCGATCTGAATTGGGATCAACCTCCTTCCTGGCCCATGAGTGTCTGGTACTACGTGACACAAGCCAAGTTCCACCAGGGCGGTCAGGCTTGGACCAGTTGGAATGAAAAATTTGCCCGAGCTTATACCCGCAATCAGAACGATGATGGAAGCTGGACATCACCTGCCAAGTCAGGCGCTAATATCCCTTTCGGTTTCGAACATTTCTTCGGCCCGGCCTTCAGCACCGCAATGTCGGCTTTGACTTTGCAGGTCTATTATCGCTTTCTGCCCACCTATCAGAAAATCGAGGTCGAGGAAGAGGAAAAACCCCGCACCCGGGATGTTGTGATCGAAATCATATAAAGGTTTCGTGACACCGGTAGTTGAGTTTCGTGGCGCGCAGGTATAGTATTTCCTCATGTCGCAACCACCGGTCATTCAACTTCTTCCAGATCACATCATCAATAAAATCGCCGCCGGCGAGGTGGTTGACCGACCCGCGTCCGTTATCAAGGAATTGATGGAAAATGCATTCGATGCGGGAGCTACGTACATCGAAGTTTCCGTGGTTGATGGCGGATTAAAACTCTTGCGAGTAGCCGACAACGGTTGTGGTATGGATCGCGACAATGCCTTGCTTTCTGTTGAACGCCATGCCACCAGCAAAATACGGCATGTGGACGACATTGAAAAGGTCGCCACGCTGGGTTTTCGCGGAGAAGCGCTGGCCGCCATTTCCTCGGTGTCCCGCTTTACGTTGTCGACCCGGCGTACGGACGATGTCAGCGGCACGGAAATTGTCATCAATGGCGGCAGAATCGAAGATGTGCGGGACGCCGGAATTCCGCCGGGAACAAAAATAGATGTTCGCCAGCTATTTTTTAATGTCCCGGCCCGGCGAAAATTCATGAAGTCACCGGCGACCGAATTAAATCATATTCGGCAGGTATTCATGCTTTATGCCATGGGTCGGCCGGATGTCGGATTACGCCTGCTGGTTGATGAGCGCGAAATCTATCGATTGGATGGCGATAGCCAGCTGGAGGATCGCATCCGTCAAATGCATGGATCGGATATCTTGCGTGATCTGGTTGCCGTGAATCTCCAACACGATGACTGGAGCGTAACCGGACTGGTAAGTAACGCCCACTTGCACCGTGCCGATAAAACCGAGCAGTATATTTTTATTAATCAACGCCCGGCCTCGGCTCCAGTTCTTGGATATGCCATCGGAGAAGTATTTCAGGAAGTTCTGGATCGCGGACGCCACCCCATGGCATTTCTTTTTATCAACCTCCCTCCGGAGGAGGTGGATGTAAATGTTCATCCAACCAAAAAAGAAGTGCGGTTTCGCCATGGCGCACGGGTGCGGGATTTGCTGATCCATGCTCTGCGCGCCGCAATAACCACATCCTCCGCCGTTAATAACGCATCTGCCGCCG
>DAOLDL010000079.1:0-2953 GCA_035327305.1 Kiritimatiellia bacterium | reverse complement strand
CCGCCGTTAATAACGCATCTGCCGCCGGTGTGAAATCGCCACAACAGGATTCATCAAACACAAGGGTGGGGGAATTTTTAAAGGTTCCGGACCTCCCGCAATTACCGGCATTTCAGTATCCCAGGAAACGACCTGATTCAATTGATAATATCCTATCCGAATCGGAACAGTCGCATGTTGATAAAGGAGATGGGCAATCTGTAAGTCCATTCAAAGCGCCTTGGAACTGGTGTCGGATTGTCGGCCAAATAGGCGGTTATTTTGTGGTTCTGGAAACCGATGAGGGCATGATCCTGATGGACCCGCAGGCGGCGCATGAACGGGTTCTCTACGATCGTTTACTGGCCACAAGTCGTAAGAAACAACCGGAATCACAAGGCCTCTTAATGGCTGAATCCATTACGTTAACTCCGGTCAAGGCGGGCTATATTCGGAAAAGTTTGGCCATCCTGCGTGATATCGGTTTCGGTATATCTGAATTTGGCGGCGATACGTTTGTTCTTGATGCTGTTCCCGCGGTTATTAAAGACGCCGACGGGGCTACGTTGTTATCCGATATTTCCAGCGCACTGGAAAGCCAGGGTAAAGCATCCATTGGAAAATCATTGGGCAAGGAACAAATAGCACAAGCGGCGGCGTTTGCGGCGGTTAGAACTACAACGCAACTTTCCCGTGAACAACTTGAGCGACTCGTTAGTGATTTATCGATGACCGAACTGCCCTATACCAGTCCACGTGGTCGGCCCACCATAATTTTTACGAGTATTCAGGAATTGAAGAAAAAATTCGGGCGATCCTGATCCTCATAAATACGCATATTTCGCGCTCTTCGCGATAAAGCCGGGGTTAAGCCGATACGGTTGTTTGCTTGTCGGAGGTATTGATCCGGTCATTGGCAGGCGCCGGAAACTTGTGCATGATTTCCTCGCGAAAACTCCGGTAAGCTTTTCTGTACCGTTCCTGTTCTGCCGGTGTAAGTGAATTCACGTTAGCCTGCTGAAGCGTACGGTACGGTTTATGACCAAGTCGCAACAAATGCCATAATCCATGGAAAATATCATCAGCCCGCCGACGGTAATGCATGGCCGGCAAAACGCATTCATCCGGGCGCGCATCCAGAAACTGACACAAGAAACCCTCTTCTCCTTCCAGGTGCGCCTGATGTTGCATCATGGAGTGAGCGGATTGAACATTGTGGGATATCAAACGCATAAAATGCAGTAAATCATGTTCCTGCTGGGTGGCACGCGGCGACTTTGTCGTAAAGAACGCATGAAACTGTGCGGTTTTAAGCAGGGCGATAACTTTGTCAACATGCGTGAGCCTTTCGTTTGTATCCATCTCCTGCATAGGCATGTACAAAAGCTCGATGGCACGTTCGAAGTAGGCATCTCGGCGGGCGAGATGAATTGGCCGGTTTAAATTGAAGTCTTTTGTACTCACAGAAGGACAAATAACAGAAATTTCAGGATAAATCAATTCCCGCCTATTCGGTAGAAATTGACTATGTTTCTTTCAGCTTTTACAGACTTTGCTATCATGATCAGCCATGCAATCCATCATACATTTGGATATGGATGCTTTTTTTGCCGCTGTGGAGGTCATGGACCATCCGAAATGGGCGGGCAAGCCGCTGATTGTCGGTTCACCGCCGGATCGGCGGGGTGTTGTATCCACGGCATCCTATGAGGCTCGAAAATTCGGCATCCACTCGGCCATGCCGTCCCGTACGGCTTACCGTTTATGCCCGCATGCGATTTTTGCGCCGCCAAGAATGTCACGGTATCTGGATATTTCCGAAAAGGTTATGCAGATACTTCATCAGTTTACCCCTCTTGTTGAGCAGGTATCGGTTGATGAGGCGTTCATGGATGTTGGCGGTGGCTTGAGGCAGTGGAAAAATCCGGTTGAACTTGCCAGTGCCATCAAGTCGCGTATTCGGATCGATATTGGTTTAACCGCATCGATCGGTTTGGCTTCAAATAAATTTCTCGCCAAACTGGCCAGCGACATGAAAAAACCGGATGGTTTGACTGTGGTTCCCGTCGGTCAAAATGAGATTCTCGCTTTTCTGGCGCCTCTACCCGTCTCGCGCATCTGGGGAGTCGGCAAGGTTACGGAGAAGGTGCTCCATGAAGCCGGTATTCGCACCATCGGCGATCTGCAACAAATGTCGACAAACGACCTGGCCCCGCTGGTGGGACCCGCATTGGGTGGTCACATAAGCAGTCTGGCGCGGGGACTGGACAAACGTCCTGTCATTACCGAGTACATGGCAAAAAGCGTTTCCGCAGAACACACATTTGATGATGACGTCTCGGATTATGCAACAGTTCGGGAAAAACTTGTGGAACTGATCGAGCAGGTTGGCCGCCGCCTTCGTCGCATGGAAGAAATGGCTTTCACTGTTGCAATTAAGTTGCGCTTTGCCGATTTCCAAACCATATCCCGCCAGGAAACTTTGCCAGACGCCATCTGCTCGGATCGAAAATTACTGGAAGCCGCGACCCGGTTGTTTGAACGGCAGAAACTGTCCCAGCCGGTCCGATTGATCGGATTTGGTGTTTCCGGATTTGCCAATCAAGAGGGAGGCGACCAACAACTCAATCTTTTCCCCGACACAATAATGAAAACCGAGGAACGGGAGGGCAGATTGGATCGCGCTGTCGATCAATTGCGGGAACGTATCGGGAATCATGCAATTATGCGAGCATCCAGCATGAAAGGGAAAAGAAGTCCTCACATCAAGTGAGCACTACTCTCCAAACAGCACAGCTATTTATAATAGTATAAAATCAATACGGTCACAGAGTGCGTACAGGTGGCCGGGAAAGCCCTTTCTTGGTAAAGACTTGACGAAATCCATCGTATCGCTAGTGTATGCGGGTAATTCCTCTGGCGGGCGTAGCTTAGTGGTAAAGTTCTAGCCTTCCAAGCTAGCCAGGCGGGTTCG
>DAOLDL010000078.1:5865-14034 GCA_035327305.1 Kiritimatiellia bacterium | reverse complement strand
GAGCAGGGCGCTGTTAACGCCAAGGTTGTAGGTTCGAGCCCTACCGCCGGAGCCAATTTCAAAACGATTTCCTCCCCCGCAAACATCAGCGTTGAATCATTGCGATGAATCATTTACATAATCTTTCGGCAGGAATTGCCGCGCTTTATGAAAATTACTTTTGATCGTTCAATCACCAATGACATTGATCAAGCCATGCGCCGGGAATGGCTGGAAACGAACGGGCTGGGCGGCTGGGCCGGCTCGACGATCATCGGACTGAACACCCGCAAGTACCATGCCATCCTGGCTCCGGCCATGAACCCTCCGCTCGGACGCTTCGTATTGCTTTCCAAGCTCGACGAAACGTTGATTGTTGACGGACGCCGCCTTGAACTCGGATGCAATTCCTACCCCGGCGTTATTCACCCCAACGGTGATCAGTTTCTGGAGAAATTTGAACGGGAATGGATTCCGACCTTTACGTATTTTGCCGACGGCATCCGCATCCAGAAACGGATTTTTTCCGTTTACGGTCAAAATACCACGGTAATTTTGTACGATGTCATCTCCGCTCCGCATGCATGCGAAATGGAACTTCTTCCGCTCATTGCCGGTCGCGACTACCACTGGTTGATGAAAGCTAACGACCGCATCAATCTCGAATATTCGATGTCCGCCGATGTGTTTCACATGAAACCTTACGAGGAGGCGCCCGACCTGTTTATTAAAATACTGGACGCACAATTCATCAGCAACCCGAATTGGTATTACCAATTAGAATACATTGAGGAATTGGATCGGATGCAGGATTTTCAGGAGGATCTTTTTTCACCGGGGCACTTCAAGGTGAAGTTGGAACCGGGCGCTTTGTTTGGTGTTGTTGTATCCACGGATAATCCAAAGGATCTCGACCCCTTCAAACTGTATGATCAGGAAATGAAAAGACGTCGCGAATTGCTACAGCCATTTGCGCGCAATTCGAGTTTTATCAAAACCCTCGCCCTGGCCGCCGATCAGTTTGTTGTGCGTCGCGGCAAGAATCTCAATACCATCATCGCAGGCTATCCATGGTTCAGCGACTGGGGTCGCGACAGCATGATTTCACTACCAGGACTTTGCCTGACCACCGGGCGGTACGACATCGCCCGAAAAATCATCCAGGCGTTTGCCGAAGCCACCAGTGAAGGCATGCTACCCAACAGGTTTCCCGACGAAGGCGATCACCCCGAATACAACACGGCTGATGCCACAATGTGGTTTTTCGTCACCATTTATCGCTACTGGCAACGCACCGGAGATGATGCCTATGTCCGTGACCACTTGTATCCTTTGTTGAAGGACATCATCGCATGGCATGACAAGGGAACCCGATTCAACATTCATACCGACAAGGATGGACTCTTGATCACCGGCACGCCGGCAACCCAATTGACGTGGATGGATGTTCGCGTGGGTGACTGGGTTGTAACACCACGCCATGGCAAAGCCGTCGAGATCAACGCGCTCTGGTACAATGCTTTCCGGATCATGGCGCTTTTTGCCGAATCATTCGGTCACACCAAAGATGCGAAAGCATTCAAGAAAAGGGCCGATAATATACTGCCGCTGTTCGAAAAGACATTCTGGAATGAGGAAACACGCTGTCTTTATGATTACATCGATGGCGACAATAAAAACGCCGATATTCGCCCGAATCAGCTTTTCGCGATCAGCCTCCCCTTCCCGCTTCTTACCGGCGACCGGGCCAAACGGGTTCTTGACGTGGTTGACGAACACCTCTTCACTCCTTTGGGACTGCGCAGTCTGTCCCCCACCCATCCGGATTATCACGCAATTTATGAAGGTGATTTGCTGGCCCGTGATGGCGCCTACCACCAGGGCACTGTTTGGGGCTGGTTGATCGGACCTTACATCACCGCACTGATCAAAGTGCGTGGCAAAGCCGAAGCGGCATCACGGATCGCCTTGATTAAAAAACACATGCAAACGCATTTTACCGAGCAAGGAATAGGTACCATTGCGGAAATTTTTGACGGTAATCCGCCGCATGCCCCCAAGGGTTGCTTTGCCCAGGCTTGGAGCGTAGCCGAGTTATTGCGAGCGCTGATCGAGGACGCCGGCGAGAATTGATTCAACAATCGGCGCTACCGCAATTTCAAGCCGCCCGGTAGATCAAATAAAATCCAATCAGCTCGCAGACCACAACCGGCAACCAGACGATGAGGTCCGGCCTCAATTCGGGACTGCCAACCAGGGAGTTTGCGATGATGATGAAAAGATAAAAAGCGAACACCAACGCCAGCGCTATGCCGACACCGACCGATGACTCCTTGCGCCGGGATTTCATGCCCAGCGGAATCCCAATCAATGTGAACGCAAAACAGGACATGGATACGGCAAAGCGTTTGTTCATTTCCACCACCATAAACATTCGTTGACGCAACAAGTCCTTCGGCTTGAAGTCCGGAAATGCCGCTTTGACATCGCGAATATTTTCAATCAATTCCCGGTGCGCCATGTCTGAAGGCTTCTTGCGTCGCGCTTTGCCGGCAAACGAGGAAAAATCGATTTTGACCGGATAGTATTGAGCGTTGATGTAATGCGATTTCGGCGCTTCGCGTGATCCTGATCGGTCGGTTTGATCAATCCGGACATTGTACAAATCGATGTACATGATCCGCTCCTCCTTTTCCACACGGATACGTCCTTCATCCGCCCGCACGTTGCGCACCGGTTTTCCATCATCGGTTTCATACACCACGATATCACGAACGACATCGCCATCGCGTGACCGGATAAATATCTGCATGTTGGGAAAGTCCTGCACAAAACGTCCGACCTCGAGCAGGTTGATCGGTTCCTCCACTCCCATTTCCATCAGGATTTCCCGCGACAATGCCTTGCACCGCGGCGCGACCGAGGCATTGATATACATGCAAACGCCTGTGAATATCACGGACATGACAATCAGTGGCGCGACGATTTGCCACAAGCTCAAGCCGCATGCCCGCATCGCGGTCAGCTCCCCGTCAAAAGACAATCGCCCGAACAGCAACAAACACGCGGTCAGCACGCTGATCGGT
The DNA here is from genome assembly GCA_035327305.1 of Kiritimatiellia bacterium. Classification (GTDB taxonomy): domain Bacteria; phylum Verrucomicrobiota; class Kiritimatiellia; order CAIVKH01; family CAIVKH01; genus CALMUP01. Next base: position 10,969 of record DAOLDL010000078.1, on the reverse strand, counting down.
ATGGAAAACGTCATCATGTAGGGAATATTCAGCAGGAAAAGTCGACCGATCAGTTCCGCGGAAATTCCGCGCGCCGCGATGTCGATCGCCTTGACAATAACCCCCACGCACATCACGAATGTGAATACGCTCAAGGTCATGAAAAAAATGACCAGGTAGTCCGCCAGAATGTATCGTTGAAGCGTGCGCACGTATAATCCGTTTAGTTTTTCAAGGTCCGGCGGGCCGACTCAATGGTGTTGTAAAGCAACATGGCAATGGTCATCGGCCCCACTCCGCCCGGAACCGGGGTTATAGCCTCGGCCTTTTTCGCGACTTCATCATAGTCCACATCGCCGACCAGACGAAATCCGCTTTTTTTGGTGGCATCCGGCACACGGTTCACGCCGACATCGATAACCACCACGCCATCTTTGACCATGTCCGCCGTGATAGTGTTCGGACGGCCGGCCGCGGCGATCACGACATCCGCGGAACGCGTAAATATTCCGATATCCGGCGTGCCCGTATGACACATGGTGACCGTGGCATTACCGAGTTTGTTCTTAAGCGAAAGCAAATTGGCCAGCGGACGTCCGACAATATTGCTTCGACCCACCACCACCACGTGCTTGCCGGCGGGCGGATAACCACCGCGCTGTAACATATGCAATACGCCATGCGGTGTGCAGGGGATAAACGCCGGCAACCCAAGGATCATGCGGCCCACATTGATGGGATGAAAACCATCCACATCCTTGTCCGGATTGATCGAATTGATTACTTCCTGTTCAATGGCGCTGTCAGGGAGCGGAAGCTGAACTAAAATTCCATGAATGGAAGGATCGAGATTGAGAGATTCCACCGCCGCGAGAATTTCCGCCTTGGAAACACCGGAGGGCATGGTGATTTCCCGGGAAAGAAGGCCGGTATCTTCACAAGCCTTTTCCTTGGCTGAAACATACGACCGGGATGCGGGATTATCACCCACCAAAATGACACCCAATCCCGGAGTAACGCCTTTTGCCCGCAAAGCCGAGACATCCGCCGTCATTTCCATGCGCATTTCCGCCGCCAACTGTTTACCATCGAGTATTTTCGCCGCCATTCGTAAAATTCCTTGGAAGTTTTCCGCGGATACTAGCGGGAAAGAACAGGCACGGCAAGATAACGCTGACCAAACAGGCGCGGGATTTCACTCCCGTCACAGTATTACGTGTAATAAGGATTGGTTCCCGCCGCGTGATCGGTTGCGTCAATTACGTTTCGCACTTGAGGAGCTACCCGACGAATGGCGCCTTCCACCCCATACCGCATCGTTGCGCGAGCGGAAGCACAACCCTGGCAACCGCCCCCCATCTCGACATAAACATCGCGATCTTCGACTTTCAAAAGTTTGACAAATCCGCCATGCGATGCCAAAGCCGGATTAATCTGGGTCTCGAGCAATTCCCGAATTGCATGCTCGGCTTCGTCCATGGGCATATTTTTCAGGCGCTCAACAACATCAGGATTGATGGGCGGAACATCACCTGCGCACCCACTGCGAATGGCCTTGGCAATTTCCGCGGCCAGGTGAGGCCAGGGCGTCGGAACGGACTTTGTGATGGTAATCGTCGATCCGGAAACCACCACCGAAGCAACACCGTCCACCGCAAACAAGCCGTCAATCAACGGCGACGCCATGGATTCTTCAGGTTTATTAAACACAACGGTCCAGTTATCCAATATCGCCCGCTCGCAATGAAACTTGCAAACCATCGGGTCGTTGGTCAATTCGCCGGAAATTTTGAATGTCGGAGCTGTCGTGGTCATATGCCAGTAACATAATCAATAACAATGAATTATCAACCGGGAAATCGTGAATACGGCAAATGCCTGTCCTGTTCAATCAGTTTATCATTCAGCGGTTGGTCACTATTCAACCAGTTGAAGGACACTGCACTACGCCATACCGGCGCTGAATGATCAGGCTGGTTCAGGGCGCATCCCAAATTGCCTGAACGGTCCAGGGGCCACCTTCCATGACCCAGAACGATCCGTCAATCAAGCGGTAGCTTTGATCGATACCAGCGATCTGATCGAGATCTGACTGACCAAGCTCAATCTCCGCCGCCGCAAGATTCTCACGCAGTCGCGATGGGGTAACCGACTTCGGAATGACTGAAATCCCCCGCCCGACATGCCAGGCGAGCAAGACCTGGGCGGGTGTACAACCGTGGTCCCGGGCGATTGACTTGATCACCGGATTGTCGAGCAACACCGGTGCACCGGGCGTTTTGAGGAATTCAGGCCGATCCGATGATCCAAGCGGTGAATAAGCGGTCAAATGAATGCCCTGTGAAACACAGAATTCCACGAGATCCGGTTGCTGGAGCAAAGGATGGAGTTCCACCTGGTTGACTTCCAGTTTGACTTTGCAGTGAGGAAGGAGATTGCGAAGCTTCTTGACGGAGAAATTAGAAACGCCGATGTGGCGCGTCAAACCATCACCGACAGCGGCTTCCAGTCCCTCCCAGGTCGATTGCAACGGAACCTCTGCGGGTAACTCGTAATCGTCTGCGGAGTTCGGAAAAGTCGCGCTTGGCTTGAGCGGAATCGGCCAGTGAATCAGGTAAAGGTCGAGGTAATCGAGGCCAAGATCCTGGAGCGACTTCTTGAGCGCGCCTGCAACGTTGTTGCGGCCGTGAGCGTTGCTCCATAACTTGGAGGTAATCCAAAGCTCTTTGCGCATCACCTGGCCTTCGTTAATCACGTCACGGATCGCATTTCCTATCTCTGCCTCGTTGCCATAAATCGAGGCGCAATCGATGTGACGATAACCAATTCGAATCGCCTCCCTCACGGCATCATAAACCCGGCCAGGCTCCGATTTCCATGTGCCGAGGCCCAAGATGGGCATTGCGTCGCCATTCATAAATGCAAGTGTCTTCATTCGCGCTCCTTGTTATTACCCAATTAACTGCCGTTTTATCTGAAATCCGCCATCACGAAATGACTGTTCCAGTTTGAAATATGTCACAACCGTTGATGCCAACTGCCAGTAAACATCCCTTCCCAGCGATGAATACACAAGCTTTTCCATACCTGGCGGTCGAAACAAAAAGGCGGCCCACCCCGTATAACGGGATGGGCCGCAGATCAATACGCACGGTCTGTTATCAGTCGAAGTAGAAGCGAACGCTGAAGAGGACGCGGAATTCGTCATCGTTCAATTTTCCGTCATCGCTATCGACGAAGATATCATCCGTGGCCACAAGGTAATTGCCGCTCAAGGCCAGAGCGACGTCGTCGCGGATGAAATACTTCACGCCGGCGCCAACCGAGAATACGGCGGCGTCGGTGTCGAGATTGCTGTCGTCGGCTTCGACGTCGGCCCAGACCACGCCGGCGCTCACGAATGGCACAAGGGCCGAATCGCGGAGGAAGTTGTACTCGGCACGCACTCCCAACTCGGTGCTCATATAGCGATCGTTGTCGCGTAATCCAGCAACTACGGCAACTTCGAAACCATCGGCGACGAACTGGCCGTAGGCGAGCTGAATTTGTATTTCATCAGCCATCACATCCATGGATCCTGCACCCTCAAGCACCTTGGTTCCCTTGTTCAGATTCGGAGTGACACCGCTGGAACTCCTTTCCGCGGCGAACGCCGAACCCGCCATCATGACTGCGACCATATACAATAACCATTTACTTCTCATTGTCTGCTTCTCCTGTTTTGTTAATCTTCTCTACAAGGGAAAGGACCATCCTTTCCACATCTATGACGCTACCTACTTCATTGTTCGGATAACCTTTAAGAAACTTACAAAAAATATTTACTGCTTTTTGAATGGCCTACGGCAAGCATGACGACTTCGATTCTTATCAAAGTGCGTCTGGACAGATCTTCGTAACTCAACCTTTCAGTAAAACGATAAACAATCACGCTCCGTCATTTTGAATTTCCCGCAGGTGAAAATGATTCTTTCGCTGGGCCAATTCAGATTCGATAACCGCCGATTGACGGACGCGATAAGAGTGAAGGCATGCCATGCTTTGTTCGTCTTATTCCATTAGAATGCCATCCATCGATAATCGGGGGAAAACCAGGCAATGGGAATCAAGGCACTCTCACGCAACGAAAGCCGAGTTCGTTGTTCTGGGTGCTCGGGGCGTCCCTGGCGCGTTCAGCGACCCGCACAGCGCGAGCGAAAGTGTTCCAGGACCCTCCACGCCTCACCCGATCCGATAGAGGTCCGGCAGGCCCCCTCGGATCACTTGTTGGCATATTGGTGTAGTAGTTGCTCTGATACCAATCCCAGCACCACTCCCAAACGTTGCCGGCCATATCATAGAGGCCGTAGCCGTTTGGCGCAAAGGATCCCACCGGGCTCGTGTACGGGAAACTTGCCGTTACGAAGGTCGGGTGATAGGCCCCGTCTGCACCGTCCAGGTCATAGCTGTATGAGTTGCTGGCCCCGTAATAATTGGCCTTCGCCCATGAAATCTTGTTCGTGAAATCCGACCAAGGAAATCGTGTGTCCTCCGTCCCGCCTCGCGCCGCTTTTTCCCATTCCGCCTCGGTGGGCAGGCGGTATCCGTTGGCGTTCCAATTCACGAACGGCGCGACAAGCCCCGTTTTATAGACCGCGGTGAACCCTGCGTTGGTGTAATACACCGGGGTCAAGCCTTCGCGTTCGCTACGGGCATTACACCATCTTACTACATCGAACCAATTCACAAAGTTCACCGGGTGATTGGTCGCTATGCCGCCACCGGTCGTCATCGCATATCCTTGATTCGTGGCCCAGGCGCGCACCTCGTCCCACAACGCCTTCGTCACCTCGTGCATGTCCATGTAGAATTCGCTTACAGTCACTGTATTTCTCGGCAATTCGTCCGCATCGCCATCGTCGACGAAAGCACTGCCCATCGTGAAACTTCCTGACGGGATCAGCACCATACCGGCTGGCGCGCCGTTTGCTGAATTGGTCACCGTAGCTACCACTCGGTAGTGGGATTGGACCTGACCGACTCCAAGGGTAACGCTTCGTGTTCCCGTGCCAACGGCCGGAATATCTGCCATTCCTGGAGGGGCAGATGTACTCCACGAAGCCGAAGAAAGATTCGTGGACCACTC
>DAOLDL010000078.1:0-5765 GCA_035327305.1 Kiritimatiellia bacterium | reverse complement strand
TTATGTCTTTTGTCCATATTGCGGCAATTTTGACGCGTGCCGTTGCCATGTTATGCATGACGGCCGCGGCCTGCAATGCCTGGTGCTCGCCACGCTTTCCAGGTACGACATTTAAAACTTTGTAAATACTTGTTGATAGACAGGGGACACTGCCACTGCTTGCATTTATGGGGGTTCCTTATCACTCATCATATTGGCATGCGGTACGCCGATCGATCACGCAAGTCACGTCCCGTCAGAACAGCGGTTGGGTTAACCGGAACCAAATGGCGGATACTATATACCTCCGAATGTGATCCCGGATTATTCTACTTCTTTTTTTGTTAAGCGGGTGGCTCGGCGATAAACAATCACGGGATCGGAATTGGTTCATCCTGGCCGGACCCGTTGATTGACCATGATTTTCATTTTTTTTACCGATGAACGCTCTACAGGTGAGGAAATTTTCCCCGGCATTTGGGCTTTACCGCCCGAATCCACCCGCTAAAGTTCGCTTCTTATTGGAGAACGGAATTATGGCTGGTGAATATGTATTTAATCTTCAACGACTAACCAAACAGCACAATAAAACCACGATACTGAATGAGATCAACCTGGCGTTTTTCTTTGGCGCAAAAATCGGCGTCATAGGCGGAAACGGCGCCGGCAAATCGACGCTACTACGCATCATGGCCGGCCTGGATAACGATTACATGGGCGAGGTTTACCGGGCAAAGAATGCCCGCATTGGCTATCTGCCCCAGGAACCGCAATTTGATCAGGACAAAACCGTGGCTGAAATCGTCAATGAAGGTGTGGCCGAAGCCCGCGCCATCCTCGACCGCTATGACGCCATTTGTGAAAAGCTAAGCGACGATTTGTCCGACGAGGAACAGGAAAAATTAAACGACGAGTTGGGGCGATTGCAGGACATCATCGATACCCGCGAATTATGGGAACTTGATCATCAGGTTGAAATGGCCATGGAGGCGTTGCGGCTTCCTCCCGGTGATGCGCCTATTCAGCGGACATCGGGAGGAGAAAAGCGACGGGTGGCACTGTGCCGCCTGCTGTTGTCTAATCCTGACGTGCTACTCCTGGACGAACCGACAAACCATCTGGACGCCGAGTCGGTTGCCTGGATCGAGAACTATTTGAAAAACTTTTCCGGAACCGTGGTTGTTATAACGCACGACCGCTACTTTTTAAGCAACGTAACGGAGTGGATACTCGAGTTGGACGGTGGCAACGGGTATCCGTACAAAGGCAACTATGAACAGTGGTTGATTCAAAAAGAAGCAGAGTCCGAGCGGGAAGCCAAGATCGCGGCCAGTCGTCAAAAACTCCTGCAACAGGAGCTTTCGTGGATTCGCATGAATCCTTCCGCCCGTCGGGCGAAAAACAAGGCCCGTATCGCCCGCTATGAGGAAATGGCCGCCCAGCAGATCGACACTCGCGAAAGCAATTTGCAAATTCAAATTCCATCCGGCGAGCGGCTGGGCGATTTGGTCATCCGTGCCAAGGGACTTTCCAAAAGCTTTGATGACCGCGTCCTGTTTGAAAATGTTTCCTTCGATCTTCCCCGAGGCGGCATTGTTGGCGTGATCGGCGGAAATGGCGCAGGCAAGACCACCATGTTTAAAATGATCATGGGCACCGAGAAACCGACTGAAGGCGAACTCGCGATCGGATCCACGGTCCGTTTGTCGTACGTGGACCAATTTCGCGATCATCTCGAAGGTAATAAAACCGTCTACGAAGAAATCAGCGGTGGCGCGGAATTTCTTGATCTCGGCGGAAAATTAATGAACAGCCGGGCCTATTGCGCACGGTTTAATTTCAAAGGCGGCGACCAGCAGAAAAAAGTCGGCCAGCTATCCGGCGGCGAGCGCAATCGCGTCCACCTCGCCAAACTTCTTCGTTCCGGCGGAAACGTGCTTCTGCTCGATGAACCAACCAATGATCTTGATGTGGACACTTTGCGATCGCTGGAGGAAGGTTTGATGAGTTTTGGCGGTTGCGCGGTGGTGGTCAGCCATGACCGCTGGTTCCTGGATCGAATCGCCACGCATATCCTGGCGTTTGAAGGCGATAGCGTGGTTACCTGGTTCGAGGGAAATTACGAAGCCTACCACGAAGATCGCCGTCGCCGGTTAGGTGATGACGCGGATAACCCCCATCGCATGAAATTCAAACCGATTCGTCGTTCGTAATCCCTGTTGCGGAAATCTTTGTGATTGCCTCAACCATTTCATGATTTTATGGTTGCCATGGAAAGAGAGGATACAACATGAGTACATTGCCGGCGCCGAGTTCGAAACGTGTGATCGCTGATCTGAAGGAACTTGCCAGCCTGACCTCCACCCGGGACGGGGCACAACGTGTTGCCTGGGGTCCGGTATTTCGCAAAACCCGCGAATGGTTTCGGAAAAAAGTAAAATCCGAGCTTGGACTGTCCGTTGAAGTCGATTCCGCCGGCAATCAGTGGGTTACATTGCCGGGAAAATCCAAGGATTGCGTTTTGATCGCCGGACACCTTGATTCCGTGCCAAATGGCGGCTGGCTGGATGGTTGCCTCGGAACGCTTTCCGCCTTGGAAGTATTGCGCCGGCACAAGGCGGCAGGGACGCCTCCGCTGACCTTAAAACTGGTTGATTGGGCGGACGAGGAAGGTTCCCGCTTTGGGCGAAGCCTGCTCGGATCATCCGCCGCCGGCGGCACGCTGAAAATTGACGAGGTTAAAAATCTCAAAGATCGCGATGGCGTGCTGTTGCCGGATGCCCTCAAGGAAAACGGAGTCAACCTGAAGACGATGCTTGATGCGCACAAGCAATTGAAAAAGATTCCGGCCAAGGCATATTTGGAACTGCACATTGAACAAGGTCCGGTGCTGGAATCAATGAACAAACCGGCGGGGATTGTTCTCGGAACCTTTGGTGTTGAGCGGCACATGATCCGATTCATCGGGCAAGCCGCCCACTCCGGATCGACCCCCATCCCCATGCGCAAGGACGCTTTTCTCGCCGCGGCTCAATTTGCGCTTGAGGTCCGGGAAATTGCCCGGCGTCACTCCAGGCCGGGCGCCAATGTGGTCTGCACCTGCGGTGTGGTTAAAGTCGAGCCATGCATAGTTACGGCAGTGCCCGGCGTTTGCGATTTATCCATTGATCAGCGCGCATTGAACGCCAAGACACTGGCAAAAATGTTCAAGGAGGCCAAAGCCGCCGCCGCCAAAGCCGCCAAAGACAACAACGTGAAACACGAATGGAGCTTGTTGTGGCAAATAGAACCCCGGCTATTTGATAAAAAGTTGATTGCCATGGGCAAGGAGGCGCTTATGGAAATCACCGGATCGGCGCCAATACTTCCTTCCGGGCCGTTGCACGATGCGGCGGAAATGGTTCCCCACATGCCAACCGTGATGATGTTCGCTTATTCATCAAACGGTCTGTCGCATTGCAAGGAAGAGGATACACCTATCAAACATTTGGACGCCACGATAAGGGCATATGTATTGATGGCGGATAAAGTAATTGCTGGAACATCTGATTAAGCCTGCTCTTATACCCAGCGACCACCCGCAGAGACGCCCGGCGTCGCCTTGACGTGATACACGGTCAAAATGCAACCGCCGGGAAGATATGATTGCAAAAATTCCAATCATTGGAAAATAATTCCCGAAAAGTTCCAATTACTGGAAATTTTTGCCTGTTGGTCGCGATTGCTTGGCCCGGATATTGCATGAGCGAGTGGCGGTCTTGGCTAAAACAGTCTTATATCCGGGTTGGCATTATAACCGACAGGTTATAGGGGCGAAGTGTGTCCCCAGAAGCCGCATGTCAGACCTCTTATATGCTTATCCCCATGTTATCAGCGATCTTCAGCAACCGCTTGTCCATTGTCCATAGTTGACATCTGCCGATTAATCCCACTCCCTTGCCATGTAACCGGTGCTTATCGGTGAAGAACAATACTTCATCATCTGATACTCGATCAAGGGATGGAAGTGCATGGAGAAGCGCGATGATTTCTCTCCTTAGTGTAATTGCCCAAGGACACTTCGCCGATGATAAAAGGATGACAAGCCAATCTTGAGGAGCTTTCCCTGGCAATTAGGGCTTCAAGCCGTAAATGAACAAGAGCGGTTTTCTCTTTAACACCGGTTCATGCTGACGCCCTCGACAAAACATCATCTTTGATGATCCATGCAGTTCTCATGCATATAATAATGGCATACGTATATGCATTGGCACTTAACTAACAATCAAGGCAACCCGAATCGCGAGTCCATTAAAGCGCCCAATCGTCGCCTGGGTGCGAACCGCCTTGTTCGGCGACGAACGTGATTCGGATATTCATTTTGGCCGGTGCGCCTTTCTCCCGCCGCGATCAATTGTCGTGGTCCCTTCCCCGCAGGCGATCAAACCCTCGGCCAACTTGAGGCACCGGTCAATCAGCGCCTTTGATCCGTCACGCAAATCCCGATCACCCTGCACGTGGGTCATATTGTTCTCCATGTCCTCCGCCGACCAGCCGCGACTGTGGGCGATGAATGGAAACTGCGGAAAGGTGAACCCAATCTCGCCAAAGAACAGCATCATCTGGCCCGCGACCGCCTGGATATTATCCTGTCCACCGGTAATCACAAATCCCGCGACTTTGTTGCGAATCAGTACGCAGTCATGGATGGTGATCTGGTTCTGAACGCAGTTCAGCCTTTCGATCATCTTGAAGTAGAGCGAACTCGCCGACCCCCATCGGATCGATGTCGAGACCAGCACCACATCGGCCCAGAAGACAAGTGCTTCGTACACCTTATCAAGTTCATCCGACTGGTCCATTTGGGTTATCGTACAGGGCCAGGTGCAGGCATGAGCGCTCTTGGAGTAGTAGCCTTCGCAGTTCCTGAACGCGAGGTCGTTTAGTCGAATGAGCTTCGTCTCTGCGCCTTGGGCGCTGGCATGATCGAGGGCAACCTGCAAAAGGTCCTCCGAGGTCGAGTATCGCGGAAGTTCCTTGTTCATCACCGTCGTGGAGATTCCGACAACCCGCAGGGGCCCCGGCTCGCGTTTGATTTCGCGCGTGAGTGGGTGGGCAGGCCGCGACGGTTGGATGCGACTAGACGCCGGCGTAAGATTGACAAAGAGATCACCATTCTCCACCTTGACGTCGTGCCGAGGAACTGCGGCGGGAATGCCGGGCCTGGCGGCGCCCGTCACGCGATGAAACTGCCAGCCATGCCACGGGCAGACGACATAGTCTTCGGCGTTCACTGTTCCGTCACCCAAAGGGCCGCCGACATGACCGCAGAGGCCGGAAATCGCGGCGAACTCGCCGTTGCGATAGGTCAGGGCAATCGCAACATTGTCGACCTTGATTTGCTGAATGGTTTTGGCGGTAAATTGCCCCACGGGACCGAGTCGATGCCATTTCTGTGATTCCATTTTTTCACTCCGTAAGTACTTCGTTCCCAATCCGAACGACAAGCCCCTGGGGCGCCCGTCTTCGGGCGTCCATAGGAGGTGCGCGTTCGCGTTCTTAAATTCTTTGCCTTAAATCCTCGTCTGTCCATTCGACGTCTTTGAGGATTTTACCAAGCAAACCGATGCCGAAATCTTAACCTGCATGAACAGGAATAACTGTTGCGCAACCATCTGGATGTCGCAGGAAATGGTGACTGCCTTTTATGCGGATCACTGCAAGTCCGGCTTGGCGTAGAATCGCGATCAATTCGCGGCCACGCAAACGAGGTCTTTTAGGCATGACTAAACCTCGACGCGTTGAAC
>DAOLDL010000077.1:3523-14770 GCA_035327305.1 Kiritimatiellia bacterium | reverse complement strand
CCCCCGACCAAGGGATTATGAGTCCCCTGCTCTGACCAACTGAGCTACAGGCCCGGCGTGGTTCGTTATACTTTACCCGAACCAGAAACGGCAACGGTAAAGTATTTCGCCAAAAATCAATAGTTCGCGCTGTAGCTTACTCGGCCAGCGAGCGGACATAAGCCGCGACATCGTGGATGGCTTCGTCGGTCTTCAGGATCGCGCCCCATGCGGTCATGAACATGGATTTGCCGACCGCCGGACCGCCATCCTTGATCACGGTATAAAGGTGTTTGTCGCTCATGCTCTTTTGAAATTCCGCGTCGGACAAGTCGCGCGGTTTCGGATTCAATGCCGCCGCGCCCACGCCATCTCCTTTTCCCGTTTCGCCGTGGCACAAGGCGCAATACATCTTGTATGCCGCCGCTCCTTTTTCCGCATTGCCCTTGATTTCAAACTCTTCGCCCCTGGCCTGGTTCCATCCACCCGACACCACCACCGAAAACATTACAAACAACACAAACTTCATGACGTGCTCCTGATTTTTAGAGTTAAATATTCACCATGTTGGCGCTTATAACAAGCGACTAAATTATTCCCCGCCCTCAAACGGTTCTGTTTTATCCGCATCCTGAAGGCTGACCAGTTTTTCTATTTTACGCTCCACTTCGGTCAGCTTGCTCGAGCACTGCTTGACCAGCTTACTGCCTTCTTCGAAGTTGGCAATCATCTGGTCGAGGCTTAAATTTCCCGCCTCCATTTCAGCGACGATGGCCTCAAGCCGATCCAGGGATTTTTCAAATCCGTTTGCTGACGATGCTTTTTTTTCGTTCATGACTTCTTTCCTTTTTCAATTTCTTCCACGGTTGAAATGATTCGCCCGGACGCCAGCAGGGTTTCGATTCTTTGGTTTTTCGCCACTGCACGTATCCCGGCCAAAACGTTCCCGTCGAGCGTACGCGTGATGCTGTACCCACGATCAAGCACCGACATGGGGCCCAATGCCCGCAATTGCGCATCCAGGCGCTGTACCTGCAACAAATATTCCCGCGTTTTAAATCGAACACGTTGAATCAGCCCGGTTTGGGCCTCATCCAGCCTCTGTTGTCGCTCAACATATTCACCACGCAACGAGGTGACCAAGCGCAATCGCACGTTTTCGATCAAATGCCGGTGCTGGCGAAGCAAGTGTCCCGGTTCACGAAAAACATAGCTGTGCGCCGCCCGAATCAGGCGGGTGCGAATTTGCATGACGTGCCGTTCCAACGACTGCGCCAACCTCCGGTGCAATATACGCAGATTTTCTTCCAGATCGGCTCGCGGACGAACCACCAACTCCGCGGCGGCGGATGGCGTCGGCGCGCGCAGATCAGCTACAAAGTCCGCAATGGTAAAATCGATTTCGTGGCCGACGGCGGAAATGACCGGCAATCGCGAACGGGCGATGGCCCTCGCAACCACCTCTTCATTAAACGCCCACAAGTCCTCCAGGCTCCCTCCCCCGCGACCCACGATCAATACATCCAGCTCTTCCCGGGTATTCAACACATCAATGGCTTTGGCGATTTCAGCCCCCGCTCCTTCACCCTGCACCTTGACCGGGGCGATGACAATATGAAGGTTCGGGTAGCGACGGGACAAAACCGTCAGCATGTCCTGAATTGCCGCGCCGGTCGGCGATGTCACAATGCCGATATGCCGGGCAAGAAAAGGCAACGGCCGCTTGCGGGCGGCATCAAACAGGCCTTCTGACAATAATTTTTCCTTCAAGGCTTCAAAGGCTTTTTGAAGGTCTCCCTTGCCCGCCTCCTCAATCGAACGCGCAATGACCTGATGTTGCCCTCGCTCCATGTACAAGGTGACATCGCCAAGGACGTTTACTTTCATTCCATCTTTAATCGCAAGGCGGAATCCGCGCTGTGAACCTTTGAAAAACGCCACCGGAATCTGGGATCCCTCATCCTTCAACGTGAAGTAAATGTGCCCGGAAGTCGCCGGGCGAAAATTGGATACTTCGCCGCAAATCCAAAGCGTGCCGCAATCGCGCTCGATCAACGACTTGACCCGGCGATTCAACTCCGTCACGGAAATGATTTTTCGGGTCGGTTCCGCCTTGGCCGGGGGCATGGAAAATAGATCCTGGTTCTGCATGCGGCCAATGTAGCGGTTACGTGCTTTCTTGGCAACGCGGGGGAGGGGGAAGAATATGACCCATTTTCCCCGGTGGGGCTGGACGAGAGACACTTTATGCCGTATAATGGAAAGTCTGAATTGGAATTAATCACAAAGGAGTAATATCATGGCTCATACATTACCTGATCTGCCCTATCCCGCGAATTCGCTCGAACCGGTTATCGATACCCGGACGATGGAAATTCACCATGGCAAGCACCATGCGGCTTATGTCAACAACCTGAACGCCGCCCTTGAAAAATATCCTGATCTGCAGGCCAAAAGCGCGGAGGAATTGATCCGCGACCTGAACGCCGTCCCCGCCGATATCCGCATGGCGGTTCGCAACAACGGCGGCGGTCACGTCAACCACACTTTGTTCTGGAATCTCTTGAAGCCCGGCGCCACCGGTCCTTCCGGTGAATTGGCCGCCGCGATCGACGCTGAACTGGGCGGCTTCGAGGCGTTCAAGGATGCCTTCGGCAAGGCCGCAACGACCCGCTTTGGTTCCGGTTGGGCCTGGCTGTGCGTCAAGGCCGATGGAAAACTTTGCGTCTGCTCCACCCCGAACCAGGACAACCCGATCATGGCCGGCGTGGCCGAGTGTCCGGGAACTCCGATCCTCGGACTCGACGTCTGGGAGCACGCGTACTACCTCAACTACCAGAACCGCCGCCCGGATTATATCAAGGCATTCTGGGGTATTGTGAACTGGGACAAAGTGGCCGAGTTGTACGCCGCCGCCCGGAAGTAATGCTCACCCGGCATGTCGCCGGTATTATGCCGGTGACATGCCCATGCTTCGGGTAAACGCCCGGGAAAATCGCCGGAAATAAGTTGTTGTAACGCGACAGCAACGTTGTACTCTACCGGTAGCAAGGAAATTCAGCAACCTTGCACTTTCCAATAAGGTGAAACTCGCCGGATACAAGCACTCGCGTAAAAAGCGCACCCATTGCGCGCACGAAGTTATTGTCCCATTTATTATGGATCTTGTGCATCCAGCCACCGTATTGGATATAGGTTGTGGCACATGCGATTGGCTAAACGCATTTCAAGCGCACGGATCATCCGTTACCGGGGTAGATGGACCTTATGCAGATATAATCGCCGTAAAAATGGATCCCTCGCGGGTGATTCTGCACAATCTGGAAACACCGCTCGACTTGCAAACAACGTTTGACCTGGTTGTTTCATTAGAAGTAGCCGAACACATTCACCCTTTATCAGCAAAGACGTTTATCGATTCGGTTACCCGTCACGGAAAAATCATTTTGTTTTCAGCGGCCATTCCCCTGCAGGGCGGCCAGAATCATCTCAACGAACAATGGCCTGGCTTCTGGCGGCGATTGTTTAAAGAAAATGGTTACTATTATTGCGACATCATTCGTCCAAAGTTCTGGGACGATCAACGGGTCGATGTTTTTTATCGGCAAAACATGTTCCTTGTGTGCGAAAATTCTCTGCGCGACCGCTATCCAGAGACGAACACAATCCTGAACATCGTGCATCCAGAAAGTTACTTGCGGGCGAGACGCAAACCTTTCCACGGCAAACGGATATATGAAGCTTAACTCCCCCGCCCGATAACGATCCTCACCCGGCATGTCGCCGGTATTTTGCCGGTGACATGCCCATGCTTCGGGTAAACGCCCGGGAAAATATCGTCGGGTCTTCGTATCCCAACCTCTCGGCGATTTCCTTCACCGGCAAATCGGTGGCTTTAAGCAGTGCGCAAGCGCGCCGCATCAGCACCCGTTGGCTGTATTGCTTGGGTGATATCCCGTACGCGGCGTGAAACTCCCGGATGAAATGTGTTTCCGACATTCCGATTTCCCGGGCGATGCGCCCGACACAACCGGGGTCAAACCAACCGCGGTGCTCCATCAGATTGCGCGCCTTGAGCAGTGCCGCCTGGCGACTGAACAACGGCGGTTCGGCGTTCCGGCCATCGGCTAGATTCTGTTCACGCAAGGCGCGGGAAAATATCATGATAAGCCGCAAGGCGGATGACAACAATTCTACCCCGACGCCGTAGGTTTGGTTGTCCAGAATGTTGAGAATGCCACGAGCCACAGGTTCGGCCCTGGCCCACGCCTCCGGCGCCAACTTCATGTGAATCCCGCGTTGGGTAAAAAACCATTGATAAAACGGCGTGATAGCCAGATCCACCTGCATGCCGCCTTCAAGGGGAAGCCGGGCAACATCCATGGCCAAGTCAAAATCCACCACCAACAGGCGCCAGCAATCGTCCTTCTTGAGCGACCAGACGGATTGATGAATCTGGCGGGGCGGCATGACCAGGAGATCGCCCGGTTCGCCCGATATCCGCGCCCTGGAATTGCCGTCAATTTCAAACTCACCCCGGCCGTCCAGAACAAGCAGAAATTCCGAATGCGGATGCTGGTGTTTGGGATAGCGACCGGAGCGAATATGTTCGTGGATGGCCGCGTAACGCAAGTTGAAATCCACGCCTTCAGACTGGATATGAACCGGCCCCCGCCAACTCCGGCTTATATAGCGCACCGTGTTGGACGGCCAATCTTCAATCACACCGCCTGCCGGAACGCGATCAACGATGCGCCGTCCGGGATATGGAGGATCAAGTTCTTTCATGTTATTGTTGAATTGATTACGAGGCCGCGTTCATTTACTCTTTGAACACGCTAATTGGTGTGCATGTCTGTTCACAAGCAGAATGGAGAAAAAAATGAAATCAGCTCTTTTTATAACCACGGTGTGTTTAATCGGTCTTGTATCATCCGCCAGCGCTCAATTGCCTTCCCGCGTTGAAGCATCACCGGATATCGGATTATCGTTGCAGGTCGTTTTTCCCGGCGCGGGAAACTATGACTTATATGACAGCGGCGTTTCCGTGGAAGCACAATTTCGCGACTGGTTCAACGATCCCTGGGGTTATGCCCTTGCCATCGGTTACGGACGCTGGTCCACCGACCGCAACGCCAAACGTCCGGGCGCCGGACTTACGGATTTCAGCGGCGATCTTGAAATTGTTCCGTTCGGCGCATCGGCCTTGTATCGCTTTCACTACGATCGCGACCTAAGCGTCGTGCTGGACGTCGGGCTTCGTTATATAATCGCCGATTCCAAAATCAAGGCATCTTATGCGCCCGAAGGCGGCACGCGCCGTTATCCGGTAAAGATCGATGATTCGGTGCTTGCCCGCTTTGCCGTCGGCGTTGATTACCGCATTACCGATGAATTAATCTGGTCTTTTAATGCGGGTTACTATTACGACCTTGATCGCGGCGATCTCTCCACGGAAATTGGCAAGGCCCGCGAAAATATCATGGAGTCGTTTTACGTCGAAACCGGCCTTCGCCTGCCGTTATAATTGTAACGGCGAACCGCCATGCTAATTGCCGATACGCACGTGCACGTTTACCCCGCGCACGATACCAGGGCGCTTTTCATATCGGCATGGCAAAACCTCAAACAATTCGCCCGGGGAAACCAGAACTTTCACGCCGGACTATTCTTAACCGAACGAGCCGGCGATTTTTATTTCAGAAACCTGGCCGCAGGCAAATTGCCGCCGCCACAGGGATTTCGAACCGCGCCATGTTCAGAGACGGGTGTGTTGATTGTCGAGCAACCGGATCAGGAAATTCGCTTTTGGGTGTTTGCCGGGCGGCAAATTGTTCCGAAGGAAAAAATTGAGGTTCATTGCCTCGCCGCCGATGCGGACATCCCCGATGGATTAAGCGCGGCGGAAACCGTATCCGCAATACGTAATGCGGGCGGTATTCCCGTTATACCCTGGTCGCCGGGGAAATGGTTGTTCAAGCGCGGCAAAACGGTTCGCGATTTAATCGACAATCGCAACGGGCGGCCGTTGATCATGGGTGACACAAGCATGCGTCCATGCGGTTTTCCACGCCCCTCATTGCTTCGCCATGCCTTGCGCAACGGCATTCCGGTGATCGCCGGGTCAGACCCTCTTCCTTTCGCCGGCGACGAGGCGGTTGCCGGAAAATATTTTATTGCCGCCACGGCATTTGATCCCGCGATGCCGCTTACGTCCGCGCGTGCCTTGATAAATAACGGAAACTTTATCAGTGGCGGACGGCGTGATTCCCCGGTGACCGCGCTATACCGATGGCTGAAAAACCGAAACGCAGGCGCATGAGCATTAGGCGTTTATTGATCGCGGTGTTCCTGTTCACGGCGGTAGCATTCGCGAATTCCGAACCGTTGGGCGTAACCAGTCAGGATGGCGTCACCACGGTTCGCGTGTGGGCGCCTAATGCGCGAAGCGTTGCCGTTATCGGCGATTTCAACAACTGGAAAGCCATGCAGGGTGATCACCTGGTCAAGGATGAGTCTTCCGGTATTTGGAGTGTCAACCTGCGGCGCAGTCGCCCGCGAGGCGCTTATCAATTTCTAATCAACGGTAATCTGGCAAGACGCGATCCGTATGCTCGCGCAGTTTCACCGGATGAAACCAAATCCCTTTTCTACGATCCGAATTCTTTCCCCTGGGGCGATGACCGCCATCCCGGCCACGCCCTCGAGGACACAATCATATATGAAATGCACATCGGCACGTTTCACGACCCGAAGCCCAACGATCGCATACAGGCTACATTTGATGACGCCATCCGGAGATTGGATTATCTCGTCGAGCTGGGCGTCAACACGTTATGCCTGCTTCCAATACACGAGTTTAACGGCAATCATAGCTGGGGATATAACCCCAGCGACCTGTTTGCCGTTGAGCAGGCGTATGGAGGCCCGGAGGCCTTCAAACGTTTTGTGAAAGCCTGCCACGCCCGCGGACTTGCCGTTCATCTCGACATTGTTCACAACCATTACGGTCCGCAAAACCTCGACCTCCTCCAATTTGACGGAACCGGAAACCGAAAAAACGGCGGCATCTACTTTTATGAAGGCGACGGTATCGGCATGACACCCTGGGGGCCGCGCGTAAAGTTTGATTCGCCAATGGTCCGGCGTTTTGTGCGCGACAATGTCATGATGTGGCTGGACGAATACCGCATTGATGGATTCCGCTGGGATTCCACCATCAACATCCGCGCATGGGACAACGGCGCCCACCCGATTCCCGCCGGCGCGAAAATGCTCGAAGACATCAACAATGAAATCAAACAATTGCATCCCGGCAAATGGAGCATTGCCGAAGACTCGATGGATATGGGAAATTTTCACGGCTCATGGGATTACGACTTTCACCATTACGTCATGCCGGCCCTGGCCGCAAAGTCCGATCATGACCGCGATATGTATCGGGTTGCGTCGGCGCTTCGCCGTCCATTCTCCATGTGGCGGGTGGTATACGTCGACAACCATGACGAGGCCGGAAAACTCAACGGACAATTTCGCATCGCCACCGACGCCGACCCAACCAATCCCGGAGGCGACCATGCGCGGCGCATGTGCGGCCTCGGTGCGTTGCTGACGTTTACCGCGCCCGGCATCCCCCTGCTGTTCATGGGCAATGAATTTCAGGAATACGGAACATTTCACGAAGACCAACCGCTGGATTGGTCCAAAACCCGCAAACACGCAGGCATGCTGACCCTGCACCGCGATTTGATCGCCTTGCGCAAAAACACACAGGGACACAGCATCGGGCTGAAAGGCCGCGGCATACGCATCCAAGAGACCGACAACCAGGCCAAGCGACTGGTGTATTGGCGCAGTCATGAAAGTCGTCCGTCCGACATCGTTGTGGTCGCCGTGAATTTTTCGTCGCAACCGACCGAGCTGGTTATCCCTTTTCCTTCACCGGGGCCATGGCTCTTGCGACTGGACACGGAAAACGCGGCCTACGGAGGAACTGCGCGCGCCGACACACCGCGTCCATTCCGACTCGATGCCCAGGGCCATCAGGCGCTGACTGCACTTCCCCCTTACAGTGCACGTATTTACTCCCTGGTGGAGCGACCGGTAGCGGGTGCGGTCACGGCACCCAAACCCGCACCGGCGCCGATCAAACATGATCGCCCTCCGCTCTCCATGTATGCCTCCATCAACCTGGTCGGAAGTTTCAATGATTGGAAATTAACGGCGTGGCCGTTCCAATTGTTGGAAGATTATGTGTGGGAGGGCCGGTTCGTTTTCGAAAACGTGAACGATCCGTCGTTCAAAATTTCCGCGAACGATAACGGCATCATCCATTGGGGCGGCCAAACAAAAAAAAGCGAGGCGCGTCAGGATGGCGAAATCAAACTCAAGCGACTGGGCGAAAATCTTGCCGCTCCGGGTTTGTGGGACGGTGCGTTCCGATTTGTGTTTTATGAAGAAGAACTTCGGCTGGTGATTGAGCCAACCAACATGCCGGAGCCGGAACCAGCCACACCGGCGTTTCGCTCCTGGACGGACGCACGCGGCGCGACGATGGAAGCCAAACTTGTCGACGCCACCAACAAGGATGTCACGCTGGAACGCACCGATGGACGCTCCATCACCCTGCCACTCGAACGGTTATCCTATCCGGATCGCGATTATGTGCGCGAATGGTTGCGCAACCGCAATTAACAATTAAAGGAGCACGCATGAAACTGGTTATCTCCACCCGCAACCGGCACAAGCTTGAAGAAATTGAAGCCATCTTCAATGTACCCGGCCTTGAATTGTTAAGCGCCTTCGACTTTCCGGATGTACCGGACGTCGAAGAAACCGGAACGACGTTTGATGAAAATGCGGCGCTGAAGGCCATGGCGTTATGGAAGGCAACCGGTCACTGGGTGTTGGCCGACGATACCGGCTTGGAGGTGGATGCTTTAAACGGCGCGCCGGGCGTATACTCCGCCCGTTTTGCCGGCGAGCCGGTAAACTATGCCGCCAACAACGAAAAATTGCTTCGTGCGCTTGAAGGAAACTCCAATCGTCGCGCCCGGTTCAGGTGTGTGATCGCCCTGGCGACCGAAGACGGCTCCCTGCATACCGTCGAGGGCCGCTGTGAAGGTGTTATAGCCAGCGCACCGCGTGGCGAAAAAGGGTTCGGGTACGATCCACTGTTTATACCGGACGGGGATTCGCGGACGTTTGCCGAGATGTCGGCGGAAGAAAAAAACCGCATTTCACATCGCGCCCACGCCCTGAATGCGGCGGCAAAGTTGTTTCGACAGCTCTTGGAAGCGCGGGCGCGCTAGTCATTCAGCTTGGCGCCGAGGATCGCCCGCACTTTTTTCAGGGACGAGTCCTGGATCTGCTTGATGCGGGCGCGCGTGAGTTTAAGTATTTCGCCGGTTTCCTCAAGGGTGCGCCCGTCAATAAATCGCAACTTCATGATGTAACGCGCGCGTTCGGGCAACTGCTCGATAGCCGCCCAGATCTCCGCATGCTCCGCGCCGCTGGAAGATTCCTTTGCGCCCACATCTTCGATAACTTCGTAGAGGCTGGATCCATCTTCGTTGATTAACGTGTCGAGGGATACCGGTGGCGCGGGTATTTTTTCCCACTGCCGCACAAAGCTTCGAATCTTGCCAATTTTCTCCACGGGGATGTCCGCGATTTTGGCAACGACATCATCGGCCGGTTCCTCGCCGTAGTCGCGCACCCACGTATCGACGATATTCTTCACCAGCGTCATTTCGCGACTGGGCTTGATGCCGAAACTACCCGCCCGAACATGATCGCGGAAAAAATTTCTCAAGCGGTTCTGGATGGATTTCTGGGCATAGGAAAAAAATGGGGTGCCGCGGGTGAAGTCGAATTTTCGAACGGCATTGGACAGCGCCTTTGATCCTTCCTGCAAAAAGTCCGACAACCAAACCTGGCCGATCCAGAAAAACGGCTTCACGCAATTTACGACCAGGCGCCGGTTGGCGATGAATAATTCCTCTTCCGCGGCCTCCATGCGTGAGAATCTTTTGCGCGCCTCGATCAATGCGGCGCGACCTTCTTCCTCGGATTTGTAGCGGCGCGCGGCCGATTTGCGGATGTGCCATGCGTTCCAATGAATTTCGGTGAACAATTGCGCGACTTGCTCGGACGACAACAATTCCACGGTTCCCCGCTCAACGAGAAAGCGTCCGATAGCCTGCATGCCGGAATCAAAGGAAACATACCGGCGTTCTTGTCGCACCCGAACCGGCTCAAACGAGGCTTTTTTGAATTCGGGCAGTTCGATTTCTGGAAATGGCAGATTTTCCGCCATCCATTTTAATTCGGTGACGCTTTCAAATGCATTTTGTTTCTTACGTCCCATACACCCTTGCGGCAAATCAACGCCCGGAGGACCTTGCATCCGAAATGGTCATGCCCCGGCCATCAAACATCATACGAATATCGATGTTTTGCAAGCGGGTCATCAAATCATTTTGTCCGCCGGAATACTCCCAGATGGCTTTGCGGCCTTCCACCCGGTCGGCATTGCTTCGCAAAATATTGCCCGGCGCCTGAACGGCAAGGCGGGCATGAAAATCCCGCATCATCATGGTCAGCACCGGTTGAATTGTTGCCATATCCACTCCGCGGGGAAGCGACTTGGCCGCGCCCATGATATCAAAGGTTTGCTGATAGCCAAATTGACCGCCTGGTCCGCGTGTCAGGGAAATATGACCATCCGACAATACGCCGCAGTCCAGCAGATGTTGAAGAGATTCGAAGGCTATTTTCGCCTTCATGTATTTCCAGCCATCACGGGTCTCGGTAACAACGTCATCGAGGCGGACGCCATCATGATCCATTTTTTCCCATTCGCGCCGGATGACCGCCGAATCAAACGCGGTCAGCCAGTCGACATCGGAGGGGGCCAGGGATGGATCAAGCGCCGCCATCTGTTCGGTCATCTGGCGCATGCGGGCGAGGTCCTGCTCCTTCACGCCATAAACGATATGCAAATGGCCCGAGCCATTCGGTTGCAAAACTAGATCCTGCTCCACGCGGACACATCCGCACATTGTCAAGGCCGCCAGCAATAGGAAGTACACATGTCTCACACATCACCCGTCGTTTGAATTCTTCTGCAGGAAGACCTTGGCATGGCCACCACGCAACTGTCAACGATGGAGGAAGTGTAGTAGCGCCTCCATGAGGCGCACATCCACCAGAATCCCACAGACAAGAATGTCTGTGTTACATTGTTTTGCCTTCCTCGTGCCGCAG
>DAOLDL010000077.1:0-3423 GCA_035327305.1 Kiritimatiellia bacterium | reverse complement strand
TCCACCAGAATCCCACAGACAGGATTGTCTGTGTTACATTGTTCTGCCTTCCTCGTGCCGAAGTGTAGTAGCGCCTCCGTGAGGCGCATGTTTTGGCTGGTCTGTCATGTGGGTTGTTGGGTATAAAGCAGGTTTCGGGTGTAACAGCATATGTTGAATATCAACGGCTACGAATTAATTGAGAAAATCGGCGAGGGGGGCATGGCGACGGTCTGGAAGGCGCGCCAACTTTCGCTCGACCGGATCGTTGCCATCAAAATACTTGGAAAATCCTCCCTGCCCGACCAGGAAGCGCGCGACCGTTTTCGCCAGGAAGCGCAAATTGCCGCCCGACTCAATCACCCCGGCATTGTCCAGGTTTACGATACCGGCGAATTGGATGATTCCGCCTATCTGGTAATGGAACTGGTCGACGGCCATACTGTGGGTGACTTGATTCTTGAACAGGTTGCGGTGGATGAAGCCCGCGCATTGGAAATCGTCTGGAGCGTCGCCCGCTCCCTTGCCTATGCCTGGGAAAAAGAATGTCTTATCCATTGTGACATCAAGCCGGACAATATTTTAATCGATCGCAATACCGGCATGGTGAAAGTTGCCGACCTCGGACTCTCCCGCATGATCACGCTTCGCAAACAACGCGATGATTCCGACTTGATCATCGGTACGCCCAACTACACCGCGCCGGAACAATCTGCGGGCGTGCCGGACCTTGATTGCCGTGCCGACATGTATTCGCTGGGCGCCACCTTGTACCACATGGTGACCGGCGTACTTCCCTTTCGCGATGCTGTCGGAAGCCAGGCGATGACGCGCCACGAGCAGGATTACCTGGAAGATCCCAAAATAATCAATCCGACGCTTTCTCCGGCTTGTGCATGGCTTATAGAAAAATTGATGATAAAAAACCGGGCGTTGCGTCCACATTTTTGGACCCAGGTCGTGAAGGACCTGGAAGAAGTGCGGCAAGGTCGCCTGCCGCATCCGCCACTTCCCGAGGAAGGCGCCAGCACGGTCAGACGCGCACCCGAACGAAAGACGCCCGCGACCGAAACCCCGGCAAAATCGCCGAATCTTGTAATTAAAAAGGCCTCCGGTGAAGCGACCAAACTTGTGTTGAAAAAATCAGATCCGCCCCCCCACGTATCATCAAACGGCGGGAAAAGCAATAAACTGGCGGTCGTTATCGCATTGGCGGTGTTGGCCGGAACATCCTACTACACCTACAATTATTACCAGAATCATATCGCGCCTTCAGATCCAAAACCTTCAACCCCCGAGCCGGTGACCACACCCGTCGCATCAACCGCACCGGATATCGAATGGGACGACGAGCTGGACGCTTCCGAATCGACCGGGCGATCGGGCATTTGGCGAAATCCGGATTTTCTGGAAGGCGCGCGACTTTTCAACCAGGCATTGGCGGACTACAAGGAATTTCAGGAAACGCGCGAGAACCCGGCTATTCTCAAAACCGTCGAAGCGAATTGCCGTGAAGCCATTGCATTTTTCGAAGCGTGCCGGGAGTTGGCGCCGCCGAATGTAGATATCGGCCTTTATATCGATCAGTGCTACGGTTTGATCGCGAATGTACGCCACTCCACGCAACTTGATGTTGGCTTTGATCCGGGCGTTGAAAAACCCGTGGCCCCGGTTGTACAACAAACCAGACCCGATGCCGCGACGCCCGGCAAAAAGCCGATTGTCTATATTGATGACGAGGAGGAAGAACCCGCCTCCGTCGCAACGCCGGAATCCACGGAAAAGCTTTTGCGCATGGCGCTGGCCCGAAATTGGGATCGCCCGGTGCCGGCGTTGTCGGCTGTTGAGCTACAGCGGTTGTTGTCACGTCATGCGCGCCCGACACAAAACAGCGAAATTGACGCAAATGTAATCCTGTTTCCCGGTATCACCTGCATGATGACGGCCAGGGATGCCGCACGTGTGTTGAAGCAGGAACTGCCGGTTCGGCAAATGTTAAACACACCGGGGCTTCCCGCGGACAGCTTGTTCTATTATCAATTCCTCGGAGATTTTGCCGGCGCGCAGGAATTGACGCTCGTGGTCGATCAAAACAACCGCGTGGTAATGGCCCAGCTGTTCGACAACCGCCAGGTGCCCGCCCGCATGGATGCCGCGTTATTTTCACCCAATTGGACCACCTATGATTTTGTCGGAGGGCGAAAACGGGGAGAAAACGACGGCATGATCGCGCATCGCGTAAGAACGCGTGACAACCTCGTGCGAATCGATAGCGAGTTGGCCGTCGGCAACAATAGCGATCGCATGGTCAAGGCGCGCGTACAGGTCATGATGCCGGTGCAACTAGCCGGCATGATCCTGCACATTGCGCAACCCCGTTGATGATTGCGGGTATCGCGAAAATGACCTCGTATGCAATAATCGGCACTGGCGCACTCGGCGGCTACTACGGCGTCTGCCTTGCCCAAGCCGGACACGATGTTCACTTTTTGTGCCACCGGGATGGCCGGCACATTCGGGAAAAGGGACTGATCATGGAGTCCGTCGGGCGCTCGATCACTTTCTTGAGGGCAAAGGCATACGATCACCCCGAAGATATGCCGCCATGCGATGTCGCGGTCATTGCGCTCAAAACAACGGCAAACCATCTTCTTCCGGAACTGCTTCCTCCGGTGATAAAACCGGGAGGTGTTGTTCTGGCGATGCAAAACGGCTGGGATGTTGAACGCGACGCCGCAGACGCCGCTCCGGGCGCATTGACGCTGGGCGGCCTGTGTTTTTTATGCGCCAACAAAATCGGACCGGGATACATCCAACACCTTGATTATGGCAACGTCATGCTGGGGTGGCATGATAAGACCGGGAGCCGGGAAACAGCACGCCGTCAGCTTGAAGCAATCTCACAAGATTTGCGATCCGCACACATCGGTGTTGATATATCGGATAACCTGCGACTGTCCCGCTGGAAAAAGCTCGTCTGGAATATTCCGTACAACGGATTATCGGTTGTGCATCGCACCACAACCGACATTATCATGGCCGATCCACAACAGCGCGCCGAAGTGGAGGCCTTGATGAAAGAAGTTCAACAGCTTGCCGCAGGATGTGGATGTGAAATAGAGGACGCTTTTATCCAAAAGATGCTCGATGATACGGTGAAAATGAAACCCTACAAAACCAGCATGTTGCTGGACTTCGAAGCGGGACGACCCATGGAAATCAACGCCATGTATGAGCGGCCGCTTCGCGCCGGAGAAGCGGCCGGAGTAAAGGCGCCGACCATTGCCACCTTATTAAAAAAACTTCAGGAACTCGATCACGTGCCGGAGCCTTCCTCCACATAGTATAGCCCACGCCGGAATTGGAGGGATGTGATCTATTGCAGTCAGCTTTGCCGGGGGATGAGAGCAAAAGAGCAAAAAAAACCGGGGGGCAAAGCCCCCC
>DAOLDL010000076.1:3780-14799 GCA_035327305.1 Kiritimatiellia bacterium | reverse complement strand
TGAGGGGCTAGTGACCGCGAGGTCGTGCAGGTTCAAGTCCTGTCCCGAGCACCAAGTCAGGATTTTTTCGTCAATTCCTTCAGATGGTCCCGAAACCCTGGGCTGTCGGGAAAATGCTTCACGGCCATTTTCAGCAATTCAATCATCGGTTCCCGCAGGTTCTGCTGGTAGTAATACAAATGGAGCCGGGTCCATGCCGCCAAATCCCGAGGATCAAGGCGAACCGCGATCATCAAGTGTCCATACGCTTCCTCGTAGTCGCGAAGATTCAGGCAGACCAACCCCAGAAGAGAACGCGCCTGCCCATAGCCGGGTTCACGTACCAGCGCTTCGGCAAGGGCCGCATGCGCCTGCTCGTAATGGCGCTTTATAACCAACGCCCGCCCCAAATAGTAAAACATCTCCACCGGTACATCGGGTTGTCGGATGGCTTCGCAGTAGAGCGCACGGGACTGCGCGAAGTCATTCGCCTCTTCGCGCATGCGTATCCGCTCCAGCAACCGGTAATCCACCGGGAGTTCAGATAATAACCGGGGTCGATACAACGTATAAAGAGGTGCGTTGCCGTGTCGGTCGAAGTTCATGACGCCATGATCGACCATGCCTGCTCGTTGTTCAACTTTTTATTTGCCCGGCGGTTGGTGCGACAGCAAATCGTAGAGGCGCTTGTAGTATCCGTCGGCGGCAATCAGGTCGGCATGCGATCCCTGTTCGACAATCTCACCATGCCGCATGACCAGTATGCGGTCGACGTGCCGGATCGTGGACAGGCGATGGGCGATGATTATGCTGGTCCGGTCTTTCATTAATTTCTTCAATGCATCCTGAATCAACCATTCGGTTTCCGTATCCACATTTGCCGTCGCCTCATCGAGAATAAGCAGGATGTCCGGATCCTGGGCAATGGCGCGAGCCAGCGCCAGCAGTTGCTTTTGTCCGGTGGACAATCCGGCGCCTCGCTCGTGCAGGACTTCTTCGTAACCGCCGGGACGCGCCATGATAAACGCATGCGCGTTGACGTACTTCGCCGCCTCTACAACGCGTTCCATCGATATTGCCGGATTAAACAATCGAATGTTGTCGGCAATGCTGGCGGAAAAAATAAACGGATCCTGCAAAACCACGCCGACACGTTGGCGCAAATCGCTTTGCCGGTATTCGCGGACATCCCGGCCATCCACCCGCACTGAACCGCGCTGGATATCGTAGAACCGGGAGATCAAACTTATGATCGAGGATTTGCCCGCCCCGGTCGCCCCGACAATCGCCACCGACTCGCCTGAACGCACGCGTGTGCTTACATCTTTCAACACCCACTGTTCATCGTTGTAGGCAAACCAGACATGATCCAGCTCAACTTCGCCGCGGAATCGATCCAACGCGACCGGTTTTTCCGGGTCGCATATTTCCTCCGGGGTGTCCAACAGCGCAAAAACGCGCTCGGCGGACGCCATGGCGGATTGCAGTAAATTGGATTTTTCCGAAAGGTCATCCAACGGCCGGAAGAAATCGCGAAGATAGGCGAGGTAGGCGATCAGAATACCAATGGTCAAAGCCGGATCGCCTTGAATCAACATGAAGCCGCCGACCGCCAGCACCAGGGTCAACGTCAACGCATTCAGAATTTCCGTGGCCGGAAACGAGTAGCTGAACCATTTGACCGAATGAAGCAGGGCATCGCGCAGTCGTTGATTAAAAACGGAAAACCGTCCGCGTGTATCTTCCTCGCGATTAAACAACTGAATGGTGAGCATGCCCGTGATCATTTCCTGCAAAAAGGCATTCTGGGCGGACTGGCGCTTTCTGACTTCACGGTGCGCGGCGCGAACCTTTCCATTGAGAAAAATCAGGATGCCCAGCAATACCGGGAACAAGACAATCAGAATAAGCGCCAGCTTCGGGCTTAAATAAATCATGTAGCCGAGGATGCCGATTATCGTGAAGACATCGGTTGCCAGACCGATCAAACCGTCGGTCAGCAGGCGTTGCATGGCCTCGACATCAGATCCGACCCTGGTCATCAAACGGCCCACCGGATTGCGATCAAAGTAGCGGAGCGGCAAACGCATGATCTTGGCGAAAACATCCGCCCGCATGTCGAAAATGATGCGTTGCCCGATGTAACTCATCAGGTAGCCGTGGGCAAAACGCAGAAAAAACACCACCACGGAAATTCCGAGAAAAATCCAGGTAATGGAAATCAAGCCGCCGAAGCGGTCCGCCATTGTCAAACTTTCGGTCGGCACCAGATAATCATCGATGGCGCGCCGGATCAACAACGGCAGGTAATTCATCATGATGGTCAACGGCACGATGATGGTGAACGCGAGCAACATGCCCCGCGTGTATGGTCGCACATAACGAATCATGTGCCCAAGCAGGCGGCGGTCAAACAACCGTCCGGGGATATCCGATTCGACATGTTCGTTCATGGCGAATCCCCCTCCAACCGGGCTTCAAGGCGTTGCATTTCATCCTGCTCGCGGTAATATCCGGGTCGACTCGTCAATTCGCCGTGCGTTCCGTCCTGCACAATCCGGCCATCGTCGATTACAATGATCCGGTCGACATGTTTTAAGGTTGAAACGCGATGACTCACCACAATGGCGGTGCGTTTACGCAAAATCGGCAAGAGTTGCGCAAGGATGGCGGCTTCGGTCTGGGTGTCGACCGCGGAAAAAACATCGTCGAGTATCAGGACCGCGGTATCCAGCGCCACCGCGCGACTGATCGCCGTGCGCTGGCGCTGACCGCCGGACAAGGTCACGCCGCGTTCGCCCAGCATGGTCGAGAACTTTTGCGGAAACTGATCGACGTCTTCACGCAGATGCGCGACGCCGGACGCCCACAAAACCTTTTCCTCGTGCGGAAAGCCTGATGTCGCATCGGACGGTTGAAGGCCGAGGGCAATATTGTTGGCCAGTGTGTCCGAAAACAGGAACGCCTCCTGCGGAGCAAGCCCGATACGTGATCGAAGCGCAGTAAGCGGATAGTCGCGGAGGTCCCGGCCATCCAGCAGAATACGGCCGGACGAAGGATCCATCAACCGGCACATCATGGAGATGAGCAGGGTTTTCCCGCTTCCCGTGGGGCCGGTCACGCCAAGCACCTGACCGGCGGGAATGTGAAGAGAAATATTGTTGATCAACCGGCTTTCGCCATCCGCGAATGAAACATCTTCAAGAACGATGTCGCCATTTGCCTGCGGAGGGGCGGGCTTGACATCCGGTCGATCAAACACGTCCGGGTTTGCGTTGAGAATCGTGCCGATGCGCTTCCAGCTGGCGATACCGCGTTGAAAAAGATTGCTGGTCCAGCCGAGCGCCAGCATCGGCCATTGCAGGTAAAGCAGGTATTGGTTGAACTGCACAAACTCGCCGAGGGTCAGATCGCCGCGAATCACCAACCGTCCGCCGGCCAGCAGAAGCAACAAGGTGCCCATGCCGAACATAAACACCATAAACGGCCACACAGGCTCTTCCACTCTGGTCAGCCTCATGTTGAGATCGATGAACTTTTCGTTGAGGTCGCGAAACCGGGATTTCATTCGCTCCTCGATGCCGAATCCTTTAACCGTGCGAAAGCCGCCAAAATTTTCCTGACAGAAATTGGAGATCAGTGAAAACTGTTCCTGGGCGGCGTCGTAGCGCTTCCGGATCAAGCGGATAATCACAAAGAAGACGATGCTGATGACGGGAATGATGGCCATGACAACCAGGGCAAGCCGGGCGTTTATCGTAAACATGATTCCAAAAGCCATTGGAAACCCGATCATAATGCGCGAGCCTTGCAAAAGCCCCTGGCCGATCATGTCTTTGACCGAAAAAAGATCGGACGACATTTTGGTCATGATGTCGCCGGTGCGTTCGCGCTGGAAAAATCCGCGGTCGAGAATCGTCAGCCGTGCAAACACATCGCGACGGATGTCATGTTCCACATGATGGGCCACCCCGAGAAGAATCCGGCGCATCAGAATGGAGAACACCGAGGCCAGCACCGATGCGAGCAGAAAGGTGCCGATCAGCTTCTTGAGTCCATGCAGGTCCAGCACGCCCGTTTCAAGACCATCGATGACATCCTTTAATATATAAGGAATGTACAGTCCAAGCCCGATGGCGCAGGCCACGCTGATAAACCCAAACAATGCCCACCGCCGGTAGCGGAGAACATACGAAGATATCGGCATGGGTTCCGGTTGCATGAAAGTGCATACCATGCATCAAATCCCGGCGTTTCGCAATGGCGGGAATCCCGAATCCTTGTTAGGATGTCTTTCTATGGCGGAAACGCGTATACAAGTTGCGCCGCTGATGCATGTGGGGATTTACAGCATTCCGGAAGCGGCACGTTTCACCGGCTTGGATGAAAGCCGGGTTCGGCGCTGGCTATCAGGCTATTCGTACGTCACTTCGGGCAAGCGGCGGTCATCACCACCCGTTTGGTCGGGACAACTCGCGCCAATCGGCGGGCGGCGGGCGGTTTCTTTCCGCGACCTTATTGAAATGCGCTTTGTCGACGCATTCCTGCGGGCGGGTGTGTCATGGAAAACCATCCGCGATGTGCAGGACCTTGCCCGACGTCAATTTCAGTTCGACCATCCTTTCTCCACCAACCGCTTTCGCAACGACGGCAATCAACTCGTCATGACCGCGCTTCGCGATGACCGGCAAGGAAATTTGTTCGATGTCTCGACACGACAGACAATATTTCTGGAAGCGGCCGAGCCTCTGCGCGAAGAACTGGAAATGAACGAATTCGACCAGGTATGCCGGTGGTGGCCGTTGGGCAGGCGCCGCTTTGTCGTTCTCGATCCGACACGCCAATGGGGACGCCCCCTCGTGGCGAGATCGGGACTGCCGACGGCCGTTATTGCCGCCGCACACCAACGGGGAATGGAGCCGCGCAAAATCGCGCAATGGCTGGACGCACAAGAGGCGGAAGTAACGGACGCCGTCGCATTTGAAACGGGAGGATACGACACATGATCATTGTGCTCGACGCCTCACTGGCTCCGCGTTTGGCGCGGGCGCTTCATCTTTTGTGGCAACCCGATCACGAAGTGCGCCACGTTCGCGATGTTTTGGGTAACGACGCCTCCGACCAGAACCAGGTTGATTATCTGTCAGCCACCGACGGCTCGATGCTGGTGGGCATGGACCTGGATGTGACCGGAAACCCGCACCGGATGGCCGCGCTTCAAAGCTACAAACGCCCCGTATTTCTTTTATCGCGAACATGGCTCGATTTAAGCATGGACGATCAGGGGTGGTTGTTGGCCTATTGGATACCCAGATTGATCAACAAGGTTTCGGCGACCTCAACCCCGGGACTGTACCTGATTCCCCCGTCAACCAGTGGCCGCCCCCGGAAAGCACAATGAGTGTTCGAACGGCATCGCTTCTCTGCTTCGCCTTCTGGTGCATCGCCGTCGCGGGTTGTTCACGCGAACGGAACCAGGCTTCGGAGCGGGATCCTGTTCTTGAGCGTGAACTGGGTTTATATTTATCCGCCATCGCCGCCGTGCAGGAACGCTATGTGGACGTGGACAAGGTCCAACTTGATTTCCTGATCTCGAACAGTTTGCGCGGCGTTGTGGAAACCATCGATCCCCACGCCTTCATACTTCCGCAGGGCGAATCTCCAACGGACGAACCCGTACCGGAAGATGCCCCGCCCCTTGAGATGCTGGGACACGAAGAAGGCGACATACTTGTCGTTAAAATATACCGGTTTGATTCAACCGTTCGTCGGTCGATGCGTACGCTGGAACAGGCCGTCCGCACGCGAAAATCGCCCGCCGGCATTTTAATTGATGGTCGGGATGCCATCGGGCACGACTACGATGCCGCATTGGCCGTGGGAGAATTGTTCATGGAAAAGGGAACCATGATGGGCACCATTGTTGAAAGCCAGGGAGGCAAGAAAACACCACTGGTTACAAAACGCGCCCCGATCTGGCCGGATAGCATGCTGGTGACGCTGATTGATGACGAAACATCCGGACCGATGGAACTGCTGGCCGGCGCATTAAAGCAACACCGCAAAGCGGTCCTGGTGGGCGAACCGACACGAGGTGTCGCAGTGATCCGCTCGCCGCTAAAACTACTTCCCGATTGGACCGTAATGTTGACAACCGGGCAACTGCTGGATGCGGAAGGGCGAACCATCACAGGGAATCCACTGACGCCGGACATTATCGCGCAACCTGCGCCTGATTCACGGGAGAACGTGGATTGGCTATACCGGCGCGGAATCATCGCCTTGCGAGATTTGGGCTTTTGAAATTAACCGGCCCGAATTCCTTACCAATGGAGGCGCGGCGCCCCCACCGCGCTTAGCGAACTCGGATTCTGCGTATCAGCAAGCGTCGTTTCCAGTATTTCCTGAATGGAAATCCCGCCGTTTTTTGACAACCCGAAACTCATCTCCAACGCATCGCGGACATTTGAAGAAAGCGTGTGGCGATTCATGTAATCGATCAGCCTCGCCGCCATCATGCTTCGCACGTGCTGTCGAATGCCATCGGCAATTACCACCAGTAAATGCCGGTTGACTTCAAACCCCTTGTGTTCTGAAATATTGGCAAAAACGAGGCGGTCGAAAAACAGGACCGCGACGACATCGTCCGGTTCCAACATGCACAAAACACTTAGCGCCGGAACCACCAGGTTGCGCTGACTTTTTCCGGCAAGCGCCAGCAACCGATCCAAGTCGCGGTCTTGTTGATAAAGCGCGATGTTCACGGCTGTTCGCCAGAGGTGCTCTTCGTGATTGGACTCAATCGTTGCGGTGCCGTCGGCAAGCTCGTAGAGCAATCTCAATTCGGACATATCCAGAGATCGATTAAATGACGCGAGGCACAATTCATAAAGCTCGGTCAATTCCTCGAACGAAGTGAAGTCGGAGAGATCCGCGATGTTCTGCTTCGCAATGGAAAGAAGCCGCAAATCAAATCCGGGCGCTTTCGCAAAAGCCATCGACGAAACTCCCATGAGCAAAACATGGGCAAAAATGAACAATGAACCATTTCGAAAAAACATAAAACATCCACATTAAAACGCTTTACTTAATTATTTATACCCTTTCAGAATTCATGTCAATTCATTGAATTCGTCCATTTTTTCTCCACAACGTGTTGTATTACTGCATAATAGGAACAATGAAGCGGCTACTACTGCTACTGGCCGTCTGTTCCCTGGGGTGTTGGGCACAGGCGCAACAGCAACTGTACGCCCCGATGTTCAACGAATCCGTGATGTCGGGGAAGGTGGGCGACACCGATGTGCGCCTGTATCTGGGACCCTCCCCCTATATTTCACGGGGTGTGGTGGATTTTATCAATTCGGCGACCCGCACGCTGGACATTTGCGTTTATGAAATGAACCTGCACCAGGTCGTGGATGCCATTCTCGAGGCGCATGGCCGGGGGGTAAAAGTTCGTGTTGCGGTTTCTCCTGCCGCGACACCGCACCGAAACGACCCTGACCTTCTCGATAAATTCAACACGATGAAGGCCCGCAACATTCTCCGTTACACGAAAAATCGTTCCGGACTCATGCACAACAAGTTCATGGTCGCTGACGGACGCTCGGTGTGGACCGGGTCCTACAACTTCACGCGCAACGACACGGAAATGAACGACAACAATGCGGTCACCTTTCCAAACTCATTGCTGGCGGAAAACTATACGGCGGAATTCGAGGAAATATGGACCGGCATGCACGGTAAACGCAACTCCACGCCGACGCCACATCCCGTTTTCAGAATCGGCGATGTCACGGTGAAAAATTACTTCAGCCCGGAGGACAATGTAGAAGCCGCCATCGTGGACGAGTTGATGCGCGCCACCAACTCCATTTATATCATGGCGTTTGCCCTTACCGACCGCGCCATGTACTCCGCCCTGACCAACCAGATTGCCGCCGGCATCAAAGTTTTCGTATTGCTCGACCTGACCTTGTCGCGACAGGCCACCTCACTGAACCGCCCGTTGCGCGAAGCCGGCGCCACGGTGCGAATCAGCTCCAACAACGGAAACATGCATCACAAGGTGATTGTGATCGATGAAAACGTCGTGATCACCGGTTCGGCAAATTTTTCCGCGTCGGCGCTAAACGTAAATGATGAAAACATCATCATCTTTGAATGCCCGCCTCTGGCCCGCGCCTTCATGCGGGAATTCACACGGTGCTGGATGGCCAAACCCTACATCATCAACAAGTGGACCCAGCCGGCGTCACGATAACAGCCGGCGGGATCCGCCACGCTTGTTACGCCACCGCTTCAGACCGGATAAGCAATGCGAGAAAATCAGGGTGCTCGTCGGGCGACAATGTGCATTCGCCGGCAATAATCACCCCCTGATCGATCAGGAAAGCTCCGGGCAGTTGCATGGGATTTGATTTCGGCAGGGCCGCGCCATAACGCGCCTTGGCCTGCCGGCCCTTCTTCCACACCTGCTTGTTGAATACGGAAATGAGCGGCGATTGATGCAACCCGAACGCACGATACAGCTTGCGTTCCGGATCATGGAACCGGGGCAATTTCTGAAGCCCGTAAATCCCCAATTGCTCCTGCATATCGGCATCCGGGTCCATGTGCACGAGGCCGACCCGGTACCCACAACCATTAATGTGCTTGAGGCTTTGAGACAATTCATGGAGCGCTTCGCGACAAAACGGGCAACCGACATGCCTTAACAAGACAAGCAGAAAAGGCGCCGCGCACGAATGATCGTAAATACTTGCCCCACTTGCATCACGGAACTCCTGGATCAACTCATGCGCGACTTTGTAACGTTCATTTTTCATCGAAATTCCTTTCATCATTTGCAGATGATTCGGGGAACTCGAAGAAAACTTACAGTTTTTCCGAGGTTTTTCAGGAATCGGCGGTTGCCTTGCGAATCGCCTCTTTAATCGCTTGTTTTTCGTGCCCGGCAAGCACATTTCCATGCGCATCAACGGGTGATTTTTCCTCGCGGGCGCGGAATTCGCGGGCAGTATCCTGCATGACCATGACCTGGCGGTTGTATTTACCGCAAACGGCGCAAAGCGCCACATGCACCTGCAATGCCGCTCGTTTCAGCGGCGGCAGAGATGCATAATCCCGGTCCGCCAATGCGTTCGAAACTTGTTTGCACGTCAACATATCGTCACAACCCTTCGGGCGTCCAATGAGCCTCGATACACTTTTTCAACTGTGTCCTCGCCCGATGGTTCAGTACCCACAAATGATTCGGAGATATTTCCAAAACCTTACAAACTTCTTCGGTTTCCATGTCATCGACGGTTTTCAGTACAAAAGCCTGGCGGACCAGGTCCTTCAGCTTACCCAGGCACGATTCAAACACCGGCCAGAACTCCTCGCGCATAATGGCCTGGCCGGGGTCGATTTTCCATGCTTCCGGTCGTATGGTTGGAATCCCCGACGCCTTGAACAACAAGCTGTCGAGAATCTCATGGCCATCCTGTGTATCCACCGACTGTTCGCGCGACGTTTTCCGCATGTGGTCGATGATTTTGAAACGTAAAATGCCCCGCAACCAGAACCGGATTTCCACCCGCCCGTCGTAGCGATCCAGGCTTTTGATTGCGGCAAGAAACGTTTCCTGCACGGCGTCACGCGCCGCATCGTGATTGCGCAAACGCATCAAGGCGTAGCGAAAAAGGTAATCCCCGCACTGGTCAACCCACTGTTCCGGATCGGACACCGGCATCGAAGCATTTTGCGCAACTCCCGTGTGCATGGTCTTAATCCTAAGCAACTTCCTTGATTTTTACAATCATTGGAAATGGTCGCGGATATTTTTTCCAATGACTGGAACGTCCCGCTTCATTTCTCGACATTACAGGTGCGGCGGCATACCTTCACGATGCCATTGTTTTGAACATGAACGCAGAATCATCCAGTAAAATCCCGCTCTACAATCAGTCGATCAAGGAATTGACGCAGTTGCTCACCACATGGGGCCAGCCGGCTTTCCGGGCGAAGCAGATCTACCGGCATTTGTATGTGCTGGTTGTGGACTCCATCGACGACATGACCGACCTCCCGAAATCCCTGCGCGAAAAACTTGCGGCGGAAACCACGCTTTTCACGCTCCGAAACTCCGGACTTCAACTCGGCGACCAGGGACTGACCCGGAAGGCCCTGTTCGCCCTGCCCGACAATTCCCCGGTGGAGGCCGTGCTGATGGTGTATCCCGACCGCGCCACGGTTTGTGTGTCATCTCAATCGGGTTGCCCCATGGCCTGTTCATTTTGCGCCACCGGCAAACTTGGTTTTTTGCACGACCTGACCGCCGGACAAATCATCGAGCAGGTCATGTGGGCCGTACGCGAACTTCGCAAAATTCGCCGCGAACGCGAAGACGGGGAAAGCCTGCCCCGGCATTTAAGCAACATCGTGTTCATGGGAATGGGCGAACCGTTCAACAACTACAACAACTGGTGGGCTTCGGTGGAACGCCTCCACGACCCGACCGGATTCAATTTCGGAGCGCGGAACTTTACGGTATCCACCGTCGGACTGGTCCCCGGAATACTGAAGCTGGCGGAAGAAAAACTTCAGGTAAACCTGGCGATATCGCTCCATTCGCCGGACGACGATTTACGGGCGGACATGATGCCGGTCAATCGCCGTTATCCGATTCGGGATTTGATGGAATCGGTGCGAACATACATCGAAAAAACCAACCGCCGCGTTTCGTTTGAATATGTACTCCTGCAGGAAAAAAATGATTTGCCGGAACATGCGGAGCGCCTCGCCCGATTGCTTCGCACACCCAAGCCGATGCTGTGTCACGTGAATTTAATTCCGTGGAATCCCATACCGGGAACACCGTTAAGCCGCTCGAACCGGCGCCGGGTGTTGGATTTCCAGAAAATTCTCCAGGATCACGGCGTCGCCTGCACCGTCCGCGTGGAACGCGGCGGAGACATCGCGGCGGCCTGCGGACAACTGGCCGGCTCGCATCACAACTCCGTGACGTGACGCCGGTTCCGTTCGCGCGATTTT
>DAOLDL010000076.1:0-3680 GCA_035327305.1 Kiritimatiellia bacterium | reverse complement strand
ACTCCGTGACGTGACGCCGGTTCCGTTCGCGCGATTTTTTGGCCGTGCTCCGGCATTGCATCCTGCGCCATGTTCGATATAACAGAACCTGCGACATGACGGAAACCAACACACCATTTGTACACCTGCACTTCCACAGCGAGTACAGCCTGCTCGATGGCGCGAACCGCCTCGACAAGGCCTGCGCCCGCGCGGCGGAACTGGGCATGAGCGCGCTCGCCCTGACCGATCACGGCGCCATGTACGGAGCCATCGAATTCATCAAAAAAGCCAAAATCGCCGGCATCAAACCCATCATCGGATGCGAAGCCTACATGTCATACGGACGGATGACCGAACGCCGCGTCGAGGAAGGAACCGGCCAAAAGGCAAATCATCAGGTACTGCTCGCGGAAAACAACGAGGGATATTATAACCTCGTCAAACTGGTATCCCTCGCCCAACTGGAAGGCTTTTACTACAAACCGCGCATCGACATGGAATTGTTGAGCCAGAACAGCCGGGGACTGATCGGGACCACGTCCTGCCTGAAAGGCAAAGTTACCGAAGCCGTCGTGCGCGGCGACATGAAACTAGCCATGGAACTGACCGGACAATTTTCCGACATTTTCGGGCCGGACAACTTTTTCATCGAGCTTCAGAATCACGGCCTTGAGGAACAGCGCATTGCCAACCGCGGCCTGATCGAAATCGCCCGGAAAACCGGATTGAAGTTGATCGCGTCCAACGACGTCCACTACTTGCGCAAGGAGCATGCCGAAGCCCACGACGTCATGTTGTGCATGCAGACGTCAACGGTCATGAGCGATCCGAAACGCATGCGATACGGCTCTGACGAATTTTTCATGAAAAGCGGCGCGGAAATGCTGGCGTTGTTCCGCGAATTTCCCGAGGCGTTATCCAATACGGTCGCCATTGCCGAGCGATGCCACATCGACTTGAAACTTGGCAAGACGCTTCACTTTCCGACATACATCGTTCCCGAAGGCTATTCGCAGAAACAGTACCTGATCAAGCTTGGCAAGATCGGTTTGCGTGATCGCTACGGCGTGGAAGACATTGATACGCCCCGGAACGAAGAAGAAATCAAGATTGCCGAACGTTTTTATTATGAGCTGAAAATCATCGAGGATACCGGATTTATCAATTACTTCCTTGTCGTGTGGGACTTCATCAAATTCGCCCACGACAGCGGTATTCCGGTCGGACCCGGACGCGGATCCGGCGCGGGAAGCATCATCGCCTACGCGCTGGGCATCACCGGAATCGACCCGCTTCGCTACAATCTGTTCTTTGAGCGCTTCCTGAACCCCGAACGTGTTTCACCGCCGGATTTTGACATCGATTTTTGCCAGAATCGCCGTAGCGAAGTCATTGATTACGTGAAACGCAAATACGGGCGGGAAAATGTCGCGCAGATCATCACCTTCGGCACGCTTGGCCCCAAAACGGTCATTCGCGACCTGGCACGCGTTCTGGAAATTCCACTGGGCGAGGCGGACAAGCTGGCCAAAATGGTGCCGGAAGACCCGGAAATGACCCTGGAAAAGGCGCTGAAGGACAGCCCCGAGTTCAGACAGGCCTGCGACACCAACGAAAACGCCATTCGCATCATGAAACACGCCCATGTGCTGGAAGGCCTGGCGCGCAACCCCGGAACCCACGCGGCAGGCGTGGTGATCGGCGAGAAGCCACTCATTGAAATTGTCCCGCTGACGCGTGATAAAGAAAAAGAGCCGGTTACCCAGTATGAAATGGGACCGCTTGGCGAAGTCGGCCTGCTCAAAATGGATTTCCTGGGGCTGAAAACCCTGACCGTGATTCAGGAGGCTTGTCATCACATCAGTAAAAATCACGGGGTTGATCTCGACATGGATCGCATCCCCATGGATGACGCCAGGACGTTTGAACTGCTAAACCGCGGCGACACCGTCGGCGTGTTCCAGGTGGAAAGCAAAGGCATGCGCGATCTGCTTCGAAAATTTGTCCTCACCAAATTCGAAGACCTGATCGCCATGATCGCATTGTACCGGCCCGGCCCGATGAACATGCTCGACGACTTCATCAAGCGGCGACACGGACAGGTAAAAATCGAATACGATCATCCCCTCCTCCAACAGACGCTTGAAGAGACATTCGGCGTAATGGTTTACCAGGAACAGGTCATGGCCGCGACCAATCTGCTCGCCGGTTTTTCCCTCGGCGAAGGCGATGTGATGCGCCGCGCCATGGGCAAGAAAAACCAGGATGAAATGCTGGCCCAACGGCTCAAATTCATCGAAGGCTGTAAAAAGAACAACAATATATCCAAGGAAAAAGCCGGCGCGATATTTGACAACATCCAGCGTTTCGCGGGATATGGATTCAATAAATCGCACAGCGCCGCCTACGCCATCGTCTCATGGCAGACTGCCTTTCAAAAGGCGCACTATCCTACCGAGTTCATGGCCGCCTCGCTGTCATACGAAATCGGAAATCCGGACCGGATGAAATTATTCATCGCCGAATGCCAGGCGCTGGGGATCGAATTGTTGCCCCCCAGCGTCAACGAAAGCGGCGTATTGTTCACCCCGATAAAAAATGCGATCCGCTTCGGCATGGCGGGCATAAAAAATGTCGGCCACGCCGCCACGGAATTAATCGTGAAAGAAAGAGAAGCCAACGGCCCATTCAAGGGGTTGCATGACTTTTGCGCGCGACTCGACAGCCAGGCCCTGAACAAAAAAACACTGGAAAGCCTGGTGCGCGCCGGCGCATTCGATTTTACCGGCATGCCGCGCAGTAGGTTGTTCGCGGGAATCGAAGGCGCGCTCTCCCGGGCCGCCTCCGAACAACGCGACCGGGCCGTCGGACAATTCTCCCTGTTTGGCGACGCCAATCCGATCTCCGACGGAAAAACTTCCGACGAGCTACCAAAGGCCGAACCGTGGCCGCAAAACGTGGAGCTTGCCGCGGAAAAAGAATTGCTGGGCTTTTATATTTCCGGGCATCCGCTCGCCGCCTATCAATGGACGCTGGAAAAATACGCTTTGGCCAATATGGACATGATGCGGGAGATGACGGAAAAAACCCGCACGCGCGTTGGCGGCCTGGTTACACAATTCGCAAAAAAATTCACCAAGACCAAGCAGGAAGCCATGGGCGTTTTCATGCTTGAACAACTGGATGGCGTCATCGAGGTGGTTGTGTTTCCCGCCGCCTTCAGTGATTTCGGCGTTTATTTGCGCGATGAAGCCCCGGTGTTGGTGTGCGGTGAAGTGGTAAACGAGGACGGAATCAAAATGTATGCTTCCGAAATCTATCCGCTCAACGAGGTCCACAAGCATTTTGCGAAGAAAATGAACCTGCACATCAGCGCGGCGCGCTCGGATGAGAATATTCTCCGCGAAGTGCGGGGAATATTGCGTTCGCATCCCGGCGACATTCAGGTCGGTATCTGCATCGAACAACCGGGCGGTGAAAAAATCTACGTCGATGCCGACCACACATTCAGGGTATCCGCAAGCGAGCGACTGGTCCGTGAAATCGAAAAGCTTCTGGGTGAGGACACGGTATATCTCGTTGTCAATCCTGCGCCATGCCTGCGCCCGCCCCGCCAGTTCAACGGCCAGCGTCGCATGGCCATGCGTGATTAAACCCGAAAACCGGAGTTGAAGGTGGATGCAGAGTCGCAGTGCTTT
>DAOLDL010000075.1:0-15011 GCA_035327305.1 Kiritimatiellia bacterium | reverse complement strand
TTCCTGTTCCTGATGGTTCTTGCCATTAAGTTCCTCCCGATGATTTCACAATTTGAAGTGCGCGAATTATTGCATAAAAAACAGCACAAGAATGGACATTAAACGCATCCATGAAAGCGTCTGATAAAAATACAATATTCGGAATGGTCGCGGAATTCGCCGATGGCGACGCGCTTTTGGCGGCGGCAAATAAAGTGCGGGAGGCGGGATATACCGCCACCGATGGATTCTCTCCCATTCCCGTGCATGGCTTGACCGAAGCTCTTGGCATTCCCCGCAGTAAGTTGGCCGGTATTGTTCTGGCCGGTGGAACAATCGGCGCCTGCGCCGGCCTGGGTCTGCAATATTGGGTGTCCGTCGTGGTTTATCCACACATTGTCAGTGGCCGCCCCTTGTTCAGCTGGCCAAGTTTTGTGCCGGTGATTTTTGAGTTCACCGTCTTGTTTGCGGCTTTCGCGGCCGTGTTTGGCATGTTCGGCTTGAACGGTTTGCCGCGGCCTCACCACCCGTTGTTCGACGCTCCCGGTTTTGACCGTGTAACCACCGATGGATTTTTCCTTGCGATTGAATCGACGGATCCCAACTACGATTCACAAAAAACACGCGGATTGCTGGAACAGGCCGGGGCGGTCAACGTGACGGAATTAAGCAAACATCCTGACGATCCGGAATAACGGTATGATCACGCTGAAACATTTGAAAAACAAATTGCGCGCCTGCCGGTCAATCGGCCGCAAAATTGCGCCCGTCTTGCTATTGCTTGTTGCCGGGTCCGGATGTGAATTGCGTCAGGCAATGTACGATCAACCGAAATTGCGACCGCTTCAAGCCAGCGAGTTTTTTGAAAACGGAATGGCGTCGCGTCCGCTGGTGGAAGGCGCCGTCGCCCGCGGGCTGTTGCAGGATGATCCGCACATGTACGACGGCATGGTCGATGGCGCGTTCGTCGACTCCTTCCCCTTCGAGGTCGATATTGAGGTCGTGAAGCGCGGCCAGCAACGGTACAATATCTTTTGCGCGCCGTGTCATGACCAGGCGGGAACCGGCAACGGTATGATCGTTCAGCGCGGATTCAAACAGCCCTCGTCGTTTCATGATCAACGGCTTTTGGACTCGCCGGAAGGTTATTATTACACCGTTATAAAAAATGGATTTGGTGTGATGTCGGATTACGCGGCTCAAATTCCTCCCAAGGATCGCTGGGCCATCGTTGCCTACATCCGTGCGCTTCAATTGGGTCAGCGTGCATCATTGGATGACGTGCCCGAACAAGTACGAGCTGATTTGCAGTCTCAACGGTAAGCTTTTATGGAAACTCATGCCGATTTAAAAAAACTGAAAAGCATAGCGCTCCCGGTGGGCGTGATCGGACTGATTGCCAGCGCAATCGGTTTTACACAGGATCGCGATGCGTTTTCCGTGGCGTGGCTGATGGGCTGGAATTTCTGGTTCTACCTTTCGCTGGGATCACTGGGTTGGTTGATGATTTACCACCTCACCAGCGGTCGCTGGGGATTCGTCCTGCAACGTCCCTTCGAAGCCGCCGCTCGCTTGATGCCGGTCATGCTGATTCTGTTTATTCCCATCTTGCTGTGCATGCACAATTTGTATGAATGGACGCATGAGGATGTGATAGCCACGGACGCAATCGTTCAGCACAAATTGTCTTATTTGAATGAAAAATCGTTTACCATCCGGCTCTTTGTATACTTTGCGGTTTGGACCGTGCTGGCCTATTCCTTGAGTGGTATCTCACGCAAGGCCGGTTCCGATGGCAATGCCGACGCCGTCAAGAAAATGCGCACGATCGCCGCGCCCGGCCTGGTGGCTTTCGCGCTTGCCGCTACGTTTGCCTCGTTTGATTGGTTGATGTCGCTGGAACCACATTGGTTTTCGTCCATTTACGGCGCGGTTTATATGGTTGCCGCCGGACTTTCCACCATGTTGTTCATGGCCATGCTGGCTTATCAGCTTTCCAAACATGAACCCATGAAAGGCGTCATCACGACCCAGCAGTTTCACGATATCGGAAACTGGTGTTTTGCGTTCACAATCTTGTGGACCTATATGAACTTTTCCCAATTCATTATCATCTGGTCTGGTAATCTATATGAGGAAACGTTCTGGTATTTGAGCCGGGCCAGGAACGGTTGGGTCGGTGTGTCGATTCTGATGGCCGTTTTGCTTTTCGCCATTCCGTTTGTCCTGATGTTGTTCCGCAACAACAAGCGGAACCCCAGGATTCTTGCCTCTATCGCCATGGTGGTCTTTATTGCACGATACCTGGAAGTTTATTGGTTGACCGCGCCGACGTTTTCTACGCGTGGTCATGCGGCATCCATTCACTGGATGGATGTGGCCGCCTTCCTGGGTATTGGCGGGACCTGGCTCTGGCTGTTTGCCAATGGATTGAAAAAAGCGCCATTGCTTTCCGGTGATGCCCGTTTCACCGAGTTTGCCAAAGGCGGAAATGGCGCGGGACACTGAACATGAGCGATAACCATTTACAGGAAAATGATTATACCGACCGGGATATCCGGGTTAAACCCCTGGTGATTTTTCTCGTCGCCACGCTGGTGGTGACGGCGGTTACAATAATGGGTATTCGTGTGCTGTTTGTTAAGTATTCCAGCGGCTTTGAAGTTGTTCCGGAAGCAATCGCGGCCCAAATCGCAGGCCGCCCCGATACTGCGGTGGTTGAGGGACTTGGTGAAGCCGCTGAGTCGTTGAAGCGACTGCGCGCCGCGGAGTCTGCCCGGCTGAATCATTACCGCTGGGCGGATGAAAGCGCCGGTCTGGTGCAGATTCCCATTTCGGACGCAATGGAGTTGCTGGTTAAGAAAGGTTTGCCGACCCGGGAATCGAGCGGCGGAAATTGATCCATGATTAAATGGTTTTACAGTTTAGCGTTGAGTGTTCTGGTTGCCCATACCGCGGCGGCCCAGGCGCGCTTTACCGAAAAACCCGATTATTCCCGAACAATCCGCGAAAAACCCGATGCCATGCAACGCGCCGGTTTCGAACAACGCCATAATGCTCAACTCCCCTTGGATGTCGTGCTTAAAAACGAAAAAGGCGAAGATGTCGTTCTGGCC
This sequence comes from Kiritimatiellia bacterium, assembly GCA_035327305.1. Lineage (GTDB taxonomy): Bacteria > Verrucomicrobiota > Kiritimatiellia > CAIVKH01 > CAIVKH01 > CALMUP01. The sequence goes on along the minus strand of DAOLDL010000075.1, from coordinate 11,916 downwards.
GATTTCTTTACCGATAGACCGGTGATTCTGACCTTCGTCTATTACAATTGCCCGATGCTTTGTAACATCATCCTCAACAGCGTTAGCGATACGTTGAAGGAAATACCTTTTGTTCCTGGCAAGGACTACCAGATCGTGACGTTAAGTTTTGATCATGAAGAGACACACGAACTGGCCGCCGCGAAAAAACAGGCATACATCGAAAATCTCGGCATACCCGGCGCGGAAAACGGCTGGCATTTCCTGACCGGCGATGAAGCATCCATACTCAAATTAACGGATGCCGCCGGCTTTACGTTCGCCTGGGATGAGCAACGAAACGAATATGCGCATGCCAGTGGTATCATTGTGGCAACTCCGCAAGGGCGGCTATCACACTACTTTTTCGGATTGATGTTTAATCCTCGCGATGTGCGCTTCGGATTGGTGGATGCATCGGCGGGAAAAATCGGATCACCGCTCGACCGTGTGACTCTGATGTTTTGTTATCATTATGACCCGGCGATGGGTACGTATTCCCTGGCAATTTTCCGGATACTAAAATTGGGCGGTGTGTTAACCATTGCCGCGTTGGCGTTGTTCATGGGGCACTCGCTGATTCAGGAGCACCGGCAACGGAGCATGCAGGAGTCACATGCATGATGCGCCCCATCGGGTGTGGATGAACGAATTATGAACTTGTTATTTACATTATTGCCGGAACAGGCGACGGAATACGCCAAGCAGGTGGATTCGTTGTACATGTTCATCTACGTGGTTTCTGTTCTGTTCGTGGCATTGTTCGTCGGGCTGATCATCAGTTTCACTTTGAAGTATCGCCGAAAATCGGAAGATGAACGTCCCGAACCCCCGCATGAACATTACACGCTGGAACTGGTGGGCGGCGCATTTCTCCTGGTTCTTTTGATGGTTATGTTTTTCTGGGGCGCCAAGCTTTACTTTGTCGCGCAACGTCCGCCTGCGGATGCGATGGAAGTTCTGGTAACCGGCAAGCAATGGATGTGGAAGTTACAGCATCCCTCGGGTAAAAAGGAAATCAATACCCTGCACATTCCGGTTGGCCGCGCCGTCAAGTTGAGCATGACCTCGGAAGACGTAATTCACAGCTTCTTTATTCCCGCATTTCGCGTTAAAAACGACGTTCTTCCCGGTCGCTACACGCAATTGTGGTTCAAACCGGAAAAGGAAGGAACATTCCATCTCTTTTGCACGGAATACTGTGGTACCGAACATTCCCGCATGATTGGATTTGTTAAAGTCATGAGCGAAGACGCTTACGAGCGCTGGACCAACAATCTGGGCGATGAAAATGAAACGCCTGTGCAGGCCGGCGAACGCCTGTTCTCCGAATTGGGATGCATGGTTTGCCATCGGGCCGATTCCGGAGCCTTGGGTCCGAACATCGCCGGCGTCTTTGGCCACCAGGTGGAACTGGTTGACGGTACAAGTGTTCTGGCGGATGAAGATTATATTCGTGAGTCTATTCTGAATCCTCACGCTAAAATTGTCGCGGGATACGCCCCGATCATGCCGACATTTCAGGGTGTGATCAACGAGGAGCAACTCGGCCATATTATTGCGTATATCAAGAGCCTGGCCAACCATTGAACGGATACATGACACCATGAGCAGTGCTACAGACATAAATGCCGGAACGACGGCCAAGAATTACCTGAACGAGAAGATAACCGTTTCCTCCTGGTTGCTTACGCTTGATCACAAGCGCATCGCGGTCTTGTATCTTGTGTCTTTGTTGGCGTTCTTTTTGATCGGCGGTTTGGCCGCGTTGGTGTTCCGGATCGAACTGATGACTCCGGAAGCCGATATCCTGCGTTCGGAAACATACAACAAGTTTTTCACCACGCACGGTATCGTGATGATCTTTTTCTTTCTCATTCCATCCATTCCCGCGGTGTTGGGGAACTTTCTTGTACCGGTCATGATTGGCGCACGGGATTTTGCCTTCCCGAAAATCAACCTCGCAAGCTGGTACGTTTTCATGTTCGGCGGCGTGTTGGCCCTGGTTGCCACGATCGCCGGCGGAGTTGAAACGGGCTGGACCTTTTACACGCCCTACAGCACGATGTATGCTAATTCAGCCGTAATTCTTGCGGTATGCGGCGCATTCATTGCCGGTTTCTCCTCCATAATGACCGGCTTGAACTTCATCGTGACCATTCACAAAATGCGCGCGCCGGGATTAACCTGGTTCCGCTTGCCGCTTTTTATCTGGGCCATGTATGCCACCGCCATTGTTATACTTCTTGGTACCCCGGTGGTGGCCATAACGCTGGTTATGATTTTCGTGGAGCGGGCTTTCGGGTTCGGAATTTTCGACCCGTCTCTTGGCGGCGATCCGGTGTTGTTCCAGCACTTGTTCTGGTTTTATTCCCATCCGGCTGTGTACATCATGATTCTTCCTGCCATGGGTGTGGTTAGTGAACTGATCAGTTGCTTCAGCCGTCGCCGCCTGTACGGCTACAAGGTCATTGTTTTCTCGAGTCTGGCAATTGCCGTCATCGGATTCTTCGTCTGGGGGCATCACATGTTTGTGAGCAGTCAGTCGACGTTTGCCGGCATGACATTTTCCTTTCTGACATTTTTCGTGGCGGTTCCTACCGCGCTGAAAATGCTCAACTGGATCATGACCCTGCACAAAGGATCGGTCTCGCTGTCATCCCCCATGCTGTATGCGTTCGGCTTCCTCGGTCTGTTTGTAATCGGCGGTCTGACCGGCTTGTTCTTGAGCACACTGGCCACAGATATTCATTTGCACGACACCTATTTTGTCGTCGCACATTTCCACTACGTAATGGTGGGCGGTGGAGTGATGGGCTTCCTCGGCGGATTGCACTTCTGGTGGCCGAAGATCACCGGTAAAACGTACCCGGAGGGGTGGGCCATCTTTGCCGCGATTGTGATTTTCATTGGATTTAACCTCACCTTCTTCCCGCAATTTCAGTTGGGCGTTCATGGCATGCCGCGCCGGTACCATGTTTACCCCGAAGAGTTTCAGGTTCTTCATATCGCATCTTCCACGGGCGCCATGGTGCTCGGATTCGGCTATCTGGTTATGGCCGTATATTTGATTGGCTCACTCATAACAGGCAAGCCGGCGGGCAAGAACCCCTGGAATGCGCGCGGTTTGGAGTGGGAGACCGATTCACCGCCGCCGACCCATAATTTTCACGAAACACCGGTGGTGCGTCACCCCGTGTATGCGTACGAGTACGCGTCAGAAACCTCGGACGAACCTGATGTGACATCGGAGAAGAATCATGTCTGATTCCAAACCTTCATATTTAGCGCATCATTTTGATCATCTGGAACAACAGAAGCAGTCCGCCACATTGGGGATCTGGTTGTTTCTGATTACCGAGGTCATGTTCTTCGGCGGACTCTTTCTCGGTTATATCGTGTACCGGGGTCTTTATCCCGAAGCATGGCACACCGGCAGTGAAAAATTAAATGTTATCCTGGGTGCGATCAACACGGTCGTCTTGATCTTCAGCAGTTTGACCATGGCCCTCGCAGTGCATGGAGCCCAGACCGGAAGTCGCAAGAAAACCGCGAACTTCCTGTTGGCGACCATTATTCTGGGAAGCATCTTTTTGGGCATCAAGGCCATTGAATACCACGCCAAGTTTTTCCCCACAACCGACTACAATCTGATTCCCGGCGCGAATTTCTCCTACCCGGCCGCCTACGCCGATCAGATGCAATTGTTCTTCTCGTTTTACTTTACGATGACCGGCATGCATGCCATCCACATGGTGATCGGTATCGGTATTCTGATCTGGCTTTATGTAAAGGCGCTTCAGGGAACGTACCATGAGAATTACTACAACCCGGTGGAAGTCACCGGATTGTATTGGCACTTTGTGGATATCGTCTGGATATTTTTATTCCCATTACTTTATCTGATCGGCAGGCACTGATGAAGCATCATATTGTCAGCGTTAAAACATACTTGGCCATCTTTTTGGTACTGATGGTATTAACCGCCTTGACGGTGTATGTGGCGTACATCGATTTCGGGCACGGACTTCTGAATGACTTGATTGCCATGACCATAGCCGTAGTCAAGGCCATGTGTGTATTGGTCATCTTCATGCATCTGAAGTACTCGGCCAAATTGCTATGGCTGATTGCCGGATCCTCGGTGGTCTGGTTAATTGTGATGGTTGGCCTTACCCTCACGGATTATCGTTCCCGCGAATGGATGGAAAGCCAATTGCATCGTGCCATTGAATGGCAAGCCAATCCACCGGCGGAACAACCCGCCCATCCCGGCTTGCATTGATTTGCAAATACCGGCGGAATTACAGGAAGCGAATGCTATGGACGCGGATTCAACATCCCAGGATATTTCTCTTAAGGATGCATGTTGCGAGCTGATGAAGCCGAAAATTGTGGCCATGGTGCTGGTCACAACGGCTATCGGATATTTCCTCGCCGGGAAAGGCTTTCAAAACGGGCTTATATTTTTGCTTACCTTGATTGGAACCGGTCTGGCGGCGGGTGGGGCGGCGGCGCTTAACAACTACCTTGAACGCGATAGCGATGCGTTTATGCCCCGCACACGTAACCGGGTTCTCCCTTCCGGCAAAATCGAACCTGCCGTTGCCCTCGCATTTGGCATCATGATGGTGCTGTCCGGAGTTTCAATACTTGCATGGTTGGTGAATTTGCTTTCTGCATTTTTGGTCCTGCTGACCGCATTTCTTTACGTACTGGTTTACACGCCGCTCAAAAAAATGACATGGTTGAATACACCCATCGGAGCTATTCCCGGCGCCTTGCCGCCAATGGTGGGGTGGGCGGCGGCATCAGAGGAGCTTTCCGCCGGAGCCTGGGTCTTATTTGCCATCCTCTTCGTGTGGCAACACCCTCATTTTTATGCCATTGCCTGGATTTTTAAGGACGATTACCGCTCCGCCGGCTTTAAGATGCTTTCTGTCGTGGATCCGTCCGGTCGACGTGTTTTCAGGCAGGCTATCTGGTTTTCACTCATATTGATCCCGGTGTCCATGTCGTTGACCTGGCTGAATATCACGGGTGATTTTTATATGTTCGGCGCTATTGTCGCCGGCGCCGGTATGCTTGCCGCGTCCGTGATCTTGTGGAATCTGCGAACCCCCGCGGCGGCACGCAGGGTGCTCATGGCTTCTGTTTTGTATCTTCCCGCTCTACTGGCCTTGATTGTGGTAGATGCCGGACTCCTGTCGAAATGATGGTTTAAAACGACCTCAAACGCGGTTGCACGTGCATGCAAATTAAGGAAAAAAGCGCTCTTTTTGCTATTTACGCCATCAGCTTCCTGGTGTTGATCGCTGTGGTCGTGCTTTCACAATTGCCCAAGGCGGAAAGCATGCCGGCATGGGCAACCTATTTGCCCGGATTTAATGCAGTGATAAATTCAATTTGCACCGTTTTGCTTTTATCTGCCTGGGTTTCCATAAAGAAAGGCCGGGTTGATCTCCACAAAAAGCTGAACCTGACTACATTCGGGTTGTCGGCGATATTTCTGGTTTCTTACGTTATTTTTCATGCATTTGGCGTTGAAACGCGATTCCCTGCGGACAATCCCTGGCGTCCACTATATCTGGCGATTTTATTTTCTCATATCGTTCTTGCCGCTGTGGTGTTGCCATTGGTCTTGATTTCGTTCTTGTGGGGGCTTACCGGGCAAATCGAACGGCATAGGAAAATGGTACGCTTTAGTTTCCCGATCTGGTTGTACGTAACCACGACAGGTGTAATCGTTTATTTGATGATTTCGCCCCATTACGCGTTCTGATTTATTCAAACAACGCGTCTACGTAGATTCCATCGCGGATAACGGTGATTTTGTCGCGCTTTCCATCCTCGAGTTCAAGTCGGGCAATTTCAATAGGACAACCCTTGGCATACACCACATCGTGATGTACGACATGTGCTGAATCTGAAAAGGATTGCGGGCTGACCGTTCCGCCTAAATGTTCACTACGACCGTAAGCCCAATGAAAACCGGCCTTTTCGTCCTCGAGTACGTTTCCAGTTATAATTGCCCGGTCGTTGCACCCCAGTCCAAGTTCGGCAATATTCCGACGCGCCGGATCAACGTCAAAGTGTCGCTGTAACCAATCACGGTCCGATCCTTCCCCTTTGATTTCAGATATTCTGTTCTCGAGTACATGCAACGTGTAGATGGAACCCTTCCATGCCAGCGGAATGGTTCCCGCAGTTTCACTTGGAACACCCGGCTTTTCACCCTCATAAGGCACAATAAATGCCTCGCCGCTGGGTAGGTTGATGACGCGAAATCCTGTTTTATCCCGTCGGCACATTCCGTCATCGGCATGAGCAGAGCGAAAGCGAAGATCAAATCGTAATTTGTCGCCTGTGGAGAAAATCACATCGGCAAACTCTGAATGATTTAACAGTTCGGATAGCATGGTGGCCTTTTTAGCCACCATCATGTAATCGGCGGCCAACGCGGACTTTTCCATTCGCTTCAAGACATTTGGCATGCTGGCCGCCCGCAAGGTGGGATATTTTCTGGTCAGCATCGATAAAGGCGCCGTGGCTGAATAGCGGGTCATGGCTATCACCAGCGTGGCTGTCGACAAGGTTTTTTCAATGGGAACATTTACACCGTCTTGAATGCCGAGAGAGGGCAAGTCGCCGTTGTTGGCTCCGGTTGCGGCATACCGTAAAAGAGGTTGCGTTTGAACTCCGATTTTCTCTAACCCATCCAACCATTCCACAGCCATTCCCCGTCTATCCTGCCAATCCGAAGAGTCCGGGTCGCGTTCTGTTGGCTCATCTACCATCACGATGGCAATGTCGTGCTCGTCTGGTGCAAACACATCGTGCAGAAGCTTTAACAAATTAAACGATTTACTCATGTTGGTCCTGAAAATGCCGTCGACTGGTCAATTATTGCCGTGCCATTGCCTCTGATTTTTTCCAGGCGCCGACACGCTGTTGTTGGGCTTCTCTCTCCAATTTACGCAAGTGTGCTTGCTTTCGTTGTCCGGCGGTACTTCGAATTGGCATGCCAAATTGCCGCACCAACCCCTCCTTGGTAAGTAGTTCATCCAAGTCGCCCAACGGTGTTACCACCAAGGCATAGTGACGGGGTAGTCGGCTGTTGCCGCGTGCGTCCTCCCATTGGGTTACAACCGTGAAAGGTGAAGACGCCAGCAGTGATGTCGCAAATTTTGTCGCTTCATGGCCAAGCTTTAATGTGTCAGACGTATTCAGCCCGAAATATTTTTCCTGATCTCGGACTCTTTGCGGAAACGATAGGCTTGTCTCTGCGGCATCAACAAAATAAAGGCGGAATATATATTCTTTTCCGTCGTGTCGGACATGAAATGAATCGCCGTCGTTTCCACTTCGTTTCAGCAGGCGACAATTTTCAAGAATCGACCAACCTTTTTCTCGACCGATTCTCAAACTTATCGAGTCGCGTTGTTGCGTTGCGCCGGTCACCCGGGCGCGTGCGCTTGCCAGGGCGTGCGGGTCAAGACCGGTTAGTTGACGAACCGTTGTTTGATCGGCGGTTGCCAGACGGTTCAGGCTGATCCGGATCATTTCACCGTCACGCGTCTGCAATATGACAGTATCAAAAATGTTTTGGATGAATGCCGCCTCAATGGTTTCACCGGAGATGCTTGTCCAGTTGCGGAAATCCGTGGAAAGCAACAGGGCTGGCGCAATTTCCGGTTGCGCGGGAGGCGTTTCCACCACGGACTCTGGAGCCGCCAGGTACTTGGCCCGCGCCTCGGCAAGTTGTTTGGTCGCATTTGTGTGACCAAGCATCATGGCGATGTCAAACGGAGTCAGGCCGTCCTGGTCGGCTATGACGGGATTGGCGCCCGCGCTGATTAACAGGCGAATGATTTCTGTGTGACCGCGTCGGGCCGCGGTGTAAAGAGGGGTTGCGCCTGTATTGTCTCGAACATTTCGATCCGCGCCTTTTTCCAGCAAGTCATGAACGAAAGCTTCATGTCCCGCTCGCACGGCCGTGTGAAGCGCTGTTAATCCGTGCTGGTTGGGTTCATCAATCGCTTCGGTTGCAAACAGCCACTCCATGAATGCCGTGGTGTCTCCGGCGCGTATGATGTCGTGTATGCTTGAGTAGATAACTGCGGGTTCTTCAACCTCGGGCGCCACGGAAGGCGGGCGCTCGCAGGAAGTCAGGACGAGTGCGCTTATGGTTGCCATAATCGAAATGGCGAAGCGTACACATTGCCAGGCTCGAGGATTTATGTCATGCGCGGAGGTCATTGTCGGATTATGCCTAAAAAAGACTTGTTTGTTCAAGAATTTGCACGGGCTGGATCAAGTCCGGGCCTTCGGCGGACCGTCGGTTGACCCGGCGTGAAACCGGGTGGGCTCGCAATAGTCCGGAAGAACAGGGTTGAAGCATGGCCTTGAGTGTCTCCGGGGATGTTTCGGGCTGAAGCCACATTTTTGCGCTTTCTGACGTGAAAATAACCGGCATGCGATTATGAATCGGATGCATCAATTGATTCGCTTCAGTTGTGATAACAAGGCCGTTTCGATTGATCGTTGAACCGCGAGCTTTTTCGTCCGATGTCCAGAGTCCGGCGATCATAAGCATGGATCCGTCGGCCGGATAAAAATACCAGGGTTGCGGTTCCGGTTGACCGGGATCACGCTTCCACTCATAAAAACCATCTGCAAACACCAGGCAACGTTGCGCGGAAAATGCATGTTTGAAGGTTGCGAGTCTATGCACAGTCTCGCCTCGCGCGTTTATGTGCGGACGGTTTTTTTCCGTTGTGGATGGAAACCCCCAGTTCATGACGCCGACGTTCCGCAAATCGTCGCTCATGATGGCAAGCAATGGCTGGCCGGGCGTGATGTTGTATCTCGTGGTCAACTCTGTTTCAATACGCACATCATCAAATAGCGCCTTGATTTTTTCTTTGATGGAAGATGTCAAAACAAGTCGCCCGCACATATCAGGAGACTCCCATTAAATATTTCCGCACTGCGGAAATGTTGCTGAAAACCCGGCGTCCGCATGCCTCGAGTTTGTGTCGGTTTTGATGGCCGCTTTCTATTAATAGACACGCCACACCCATTTCGTTTGCGACTTCGTGGTCATGAACCGTGTCACCGATTAGAACCGTGGAGTGCCGCGGCATGCCGAAGGATTTAATCATTCTTCTTCCTTGTTCAATCTTGCCGCGCGCGTAGTGATCATCGGAGCCCGACACCTTTTTGAAGTACCGCAAAATATTTTTCTCGCGCAAAAGAGATTCCAGCGTGTCGTGGCGGTAAGCGGATAAAACAAATTGTTGCGCTCCTGCCTCGATGAGGTTTTTCAGGATGGATCGAGCGCCGGGACGCAATCGCAATCCGCGTCGGTTGTTTTCATAACCGAGTATGAATTCCGTGCCCAATGCCTCGAATGTTTCGCAGGAAAAGTCGAAGCCAAGCCGTCTATAATACTGATCAACGGGAAATTCAAAAACTTCGCCATATCGTTGCGCGTTCATGGTCGGAAGGCGGCGCCGCTTGAGCATGTTATTCATGATTGTACGGCAATACGTCGCGTCATTCAGCAACGTTCCATTCCAATCCCAGATAATATATCGATATTTCAATGTCGTGATTCCATTTGCGGATGCCCGGTTGCGTGTTACAATACGTTTATGAAACGTTGTCTGGCAATCCTGCTGTTGGGGTTTGGAATCGTCGCGGTATTGTTGGTGTTGATTGACCGCGAGCCGGTTGGTCCCGCGCGGACATTGGATGCTGTGTTGGCTGATACTGCCGACGCAAGTTTGATATTCCCGGATATGGAGTCAAATGAAGCAAGGGAAGTGATAAATCGATTTCAATCCCTCTGGGCGAATCTTTCCGAAGATGCCGTTCGCTTGAAATTAAATCAGGTCTATGCCGAAAATATCTGGTTTAACGACACGCTGAAGACGATAGAAAACCTCGACGATTTTACCAGCTACATGTTGCAAACGGTCAATGCCGTGGATGCTTGCCGGGTGGAGTTTCTTGATGTGGTGAATTCCGGTCCCGACCACTATGTGCGCTGGCGCATGACCGTGGTTCCAAAAGGCGCCATGGAAAAAGATGCATGGCGATCAACCGGGATCACGTTGTTGAGATTTAATTCTGATGGTCGTGTGATTGTTCATCAAGACTACTGGGATGCGGCCGGGGGCTTTTACGAGAACTTGCCGGTGATCGGGCGAATATTACGAAATATCAGGGCGCGGATTTGAAGCGAGGGCTACATGGCCAAACGAAAAGCGACGGCAAAAATAGGGCTATCAGTTGATGAATTCAAAGACCTGCTCGCCGGCCTTATTGGGAAATCCCCAATAAAAATCTGGCTGGCAAAAAGCGCTTTGGGTCGGCTTGATGTGGTTTTTTCTGTTGGTGATACCAAGGGGAAACCCGCAAGAAATTTTGACCATATTGGCGGCTTTTATCTGCTGGGTGAAAATGTGCCCGATGAATACGTCGATCAGATTCACCGCTGGTTCGTCCAGTTTTGCCAAACAAATTACACGCCATATCGACTTGAGCGTCATTTCATTGATGTGCGATCACGCGCCTATTTTGAAGGCGGCAAGCGGTATCACGACGAATTTATGATGCATGTTCCCATGTCGGTTCGTCCGCCGACAGACAAGGACCGGTGATTCTTTAACGTTGCAGATCGGCTATGATTTTATCATACGCCGCGCCGGGATCGGATGAATCAAGAATGGGGCGACCTACAACAATATGTGTCGCGCCGGCTTCACGCGCGTCGTATGGCGTTCCGATTCGTTTTTGGTCGCCTGCGGAATCGCCAGGCAATCGAATACCGGGTGTGACAATTAGCGGTGATGGCCCGACGGTTTTGCGAATGATATTCGCTTCATGCAATGAACAAACCACGCCATCAACACCGTTAATACAAGCCATTTCCGCGAGAGCCAACGCGTGTTCGGCAGGCGTACGGGGAATTCCCATGCGGTTGAGGTCCGCCACATTCAGGCTGGTGAGAACAGTAACCGCCAAAAGTTTCAGAGGGCGTTTTGTATTGGCGGATTTAGCCGCATTCACTGCGGCTTTCATCATTTCTTCGCCACCGGATGCATGAATAGTCAGCAAATCCACATTGTGTTTGGCCGCGGAAATAACCGCCTTTTCAACCGTGCGCGGAATATCATGCAGTTTGAGATCGAGGAATATGTTCCCATTTCGCTCATGCAAAGGAGTTAAAACTTGAGGTCCTTCCGCGCAAAAAAGCTCCAAACCGACCTTAAACCATGAGATTTTCTCGGGTAATTCAGATAATTTGCGCGACAATTCATTTGAATTCGCGACATCCAGCGCCACAATAACCTCTGTTTTCATGATAAATCCTTGATAATCAATGTGATTTTACCCGCTTCATCACATGTGAAGTGGCGAAGCCATCCTTAAATAAAAGATGCTCCATGAAAAAGCACGAAGTTTTTATGATGTTGTAATATGCTCATAATCATAACATTACAGCGCGTGATATCTGAATTCACAAAAAAGAATAAAACCAGGTTGACATAATGGGGGTCAAATTCTATTGTGTCGCCCGCTTTGATAACCGCCACGTGTGCAAAACACGGTGCGAGAAAAAAGTTAAAAAAACATCTTGTGTTAAATGAATGTTTTTGAGACCTTATCAATCCCGTTCTTTGAAAAAGAAATATTGCACAACATCGCTTCGTGACAGAAGTGATTCGGTTTGTGCGAGTATACGTCAATTATCGTTTCATAAATCATTCCGGCGAATAGCCGGAAAAGCTAGAAAGTTTTTGCCCCGATATTCTCGGGGTGCTCAAACATTTCTCTTCGGAGAGTTTGATTCTGGCTCAGAACGAACGCTGGCGGCGTGGATTAGGCATG
>DAOLDL010000074.1:0-15056 GCA_035327305.1 Kiritimatiellia bacterium | reverse complement strand
TATCCGGCAAAACTTTGGGAATAAAGATCAGCATCCCGACCAGCGTGGCGGTGATGGCGGCAAGCAATACAGCGCCGGCGGCAACGTCCTTGGCTCTTCCGATAAGCGGGTGGTAATCCTGTGTCACGGCATCACCAAGGGTTTCAATCGCGGTATTGAATGCTTCGGCCATCCAAACCAATCCCATCACGATGATCAGCGCGATCCATTCCGCGAGAGATACGTTCAGAATAATGCCTGCCATGATCACCGCAATGCTGGCCGCCAGGTGAACGCGTGCATGCCGTTGCGTTCGTAGCATGGACGCCAGGCCGCGGAGAGCAACCGCAAATGCGTCAATAGGCGAGCCGGTACGCTTCATAAATCAACCATCAAAGCTTTTCCTGCGCATCGCCTTCTTTTCACCGTGCTTTTTCTTGTCATCCAGCATGCGTGCTTTTTGTCGGCGGGATCGACGCCGTTTCTGGCGGCGAATTTTTTCCTGCTCCTGTTGCCGGGCCGCTTTGATGCCTTCGACTTTTTCCTCCATGCGTTCACACAGTTCCCGTCGGGCGAGAAATCGGTTCATGGCTTGTGAGCGGTCGCGCTGGCATTTGACCTCGATGCCTGTGGGTTTGTGCAGTAATTGCACACAGGAGCTGGTTTTATTGATTTTTTGCCCGCCGCTTCCCGATCCCCGGATAAACGTCTCCTCGATATCATCTTCCCTGATTCCAAGCCTCGCCATGCGGCTGAACAAGGCGTCGCTTTTTTCGGGGCTGACCGGGTAAATCGCCATATAGCAACAAGGTAGGTTAATCTAGTAAATCGTTTGACGTAAAATCGGGCTTTTTTTGTGTTTTTTTTCTTGTCTCACGATATATCGGGTGGGACTCTAGTACAAGACAAGAGCACGAAAATGTGGGGAAGTGTCATGACTAAATTGTGGGTTGTTTGCCTCGGATTATTTGTTTCGGTTGGAATTGCACGCGCTGACTTGCTGGTGGGTTGGAATGTTGGCGGATTGCATGGAACCAACGAAAATTTATCAGCGAATACAATTGCCGACGACATTGCCAGCGCGGTTTTGTCGCGTGGACCGGGAATAGCTCCTTCGGCGGCGACCAATTCTTTTCTTTCCAACTCATGGACCATGCCGGCGGGAAGCACAATTTCTGATGCCATTTTGAGCAATGATTACTTTAGCATTACCATCACGGCAGAAGCCGGTTTTACCCTTAACGTTACCAATCTCTCCTGGTTTGTGAACCGTAGCGCCACCGGCCCCAGCAACCTGACCCTTCGATCAAGCGCGGATGGTTTCGCCACGGACTTGGCCACGTGGTTGCGCTCCGGAACATCGGCTGGTGAAATTGGAACGCCTCTCGCAATCAGCGGTGTGAATTCCATCGAATTTCGCATTTACGGCGCAGGCGCCACTGCGGCGGCAGGTTCACTTCGGGTTGCTGATGGTGGCAACATTGGCGACACGGGAATTGATTTGGGCGTGTTTGGCAGTGTGGTGCCCGAGCCGGGTACAATATTACTTATGGGCGCCGGTTTAATTGCTTTAACGGCATCCCGAAGAAAAATCAGGCGACAAGCTTGAGGATGCCAACAAAAACCCCGCAAATCGCGGGGTTTTTTATTGCCGCGTTGCCTTCTTCTTTTCTTTTTCCATTGCAATCATGGAAAATGACAATTATATAATGCGCCCTTGAACCAAATGGTGGGTGTAGCTCAGTTGGTTAGAGCGTCAGATTGTGGTTCTGAATGTCGCGGGTTCGAATCCCGTCACTCACCCCAGGTTTTATATTTCCCTCCACTCGAATGAAACGCAGTCAATCCTGTCTGTATTTCATGAGTTCGCAGGGAAAAGTTGGCGGGCTAAACTTCCAGGTGCGTTCGCTCCAGCATCTTTTTCAAGTCGCCGACAATCCGGTTTTCCTCTTTGTCATTCAGGGTGAGAATATCCTTCAATCCCAGGGCAAGGTGCGGAATGTATTTTTCAATATAGCCGCGTTTTCGTTCCGCTTCCGCTTCGCGTTTTCGTCGGCTGATGTTGATCGATAAACGGCGTCCGCACTCCTGCAGGGCAAGCGTGATTTCCTGGATGATTTCCGGATAGTTCGCAATGGCGTCTTTGCTTTCGCTGGTGAACGGAACCCACACGCTGGCCATGTGGACCGATACGACCACGGGTCCCATGGGCAAGGCGCCTTTAGGTTGGTTGAGTCCGTATGCCTTCCAATTCACTCCGATCATGGCCCGGGTAATCGCACATGCGCCGCCCATGTAAAGCAACGGTACGCGGTTGGCAAAACGAAGAAGGCGTACCGGGTTTTCATTATTAAATTCTTCTTCAGACTTTGGTTTGGCATAGGCGATTCCCACTTCAATTTGAAAGGGGTTGCCGCGGTATACGGATGGATCGCGTGTAACCGCTGTATAAAAATCCGCTTCTATTTCCTTCTTTAATCCGGCGGTTATTTCCTCTTCGCCAATCGGCGCAAGGCAATCCGTGGGGGGGCGCATCAATTTTGTATCTTGAATGGTTTTGTATATGGCTTCTACATCCCGCGGGTCAAGTTTACCCGGCTTGGATTTGGGGTCGACTCCCGCCTTTTCGCAAATTTCCAGAGCGGTGCGGTCGCTGATGCGCGAAAAGTCTCCGGCCAGGGCACTGCGAACGGTGCGGCTTTCCGTGTCCTTGAGCATTTGCATCAGCATTCCCAACTCGACGCCGTGGGGATGCGGCATGATTTCCACGGACGGGGGCGGCAGTTTTTTCACGCCGCGCAGATACGTTTGCGAGATTGATTCCGATGGCGTTTCGCCGGCCTCTTCGCTTTTGGCCGGTTTCTTCAATTTAACGGAGTAATGTAAATTCAGGTGCGGATTGACAATCGCACATTGTTTCAGGAATTCATCCACCGAGAGTTTGCCCCGGACATACGCGGCTTCCATTTCAATCGAAACGGAGGTGCCGTGCTTGTACGTCAACGGATCGCCGGAGGACCCATCCTCCATTACAACGGGAAACGCGGGAAGCCAATCGATCGTGACATCGCTCAAAATCGCCGGCTTGTTCTGGCGGGTATCGATTTGCACGGTGATTTGATGGGCGGTGGGGTTGTTTTTTGTTTTGGATCGAATGACCGTGGCGCTTCCCGTGGTAAGTTGACCGTACATACCGGCCGCGCTGATGCCGATCCCCTGCTGGCCGCGCGACATGCGAAGGCGATGAAATTTTGATCCATAAAGAAGTTTGGCGAATATTTTAGGTATCTGGTTTTTGACGATTCCCGGGCCGTTGTCGGTGATGGTTACGCGAAAACGGTTGTCGCCGGTCTGTTCGAGGTCGACGCTGATTTCCGGGAGAATGCCCGCCTCCTCGCAGGCATCCATGGAATTATCCACGGCTTCCTTGACCGCGGTCATCAAGGCGCGCCGGGGGCTGTCGAAACCAAGCAGGTGCCGGTTCTTGAGAAAAAACTCCGAGACGGAAATTTCCCGCTGTCGGCGGGCCATGCTTTCGGCTGTTTCCGAGGCTGTCGTGTTGCGTTTCGCCATAATTCATGTAGCTCCTGATGGGAAACGTTAATCGGGATCAGGGATACGGTAAATAGCAAATGTGGAGATCGCGAAAAGTGTATGTATCTATTTTTTATGGATTGCTTGTTTAAATTGAAGTAGCTTACGTCGGCGAAGGTTTGATATGCAAGGCAACTCATTTTTACAGGATTTGGCCGTGGTAATGATCACCGCGGGAGCGGTAACCCTCTTGTTTCATCGTCTGAAACAACCGGTTGTTCTGGGTTATTTGCTGGCGGGTTTTATAATCGGCCCGCACACGCCACCATTTTCCTTCATCCGTGACACAATCACCATTCAAACAATGGCGGATCTCGGCGTCGTTTTTCTGATGTTCTCTCTGGGGCTGGAGTTCAGTTTCAGAAAATTAAAGGCGATGGGGTTGTCGGCGTTGGTTATCGCCGGGTTTGAAATCATGGTCATGATCTTTGCCGGGTATCTCATGGGGGCGGCATTCGGGTGGAGTAAATCCGATTGCCTGTTTCTCGGCATCATGTTGTCGCTGACCTCCACCATGATCGTCGTAAAAAGCCTGCGGGACCGCGACGAAATGAAAACAAGGCATGCCGAGCTGATTGCCGGCGTAAGTTTATTCGATGACATCTTTGTGATTATGCTGATGGTGGCCTTGCCGGGTTTTGCCCTGACTGGAAGTATTCCGACCCTGAACTTGATTCTGATGCTGACGGGTTTGACGATTTTTCTTGTGGGCGCGGTGGTGGTCGGGCTTCTGGTGGTGCCGCGACTGATGAAATACATAGCGCGTTACACGACCGATGAAACCTTGCTGATTGTTTCGCTGGGTTTGTGTTTCGGATTGTCGCTCTTCGCGGTTAAGCTACAGTTCAGTGCCGCGCTAGGTGCGTTTCTTATCGGCGCCATTGTGGCCGAATCGCGGCAGGTGGGTAAAGTCATCCATCTGACAATTCCCCTGCGCGATATGTTTTGCGCGGTATTTTTCGTGGCCATTGGAATGCAAATCAATCCCGACCATCTGGCGGGAAGCATCTTGCCGGCCCTGGCCATAACAGGCGGGTACTTTATTTTTAAAATCACGTCATGCGCTTTCGGCGCGTTCATGACCGGGGTCAATGCCAGAACCTCAATGAAGGTTGGCACAAACATGGCGCAACTAGGGGAGTTTGCCTTCATTCTCGCAACCCTGGGAGTCACCCTCAATCTGGTAAGCGATTTCATGTATCCGCTTATAGTAACCGTGGCGTCATTAAATGCCCTGATCCGGCCATATCTCGTTGACAATGCGGATCGTCTCGCGGTCTGGGTGGGTCGCATGTTGCCTACGCCTTTGGTAACCCAGTTGACGTTTTACCGGAGAAAAATGGCTGAACTTGGGGGGCATAAACCGAAAAAATCCGCCATGCGCCATGTTTGGAGTTTGGCTATCCAGATAGCATTAAATCTCGTTTTGATCTCCGGTGGTTTTATCACGGCCGGTTATGTAAACCGGACGTTTCCGCACTTGCTGGCATTTGTGCCGGAGGTTTGGGGGGGATCGCATAGCCTCGTTTGGTTGGGAATCGCCGTGTTGTTGCTTCCCCTGTACATCGCCACTTTTCGTAAAATGCAGGCCATGGCGATGATGTTGTCAGAATTGATGACCAGTGGCGCCAGCGAACGGCGATCGCAACGGGTTTTCCGTGCGGCGTTAAATGGCGTTATTCTCGGTGTTCAAGTGATTATCATGGCGATACTGACGCTGATTGTAAGCGCGGCATTACTGCCGCCCTGGCAAAGCCTGATCGTACTCCTTTTGATTATTGCGGTGCTGATTTTCCGGTACGGCCGTGAATTCAATCGCTGGTATTCGGAGGGCAAGTTTGCCCTCATCGCCACCTTCAACGAGCCGCTTCCCGATCCCTCGGCGGACCGCGTGGTCACTACTACCCATATCAGCAACGCGCACTTGCAGAAAGTTACCATCAGCAAAGGTGTTCACGATGGGCAATTGATTCGTGAACTGCAACTTCGATCAGTAACCGGGGCGAGCATTGTCGCCATTGAACGGAATGGAAAATCCATCATCAATCCCGGGCCGGATACCGAGTTGATGGTCGGAGATCAGGTCCTGTTGCTGGGCGATTCACATCAACTGGTTGGCGCGGTGAAGATGCTCGAGCGCAACCTCAATGAAGACAATGAGTTGTAAATAGTTTCCGCAATGATATTGGCAAACGATGCCGCAACCCGTATCATTGAACGTTTGATTAATTGAGGAAGGAATCGTGTGAAAATAGCTAGAGGTGGTTGGTCTCATATAGCAGTAGGCGTGGCAATTGCCGGTTTGGGTGTATTCAGCCTGAATCGAGGATTCCTTTTTGCCGGCGTTTTGCTCGTGCTTGCCGGCATTTTGCTCACGGTGTTCATGGTGTATTTTTTCCGCGATCCCGAACGCACCCCGCCCAATGATCCCTTGGCCATTTTATCCGGTGCGGACGGCTGGGTTCGTTCCGTAGAGCGGATTTCCGAAGCAAAATACCTGAAGCGCGATACAATTCGCATCAGCACCTATCTGACTCCATGGGACGTTCACGTCAACCGTGTCCCAATACCGGGCAAAGTCGTGGGGTTGGATTACACTCCGGGAAAACATATTTTAACCCGCAACCCCAAATCATCCGAAGTGAACGAGCACAGCACGATTATCATTCATGGTGAACATATACCGTGTATGGTTCGTCAAATCGTGGGTCCGCTGGTTCGCCGGGTCCGCTATTGGCTTCATATGGATCAGGCGGTTGCCGCAGGGGACCGTTTGGGGATCATGAAATTCGGCTCAAGACTGGACATTTATCTCCCGGCGGAGGATGTTAAACCGGAAGTGAAGGCGGGAGATCGTGTATTTGCGGGAATTACCGTTATCGCCCGCATAGCGAAAGGCAAATAACGTGACCTGGCGAAAAATCGTTCCGAATCTTATAACGCTGGCCGCCTTGCTGGCTTCGTTTTACTGCTTGGTGGCCGCCGCGAAAGGGCAGTTTTATCTTGCCGCCCAATTGATCATGCTTGTGCTTATTCTGGATGGCTTGGATGGCATATTGGCCCGGCTTTTACGCGGCACCTCCAAACTTGGGGCCGAACTCGACACCTTCGTTGACATGACGGGATATGGCGTTGCCCCGGCTATGATCCTGTATTTTATGCTGGTTCCCGATGCCGGCGTCTGGGCCATGGCGCTGGTCGCGCTCACGCTTTTTTCCGGCGCCATACGACTCTCCCGCTTTCGAATCATTGATCCCTTTCGCGGTCAGCACGGCTACATGGGGTTGCCGATTACCGTTAACGCGGGCTGGGTCGCCATGATCGTGTTGTTAAGCCATTCCGGGAGCGGCTATTTCGACTCCCTGACCCTGACCTCCGGTTTGCCCGCGCTGATCATCTGGGGAATTTCCCTGGCGATGGTTTTCCTGCAGGTTTCCCGCGTACGTTATGGCAAACCGGTAAAAAAGCCCATCGTCTTTATTGCCGGGGCCATCCTGGTCATCATGTTGTTCCTGCAAGTTGAACTGGCGGTTGCCGCCGCGTACATCTTGTGTATTCTCGGATTGTACTACGCCTTTATTTCTCCCTTCCTCCTGAAGAATGAAGACATCCTTGACGCCGATGAAGAAGATGAGGAAGCCGTCGGCACAACCGGACGCGGCTGAACCCGTTAAAAGAAACTCCCCGGCGAAATCGCCGGCAATGGTTTGAAAATCCCGCGCGCTTCACCATGAAGCATGCGTGTTTTACTCATTACGGGTTGGGGACGAGGGGGTCCTCGTGGGGAGACCACACCAATCGGTAGGACGATTTGTCGTGAACCTGCTGATTTAACCACATCGGACCATTGTTTCCCGCGACAGGATCGCCGACATTGACCCAGTTGATCATGTCCTCGGACCGTTGTAACTGATATTGCGTGGTACATCGGGACATCCAGGTGACCTGCACGGATTGCTGTTCCTCTTCATTTTCATCAACCCATTTAAACGCGGCGAGTTTGAAATTTTCCGGCTCTTCCGCTGTTCCGGATTCAAGCGGTGTCAATTTTGATGCGATGGCCGCGGCCAAATCCGCCTCCATCTGATCGCGTTTGTTTTCGAGGTCGGTGGTTGCCTTCTTGATGATACGTTGGTCTTCGGCCCATTTGGAGTAGTTGATGTACTCAACCGCCTTGCCGGTGGAGCCAAAACTGTGTTCCACATCCGTGTCTGTTCCGCCGTCCGCCTCATGGCGCAGGTCATAGAATTCATCCTGCGGGTCTTCCACGCCGGTCCCGTCAAAGTAGAGCGCATATTTGTAATCTTTTTCAATCAGTGCGCGAATGCGGTTGGGAGCGGCGACGATACCGTTCGGCGAACCACTGGCCTCCTGTCCGCTCCATATATCATCAAACGTGAACAGGATGGAGGATTGCACTGCGGGCGCGGTGTGATCTTCAATGAGCGAGCTGTAATCCACACCCCTGAAGTCGTAGGGGGTGGTGTCAATGCCCAGTATGGCGCAAAGAGTTGGTAGAAAGTCGACATGGGACACCAGCTCGTGACATTCAACTCCGGAGGGAAAATCCACCGGATTTGTCCACACCAATGGAATGTTGGTCATCTCCTCGTAACAAACGAAGGATTTTTGACGTAACCCGCCATGCGCCATGGCCATGTCGCCGTGGTCTGAAAGGAAAATGATCCATGAGTTATCCCGCAATGCCTGGGCCGCCGAGGCATCCACGGTTTCGTCAACTCCATCAAGCAAATCCAGCATTTTTACCAGATGTTTGTCGTTCAATTTCATTAAATTGGCATAGAAGTTGAGGTACTGCAGTTTGATGTTGTCCGTTGGGACGGGACCCAAACCGACGGCGGATGCGGCCAGCATTCCGAATTGACAGTTTGGCTTTTGATTCAACAAGAGGTTTTCATTACGGGTTGGAGGAACCTCAATAGTCAGCGGTCCAGTTTGTTCGGACCAGGGAGACGAATTGTCCTCGCGAGCACAATACCCACCTTCGATATAAGTTCCGTTGCCGCCGTTTTCGACTGAAACGCCGGGGCACCCCAGAACATCGTGAGGATTGATCAAGCAGATAATCAGGCAGAATGGATTGCCGCCGGGATTGTTGATTTTCCAGCGCAGAAACGCCATGACGCTTTCCGCCTCAAATTCTGCGTTTACCGGACCGTCTGCCTGGGTGAAAATATAGTTGGGATCGGATGGGTCACCAACCGGATCCTGCCAGGTTGTGCCGTCAAAAAAACGGCCATCATGGTTGGTGGTGCCGCCGCCGTAATTTTTCAATTTGGCATCGCCGCCGGCGTCCGGAGAATTCCAATCGGCCATGCCATAACGGCTGATGTCATCATCGGTATGCGTACCGTCCGGATGATCTATGCCCTTGCTCAAATGCCATTTGCCTTTCCACACCACATCGTATCCGGCCGCCTGAAGAACGGTGCCGATGTTTGGAAGCGACGGGTCAAGTTGATGTTCCTGCTCCGATTGTGTCATGCCTTCGGAAAGAGTATCAACGTTCAGGTGTTGGGCGGGGTATAGACCGGTGAATAGCGTGGTGCGCGCCGGGGTGCACATCGCCACGTTGGTATAAGCCCGGGTAAATGAAACACCTTTGTTGCGTAATCGCGTCAGGCCGGGAAGGTTCGCGGCCTCCCATCCCGGCGGAAACCAGCGCAATTCCTGCTGTTGATCCGTGGTAAAGATGATGACGTTCCGGCGTTGCTCGATCTCGTCGGCAAAAGCCTGCCCCGGCCAAATGTTTACGACTCCGTGAGCCGCGGCCAGCGCTCCGGCACCGCCCATAAACTTGATAAAATCACGCCGATGCATTTTGGCGGTTATGGAATGGATTGAATTGGGTGGAATACCGAATTGTGGTGAGCCCGGTTCTTTCATGGATTACATGTTGCCTTGGCGTTTAATAATGACAAGAATAATATTAGAATAATTTAAGGGAAATGCTGACGGCGTTCGGCTAGAATGCGCATGTGAATAAATCCACACAATCGGGGTCGGGTGTTCCTGCATGGAAAAAGTCATTCCATGTCATGGTCAAACCTGTCGGCCCCATCTGCAATCTGGATTGCACATACTGTTTTTATCTCGAGAAGGAAAAGCTCTTCGGCAATTCCGAAAACTTCCGCATGTCGGATGATGTTTTGGAAAAATATATCCGCGGGTACATCGAATCACAAAATACTTCGTCGGTTCAATTCGCCTGGCAAGGAGGGGAGCCAACGCTTCTCGGCGTGGACTTCTTTCGCAATGTCGTCGAACTGCAAAAGAAATTCGGCGGCGCGCGCGTCATTACGAATTCCCTCCAGACCAATGGCACAATGTTGGATGATGAATGGGGCGGTTTTCTCGCCGAAAACAAATTTCTGGTCGGGATAAGTATTGATGGCCCGGCCGACCTGCATGATGCCTATCGGGTGGATAAACGACAGCGGCCCACGTTCGACCGTGTGATGCGCGGCCTGGAAGTTCTAAAAGCACATAAGGTCGAATTCAACACGCTGACCGTGGTTCATCGAAAAAATTCCGAACACCCGCGAAAAGTGTACCGATTCCTCAAGGAAATCGGCTCCTCATTTCTACAGTTTATTCCGTTGGTGGAACGTAAACCCGATGCCACGGCCAAAGGTTTGGGGCTTCAGCTGGCCACTCCGCCGGATATCGACCACGAATCCGGGCGACTTCCTGTAACATCGTGGAGCGTCAGCCCCGTGACATACGGCGATTTCCTTATCGGTGTCTTTGATGAGTGGGTTAAACAGGATGTCGGAAAGGTTTTTGTGCAAATGTTCGACGTGGCTCTGGGCAACTGGATGGGCATGGGGTCGGAGCTGTGTATATTTTCCGAGAAGTGCGGAGGCGCCGTGGCTTTGGAACACAATGGCGATTTGTATTCCTGCGATCATTATGTGTATCCAAAATTCAAACTGGGCAATATAAACATTCAATCGCTGGGAGATATGGTCAACTCGCCGGAACAAAGTCGCTTTGGTTCCGATAAATACGACCGGTTGCCCAGGTATTGTCTCGAATGCCCGGTGCGTTTCGCCTGTAATGGCGAATGTCCCAAACATCGATTTCTTCATACGCCAACAGGTGACCCCGGTTTGAACTACCTGTGCGCGGGTTACAAGAAGTTCTTCACTCACATTGATCCTTACATGCGCATCATGCGCGACCTGCTACTGCAAAAACGTCCGCCATCGGAAATCATGAAGCTTGTCCAGGAAGGTAAGCTGTAAACTTTTCCGGTCATATCAGCGCTTTGATTTGCATGTTGTCTTTTCGATTGCCGGAACGTTATTTGCGGACGACTGAAAACTCAAAAAAGCTGGTTTAATATCGAGTTCCAGACATAATCAAGGACGGAGGAGGTTTGATGAAGTGCGCCCTTATAGTGGATGACCGTGAAGACAATCGCTGTTACCTGGAAGTTCTGCTCCAAGGAAACAATTGGCGTACCGTGCTGGCTCATCACGGTGTGGAGGCTTTGGATAAAGCGCGACTTTCTCCGCCCGATATCATCATTTCAGATCTGCTGATGCCGGTCATGGACGGTTACACTCTCCTCCGTAACTGGAAGGCCGACCCGCGCCTTAAGCAAATCCCTTTCGTGGTGTATACCGCCACGTATACAAAGGAGCAGGATGAACAATTGGCGCTGAAAATGGGCGCCGACGCTTTTATCATCAAACCGGAAGATCCGGATATCTTCATCAAACGTATTGAGCAGGTCCTTTCCTCGGTGGGCGGGTTGCATCAGGAAAGGCCCGCCGAACCCGTGGAAAATGAAACAGAAATACTCAAAGTTTACAGTCAGGCGCTTATCCGGAAGCTGGAAGAGAAAATGTTCCAGCTTGAGGAGACAAATCGCGCTCTCGAGGAAGATATTGCCCGGCGCCGTCATGCGGAGCGGGAGCGACAGGAGTTGGTGCACGATCTCGGTGAACGCATTAAGGAGTTGCGAACCCTCCATCATGCGGCTCGCCTCCTGCACAACGATTCGCTTTCCGTCCGGGAAATTCTTGACCGTATTGTGACGCTCTTGCCGGAGGCGATGCAGTTTCCGGAGATCACCGCAGTGCGTGTGTCGTTTGGTCGGGAAGTTTCGACTACGGCCAATTATCAACCACAACCCTGCCGCCTGTTGACGGCGTTCACCACCGGCAACGGCACGCGCGGGGAAGTGGAGGTCGTTTATCTCGAAGACAGGCCCCCGGAAGACGAAGGCCCGTTCATGAAGGAGGAGCGTCTACTGCTTGAATCACTTTCGGAAATGCTTCGATCTCATCTGGAGCGACGCTATGCGCACGATATCGTACTGCGTGTTGCCAGGTCCGTATCGATCCCCATCGGCGAGTCGTTCCTGTTGGAGTTGACGCGCCTGATGGTGGAAACATTATCCGCCACAGGAGGCGTCATCGGAATATTGAACCCCAAAAAAGCCGGCGAAGTATATACGCAAACATTTATCCTCCGGGGCGAAACCGTGACAAATGTTTGTTACAACGTAAAGGGGACGCCGTGCGAACGCTTGATCCGGGGTGAAGACCAGATTGTTGAAAGCGGCGTTCAACAGTTATTTCCTGATGATCACATGCTGGTCGAGTTTGGTCTGGAGTCCTACGCGGGGACTCCCATGCTCAACTCCCGCAGTGAGGTGATAGGTCTCGTCTCGGTGTTTTCTTCCGAACCCATGTGGAGGTCCACGTTCATGCTGTCGGCTCTTCGCATCTTCGCCGCCCGCGCCGCGGCGGAAATTGAACGGCAAAACGTCACCACAGCGATGCTCAATTCCCAGCGACAGTTGAAACAAATTCTTCATTCCGTCGGCGAAGGCATACACGGCCTTGATGTCGAGGGTAACATTACTTTCGAAAATCCCGCCGGAGAAATCATTCTGGGATGGCGCGAAGATGAAATCATCGGCAAACATTCCCACAGCCTGATACATCATCACCGGTCCGACGGAAGCGAATATCCGGTCGATGAATGTCCCATTTACCGGACGTTGCGCGACGGCAAGGTGCGGGATGTTGAAAATGAGGTTTTCTTCCGAAAGGACGGCACTCCCGTCCCGGTTGAGTATACGTGCGCGCCGGTGCGGGACGAAAACGGAAATGTGACCGGCGCCGTGGTCAGCTTCCGCGACACAACCGAACGGAAGCTGGCAAGGCAGGCTCTTTCCGCCAGCGAAGAACGCTTTCGCGAAATGGCGGATAACATGGGCGAGGTCTTTTACAATTTCGACCCGAAAAAACTGCGCCTCCTTTATGCCAGTCCCGCCGCCGAAACCATTTTGGGGCGCCCCCTTGAAGAATTGTTTGCCAATCCCCTTGGTTATCTGGAAGCCGTGCACGAAGAGGATCGCGCGGAAGCCGAAGCGGCATTCAAACGTCAACTTGAAGGACAGGAAACCCACGTCGATTTTCGCGTGATTCAACCCGACGGCACGGTGCGATGGGTGCTTGAACATGCCGTGCCTGTTTTCGGCGAACGGGGCGAACTGGAACGAATTGTGGGCACCATGCGCGATGTAACGGAACAAAAAACCGCCGACCTTCGATTGCGAGAAAGCGAGGCCCGCTTCCGACTGCTAAGCAAGGCCACCAACGATGCCATTTGGGATTGGGACATGACAACCAATGATCTCTGGTGGAACGAGGGATTTGAAACCTTGTTCGGACACAATCGCGATGAAGTAGAGCGCAAAATAGATTCCTGGTACATCTTCATCCACCCCGATGACAAGGATTCGGTCCTTCATGGAATTCAGCAGGCGATCGAGTCAGGGTCGGCGAGCTGGTCCGATGAATATCGCTTTCGACGCAAGGACGGAGGCTATGCCTATGTGCTTGACCGGGGTTATGTAATCCGCGATGCCGCAGGAAATCCCGTACGCATGATCGGCGGCATGACGGATCTGACCGAGCGCCGGTTGACCGAGATCAAACTCCGGGAGCAAGCGGCCCTTTTGGACAAAGCGCAAGATGCCATCCTTGTTCGTGATCTCGATCATCGCATAACCTATTGGAACAAAAGCGCCGAACGTCTTTACGGCTGGACCGCGACGGAAGCTGTCGGCAAATCCGTGCAGGATTTGTTGTACCGCGACCCATCGCATTTTCTGGCCGCCACGGAATCCACATTACGGGATGGCGAATGGACCGGGGATATTGAACAATACTCCAGGGACGGACGGCGGATTGTCATTGAAGGCCGGTGGACGCTCCTGCGCGATGAGCAGGGCAACCCGAAATCAATTTTCGCCGTAAACACAGACATTACCCACAGCCGTCAACTTGCCGAACAACTACGGCAGGCCCAGAAGATGGAAGCGGTCGGCCAGCTTGCCGGTGGTGTCGCGCACGATTTTAACAATATTCTATCCACTGTCATCATGCAGGTTGAATTGCTTGGTTTCAGCGAAAACATAGATGATGAAGTCCGGGATGGTTTGAATCATATCCGGGAGGCGGCCGAGCGCGCCGCCAACCTGACCCGGCAGTTGCTGTTGTTCAGCCGTCGGCAGGTCATGCAGAAGCGGAATCTTGATATCAATGAAGTGGTCACCGGGATGGCGAAGATGTTGCAACGAATGATTGGCGAAGATGTGCATCTTCAACTTCACCTGAACTCTGCGCCTTTGATGGTTCGGGCCGATGCCGGCATGATGGAGCAGGTGCTGATGAACCTCGCCATAAATGCGCGAGATGCCATGCCTCATGGTGGCCGCTTGTTGATCGAAACACGTAAATGCAACGCCGCCGAAACGCAAAACCCGGAAGCGACGCCCGGCGCATTTGTCTGCCTTATGGTAAGCGACAGCGGCGCCGGAATAGACCCGGATGTTTTACCTCACATTTTCGAACCGTTTTTCACCACCAAGGAGCCGGGTAAAGGTACGGGCCTGGGGCTTGCCACCGTGTTCGGCATAGTCAAGCAACATCAAGGGTGGATCAACGTCGAAAGCCGGGCGAATCAAGGGACGAGGTTCCAGATATACCTTCCGGAAGCGGCCGCGTTGCCGGCGGACGATCAGTCGGTTAAAGCGCCGGTCAGCCTCCCGTCAGGAAGTGAAACCGTGCTTCTTGTGGAAGATGACGAATCCGTCCGACACCTCACGCGGATTACCCTGGAGCGCAACGGGTATTCGATCATTGAGGCAGCCAGCGGTGCGGATGCCCTGATGATATGGCCGCAGTATCGCGACCAAGTCTCCCTGTTGTTGACCGATCTGGTCATGCCATCCGGCGTAAGCGGGCATCAACTGGCACGCCAGCTTCAAGCTGAAAACCCGAAACTCAAAGTCATATTCACAACCGGTTACAGCAGTGAAATAGCCGGGCGCGAATTGGAGCTTCGCAATGGCGAGAACTTCATCCAGAAACCATGCACGGCGGAACAGCTTCTCCACACAATCAGAAAGTGCCTGGACAGCGAATGATCCGAATGTT
>DAOLDL010000073.1:0-15135 GCA_035327305.1 Kiritimatiellia bacterium | reverse complement strand
TGCGAAAGCGGAGGCATAACAACCTCGCGTTATGTCGAGCATTTCGCAACGCCTTCCAGCCGAAATGACTGCGCCTCGGCGCCGCCAGCAACTTCGGTTTTAGGGTTTAAACAAGTTCCACCATAACATCATAAATCACTCTGTTTTGGAGCATACCGCCTGCGCGATACAAGAGTCCTTGTTTACTTTAAGCATGACATCAATAGCTACTTTTCAACTGACTCCTACAACCTGCCGCAATAAACGCATGGCGGACGATCCCTTGCGCGATCGCGTGCTACACGAATTGGCAGAACGCGGCATCGTGTTGTTCG
This sequence comes from Kiritimatiellia bacterium, assembly GCA_035327305.1. Lineage (GTDB taxonomy): Bacteria > Verrucomicrobiota > Kiritimatiellia > CAIVKH01 > CAIVKH01 > CALMUP01. The sequence continues at coordinate 14,821 of DAOLDL010000073.1, read as the reverse complement.
ATGATGTCGATCCCGACGACGACCAACTCGCGCTCGCTGTGGCCGATTGGCTGGGTAGCACCGACATCGGGATCGACGAAGAGCTTTCCGGCCCCAAAGTGATGCACCTGCGTTACGATCCCATGAAGGCGGTTAAAAGCGCCCGCCCCGCCTACTTTACCGCCGATGCGTTTTCTTTGCACACCGACATGAGTTACGTCGACCATCCACCCAAATTTCTTTTGACGCACTGTGTTTATCCCGACGAAAGCGGCGGAGGTATCACGTTGTTTTCCGATTGCCGCGCGGCATTTTTGCAGATGCCGGAAACGGAGCGATCCATCTTGAGCCAACCCATTTTCCGCTTCGCCTATCCGCCCGGTTGTCCGCTGGGCGAAAGCAACAGCCTGCCGATACACGACCCCGGCGCGTCCATGTGGAGATTCAGGCTCGATGGCATGATCATACCTGATGATGCCGGCGATGTCGTAATGGAGTTCTCCCGGAGGTTAAATCAGTTGACCCAAAAGATCGCCTTGAAGCGAGGCGATCTTGTCATCATGGACAATCACCGCATCGCGCATGGGCGAACGCAATTTGATGCCGCCAAATCGCGCCGTCACCTGCGGCGCATCTATGCCCGCAGAAAGCAGGAATGATGATCGATGGGCGGTTGTTCCCGGAAAACAATCGGCATCCCACAAGACATCACGCGTTTATTGACTTACGATTTCGCAAGAACAACGATCCCTGCTCCGGTCAAAAGACCTCCGGCAATTGTTTTCGCGTGTCTGGCAAGTCTGTTGCCCGACATGCTTAACACAAGGCTTCGCGCCAATCCTGCGTACACCGCCTTTACCCCCCCCACCGTTAACACGGTTATCATCACCACCAGGATGTAATCAGATCGGGAGAACAGGCGAAGATCAAACAAGGTCGGGAACAAGCTCGCATAAAACAATATGGCTTTGATATCGCCAAGCGTAAGCAGAAACCCTGACGCCAGGCTTGCAAACAGGGTTGAGCGGCGAACATCATTCGTTTGGGTCACCCCCGTGCTTTTCGACCGCATCATGGAAATCCCCATGTAGATGATGTAGACGCCGGCCACATATCTTAAAACAGAGAACACCGCCCCCGCCGAATGAGCAACAGCCGTCATCCCCGCCACCGCCAGTGTCGCAAAAAGCAGATCCGCCAAAACGATTCCCACCGCAACCGCCAACCCGTTTCTAAACCCCAAAACGGCTGATCTGGTCACGACAAGCGCAACGCTGGCGCTCGGCATGGCGGCAAGAGCCGCCATGATCGCTATAAATGCAATGATCCCTGATGTGTTCATGTAATCGATTAAACAGATCATACGCAACGGCGACTCTTCCATCCAGACATTTGAATCACATGCCGCACCACGACGTGTCGCTTATATTCATTCATTATAACCGTCATCCATGGTTGATTTTTCCCGCCAAAAACCACATTTTCTCAAGCAACATGGAGACCGTATAAATGTCCGGTGAAAACAGCATCGAAATTGTTGATGTAACCAAGCGATTCGGTTCGTTCACTGCGGTGGACAATGTGTCGCTTTCCATTAAACGCGGTGAGTTTTTCTCGCTTCTCGGCCCCAGCGGGTGCGGTAAAACCACGCTCCTGCGCATGATCGCCGGCTTTGAACAGCCGGAGGTCGGGCAACTGATACTTAATGGCGACGACATCACCCGCCTTCCCCCCAACGAGCGCAAGGTCAACACGATTTTCCAAAGTTACGCGTTGTTTCCCCACATGACGCTTTGGGACAACATTGCCTACGGACTCAAAATTGCCCGCCGTTCTTCCCGCGAGATAAAGTCGGAAGTGGAAAAAATGCTGTCGCTGATCCAAATGGAAGATCACGCCTACAAAAAACCCGATCAGATCAGCGGCGGACAAAAACAGCGCGTGGCCATCGCACGCGCCCTGATTAACAAGCCCCAGGTGCTCTTGCTGGACGAACCGCTCGCCGCGCTCGACTTGAAACTTCGCCAGCGCATGCTGATCGAACTGGATAATATTCACGATGAAGTCGGCATCACCTTCATTTATGTCACCCACGACCAGGGTGAAGCCATGAGCTTGAGCGATCGGATCGCCGTCATGAACAAAGGACGAATCGAGCAAATCGGCAAACCCGGCGAAATTTACGAGGCGCCGCGATCCAGCTTTGTCGCCGCCTTCATCGGCGACACCAACTTCTTCGAAGGCACGGTCGCGGAAGCGATCGACGACGACTACAACCGCACAAGGGTCGACGGACTTGGCGACGTGATTTGCTTCAACGACAAAAACATCCAGCTCAATGCGCCGATTCACTTGAGCATCCGACCGGAAAAGTTCCGCATTTCCCGCGATCAACCCGAAGCACAACCAAAACACAATGTTCTTTCCGGTGTGGTCGAGGACATTGTTTACCTCGGATCGCACACCCGCTATTGGGTGCGCACCGGCGACTACCGGATTTCCATCAACCAGCAACACGGGCGCTTTCTTCTCGATGAACGGCCGATAAAATGGAAGGACCACGTCTTTGTCTGGTGGCATGCCGATGACGGATTCATGCTGGAACAATACAGCGAGTCCGACGAACAATTAATGACCCTGCCTGATGCGCCGGCCACTACCGTTTCGTGACATGAATCACCTCGCCGCAAAACGCAAGTCGTTAACCGAATGGCTGGTCACAACGCCATCCTTTGTGTGGCTTATTATATTCTTCGTGCTACCGACGATCACGATTTTCGCCATCGCCTTTCGTCCGACCAACATCGATGGCGGCATCGGCGGCGGGTGGACCCTGGATACCTGGCGGAGTCTGGCAAATCCAAACTATCCGGTGATCGTATGGCGGACATTGCGGTTAAGCGTAGCCACAACGTTTATCTGCCTGGCTTTCGCCGTACCCTGCGGTTACTTCATGGCGCGGGTGCGCGATTCCTGGAGGCAAACGTTGTTACTTCTGGTGGTCGTGCCGTTCTGGACTAATTTCCTCGTTCGGGTTTTTGCCTGGCGGGAATTGCTTCACCCGGAAGGATGGTTGAAGCAGGGACTGGTCTTTCTTGGTCTCGCCTCTCCCGACGCGCAATTACTCTACAACGAATACGCCGTCCTGCTGGTGTTGATTTACACCCACCTTCCGTTTGCCATTCTTCCGGTTTATGCCGCGGCGGAGAAATTTGATTTCCGCCTGATGGAAGCGGCGCGAGACCTTGGCGCCGGCGCCTTGCGCGCATTCTGGAATGTCTTCATTCCCGGCATCAGCCGCGGTTTACTTACCGCGTTTCTGGTGGTGTTTATTCCCGCACTCGGCTCCTACGTCATTCCCGACATCATGGGCGGACCGTCGGGCGAGATGATCGGAAACAAAATTGCCCAGCGCACATTTTCCGATCGCAACTGGCCGCATGCCAGCGGGCTTTCCGCTCTTCTGACACTTGCCGTGCTTGGGCCAATGGTGGTGGTGTTGATGTTACAGGGCCGTAAACAACCTTCGCCGGGCGGGGAGAAAAAGACGTGAAACGAAGTCATCTTCCCATGTTTACCACCGTGCTGGTACTCCTGTTTTTTTACATACCGATTCTCCTGCTGGTCCTGAACTCATTTAATGCCGCACGTTTTGGCGGACAATGGGAAGGGTTCACCCTCGACTGGTATGTTCGACTGTTCAACGATGGCCCGATCTGGACCGCGCTCCGCAACACGCTGATCATCGCCGTTTCGTCCACTCTTGTTTCCATGGTGCTCGGGACATTGGCCGCATTTGCCCTGCACCGATACAACACGAGGCTCCAACGCATCCATTATACACTGATCTATACACCGCTGGTCGTACCCGACATTCTTATGGGCATGAGCTTGTTGCTGTTTTTCGTCGCGGCAGGCCTTCAACTTGGATTGACCACTATTTTTCTCGCCCATGTTTCCTTCTGTATCAGCTACGTTGCCATGGTTGTGCTGGCGCGATTGCAGGATTTCGATTTCTCCGTCATCGAAGCTTCGCAGGATCTCGGCGCCGGTTGGTGGGATACGACATGGCGCGTTCTGCTTCCCATGCTGGCGCCGGGCATCGCCGCCGGGGGATTGCTTGCGTTCACGCTTTCCATCGACGACTTTGTCATCACGTTTTTTGTATCCGGACCCGGATCGACGACATTGCCCATCCGTATTTACAGCATGATGAAGCACAGCCGGAATATGCCGATCATTAATGCTTTGTCTACCTTGCTCTTGGTGGTAACATTTATAGCGGTTTGGAGCAGTCAACGTTTAACCAGGGAGAAAAGAACATGATGAAGAAACTGATGCTGGGCGTGATCGCCCTTGGACTGGCGGGAATTATGGCTGGCTGTGGCGCCGGTAAACCAAGACTCCATCTTTATACATGGGCTGATTATGTGGATCCGGCCCTGGTCAAAAAATTCGAAAAGGAATTCGGTTGCCGGGTGGTCATCGACACCTTTGACTCCAACGAAGCCATGTATGCCAAACTCCAGGCGGGTGCGACGGGCTACGACTTGATTATCCCCAGCAGTTACATGATCAAAACCATGCATCGCCAGGGAATGCTGTTGCCGATCGATAAAAGCCTCATTCCGAACCTTGCCTACATTGATGCCGAACATCTCACCCACGTTATCGACAAGGAAATGGATCACAGCGTTCCTTACATGATCGGTCACACCGGCATTGCTTATCTGGGAAGCCGGGTGGATGATGTCGAGCCGAGCTGGGCCGTGTTTGATCGCGAAGACCTTCGCGGACGTGTTACCTTATTGAATGACATGCGGGAAACAATCGGAGCCGCCCTCAAATTCCTTGGCTACAGCATCAACAGTGTCAACGAACAGGAATTGGCGGAAGCACGCGATGTCGTCATCCGCTGGAAACGCAACATCGCAAAGTTTGACAACGAACAATACAAAGTCGGCCTGGCCTCCGGCGCCTTTTTGCTTGTGCAAGGCTACAGCGGCGACATCGCCCAGGTGATGGAAGACAATGAAGACATCGTGTTTGTCAGTCCGCGGGAAGGCACTTCAATTTTTTCCGATGACTTCGTGATTCCGGCGACCGCGCAACAAGTTGAACTGGCCCACGCCTATATCAACTTCATGCACGACCCGGAAAATGCCGCCGCGAACATCGAATACATCGCTTACCTTTGCCCCAACACCGGCGCATATGATTTATTGAGCGACGAGATCAAGGAGGACCCGACGGTTTTCATGGATCCGGAAATTCGCAACAAGAGTGAATTTATTGACGACGTCGGAGACGCCCTGGCTCTCTACAGCCGCATGTGGGACCAGATCAAAGCCGCGGAGTAAAAGTGCGCCACGCACTGGCGCTACTACATCGGCAACCACGGTGTAGTGGCCGCTCCAATTCTTAATCTTTCTCGGAGAGATTAAGCGGACGATCAGGATTAAGATTACGAAGGACGCAACTAAAGTGCGCCACGCGGTGGCGCTACTACATCGTCAACCACGGTGTAGTAGCCGCTCCGTGAGCGGCACGCATCGGCGCGACTGCAAACCAAACCGTCTATAAACGTCGACGGTCATCTCCGCCGGCGCGAACTGTTCCGCCCACCACGATCGCCGCACTGATTAGAACAAGATTTTTGATGATGTATTGTCCTTCGATGGTCAGGCCGAAGGGTATGCTGGTAAAACAAATATCGGGCAAAAGAACCAGCGGCAAAAACGTTCCCGGCATCTGCAGGAACAGCAACGCGATGGCAAAGCGAGCCAGCGGACGGTAAAGCAACCCGACACCGATCAATACTTCCCACCAACCAAGCACCGGAATGAAAATATCCGGCGACAACCAATACACTGTGCGCGCCACAAGCTCCTGGGCCGGACTCATACCCACGGTTTTCAATGCGCCAAACCACACAAAGACAATGCCGACGGAAATTCGCAACAATCGAATCCCGTTTCTGTTCATCCATCCGGAAATTACCGGATCCACGCGATTAAATAACTCGTTCATGTCAGCTTCGAGGAAACGATCCGGTTCACCATTGCCCCATCGGCCTTGCCCTTAACCTTCGGCATAAGCACGCCCATTACTTTGCCCATTTCCTTTTTCGTGGTCGCACCGGACACTTGAATGGCCTCCACCACCAGCGCCTCGACCTCGGCTTCGCTTAATTGCGCTGGTTGATACTCGCGAAGTATGACCATTTCCGCCTCCTCGCGCGCGGCAAGATCTTCGCGTCCGGCGGACTTGAATTGCGTTGCGGCGTCCAGCCGTTGTTTTAACTGGCGGGCGATGACCGCCGCGACCGCTTCATCGGTCATATCTTTCCCCGCGTTCACGGTGGCATCCTTGATCTGGGCATGCAGGGATCGCAGTGTGACCAATCGCTCCTTCTCGCCCGCCTTCATCGCGGACTTGATGTCGTTCATTAACTTTTCAGCGTATGTGCTCATGAATTATTCCTTTTCAAACGTTATACTCTATCAACCTCAAAACATACTTCCAATGATTAGAAAAGTGGATGGTATTTCCTCAAATTCAACTTTTTGTCGGTTTAGATTTGCCACCACACATTACCTGACTATAGTTTTCCATTACCAGTGAGGTGTTTATGGCGGTAAAAGAACGCAGTGCCTACCGGAATGTCGGACAAGGCATCGTACGGCTGGACGGGGAAGAAAAAGTGAAAGGGCTGGCCCAGTACGCGGATGATGTTCCGGTACCGGATGCCTGGTACGGCGAAGTGGTTCGTTCTCCTGTGGCGCGCGGGAGATTGCGCGCTCTCCATCTCGATCCGTCGTTTGATTTTGACCGCGTTTGCGTGGTCACCCCAAAAGATATTCCCGGAAAAAACATTGTAGACCTCATGGGGCAGGACATGCCCTTTATCGCATTCGATGACATTCAGTACCGGGGCGAGCCGGTCGCATTGGTCGCCGCACCAACCCGCGAACTGGCAAGAGAAGCCGCCGCCCACATCAAACCGGAAATCGAAAAATTACCCTCGATTGAAACCATCCGCGAAGTGGTCGATAAATATCTCAACGGCCACCCGGATGATTTGCATGAGATGGCCGCACAGACCATTGTCAAAGGCAACATCTCCGATGGATTCGCCGCCGCTGACAAAATCGTGGTCGGAGAATATTGGGCCGGACACCAGGAGCAGTTGTACATTGAACCGCAGGGCATGGTGGCGATTCCGGAAGATGACGGAGGCGTTTTCATCCAGGGCAGTCTTCAGTGCCCTTACTACATTGCGCCGGAATTAATCGTTACCCTGAATCTTCCGCTGGAAAAAATCCGCGTCAAACAAACCGCGGTGGGCGGTGCGTTTGGCGGTAAGGAGGAATTTCCAACATTGATCGCCGGTTATTGCGCGCTTCTGGCATTGAAGTGCCGCAAGCCGGTGAAAATCATCTACGACCGCCACCAGGATATTCTGTACACCACCAAGCGGCATCCCGTATGGACCCGCCAACGCACCGGCGTAAAAAAGGACGGCACGATCACCGCGATGGAAGTCGATTTCGTGCTCGACGGCGGCGCCTACACAACCTTGAGTCCTGTGGTGTTGTATCGCGGAATCCTGCACACAACGCTTGGTTATCGTTGTCCGCATGTTTTTGTGAACGGAAAAGTATTCCGCACCAACACATTTCCAAATGGAGCCTTTCGTGGATTCGGCGCACCGCAAGCCATCTGGGGCCTTGAATCGCACATGGATGAAGTTGCCGCGGCAATCGGCATGGACCCCGAAGAGTTCCGCCTCAAGAACGCGCTTCACCTCGGCGATGCCACCGGGACTGGACAGATTATTTCCGAACCCATGGGCACGCCGGACGTCTTGATCAAGACGCTTGAACAAAGTCGCTTCTCTGATAAACGCGCACTCAACACCCGCGGCCGCCCTCGCGACGGCAAATACCACGGAATCGGCTTGAGCTTTTTTGGGCACGGATCCGGGTTCACCGGCGATGGTGAAAGCCGCTTAAAATCGAAGGCGGCGCTCGACCTCGAATATTTTGAAAACGGCAAGGCCGGCGTGAACATCCGGATCAGTTCAACCGAAATGGGCCAGGGCACGATGACCATCATGCCGCAAATTTGCGCGGACGGCTTGCGCATTAAGATCGACCAGGTTCGCTGTCCGTTTCCGGACACCAAATACGTTCCGGACAGCGGCCCCACCGTGGCCTCTCGAACCGCCATGGTCGTAGGCGGAACGGTTTTCGGCGCGGCGGAAAAAATGCGCAAGGCGCTTGAGGAATTTGCCTCGTCATCGCTGTTCGGCGGCGAAATCGTTGAACTTGATGAAGATCAATTTACCGGAGCCATCAGCGGCAAATCACGCTCGTTTCAGGAAGTTGCCACCGCATATCTGAAACAACACGGCAACTTGCGGGTATACAATCAATTCAAACTGCCCGACACAATCAAATGGAACCAGAAAACATTCGAGGGCGACGCCTACCCATCCTATTCATGGGGCTGTAACGTAGCCGAAATCGAAATCGACGCCCTGACCCTTGAGCTTAAAACCACCAAAGTAACGTGCTACTTTGACATCGGTCGACTTATCAACCCGGTGCTGGCCAAAGGACAAGTTGAAGGCGGTTTGATTCAGGCGCTCGGTTATGCCGTTATGGAAAAAATGGACATCAAGGACGGTCTGTACGATGCAAGCCGCATGCAGACCTATGTGGTTCCCACCGCACTTGATATTCCCGATTTTGATATTCACTTCATCGAATATCCCTACGGCCATGTCGCCCCGGGCGCTAAAGGTGTGGGAGAAATGCCGATGGACGGACTTGCTCCCGCCATTGCCAACGCTGTTGTTGGCGCTTTAGGCGTTCGTATTAACGACCTGCCGATTACGCCGGAAAAAATCTTTCGTGCACTCGAATCGCGCCGGGAAATGGCGATCACTGCTTAATTCATCACATGAAAAAAATAACACGAACCTGGATTATCAATGGCGAGTCGCGCTCTGTGGAAACGCCACCGGCACGTCGGCTTCTGGACGTACTTCGCGAAAATCTTGACTTGAAGGGCACGAAGGAAGGTTGCGGCGAAGGCGAATGCGGAGCATGCACCGTCATGATCAACGGCGAAATCGCCGTATCGTGTCTGCTTGCCGCCGGCCAGGTCAAAGACGGGGCGGAAATCCTGACCGTCGAAGGTCTCGAACGCACGGAGGGCGGCCGCCTGGTCCAGAAATCCTATTTGGACAAAGGTGCGGCGCAATGCGGCTTCTGCATTCCCGGAATGTTGGTGTCCACTTACGCCTTCTTGCGGAAACATCCGGAAATTAATGAAGAAACCATCAAGGATGCCCACGCCGGCAACATTTGCCGTTGCACCGGATATGTGAAAATTATTGAGGCGGTACAGGCCGCCGCGGAACGCTGGCCAGCCAACGAGGGAGGTCCGTCGTGACCGTCATGGAAAAAATCGACGTGGCGTTTCCAGAAACGCTTTCAGAAGCATTACAACTCATGGCCGATGAAAAGTCGCGCGGCATCCCTCTCGCCGGCGGAACCGACCTCATGGTGCAGTGGGAATCCGGCGCGCGGAATGCGCCGGAGCGGGCCATTGATGTAAAAAACCTCAAAGAACTTCACGAAATTCGCGCCGACGGGAAAGACATCGTCATTGGCGCCGGTGTCACACATGCGAAGATGCGGGCATCCGAGATTATCAGAACCGCAATCCCGGCGCTTGCCGAAGCGGCCGCCACCGTCGGCGGCGGTCAAATACAGGCAATGGGAACCATTGCCGGGAGCATTGCCAATGCCAGCCCAGCCGGCGACCTTGCCCCCACCCTGCTGGCCAGCGACGCCCAGGTTGTCGTGGCGAGCGTTCGCGGCGAACGCACATTGTCCCTGCAGGAATTTATGCTTGGCTACCGGAAAATCGACCTTGCGCCGGATGAGTTGATTGTGCGTTTTCTCGTTCCGGCAAAAACGGAGACGGAAAAAGAAAGTTTTCGCAAACTTGGACCACGCGCCGCGCAGGCCATTTCGAAAATCATGGGAAGCTACCGAGGCGAAGTGCGAGATGGCGTGATCGTTCGCTTTTCCGTTGCCCTCGGAAGCGTGGCGCCAACGGCAATTCGCCTGCCCGCCGTTGAACAGGCCGTGATTGGTAAAAGTATCGACCGCCGCACACTGAACGACGTGGAGAGAATTGCCTCCAACGCCGTAAAACCCATCACGGATATTCGCTCGACCGCGGAGTATCGTAAGTGGGTAAGCGGACGCCTGGTGCGTGGTTTTCTCGAACACCTCGCGTCGTAGACGACCGACCTTGCCGGCTTACTCTTCGCATGACGCGTTTAAATCCGCCAACAATCTTCTTGCCCGATCATCGATCGGCATTCGGCGCGCCTGCATCTCCAGCAACGCATCGCGCGCACCGCAAATATCGCCGCTTCTGGCCATACTCAAGGCAAAATTAAATATCGCCGTCGGATTGTTCGGGTTGCGAAGCAACGCCTGGGCATAAGCTTCCACGGCGCCCTTGAAGTCCTCGCGCCGGAACAGCAGATTTCCACGCGCGAAATGCAAGTCGGCAAATTCCGGATCGATTTTGAGCCCCCGCGTGATAACGATCAGAGCCTTGTCGATTTGTCCCGTCGCCATCAATTGAATCGCCGCGTTGTAATGATCCACCGGACGAAGATCGCGAAGCGGAACGGGGAAGAAAACAAGAACCAGGATCGGCATTACCACGATCAGCTTGACGCGATGATGCGACCGCCACAAGGCGCCAACATCCGACAGCCCGACCGCGCCGAGCACAGCCATCAACGGCACAAAAGTAAGTCGGTAACGCGCAGTGATAAAAAACATCACCAATCCGATCATGCCTGCCAATAGCATTATCTTATGAACTCCGGACTTTTGCGCCAACAGCAATCCGGTCAGCCCCAGAATACCAAACACCGCAAACGGTACCCCGATCCAATTTCTGAACGCCGATTCGGTAATTTTTAACTGTTCCAGCACACGCAGATCGTCCACGTCGATTTGATTCCAGAAAAGGGCAACCTTTTTGGCGCTCAATACTATCCCGAACAGGGGGTGTTCCCTCCAGAATTGTCGCGCTTCGCCGGACCACCAGGCGGAGCTTTCCGCCCGTGACAAGGTTCGGCCAGACCGGTCTTCGGCATAGCGATGAGCATCTTCCAACAAGTGTTTCGCCGACATGCGAAAATCGCGGATACGCAACGGATATCCGGTGGCAAGTTCATGATTACCCATGTAGAAATTCAAACCGCCATGCGTAGTCAGCAAGACGACCTGTCCTTCGGCGCGGGAATTATGGATGGCCACCGGAGCGATGGGTATCGCCATGCCAAAGGCAAATGCCAGCACAACGGACCACATCCGCAACTTGATCGCAAGAATCAATGCGGCGACCGAAGCCATCATGAGCATACCGGCAAAACCAAGCGTGGTTACACCGGCATAAAATCCGAGTCCAAACATGGCTTTGTGCGCGGATCGTTTGCCGGCGACATGATGGTGATTCCGGTCGATCACATATTGTACTGTCAGGGCAAACCCGGTAACACAAAGTGCATTCAAGGTGTTCGGCATGGACAGCAGGCTGTACACCACCGCCAGCGGATAAAACGCATACGCCAAAGCGGCCAAACCACACAGCACCGGTTTTGCCCCCAACCGGCGAGCAAGTAAAAATATGCATGCCGTGGTCGCCGCATCACACGCGATGCCGAATGTTGCAATGGCCGCCGGACCAGACCCCGCGAAGATCGAAAAGATTCCCATCAACCAGGGGTAGAGCGGAAGAAAGTCAAACGCACCTTCCGGAAAGAAAGTTCCCGACGCAACAAGATCGATAGCCGACTGGTAAATAGACCGGTCGTGAACACTGCCTTCAGGAGGATTCAGCAGGGGCGATTGCCGGTAGAAAAAGTATGCGATACCGCGAACAAGAATCGAGACGCCGGCACAGGCGGCCGGTGCGGCTACATGAGCTGAAAAATAGCGGCGCGGCGATTGCATGGTTCCAATGGTACGCCATGCTTCTCCGCACCGCAAGCGGGTGATTAAACCGCTCGATTAATGACACAGGCAGGAATGCCTGTGTCACATTCTGCGGGTGGCAAGAGCTTACGGAACAACAACTACAGAATAATCCTGGGTTCCGTTGTTATCCCAAAGCGATGTCGACGTATCGTCTTTGACTTCGATGGCGTATTTGATTTGCGTGCCGGTGGCGAATTCCCCGAGATTGGCAGTCCAGATATCCTTGCCGTCTTTTTCTCCGGTAAAAACCATCGGCATTGCGCTCCAATTGCTTCCGCCGTCGGCGCTGAATACGATGTTGGCTTCCGTCGCGCCGCCCGGCGGCGTTGTCTCAATGGTCACAACCATGGTCTGGTCGTCGCGAACAAGGTCCGCAAGGCCATTGTCCAATCGCATGAGATAGAATCGAATTTCATCGTCTTCCGACAGATTCTCATACTGTCCCGGATACACGGCCTGAATACTCTTCAAGTAATTCCAAGTCATCAGGTTGGTGCTCCAGAAAACGGAGTAACCTGAACCATTTTTCAGCGACTGCATTTCAAGTTGAGGCGCTCCGGAGATATACCGTACGCCGACTTCCGGTCGTTCCGCGCTGAAATGTTTTACGTTTCCATACCAGTGAATTGAGGATCCCGAAGAGTTCACGCTGGCAATGAAATCCGCGCCGTTGTTGTTGTCCCAGTTCTGAATGGCATCATCATCCGCAACCATAACGGCATATTGAATAATGGTGTTGCCAGGGAACTTGCCGAGATTGACATGCCACATGTCGTGCACATCGGTAACGCCGTTTTGGTTTAATGCGCGCGATTGCCAGTTTGCCCCGCCATCCACGGTAAAAATCACAGCGGCCATTACACCGGCTCCGATCGGTCCGGACTCGACGTTGATCCACAAGTCATCGCTCGGGTCGAGATCGCCATTGTGCGGCCAGTGATAGGTATTCCCGACGAACGCAACCGGTACAACATCCGAATTGACGGTTATAAAATAATCCGCGCCTGAATTGTTGTTCCAGATTTCACCGTTTTCTCCTTCCATCATAACGGCAAAACGAATGGTCGTTCCGCGCGCAAAAGGACCGAGATTGACGTGCCATGCATCGTTGTTGCCGACTTCACCATTGGGAAGGATATCGCTGGCATACCAGGTGGCGCCTCCATCGGCGGAAAAGACAACCATACCGTCAAACGCCGCGCGTTTGGGCCAGGTTTGAATATCAATCCACAAATCTTCGCCGGCATCCAATTCGCCCGCCGGCGGCCATGTGGAAATGTTGCCAACAAAGGCGAGGTCAATGCCGGTTTTCCAGCAATCCTTCGTAACCACAGTCCAGTTCTGGTTGTCGTTATTATCGTATATCGGAGGATTGCTCTGGTCACGGAACCAGAAGGTGATGCTGTTGGTGGTATTCGAAAGATTGTGCGTGTAGGAATAGGTTCCGCCAGCCAGTGTCATTGCATAGTCGTTGGCATTCACATTGGCATCATCACGAATGCTCAAGATGATATTGCCGACCGGATTTTCAAGAGGACCTTTGTTTGGTTTATAGTTGATGGTAATCGAGGTGCGGGTGCAGACGGTTTGCACATCGGACTTGGAAGTGCCGGCAAAAAAGATTTTTGATCCTTTGCTTCCAACTGTAATGTCGTTGAGGCGACCGCCGCTGACCGTTTTTGTCTCGGTGGGATCAAGCAGGTTTACAAACACCGTACCGTCCGGTTTTCCAACCTGGGGCGAAAGGGTTTTGTTGCTCCAGTCGGTATTGAATACAACCAGCGCTTCCTGGTCACCAAGGGTGCGGGTGTAGGCAAACAGTCCACGACCTCCGGTATCCTGCCAACGGTTAACCATGTTGCCACGGGTCAGCGCGGGATAATCGCGACGGAGTTCGTTCAGCTTCTTAATGTAATCGTAAGTCGGGCTGGTATGGAATTTGTCGCCCCAGGCATTGCCCGGTTGGTATCCGTAATTAAACATGACTTCGCGCTGGTAATCGCCGTCCTCAAGACCGCGGTTGCGGGTTCCGCCTTGATTGAACCCGTGTTCAGTACCATAAAACAGACAGGGAACGGGCGTACCGGTATAAAGAAACGTCAGCGCCGGGCGCAATTTATTCTGCCACTCGCTTCCTGCTTCCAAAGCGATGCGGTCTACGTCGTGGTTATCCATGAAGGTCACCAGATTCTGGGCGCCTTCACCGTACAGGTGGAGATTATTCAATCGGTCCTGCAATTTCCGCGTGGCGTGTTCGTAAGCGAATACTTCCTTGATGGTCAACTGCATTGGAAAATAAAGCGCCGAATTAAAAGCATAACCGGGATCTTTGCAATGCTCGGCCACGGAATGATCGTCGTAGGTGAAATTTTCGCCAAACAGAATGAAGTTATTTTTGCCGATGGATCCTGCGTGCTTCCGCATGGTGTCCGCCCAATGCATCAGGAAGGGTTTTTCGACATGTTTGATGGCGTCCACGCGGAATCCGTCGCAATCCGTGGCATCAATCAGATTTTTAAATGCCTCGATCAGGTGGTTTTGTACAAACGGGTCGGATGTTTTCAGGTCATCGGTTCCGACAAATGCGCCATTGAGAATCTGAAATTGGTCGCTCCAGTTCACGATTTTTCCGTTGTTATGGAAATACTTGAGATCATCCAGCGGCCATGCGTGTTTTTTATTGTTGTTCCACCAGCGGAGATTACCGCCTCCCCACGGATGATACGCATCATCCTTGCCGTCTCCCAGCCCGTTGAGGTCAG